>NZ_JAKGAP010000163.1 GCF_021532375.1 Paenibacillus alkaliterrae
TACACTGGTACCCATAGACTGGACACTTTAAAAAAAGGTGTTCAGGCTATGGGTACCTTTTTGTATACTGAAGAAACAACGGAGGGGATTAGATTGAGCAAGAAGCGATTTACGGAAGATGAACGTGAGAAGCTGTCAAAGAATAGATACGTAATCAAAGTTAGTGATAAAGCGATAACCTACGCGGATGAATTTAAGCAGTTATTTATTGACCAATACATGACAGGCAAAACCCCAAGAGAGATCTTTGAAGCTCATGGATTTGATGTTACCGTCATTGGAATGAAGCGAGTAGAACAATCTGCCGAACGTTGGAAGAAAGCATACGAACAAGGTGGTATTATCGGACTAGCTGACTCCCGAAAAGAAGCCTCTGGACGTCCTTTGCGACGGGAGTTATCCCAGGATGAAATCATCGCAAAACAAGAAGCAAGGATTAAACTGCTTGAATCTCAGGTTGACCTGTTAAAAAAGCTAGACACGAAAGAAAGGTTGCTGGTAGCCAAAGGAATGAACCTAAGCAAGGTTAAGTTGTTTGAACTCATTAAGGACGCCGTGGATCAAGGCTTAGGACGTATGACGGGCTACCTTTGCTCGTTGTTTAACGTTTCCCGCTCGGGTTATTACAGCTACATACATGCCGCAGATTCCCGCTTAAAGCGGGCTCTTTCCGATGCCAAAGCGGGAGACTTAATTAAGAAGGCTTTCCAACGGAGAGGATATAAGAAGGGCTCTCGCTCCATCAAGATGATTCTTGAGAACGAGTTTGGCGTCATTTATAACCTAAAGAAGATCCGTAGGCTTATGAAGAAATTTAATATCGTTTGTCCTCATAGAAAGCCTAATCCCTACAAGCGCATGGCTAAGGCTACGCAGGAACATCGGACCCTTCCAAACACTCTCCAGAGGGATTTTAAGAAGGGTATCCCTGGTCTAGCATTGCTTACCGACATCACTTATCTCCCGCACGGCCGTTCAGAGATGGCCTATATGTCGACCATATTGGACGCCTCAACAGGTGAGGTCCTCTCTTACAACGTATCCAATCGGCTCACATTGGACATTGCCACGGATACCGTTGATGCTCTCAAGAAACAGAAGCGTGTAAAGCTCCATAAGGATGCTTTTATCCACTCGGATCAGGGCAGCCATTATACCAGTCCAAAATACCAGGAGCTATTAAAGAAGAATGGATTAGGCCAGTCGATGTCCAGACGCGGAAATTGTTGGGACAATGCCCCTCAAGAATCGTTCTTCGGCCACATGAAGGACCATGTAGATCATCGTAGTTGCCGTTCTTTACAAGAGCTGAAACTTGAAGTTGACCGCTACATCCGCTATTACAACAATCACCGATATCAATGGGGATTAAAAAAGATGACCCCTGTTCAGTACAGGAATCATCTATTATTGGTTTCCTAATTGTTCAATACCACTCTTTTTTTAAGTGTCCTTGACATAGGGTCCAGATTA
>NZ_JAKGAP010000164.1 GCF_021532375.1 Paenibacillus alkaliterrae
TCAATGTCAACAGGTTAAGGCCTATCGATGCCTAGGGTCAACAATTCACCTTGCGATTATGATGGAATTTGGATTTTCTGGGTGAAGGATTTCTAGGGATCGAGCGTCCCAAGCGTTTAGGCACGACAGACCGGGCGACCTCATCAATGATGCACTGAATCATAGCAGCACTCTTGCCTTGATCCTCTTGAATCACAGCGAGAATAAACCGATCTTTGAGAATACCGATCAACTCATTCCTGTTCGTTTGGTAGTCATATTGGTTCTCTTTGTCCTTGCGCGTTTCATCGATTTCGGCTTGCGCATCGAAAGCCGTAGCCGCAACCGTATTGGCGAGGTAAAGCGTCGCATAAAAGTCTTGCCCGATCCCTTCAACCGTACGTGAAGTGAAATTTTCCATCTGGAGTTTATTCTTCACGAGATCGTATTTGGTTTCCACGGGCCAGCGCAAAAAATAGAGTTGTTTGAACGCCCGGGTTCCCATGCGTTTGTCGAGCCCAGTGATGAGCGTTTCCGTTTCGCCGCTATCGAGCTTGAATTTGATCACACGCACACGTATGCGCTTGCCGTTCTTTTCTAGCCATACGAAACCATCCGGACGAGTTTGCGCATCAATGGCCAAGTTGAATTTCTCTCGGACTCGCATGACAAACTGAAACCCGTTTTGGACAAGCGAATCGATCAACTCGAACGAAGCGTAGCCACGATCAAACACGAACAGTTTCTTCTCGCGCGGATCCATCGCTTTGCACTTGTCCAGATGTTGCTTGGCCAAGGTGCGCTCGTCGGTCGATAAGGGAGCCAGAAGCGCATCCATTACAATATCGTTCAGGACATCATAAGCGATGGAACCCTGTGCTGTTGGAGAAGAAGCGTGTCTTCCCGTTCCACCAAAGTGCTTGAGCAAGTTCTTATCGGCAGGCAATGCAATTTTACTTCCGTCCACAGCGAGAAGACGATAGCCATGCCAGGTTCTGCGACAATTCGTGCGCATCACTTCAACCGTAAGGTTGAATAATTGGATGAAGGCCTCGACCTTGATCTTCGCTCTGGCTTCGGAGAAGGACTGTTGTTTCATGAATACGGGCTTACAGAGCGCGGTAAAAAAACGCCTCAATGCGCTTTGTGTACTACATTTGAATGAGAGTAGCATGAAAAGAATCACTTCCTCAAAAGGCATCTTTCGGTCGCGAGTGAAATCCGTTGGTCTCTTACGAGACGCCTCCTTGAAGCATACACTATAAATGAGTTCAGAAGTACGTTTGATTAACAGTTCGGTTACGTTCATCGCAGATCATCCCAATAAATGAAAGGTATACCATTAAAGAGGTATTCTTTTCGATTATCGGGGCCGATTTGACTTGTCAAGTGCACTATTCGATATGTTGTGTCAATTATGTTACGACGTTAGATTTTGGTTGTCCATTGCTTAACCTGTTGACATTGG
>NZ_JAKGAP010000165.1 GCF_021532375.1 Paenibacillus alkaliterrae
AGTTGCAAGCGGTGAAAGGGATTGCATGGATCGACAAAGAGCCTTCAATGCTGAATGTTATGCCGGTCCTGAAGCGAGAGGATGCAACGGCAACCATTCTATCCTGGATCAAAAAGTACGCCGGCCAGCAAAATGCGTACAGCGAGGATGTGATCCTTCCGAATGTAAGGTACGTCCTGAAAGAATGGAAGAAAGACGATGCGGTGCACGCAGCAAAGCAGGACGTTCCATCGATCATCCTCTATTGTCCGGGTATTCAACCGAGCGAAAAGGAAGAACTGCTCGGCAAAACACTCACCTTGTCCAAGATCGTTCTGGATGACGCCGGTGAATATTCGAGGAAGAGCTGGGCCTTCAATATCGTTCAAGTCGTTGATGGGCGCTACCAAGAAACGGTGAACAATCTGACGGTTACAAGAGATGAAATAACGTTTGTTCTAGACGAGCAGTTTGCCTTGCAGCATGGCATTACTAAGGGCTATAAAGACTTGAGCATCTATACGGAGAACCAGCTGTCACTTGAAGATACCCGTGTTGTTTATGATCGCGTCTTTGCACTGGCGACCGGTACGCCGGGAGGGATGTTCCAATATATACCGGATGTCATTGATGATACGACCCGAATATCCGATCTGCTTTCCTGGCTAGGGAATGTAACGTTCTATATCGCTATATTTTTGTCCATTACTTGTATCTATATCGTGGTCTACGGCAAATATCAGCTGCAGAGAAGGCACTGGGGAATATATAGATCGTTAGGGATGCGTTCTAACAGCATATACAACTGCTTGCTGCTGGAAGTGCTTGCGTACTTTACAGCAGCAGCAATTATAAGCGCGAGTCTCTACGGGGTGTTTCTTTTCGTTAACCGTGTTTCCTATTCAATGGCATTTTATTTTAAAATTTTTGGCGTGACGGTGTTCGCCGTACTACTTTTGCTCCTTGCCGCATCCTTGTTCATGAAGCAAACAATAACGAAAGATTCTATCGCTTCGCTGCTTAAAGTGGAGGAGTGAGGGAGAAAATGTTTGCTAACCCCAAGGAAGTGGCGTTACCTTCACTGAAGATTTTGTGTCATTTAAATGAATTCCCAGAGGTGGAAGCTGAACTATATCGCCTTAGCGCTAATGACGGTATTGTATCTGGCCTGCTTTTTCACTGTCCAATACGGGTAGTATACCGGTCGTTGCGGGCAGGCGGGTGCCGCCGTCGGAACGCTTTATCTTATTAA
>NZ_JAKGAP010000166.1 GCF_021532375.1 Paenibacillus alkaliterrae
GATCACCTCCTTTCTAAGGAAATACCCGAACCCGATGAGGTTCGGATAAGCAGGCAGGCTTATTGCTCACTCGTTGTCAGTTTTGAAAGACTAATCGTCTTTCTGCAGAAGTCCAAACGGAATACCCAAGGGCCTTTAGCTCAGCTGGTTAGAGCGCACCCCTGATAAGGGTGAGGTCGGTGGTTCGAGTCCACTAAGGCCCACCATTATCGACTCTGAGAAGTCGGTACCCATTATGGGGCCATAGCTCAGCTGGGAGAGCGCCTGCCTTGCAAGCAGGAGGTCAGCGGTTCGATCCCGCTTGGCTCCACCAATACAATTGTACCTTGAAAACTGGATAACGAAAGAAAAGAATTGCTGAAACATCCTTTAAAGCTGTTTACAATTTGTAAGCGAAAGGTGTTCGAGATTGTCTCGACTTCTTTTCGTTTTGTTTCTACCGCTTGATGTCTATTGAGATGGAAGAAACAAAATGAAAACGGCGAGCAAGCCGAATCACCTGAGCAAATGGTTAAGCTAGTAAGAGCGCACGGAGGATGCCTAGGCACCAGGAGCCGAAGAAGGACGTGGCGAACAACGATACCGCCTCGGGGAGCCGTAAGCAGGCATTGATCCGGGGATTTCCGAATGGGGAAACCCAGCTGTCGTAATGGACAGTTACTGCCGACTGAATACATAGGTCGGCAAGAGGCATACCGGGGGAACTGAAACATCTAAGTACCCCGAGGAAGAGAAAACAAAAGTGATTCCGTCAGTAGCGGCGAGCGAACGCGGATTAGCCCAAACTTGCGCACTTGTGCGCAGGGGTTGTAGGACGTCTCACATGGAGTTACAAAGGAGTTCATTAGGCGAAGAGGTCTGGAAAGGCCCGCTAGAAGAGGTAAAAGCCCTGTAGCCAAAAGTGAATTCTCTCCGAGACGGATCCTGAGTACGGCGGGACACGAGAAACCCCGTCGGAATCCGGCAGGACCATCTGCCAAGGCTAAATACTCCCTGGTGACCGATAGTGAAGCAGTACCGTGAGGGAAAGGTGAAAAGCACCGCGGAAGCGGAGTGAAAAAGAACCTGAAACCGTGCGCTTACAAGAAGTCAGAGCCCGTTAAATGGGTGATGGCGTGCCTTTTGTAGAATGAACCGGCGAGTTACGATTACGTGCAAGGTTAAGGTGGAAAGCCGTAGCCGCAGCGAAAGCGAGTCTGAATA
>NZ_JAKGAP010000167.1 GCF_021532375.1 Paenibacillus alkaliterrae
TATATAGTCGGCAATAAAGTTACGGAAAATATTGCTAGATACAGAACCTACCATATTGTATAGTATACTCAACCACTCATTGGTCGGAGGTACGATACATGAAAAAAACAAAGCTGATTCAAGAGGATGCCCATAACCCCGCAATTCAGGAAATAAAAGCGGCTATGAGAACGAATAAAGACCTTCGTATGCATGAGCGTTATCAAATTATCTTGATGCCTTTGCACGGCGTACCCCACGATGAAATTAGCAAAATCACGGGACGTTCTCTTTCTTCTGTTTACAACTATCTGAAAATCTACCGGGAACATGGTTTGGAAGGCTTGAAAATGGGGTATTCCACGGGTCGTCCGCGAAAGTTAACGGAGGAACAGGAACAACAAGTATATAAAACCGTCGCAGAGAAAACCCCCGCTGATGTCGGTTTTCCAGCGAAAATGAATTGGACTTCACCCCTGGTTCGTAAATGGATTGAACAGGAATATGACATCCGCTATTCCGATCGAGGAGCTCGGGAACTGTTGTATCGTTTGAAGCTTAGCTTCACTACACCTACGTACACGCTTGCCAAAGCCGATCCGGTCAAACAAGAAGCGTTCAAGCAGGAGTTTGAAGAGATTAAAAAAAACTCCTGAACGGTAAAATCGACCGCATTTTATTTGAAGACGAATCCATGATCCGGGATTACCAAGCCTTGTCACGGACTTGGTTTCCCAAAGGGCAACAAAAGATCATTCCAACATTCGGAAAGCATTGGGGTGCCAAACTGATCGGTACGCTGGATTATGAAACAGGCGAAGTCTTTTGCGTACAAGAAGAGCAGTATACAGCCAAAGAGTTCTTAAACTTTCTGGAAAAGGTGCTTGTGAAATATCCAAAGCAGAAGATCGTAATGATCTTAGACAACGCCAGGATCCACCATGCTGAGCTCATTCAACCTTTTCTTGAGAAAAACAAGGAAGTACTCACGCTCGTTTATCTTCCACCTTACAGTCCCGATCTCAATCTGATTGAGGAACTTTGGGGTTGGATGAAATCATCCGTTATCAATAATGTATTCTTCGATTCGGTCCAAAAAATCCGCAAAGCTGTTCAAGGCTTTGTCAATGAGATCAATAAGACCCCAGAAGTTACGGTTGATCGGTTATGCGTTCAGATGTAAATCATTTTTGCCGAATATATAG
>NZ_JAKGAP010000168.1 GCF_021532375.1 Paenibacillus alkaliterrae
TACCCCACAAATCAAAGTATAGTGAGGATAACGATGACGAGGTGAGAGATTATGAAGCCAGTGAACAAGAAATTGAAACAGAGTATTGTGCAACGAATGTTGCCGCCGAATAATGAATCCGTTAGTCAGATCGCTCGTGAGAACGGCATATCGGAAACGACGTTATATAAGTGGAAAAAAGCAGCTAAGTCGAATGGAGCAATCACCCCCAGCGGTAACAGTGGACAACCTACAGAACGATGGAGCACGCGTGAAAAGTTCGCCATTGTTGTAGAAACAGCTACGTTAAGTGAGATTGAGTTGTCGGAATATTGCCGCACTAAAGGGTTGTTCGTCGAACAGGTAGAGGCTTGGCGTGATGCTTGTATGCAAGCCAACGGCGGGATCGCTGAGCAAGCGAGTAAGCTCCAAAAGGATCTCCGCGCAAAGGAGCAAGAGAACAAAGCGTTAAGTCGTGAGCTGCGGCGGAAAGAAGCAGCACTCGCAGAAACGGCTGCCTTATTGGTGCTGAGAAAAAAGGCCCAAGCGATCTGGGGGGACCAAGAGGACGAATGATCAGTGCCTCAGATCGTCAGCTAGCCGTATCACTGATTCAAGAAGCGATTGATGCCGGGGCAAGAGAGCGACTTGCCTGTAAAGAACTAGGGCTGACGCAAAGAACCTTACAGCGATGGCGCCAGAATGGTGTACGTGAAGATGGGCGACCGCATGCGAAACGTCCGAAGCCTGCCCACAAGCTCAGTGAGGATGAAGAGCAACAGATACTCGACGTCATTCATCAACCGGAATTTCAAAGTTTGCCTCCCAGTCAAATTGTCCCTGCGCTAGCCGATGAGGGAACGTATATCGCATCGGAATCGAGCTTTTATCGCGTGATGCATAAGCATAAACAGCAGCAGCATCGTGGACGGAGCAAGAAGCGAACCGCGAAACCGCTGACCAGTCACCGAGCAACCGCACCTAACCAAGTCTGGATGTGGGATATTACGTGGCTGCCAGGGCCGGTTAAAGGCTTGTTCTTCTACCTTTATCTCGTGCTGGATTTGTATAGTCGCAAAATTGTCGGTTGGGAGATTTGGGAGGAAGAGTCAGCTGAGCATGCCAGTCAATTGATTCGCAGAACCGTGCTAAGTGAG
>NZ_JAKGAP010000018.1 GCF_021532375.1 Paenibacillus alkaliterrae
CGATCCATTGACTCAAAATATTACACAAACTGGCAACCACAATGGTCATCCTGCAGTAGGTAACTCAAAAACTCTATCCGTCGGACAGACTCCTAGAACAAGTAAACCGGTTTATAGCAATAAAAATAGGACAATAAGGGGGAAAATGAATGGCTATTAAAAGAATAGGGGTGGAAAAGCGCGTCTGCAGGAAGAGAGTCTGCAAAGAGATTGTCAGCAAGAAGCGTGTCTGCAAGGAGACGGTTTGCAAGAAGCGTGTATGCAAGCCGGTCAAAAAACGTAATTCCGCATTCAGAGCAGTCTCCGGTATCGATCAACAACTTCATGATAGAACGACTGCCAAAGTTTTATATCAGGTTGAAGAATTGGATCTAAACAATGAATATAATTCGGCTAACTCGACATTTCGTCCAAGACAAAACGGTGTTTATGCCCTTTTTGCGAGCGTTTTTTTTGAGACCATTACGGTTACGTCATTCACGCTAGATTTAGAGATAAGAGTAAATGGTGTACCGAGAATTTCAGACCAGGAAGATTTTAATAATGTAAGCGGCATTATTGATGCCGGTGGTATCGTACAATTAAGAGCTCGAGATAGAGTAGAGGTATTTGCGACGGTTTTTGATAAAAACGTCATCATTCAAAGCGGAGTAAATACACGTTTTGAAGGAGCTAGAATTAGTTAGAGATGAATTCAAAAAAGTGCCTAGAGGATAGCCTCTAGGCACTTTTTTTCGAGCAAGAAGCAAGATCATTTAAGGCTGAGTGATCTCCTTCACCGATCTGCGAATAATCAAGTCAGCGGGTAAAACGATTTTTTTCCACGGCAGCGTTGTTTCACGTTCCTGAATGCGTTCGATGAGCATCTTCATACCCATGTAGCCGAACTGATAGGCCTGCTGCGCTGCAACGGTAAGGAACGGCTCGATTTCCGAGTAAGGCCCCAAATCGTCAAAGCAAACGATAGACATGTCGTCGGGCACGCTTATTCCGCGTCCGCGAAGCAGCCTCATCACTTCAACCGCGAGCACGTTATTCCCCGCAACAATAGCGGTAGGAGGCGGATCCATCCGATCAATCCACTGCTCCATTTCCGACAGATCGTTTAACGGACCGAAGCTCGTTTCGTACACATAGCGATCATTATATGATAAATCATTCAGCTTCAGCCCATCTTGATAGCCCTGCAGCCTCAATCGGGCGCTTGAAATTGAAGGAGAACCGTTCACCATCGCAATGCGGCGGTGACCTTGGGAGACCAGATGCTCGACCAGCATCCGGGCGCCTTCCTTGCTGTCGCCGAGCACGATGTCGCATTCGATACCGGGCACTTCGCGGTCAAGCAATACGAATGGCACGTTGTGCATGCGCAGCGATTCCATGTGCGGCAATGACGGATCGCCGGCTGGAGCGACCAGAACGCCGTCAACGCGTGCTATCAATATCGTTGTCACATAATCCGATTCCTTCTCAAGGCTCTCGTCGCTATTGCCGAACAGTAGCCGGTACCCGGATTTTTTGGCCGCATCCTCCGCGCCGCGCGCAAGCGTCGTGTAGAACGGATTCATGATATCGGTGATGAGCAGGAATAGCAGCTTAGTCTGCTGAAGGACGAGGCTCCGCGCCGTTTGGTTCGGTACGTAGTTCAGTTCCTCCATGACGCGCTTTACCTTTGCTCTTGTTTTCTCGCTGATTTTGCCAGTGTTATTGATAACTCTGGAGACGGTCATTGCGGATACGCTTGCTTTGGCCGCTATGTCATATATTGTTACCATCGTTCTGTCCCCTTATTGGATGAATCATAGATTCTATCATACAAAAAAGTAAGCGTTGACAGCAAGCTTTATCCTTGTTATTTTTAGGTTATCGGTAACATTACTTAAACAAATGGAGGTATTTTTTCATGATGGATAAAAACATGCGTTTTCAAGCGGGCTTTCCTAAGATTGGCATTCGTCCAACGATTGACGGCAGGCGGAAAGGGGTTCGCGAGTCGTTAGAGGAGCAAACGATGAATATGGCGATTGCAACGGCAAAGCTATTGGCGGAGCATTTGCGTTATCCGAATGGAGAGCCGGTAGAGTGCGTGATTGCGGACAGCTGTATCGGGGGAGTGGCCGAGGCGGCGGCTTGTGCGGATAAATTTGCTAAATCGGGAGTCGGGGTTTCGATAACGGTAACGCCTTGCTGGTGTTATGGCACGGAGACGATGGACATGGATCCCTCCATTCCGAAAGCGGTTTGGGGCTTCAACGGAACCGAGCGTCCAGGGGCTGTTTACTTGGCTGCCGTTCTTTCGGGTTATGCGCAAAAAGGGCTTCCGGCGTTCGGCATATACGGCGAGCACGTACAAGATGCCGGAGATACGACGATTCCTTTCGACGTGAAGGATAAGCTGGTCGGGTTCGCCAGAGCCGCTCTTGCAGTCGCATACATGAAGGGGAAATCCTATTTGTCAATGGGCTCGGTGTCGATGGGTATTGCCGGTTCGATTGTGAACGACGCTTTTTTCCAAGAGTATTTGGGTATGCGCACCGAGTATATCGACATGACGGAATTCGTACGCCGCATGGACGAGAAAATTTATGACACTGCGGAGTATGAGCAAGCGCTTGCATGGGTCAAGGAAAACTGCGCGGAAGGTTCTGACAACAATCCGGCCGGCATTCAAACGACAAGAGAGCGTAAGGACAGGGACTGGGAAACGGTTATCCAAATGACCCAAATCGCGCGCGACCTTATGGTCGGCAATTCAAAGCTTGCCGAGCTCGGCTTCGGCGAGGAAGCGCTTGGTCATAACGCGATCGTATCCGGCTTCCAAGGCCAAAGGCAATGGACGGACCATTTTCCAAACGGGGATTTTATGGAGGCGATGCTTAATTCCTCGTTCGACTGGAACGGCATCCGCGCGCCTTATATCGTAGCAACGGAAAATGACAGCTTGAACGGGGCCGTTATGCTGTTCGGTTATCTGCTGACGAATACGGCTCAAATTTTCGCGGACGTCCGGACGTATTGGAGCCCGGAATCGGTAGAGCGCGTGACCGGACATAAGCTGACGGGCGCGGCAGAGAACGGCTTGCTGCATCTCATTAACTCGGGGCCGGCTACGCTTGATGGAACCGGCGAGCAAACGAAGGACGGCCAACCGGCGATGAAGCCGTTCTGGGAAATTACAGAAGAGGAAGCTCAAAAATGCTTGGATGCCACCTCATGGCGCCCGGCTTCGGTTGAATATTTCCGCGGCGGCGGCTACTCCTCGGATTACTTGACGCGCGGCGGCATGCCGATGACGATGTCGCGCATTAACCTGGTGAAGGGAATCGGTCCCGTCCTGCAAATTGCCGAAGGCTACTCGGTTGATTTGCCGGCGGACGTTCACGATACGCTTGACAAACGCACGGATTCGACCTGGCCAACCACCTGGTTCGCGCCATCCATAACGGGCGAGGGCGCATTCCGCTCCGTATACGAGGTTATGGATAACTGGGGAGCAAACCACGGCTCGATCAGCTATGGGCATATTGGCGGCGACTTGATTACGCTTGCTTCGATGCTGCGTATTCCGGTTAACATGCATAACGTTCCGGAGGAGCGCGTTTTCCGTCCACGGGCATGGGGCTTGTTCGGAACGGCTAACTCAGAAGGCGCTGATTACCGCGCATGCCAAAATTTTGGCCCTATCTATAAATAAATCGGAGGTATTACGATGAGCAGCACGGACATTCGAAACGAGCTTTGCAAATATGCCCGCAAGACGGTTGCGAACAAATTGGTTGTCGGGCCGGGCGGCAACATAAGCGCAAAATTCGAAGGGAAAATGTATCTTTCGCCAAGCGGCTTCGCCTTGGATGAAATCGAGCCGCATCAATGGGTGGAGGTCGATATCGAGTCGGGAGAAATTACGGATATCGGCCTGCGTCCATCCTCGGAGGTGTTGATGCACCTGTATGCTTACCGGGCCAATCCGGATATCGGGGCAATCGTTCATACACATCCGCCTTACTGCATTGCATTTACGCTCGTCGAGCAAGAGCTGCCGATCATGTTCCCTGACCAGGCGGCGTTAGTAGGGAAAACGGTATACGTGCCTTATGTGCTGCCAACGACGGATAAGCTGGCGGATGCGTACGTGGAGAAGGTGAACGAAGCCAGCTCCGTATTGCTCGGCAACCACGGGCTGGTCACTTCAGGCCGCAATTTGCGCGAAGCTTATTACCGGACCGAAGTTGTGGAAGAAAGCACGAAAATTTTCTTGATCGCTAAGGCGATCCGCGAGCCAAAGGTGCTCACGAAGGATGAATTCGAAGAAATCGCATCGCTGGAGAGCGAGGCTTACCGTATTGAATTGCTGCAAAAGATGAAATAATGCAGCACTCATGTCCGGACTACTTTTTTGGGAGGCTTACAGAATGACGAAGCTTGCTACCGTACTCGCTTTTGATCTCGGCGCCAGCAGCGGAAGAGCTTTAATCGGCGAGCTTACCGGAGATGCGATGAATGGACAGGCTAAGCTGCAGGTGACGGAAATTCACCGGTTTCCGAATCAGCCGATTGCAGTTGGCGGACATTTGCACTGGGACATACTCCGTTTGCTGCAGGAGTTAAAGAATGCGATCCGCAAAGCATTCCAGGAAGGGTATGAGCCGCAAACGTTCGGGATCGATACTTGGGGCGTGGACTTTGGGCTGCTCGATGCGAACGGCGAGCTGCTTGGCAACCCTTATCATTACCGCGATCCGCAAACGGATGGAATTGTGGAAGAGCTGGGCGAGCTAATCGGCAAGTCATGCTTGTACGAGCAAGGCGGTCTGCAGTTTATGCCTTTCAATACGATAAACCAGCTGTATGCGATGCGGAAAGCGGAATCGCCGAAGCTCGCAGCGGCAAGCACCTTGCTGCTTACGCCGGATTTGCTTGCCTACTTTCTGACAGGGGAGAAGGTATGCGAATTCACAATGGCGACGACTACGCAGTTGTTCCATCCGGAGGAGCAAGCATGGAATACGGCGCTAATGGAGCGGCTTGGCATTCCGAGCCGGCTGTTCATCGAGCCGATTCATCCCGGCACTCGAATCGGTCCGTTAACGCCGGAGGTGTGTGCCGAGCTGGACGTTCCGCCGATCGAAGCGGTCGCTGTAGGGACGCATGATACCGAATCAGCAATAGCCGCTGTTCCGGCGGCAGCGGGAGCCCCATTCGCTTATCTCGTCTGCGGAACCTGGTCGCTGCTCGGAACGGAGCTTGAGCAGCCGATCGTCACGCCGGAGGCGATGGCGCTGGATTTCTCCAATGAAGGCGGAGTGGGCGGTACGTACCAGCTGCTAAAGAATATTATGGGGCTTTGGATATTGCAGGAATGCAAACGCGAGTGGGATGAGCAGGGAGCTGCGGTTTCTTTTGCCGAGCTTGTAAAGCTTGCCGAGAACGTCAAGCCGTTCCGAAGCTTTATTCAGCCTGACGCTTCGTCGTTCTATGCGCCGTCCGGCATGGTCAGCCGGATTCAATCCTATTGCCGCGAAACATCGCAGCCGGTTCCCGAGTCGATGGGCGAAGTAACGCGCTGCGTCCTGGAAAGCTTGGCGCTGAGGTACCGTCAGGCACTCGAGCAAATGGAGGCTTTGACCGGTGTTGCGTACAGCGGTTTGCATATGGTTGGCGGAGGCATACAAAATGAGCTGTTATGCCAATTTACAGCTAATGCGTTAGGCCGGCCGGTTTGGACGGGGCCCGTTGAAGCAAGTGCAATCGGCAACATGTTGATGCAGCTTGTCGCTTTGGGACAATGCATGGATTTGCAGGCCGCTCGACAGTTGTCAGCCTTATCTTTTCCAGTGGATACGTATGCTTCTGTACAATCGGATGAGTGGGAAGTTGCTTATAAAACCTTCGCCGGGCTAAGTTCTATTAAGTAGATTATCGACGCTGGTCATGTGAAAGGAAGAGGTCTATATGTTAATAGGGGTTTCTAAGCTTATTTCTCCTGAGCTGCTCAAAGTGCTCAGCGAGATGGGACATAGCGATGAAATTGTGCTGGCAGACGGCAATTTTCCGGCGGCGAGTCACGCACAGCGATTAATTCGTACCGATGGACACGATATTCCGGAGCTGCTTGACGCGATTCTGCGGCTGTTCCCGCTGGATCAATACGTGGCTAAACCGGCTGCGCTCATGCAGGTCGTTCCCGGCGACACGGTACAAACGCCGATTTGGGAGGAATACCGTTCCATTATAGCTGAGCGGACAGGACTTGCCGAGCCATTCGAACAGGTCGATCGCTTCGCCTTTTACGAGCGGGCGAAGCAGGCTTATGCCGTAATCGCAACCGGCGAAGGCGCGTTGTATGCCAACTTGATTTTGAAGAAGGGCGTTATTGCGGAATCCTAGCCGCGCTTTTATTCGATTCTATTATTTTAATGCAAGGATTGAGGACTGCCTTACGGTCAATGGACCGAGGGCGGTCCTTTTTTTATAAATCTAAATCATGAACTCTTTACCTGTCTGCCATGAGGGGATAATATCGGCTAATATGTCGGTATACCCGTTTTTTTGATCACTAAAAAAAACAAACAATTTCGTAAAATCGTCGCCTGTCCAGATGAAAGCGGTTTCTAATATAATGAATCCACAACAGATATGAGGGGTGATGGCATTGGGGTAAACAAAGTCGTAGTAAGCAAGACTTCGTTGTTGACACGGTTGTCTCGGAAGAAAAAGGTAAACTCGTATGAAAACAATTTAGCCGGCTACGTTTTTATTTCGCCGTGGTTGATCGGGTTTTTGCTGCTGACGGTTTGGCCGGTCACGCAGTCGTTCTATCTCTCTTTCACGGATTATCCGCTCTTGGCGGATCCGGTATGGGTAGGCGTCGAGAACTACACGAAAATTTTTACGAAGGACCCTCTGTTTGGCAAGTCGCTCGCAGTCACATTCAGTTTCGTTCTGTTATCCGTTCCGTTGAAGCTGTTTTTCTCTTTGATGGTAGCCATGCTGCTTAATAAAAGTTTGAAGGGCATGAGCCTGTATCGAACGGCTATCTATTTTCCGTCCTTAATCGGGGGAAGCATTGCCGTTTCCGTTCTTTGGAGAAATATGTTCGACTTGAACGGCTACATCAACCAAGTGCTTGCCTGGTTCGGAATTCAAGGCGTGGGCTGGATTACCAATCCTAGTACAGCGCTTGGTACGCTAGTCCTCTTGAACGCGTGGCAGTTCGGCTCGACCATGGTTATTTTCCTGGCGGGATTAAAGCAAATTCCGCAGGAATTGTACGAGTCAGCCTCTGTGGACGGAGCAGGGAAATTTAGGAAGTTCTTAAATATCACGCTTCCGATGCTGTCCCCTGTTGTGTTCTTCAATCTTGTACTCGGCGTGATCGGCTCGTTCCAAACGTTCACCTCGGCGTTTATTATTACGAAGGGCGGACCGATTCACTCAACGTACATGTACGCTTTGTTCCTTTATGAAAAGGCGTTCAAGCACTATCAGATGGGATACGCATCCGCGTTGGCATGGATTCTGCTTGCGATCGTCGCCAGCCTGACCGCCATTAACTTCTTGGTGTCCCGTTATTGGGTATTCTACGAGACGGATGGAGGGAAAAAATGAATACTCTCCACCGCGGTTATTCAAAAGTCACCAATCATTTGTTTTTAACATGCTTCTCACTGCTCATGCTTTATCCGGTGATCTGGTGGGTAGGAGCGTCCTTGAAAAAAACCGAGGAAATGCGGTTGCCTACCATTTGGCCGGAGGTGGCTATGTGGAGCAATTATTCGAAAGGTTGGAATTTCTCAGCCGAGTTTTCATTTGGTCATTTCTTCGCCAATACGTTGATGATGGAATTTTGGAACGTATTAGGCGGAGTGCTGACCAGCGCGATTGTGGCCTACGGTTTTGCCCGCTTGCACTTTAAGCTTCGAGGTTTTTGGTTTTCGATACTCCTGTTGACGATGATGCTTCCAGGGCAGGTTACGATTGTTCCGCAATACATTTTATACAATAATTTAGGTCTTGTAGACAGTTATATCCCGTTGATCCTTCCGCATTTCTTCGGAGGAGGGGCATTCTTCGTATTCCTGCTGGTCCAATTTATCAGAGGCATTCCAAGAGATTTGGATGAAGCGGCGAAGATCGATGGCGCCTCCGTATATGGGATCTTTTTACGAATCATATTTCCCTTAATTAAACCGGCCTTGGTTACGGTGGCCATTTTCACTTTTATATGGAGTTGGGATGATTTTTTTGGACAGGTATTGTATTTGAGCTCCGTCGAGAAATTTACCGTCGGCTTGGCGCTGCGGATGTTTATCGACCAGTTTGAAATCCAGTGGGGGCAGCTTCTGGCGATGTCACTTCTCTCGATAACCCCTTCGGTCATCGTATTTTTTCTTGCGCAGAAGCATTTCGTCGAGGGAATTTCCACAACCGGTTTAAAAGGATAGTACATTAACCAAAAGGGGTAGAGAATATGACAAAACGTCAATGGTTGGCAAAAGGGTTAACTTTACTGATGGTCGCTGTGCTGTTGCTTGTGACGGCTTGCAGCGGGGGCAATCAGGAAGCGGGAACAAAAGCGGAGGGACAAAATGGGGAAGCAGGGGAGAAATCCGGCGACAGCGGCAGCAAGGCTGTAAAACTTAGCATCATGTGGTGGGGACCGGATGCCAGACACGAAGCGACTATGAAAGTGCTTGATATGTATTCGAAACAGCATCCGGGAGTTACGTTCACGCCTGAGTATCTCGCATGGGACGGCTACTGGAGTAAATTGCCTACGCTTGCAGCATCGAAGTCTATAACGGATGTTTTGCAAATGGACGCGGCGTACATTAAAGAATACGTGGGGAATGGCACACTCGAAGACTTGTCGGACATTGATCTGAGCGGCATTGTTGACCCTAACGTTATTGAGAACCTGAAGATCGACGGCAAGCTGTACGGCATCCCGCTAAGCCAAAATGCGGGAGGCATAGCTTACAACAAAGAGGAGCTTGAGAAACACGGCATTCCGCTCCCGCATCAGAATTGGACTTGGGACGAATATTTCGACTGGGCTAGAGAAGCGCGCAAGAAGCTGCCGGAAGGCAAGTATCCAATCGGCGACGTCACTACGTGGGACGGGTACCAATACTACCAAGCTGCCTACGGTAAAGGTGATATTATGGCGGACGGCGGCAAAACCTTCTCTCTCGACAAAGAACTATTCCTGAAGTTCTTTAACACATATGCCGAATTCCGCAAAGAGAAAATCGTTCCTCCGGCCGAGCAGGCTGCAGCTTTCCAGGAGAACGACCCGCAGGCGGATCCGATGGCATCCGGCGTCCTCATGACTACCGGCAAAACAACAGGCTCCGTAAGCGTAATGGAAACATTGATGCCGGGCAAGGTGGACGTCGTCAATTCTCCGACGGGACCTGACGGCGGCGGCTGGGCGCAGTCTACGATCTTCTTGAGCGTAAGTTCAAACTCCAAGCATAAACAAGAAGCCAAGGACTTCGTTAGATGGTTTATTACGGATAAAGAGGCCGGTCAAGTGCTTCGCCTGACCCGCGGTATTCCGATCAATCCTGACATCTACGCGGAGCTGGAGGCGTCGCTCGAGCCGAAGGATAAGCTCGGCAAGAAACTTTATGATGTCTCCGTCGAGAAAGCATTGCCGTTCTTTAGCTCAGCTGCAGGTTATACAGAATGGGTAGACGCTTTCGAAGCGGAGATGGAGAATGTCGTTTACGGAAAACAATCGGTCGAGCAAGCTTACGAAAAGATCAACCAATTGGGTCAAGACCTTGCAGCCAAGGCTGCAAGCAAGTAATGAATAGGGTAGATTAGCGGTTATTAAACGGGAGCCGCCTGGCTTCGGCGAAGTCGGGCGGCTCCCGTTTTTCATTCGTGCTGACGGGGGGCATGTTTAACTGAGCCGTTCCATAAAAACGAAACTGATCATCAGCTTTTTTGCCGTAATGCTTCCCCTTATAACGTTCTTGGTCGTAAGCAACTGGTATGCGAAAAACGTCGTGCGCGAGAAAATCTCGGAAACCTATAGGAATACACTGGATATTTTTGTCCGCCAAACAGATCGCAATTTGCAGGAAATTAACAATTATCTGTATAAAATGGCGACACTCGATACGGATGTCGGCCTGTTGATGTCGTCCCCGTACGGCAGCGACAATTATGTATTGACGAAGGTGCGAATTCAGAACGAGATCAACAGGGATATCGGATTTTACAACCACCTTATCGATACGATTTTCCTATTTAATGAAAGTAAAAAAAGTGATTTGATTATAAGCACGTCAGGTCCTTACGGGATCTCGCAGCAAGTGCTGCAAAAAAACATCTCCGACATCATTAAGTCCGAAAACAAGCTGATATCCCGTAATCAATGGTTGATTTGGAAAGACAGCATACTGCCCGGAGAACATTTTGCGATCAAGACTGTTCCGGTGACAGAGGGACTCTATGTCGGAGCCATCATCAAAATGTCGGATATCCGCGAACAGCTTTCCATCCAATGGGACGACGGCGCCATAGGTGAGAGCGGCATATATAAGAACAACGGAAAGAGCTTGATCGAGCCTCTTGCGGGCAGTCCTCCACAGATGACCCTTGAGCAGCTCCTCGTCAAGGACGAGCCATACAGGACAGTGACAGACAAGACGAGTGGACAAAACTATATGGTCATGAGCCGTTCCAGTGAACATGCGGATATAACCTTTAATATCGGGATTCCGGAGAGCAACATCCTGAAGGGGCTGCCTTATTTCCAGAAAGCGACGTATTTTTTGGCATTCGGAGTTATTCTCATTTTTGCGATGTATCTCTTTTTCATCCGGCAAATCGTCATTAAACCGCTTCAGCAGCTAATTGCAGGGATGAAGAAAATATCGCTCGGGATGCTGGATATGAGGTTGAAAACAAATGAGACGGTTGAACTCGTAATTCTAGCCAAGACGTTCAACAACATGGCCGAGCAAATTAAAACGTTGAAGATCGGAATGTACGAAGAGCAGCTTCGCGCCCAAAAAATAGAACTCATGCAATTGCAGGCTCAGATTAACCCTCATTTCTATATGAACAGCTTGAATATCATTTATAATTTTGCCGTACTGAAGGACTACGAGCCAGTGAAGCAAATGTCACTCCATTTGGCGGATTATTTCCGTTTCATCATGAGGGTAAACCGGGATTTGATCAGTCTGGAGGAGGAGCTGAAACATGTAGCCAATTATATCGAGATTCAGAAACTGCGTTTTCCAAGTAAGTTAGTTTGCGAATTTGATCTTCCTCCGGAATCGAAAGAGTTGATGTTGCCCGCACTCTCCGTTCAACCATTTATTGAAAACGCTGTTATCCATGGATTTGTGAACCGTAAACAAACATTCCGCATCAAGGTGGCCGGTTCAATCTTTGCTGCACATGAGAAAAAATATTTGCTTCTTACTATAGAAGACAACGGGACCGGTTTCCCGGAGGGAATTCTGCCCGGATTGAACGGAGCCGGGCCGCTTCCGCAGGCGGATACAAGCCGCTTGGGAGTCCAGAACGTGATACAGCGAATGAACTTGCGTTATTGCGGCGAAGTCAAAATCTCGTTTTCCAATGCGACGAAAGGCGGAGCGGTCGTTGAATTGCTGCTTCCGCTTCAATAGAAACAGACGATGATGGGGGCATTTATGTACAATCTTTTGGTGGTTGACGATGAAGAGATCGCTATACGCGGAATTATCCATGGAATCGATTGGTCGGCGCTGCAGCTCACAAACGTATTTACGGCTAATGATGCCGAAGATGCGAAGTCGGTCTTCCGCAACCATCCGGTTCACGTCATGATTTCCGATATCGATATGCCGAGAGAAAACGGAATTCTGCTCCTGAACTGGGTGAATGAACATTCCCCGGAGACGAAATCGATATTTTTAACGGCACATGCGAACTTCAAATACGCGCAGCAAGCGATTCAATTGAACAGCTTCGATTATTTGCTCAAGCCGATTGACCATGAATGCTTAAAGCAATGTGTGGAGAAAGCTTTGGATGATGTTAAGGATCGGGAGGAAGAAAGGTCTTTTCGAAAAACTTTTGAAGTTTATTATGACCAGTGGAAGAAACAGCTTCCATATTTGGTCGAACGTTTTTGGCAAGATGTATTGCACCAGAAAATCAGCACCCGTCCCGATCAATTGGAATCGATGTGTACGGTATATGGCATTCCGCTTGATGCCGGCAAACCTATCGGGCAGATTCTTATTAGCGTTGAAGAATGGAAGCGGGAGTTTAATGCGCGCGATGAGGATATTATGACTTATGCGCTTAAGAACGCAGCTGCGGAGATACTGCTTGAATCTCAACCCGGGACCGTAATTCAAGATCAGAACGGAATCATCTACGCATTGTTATATGACCCGGCACCGGAACAACTATCTCTCCTTGAGGAAAGGTGCCTGGAGTTTATCTGCAAGAGCGAGCAATACTTAAACGGGATTGTATCCTGTTACATTGGCGAGCCTGCGACCGTGGCCGGACTTCATTTAAGAGCGCAGCAGCTGGCGGACATGGAAAGATTGAATATTCGAAAAAAGGGAAGTGTATTTCGGCTCTCGGAATTTAAGAAACCGAAAAAGATACATTCTACCGCTCCGAGCTTGCAGGAATGGCCGATTCTGATCGAGCAGGGCAAACGGCAGGAATTGATGCAGCGAGTCGAAGATATGTTCGAGGGGCTGCAGTGTGATCAGATCGATCATACATTTATGGTGCAATATTACTACGGGCTTGTAAACATGGTGTTCCAGTTGCTCCAGAGAAAATCGCTGTCACCTTCTGAGGCGTTTCCCTGTGCGGAATGGAAGACTGGCGAAACCACTTTGAAGTCTCTGACCGCCGTCAAGGCCTGGACGCTCCAATTCGTCGGGAAGGCGGTCGAATATATCGGATGCCATAGTAAGGAGCTTTCGGGAGCGATTGTCAAGGTGCAGAAATACATTGAATCTAACCTTCATCTGGAGTTCAACAGGGAATTAATCGCAGAATATGTGTATCTGAATCCGGCATACCTTTCCAGGCTATTCCGTAAAGAAACGGGAAAATCGCTGACCGACTATATGATTGATTGTAAAATGGCGAAGGCAAAGCAGGAACTGGCGAACACAAATGTGAAAATCAGCGACATTGCGCTTTCGGTCGGTTATTGCAATTTCTCCCATTTCTCTAAACTGTTCAAAAAAACGACGGGACTGACGCCGCATGAGTATCGCAAAAAATATCAGGACATTTATCAGGACATCCTCTAAAAAAGTCACCAGAGCGTTAAATTGGTAACGGCGCCGATAGAAGCAGGGCGCCGTTTGTTTTACAATGAAAGCAAGACAAGTATTGAACAATAACGACAAGAAGGAGCAATTCCTGTAATGAAGTAATTTGAGCTTTGAAAGAAAAAAGCGCCTCTTGTATACTGGGAATCGTTGTTCCGGACAAGAACAAAACCCACATACGAAAAGAGGCACTCAGGATGAAGTATAAGCTGAAAGAAAAACAGAATCAACGTATTACGCGAATTTCGGATACAACGTTAGTTGTTGGAGCAGACATTGCCAAGAAGATTCATGTGGCTCGTGCGGTGGATTTCCGCGGCATTGAGCTAGGCAAAGATTGTGTCTTTCACAATGATCAGGAAGGGCTAACGAAGTTGGCAACGTGGATGACGGAGCTGAAGCAGGCTCATGGCAAAACAGAAATCGTTTTTGGTATTGAGCCTACCGGGCACTACTGGTTTCCGTTAGCGGCATTCCTTGAGAATCAAGGTATCAAGATCGTCGTGGTGAACCCGCATCATGTCAGCAAGAGCAAGGAACTTGAGGACAATTCACCGACAAAGAGCGACTACAAGGATGCTAAAGTCATTGCCGACTTAATCCGTAACGGAAAGTATTCGGAGCCTAATCTGCCAACGAAAGAATACGCAGATTTACGTATCTATATGAACTTCCGAGAAAAGGCTTCAGTCAATCTTAACCAAGTAAAGGGCAGAATTAGCAATTGGTTTGACCGCTACTTCCCCGAGTATGCAAGTGTCTTTAAAAAATGGGAAGGTAAAGCATCGCTCATGACGATGCGGCAGTTCCCTACGCCTGGAGAGATCCAATCAACAGGCACCAGAGGCATCCTCGCCCATTGGAAAACGGAAGTAAAGCGAGGCGTGGGTATTAAGCGTGCAGAGAAGCTATGTGCCGCAGCAGCCACCTCGATTGGACTGACCGAAGGATTAACGGCAGCGCGAATGGAATTATCTGCTCTGCTTGAACAGTACGACCTATTCACCAAGCAGCTTGAGACAACGATGGAGAAGGTTATGCAAATCCTTGAGAATATACCAGGGGCGGCAGAAATGCTAACCATCCCCGGTGTTGGCGCCATCACGGTTGCCGGATTTTTGGCGGAGGTTGGCGATTTGAACAAATACGACCATGGACAACAGATTATTCGTCTAGCCGGTCTGAATCTCAAAGAGAACAGTTCAGGTACACGCAAAGGAAAGACTGGGATCACCAAGCGAGGACGATCACGTCTAAGAGCCTTACTGTTCCGAGCAGTACTGCCGATGGTGGCCAAAAATGAAGCGTTCAAGGCGCTTCATAAACACTACACCACACGAAGCCAGAACCCGCTTAAGAAGAAGCAATCGATTATCGCTTTATGTGGAAAGTTAATACGCGTCCTGCATACGCTGGGGACAAAGCAACGAGCGTATAACGCTAACGATGTATTAGGTCCTATTCGGCAAGCCCAGATGCAACAAATGGCAGCTTAAGTTCATCAAAGCAACAACCTGCAATCTCGTATTATTCACAGGTGTACAACTTGACAATCGAAGCACCGGAGAAGCCGAAGAACTACATTCCATAAGGGCAACGACCCCGTAAAGGAGCAAGAACCGGCATCCACCCCTTGAGAGGTAGAACGAAGGAATGTAAGGGCATAGACCCAGCGTGACATGGGAGGGTAAACCCCAAGGGCAATTGTGGAGATCCACTGTGCGATTATATGCAATTATCCACAGTTTTGGAGACAACGATCCTAAGCTCTGTTCCCGCACACGCTCTTACAGGAAATTGGGCTACGGACTACATTCTCTACCAGTACTCTCAAACTGTCAAAGTTGAAAATCTAAGAAAGAGCGAGAAAACAGGAGAAAACATTACTTTATAGTGGGAGGAATAGGATGGCGTACGATATGTCGAACGCGGTTATAAAAACCAAGAATATCCGGCAATCGAGAGTGCTTAGGTTCGCATTACTTAGTACCATACAGAAATATTGGATGTTTTACATCATGATGCTCCCCGGTATGCTGCTGCTGCTGCTGAACAATTATATTCCGATGTTCGGTATCCTTATTGCATTCAAGAACATTAATTACACGGACGGGATTCTGGGAAGTCCGTGGGTGGGACTGAACAACTTCGAATATTTGTTCAAGACGTCGGACGCCTGGATAATTACCCGGAATACTTTGCTTTATAATTCATTTTTCATCGTTTTGAATTTGCTTTTCCCGCTTGCTTTCGCCATCATGCTGAATGAAATGAAAAACCGCTTTCTAGCCAAGTTCCACCAAACGGTGATGTTCCTGCCGTATTTTCTATCGATGGTCGTCATCAGCTATCTCGTGTTCGGTTTTTTGAGCGATGAACACGGCTATATGAACTCAACGGTGCTGCCTGCGCTCGGCATGGAACCGCTCCAGTGGTACTTCACGAAAGAAGTGTGGCCCTATATCCTGCCGATTGTAAACACATGGAAAGGGATGGGCTACTTTATGGTTATCTATATGGCGGCCATCATCGGGATCGACGATGAATATTACGAAGCCGCCACGATTGACGGCGCCAGCAAATGGCAGCAAATGATCAGCATTACCATTCCGCTCATCATGCCTGTCATTACGATCATGACGCTGCTGCAGATCGGACGTATCTTCAACGCCGATTTCGGATTGTTCTTTCAGGTCCCGAGAGAGTCCGGGGTATTGTTCCCGGTGACCAACGTTATCGATACGTATGTTTATCGTACATTCCTGACGGTTGGCGACATCGGATTGTCTTCCGCGGCAGGGCTGCTGCAATCGGTCGTCGGGTTCTCGCTGGTATTCTTTTCAAACTGGATAGTCCGCCGATTAAATCGTGAGAACGCTTTATTTTAGTGAACACATTGCTTAAGGAGGGATGCCGGTGGAAGCAGTTGCCGATCATTTGCCGTCCGGATCGAATCCGAAAAACCGGCTGCCGTTAGCGGCTGCTATGGGAATCCATGTTTTCTTTATTTGCTATTCGCTTCTATGCATCATTCCGCTGCTCTTGATTATGATGGTGTCGTTTTCCAATGAAGAGGACGTCCTTCGCGAAGGGTATAAGTTTATTCCGGCTCATTTCGATTTGACGGCGTACCGGTTCCTCTTCGAGGACTTTAATCAGATCGCCAGGTCCTACGGGATATCGATGTTCGTCACCGTTGTCGGTACGCTGCTCAGCTTGATCATTATGGCGCTTTTCGCATATCCGATATCAAGGAACGATTTCCCTCACGCCAAGTTCTTCACTTTCTTTGTATTCTTTACCATGCTATTCTCAGGCGGGCTTGTTCCGTGGTATTTGGTTTATGTCCAAATGCTTGGTCTCAAAGACACGATTGTAGCGCTCATCTTGCCCCTCCTTATATCTGCTTTCTTCGTTTTGATTATTCGTACGTTTTTCCAAACCACGATTCCGGCGGCCGTTTTGGAATCGGCCAAAATCGACGGAGCGGGTGAACTCCGGATTTTCTTTCAAATCGTTCTTCCGCTTTCGTTACCGGTATTAGCCACCGTCGCATTGTTCCAGACTCTTACATATTGGAATGACTGGTTTTTGAGTTTGGTCTTTATTAGCGGTGATGAGAACGTCTCGATCCAATATTTGATGTATAAGACCATGCAGAATATATCCTACCTGGCTAACAACAGTACGGCTGCGGCTGCCATTAACGCTGCAGGCGGGCATGTAACGTTCCCGAGCGAGACGGTCCGTATGGCGATGGTTACTGTCGGAATCGGTCCGATTATTTTCGCTTATCCGTTCTTTCAGAAATATTTCATTAAAGGATTAACTGTCGGTGCCGTTAAAGGGTGATTGGCATATAACTATTCTTTTAAGGGAGGTCATTCATTTATGCATCAATTGCAAAGAAGATCCATTGCTATCATTCTGATGATGGTCCTTGGACTGCTATTATCGGCATGCTCCGGCGCCAACGGAGGTGAGAACTTAGGTTCGACTACGGCCGACAATGAGCAGGAACCGGCAGACAGTACGGCAAGCAAGCTGAAGCCTTACCAGATAAAGCTCGTGTACCCGGGTTCACCGCAAAAGGACGAGAAATTGGTGGAAGAAGCTTTAAACAAGCTGTTAACCGCCAAAATTAACGCGACTGTCGACCTGCAACCGATCGAATGGGGCGCCTGGGATGATAAAATCAACCTGATGATCGCTTCACGCGAGCCGGTTGACATCATCTTCACCGCACAATGGAACGGTCACGCCAAGAACGTGGCAAAAGGAGCGTTCATTGAGCTCGGAGACCTGCTCACAAAAAATGGACAAGGCATCCTGTCATCTCTTGACCCGGTATTCCTGGAAGGAGCCAAAATCAACGGGAAAAACTACGGAGTGCCGACGAATAAAGAGCTGGCGTTTGCCGGCGGAATCATTTACCGGAAAGATATCGCAGAAGAACTCGGGCTTGATATGAGCACCGTCAAAACGCCCGAAGATCTTGACGCCATCTATAAAGTGTTGAAAGAGAAACGCCCGGATATTATTCCGCTCTGGGCAAGCGGCGGAGTATTCAACGGTCAATTAGGCAACTATGATTCCCTGGGTGACGGCACGGTTCCAGGCACCATCCTGAAAGATCAAAACGATACGACCGTCATGCCGGTACACGAGATGAAGCGTTACATCGATTACTTAAAGATTGCCCGCGATTACTTCCTCAAAGGATATATCAACAGTGATGCGGCAACGACGCAATTGTCCGGCGCGGACGCTTGGAAGGCCGGCAATGTATTCTCCCAGGTTGAGCCGCTCAAGCCGGGTAAAGATGCCGAGGTTGCGAGTGCTGCTAATCTGAATGGAAAATTGGCGCAAATCATCATGACGGAAAAAACGGTCGCCACGTCGGAAACGACCGGTTCGATGCTCGGTATTTCTTCGACATCTAAGGATCCGGAACGCGTGATGATGTTCATTAACCTGCTGCATACGGACAAAGAAATGAACAATATGCTGAATTTCGGCATTGAAGGCGTTCACCACACACGGAATGGGGAAACGATCTCCGCAACCGAGAAGACGAAAGACTATAACCCGGGTTCGGCTTGGATGTTCGGCAATCAATTCCTGAATTATGTATGGGATACGGAGGATCCGGAAAAGTGGAATAAGTTCCTTGAGTTTAATGAGGGTGCCAAGCCTTCTCCGGCTCTGGGCTTCGTATTCGACAGCGAGCCTGTGAAAGCGGAAGTCGGCGCGATGGCGAACGTGATCCGTCAATATCAGAGAGCGATTGAGACCGGATCCGTCGACATTGACAAAATGTTGCCTGAATATAACAATGCGCTGAAAGCCGCAGGTTTGGATAAAGTCATCGCCGAGAAACAAAAGCAATTTAACGCGTTTTTGGAGAAAAAATAAGCTTTTGCAAACAGAAGAGGGGTAACCAACTAGCGGTAAAACTGCTAAGGGGTTACCCCTTGTTCCATAGGATTATTCAGTTAGCCTGAAAAAACATCTCCCCGCATTGTAAACTCCAATTATTCCATGCAAACTCTAATTATTTCGGAACGGTACAAAAAAGATCTCGCTACGGTAATCCTTCTCGATAAATACGGAGGATTACGCTTCGGTTCTACAAGGGGCCAATGGGTATAAGTTAATAACTACCTATAGATGGATGGCCGATGCCGGGCGCACAATAAAAGGACCGCCAGAATAAACTGGCGGTCCTGCTTTATTAACTCCAGAGACGGTCGTTGCCCACATAGTTGTTCCATTCATCGGTGGATTCCCACATGCCTGGAACTTGCGGATGCAAGTGTTCTGCGATAACCTCGTCGTTGAGCTCTTCGATTCCGAGGCCCGGTGCGTCTGGAACATGGATGAAACCGTTTTGCAAGAGCGGCTTCGGAAGCTTCGGAGCAATGATGATATCATCCCACCACGGAACTTCCACGGAGTGGAACTCGAGCGCAAGGAAGTTTTCCGTTGCTGCCGCAACGTGAACGGCCGCCAAGCAAGCGATCGGGCTCTCCGCCATATGGATGGCCATGGCAACGCCGTATTCTTGAGCCATATCACCGATTTTTTTCGTTTCCAGAATGCCGCCAGTCGTCAATACGTCCGGGTGAATGATGGAAACGCCGCCGGACTCGAGAAGCGCTTTGAAATTTTCTTTCAAATAAATGTCTTCGCCCGTACAGACCGGAGTGGACACCGAGTTGGCCAATCGCACGTATTGATCCGTGTACTGCCATGGAATCATGTCTTCCATCCAGGCAAGGTTGAACTTATCGATACGGCGGCCGAGCTTGATGCAGTCTTCGATGCCGATATGACCGAAATGGTCAATACAGAGCGGAACTTCGTAGCCGATCACGGAACGGACATCGGCCACGTATTGCTCGAGTATATCTAAACCTTTTTCCGTTACATGGACACCGGTGAATGGATGCGCAATGTTCTGGAAGTCGTAAGCGCGGTTGCGTAAACTGCGCAATTCCTCAGCCGAAACATTCTCGTTGCCGCGTGAGTTCCAGTAAGCTCTGGACGCTTCACGCGACGATTCCAGAAACCCGAGCGGTGCGCTGAGCGTGCCCGGTTCATCGAGAAGTTGGCCGATGCCGAGGTCCATTTTAAGGAATGTAAAGCCTTGATCCATCCGCTTCTTCAACGCATGGCCCATCGCTATGCCTGAATCTTTTCCATCCACATCGGTATCGCAGTACATGCGGATTTTATCACGGAACTTGCCGCCCAGCATTTGATAGATTGGGACGCCGTAGGCTTTACCTGCCAAATCCCACAATGCGATTTCAATTCCGCTAACGCCGCCGCCTTGGCGTGCATGGCCCCCAAACTGCTTAATCCGGCGGAACAGCTTATCGACATTGCAAGGATTTTCACCCAGAAGGCGGGGTTTGAGCATCTGCGCATACATTTTATCAGCGCCGTCGCGCACTTCCCCAAAACCGACCAAACCTTGATTTGTGTACACTTTGATCAAGGAACAGTGCATAGGGGCGCCAGAAATGTCGGCGAACCGGATGTCGGTAATTCTCAACTCGGAAGGTTTCGAATTCGTATTGACATGAGTTAACGTGCTTTCAAATGTTTGTTGTGACATTCGTTTGGGCTCCTTTGTGATCATTTATTTTTCAAATTATAACAACATGCTTGCGCCGTCTATACGAATGGAAGAGCCTGTCATAAATTCGCTCTCATCGGATGCGATATAGCAAACCAAGCTGCCTACATCCGATGGGAGCCCGTTACGGCCCATCGGAAATTTCTTCCTAATATCACGAGCTTCCTTCTTCATCTTCTCGGCTACTTCCGCGGGGACGATCGGCTTTGTTTCCTTAGTGCCTTGTTGTCCTACATTTACGGCGCCAGGCTCAATGGTATTGACGGTTATGCCGTACTTGGCCAATTCGATAGCGCTTTCTCTTGCCAGCATTTTGATACCGCCTTTAGTCATGGAATAGACGGTGTCAAAATCGGTCGGCCGCTTTCCGTGAACTGAAGAAATATTGATGATTCTTCCGGAGCCCTTAGGTTTCATATAGGGAACTACGGCTTGGATACACTGCCAGTATCCCTTCAAGTTGATATTCATCAATCGGTCAAAGGTGTCTTCATCATGGTCGTAGAAATTGAAATTTAACTGAAGGGCGGCGTTGTTGACGAGAATATCGATACTTCCGAAATGTTCGGCGACCTGTTTCACCATGGTATCAATTTCATTCTTATAGGCTACGTTAGCCCTTACGATGACCGATTCTCCGCCGATTTCATCAATTTTCTCTTGTGTATCTTTCGCGCCGGCGTCACTGGAATTGTAAGAGATCGCAACTTTCGCGCCGCGTTGCGCCAGCGCTATGGCTACTCCTTTGCCAATACCGGTACCTGCTCCTGTAACCAGTGCAACTTTTCCTGCTAGACTCATTGAAATCCTCCTTCCCCCTGAACTATGGCCGTTTCATTTTGAAATCCATATAGTGCATGAGGAACCCGCCGTCCATCCGGATATCCGCTCCGTTAACGTAACGGGCTTCGTCGGTGGACAAATATAGGACAAGATGTGCCAAATCGTCATGACTGCCTAGGTTGGCGTTCGGAACTTTATATTGGTAGGAATCATAGAGAGTGGAGATATCGCTTTGAAAAAACTCTTGATCTCCCTCTACAGGCCCCAACTCAATGACATTCACGTTGATGCCGTCCCGTCCCAATACAAGTGCCGCTTCACGGCAGAGCATCTTAACTGCTCCCTTGGATGCGCTATAGGCAAAGGAGGAACCCGTCGGTTTTTCGGCATGAATGGAACTCACGTAAATGACTTTCCCCGATTGCATCGCTGACATTTGTTTCCCAATAGCACGTGTGCATATAAAGGCGGACTTTGCGTTGGCATTGATGATTTCCAGGAACAACTGCTCTTCGCATGTTTCTACGCTGGCCGGTTTTACGACATTGTTGTTGTGTACGAAAATGTCAATGGTGCCGAGCTGCCGAGCCGTTTCCTCCAGCATCGCCTCCAGATCGGAGCTCTTGCATAGGTTAATGTTTGTGACGACGACCTTGGATCCAAAGGCTTTCAGCAGTTGAAGATTCGATTCGATGTCTTCACCGCCTGAAGTGCTGTTCAAAATAAAATGAGCGCCTTCCGCAGCCAAACGGTTGACAATCGCTTTTCCGGAACCGCTGTCTGCATCCGTAATAAAGACGATTTTGTTTTGTAATTTCATAGATCCCCCCAACGTTTCGTATAGGCTTATTTAATTACACACTAATCTTACGAATTTCACGCCTTGTGTTCGATGCCGTAAAATTATGATTTTGTTTGTTTTTTTTCAACGATTCATTCTCCTGAAAAAAGTTTCAAGGGAATCGGAGAAGATCATAAAAATGCCCCCTATGAGTATAATTTTATCTCCTACTCTTATAAAAGCGCTTATGGTAATTTTGAGTTCAAGTTATGTAAAATAGAAAGGAGAAAGAGAAATGATTACTGATATCGGAAGTTGTTCCGTGCTTCACAATGGCTGACAAAGGTTGCGAATCATCGCCAGAACGAGGGATACGATTCGGTCCTGAAGGCTTTTGAGGAAAGTCTGGAATGCCTGAATCTGGACTATGTCGATCTTTATCTGGTTCATTGGCCTTTAGAAGGAAAATACATCGATGCCTGGCGTGCGTTGGTTAAGATTTACCGCGAAGGGAGGGTACGGGCGATCGGCGTGAGCAACTTCACCGTGGATCATCTGGAGAGGATCATCGAAGACTCCGGCGAAGTCCCGACCGTCAACCAGGTCGAATACCATCCGCTGTTGACCCGAAACAAACTTCATAGTTACTGCAGAGAACAACACATTCAGTTGGAAGCGTACAGTCCGCTGATGCAAGGCCATCTGGATTTGCCGTTGCTGCAGGAACTCGCCCAAAAATATGCGAAGACGCCGGCGCAAATCGTGCTGCGTTGGAATTTGCAAAACGAAGTCGTCACGATTCCCAAGTCGGTTCGCGGGCGGCGCATTGTCGAGAATGCCGCCATATTCGACTTCGGGCTATCGGACGACGATATGAACCGGATTAACGGGTTGAATCGGGATTACCGTTTTCTTGTCAATTCGAGTCCCAATATCAACAGCTCGGCAGAGTAAACCGACATCGAAAGTAATGGACAGCAGCTGTCGCCATTATTCCGTCCGCCGGGTTAACCCGGCGGACGGAAGGCGAGAGTGATCGTCGATTGGATTATTTCTTATAAGCGGCTTCCATTAGACCTTTAATATAACCGACACCGAACAGACGCCCAAGCACTTCATATCCAGGGTTCCCATTATCTTCGCCGGCCATTGTAGGAACATGGTCCGGTCGGGCAGGACCGTCATAACCTACCTCTGCGTATGTTTTCATCACTTCGAACATATCCGTTTTTCCATCATCATGGAAGGTTTCCTCGAACTTTTCTGCAGTTCCCCGTACATCCCTAAAATGAACAAAAAACAATTTATCTTGTTTAGCAAACCTGCGAATCGTGGCGGGAATATCATCTCCGGCCGCTGCCAGGGTTCCTTGGCACAAGGTAACGCCGCTATACTCGCTTGGCACCAAATCGATAACGCGCTGCAGCGCGTCGGCGCTCGTAATGATGCGGGATACGCCGCGGATCGGTGAGATTGGCGGATCATCGGGATGCAGCGCTAATTTGACCTTTGCTTTTTCTGCCACCGGTACGATCGCTTTTAAATAGTACACCAGGTTTTCCCACAGCTGATCTTCACTAACCGGTGCATTCTCCGTGAATGGCGCATTTTTCATTAGGGAATGGTCATAGCTGGATACTAAAGCACCCCCGCGCGTTCGCGTACTAGTTGATGTGCGGAACCAGTTAAATTCAGCCATATAATCATAGCACCATACCGGAATTCCCAGTTCGCCCATATTCCGAATAAGTTCTTGAATCACTGCTATTTCTTCATCCCGTCCCGGCAAACCTAACTTAATTTTATTAGCTGGCGGTCTGGCTTCGATAACTTCTGCTTTAAAACCGAAATTCTCAAATCTTTGTTTCATATGCAATAGATTTACATAATCCCAAGGCGTAAAGCCATTTTCCGCTTTAGGTAATCCTGTAACAGCATAATTAATACCCATCTGCTTACAAAGTGTCCACAATCGTGTTTCATGGGTTCCTAACGCTTCTGCTAATTTCAATTAATACCCCTCCTATTTATCGTTTCTTCACCTGATTCTTCTGGGAAAGGGAAAGAACCGGCATGCCGGTTCTTTTTTATTTTGCTTCTTATAGACGAACGTCGCTCGACGGTCCGTTTTCTTCCAATTTGCTCGCTTCTTCGAGTTCCTGGTCCCATGTAAGGTGGCGGTACGGGGCTGCTTCTTCGTCGCTTTTAAACCAATCCAGGAAATCCTGCCAAAGCGGCATCTTCCATCCGGCGTCGATTTGTGCGGTCGAATAAACGCCTTCCTTCAACCGGACAAAGCCGAAAACGTCACGTACTTGGGACTTCTCCGCTTGAACGACGGTAAGCTCAGCAAGGTGAGGAGGGATAAAGATGACTCCGGCCGGCGAAGCGTATACAATGTCTCCCGGAAGACAGACTGCCCTGCCGATCCGCGTCGGAACGTTCATCCCAACCATCGTCACGTCCGCAATGCCCGTCGGATCGCTTCCGCGGTAGAACACGTTGATGTTCTCGATCTCTGCAATTTGCTGATTATCACGAATTCCGCCCCAGATCACCGCTCCGCCTCTTTTCGTGCGAGTGGAGATGGCGGTCGACAGGTTTCCGCCTACATAAGTTCCTTGGAAAATTTTATCGAACATGTCAACGACGACAAGATCATCTTCTTGCAGAGAGTCGATGACCCATTGATTAAAGAAGCCTTTTCTGTTTTCCTGCTCATGTCCATAATTGAGCAGCGTTTCGTGCAGGTCCGGACGTTTAGGCACCATTACGGCAGTGACGGCGCGGCCGACCATCACCTTGTCGGGGTGAACGATTTTGAAATCGCCTTCAAATTGATAAGTATAACCTTTGTTCCAAAGAGGCCCCCATGCTTCTTCCACCGTGATTTTCCGCAACCGTTCAAGAATATTTTCTGATACTTTGGGACGGCCGTTCGGAAACCTTTCGCCTTGCCAAAGCGGGGTCAACTGGATAATGTCTTCTGGATTGTCAAATTTCATATGAACACCTCTTTTTTGTTTTATAAAAGTTTCCCGCTGCTTGCGGCGACTTTTTCATTATTAATATACTAATCTCGTCCGGTTGGTTGCGATGCCGTAAATTTATGATATTGTTTGATTTTTTTCAAACCCGAAGCGCCTCCAAAAAAAATCGAACAAAATCATAAAAATGTAGCCTATGATTATACGTTGGAGATTAGTAATTTAAAGATATACAATCGTCACCAATCTTACATTAGGAGGGAATAAGTTTGAATAAAGTTGCAGTCGTCACAGGGGGAGCATCCGGACTGGGCAGGGCGGTCGCCCTGAGATTATTCGGCAACGGGCATTCTGTAGTCGTCGTAGACGTCTCCGAGAATACGGAAGGCATGCCTGCGGAAACGGAACGTTCCGAATCATGGCATTATATTCGTGCCGATGTAACGAAGAAAGACAACACGATAAGGGCCGTCGAACAGGTTATCGACCGGTTGGGGCGGATCGATATTTTGGTGAATGCCGCAGGGATCATTCGTCGTTCTCCGGCAGCCGACATTCCGGAAGATGAACTTAAATCGGTACTTGATATCAATCTGCTGGGTACGGTATATATGTGCCAGGCAGTTCAACCCTATATGGCTCGCTCAGGCGGCGGCTCCATTGTCAATTTCGGGTCCATGCTTGCACATTACGGCAGTGAGAATCTGCTTTCTTATGCGGCGTCGAAAGGCGGAATCGTACAGGTTACAAAATGTCTGGCCGTGGAATGGGCGAAATATAATATTCGCGTCAATGCCGTCAGTCCGGGATATATTGAGACCCCGCTGTCTGCGGGAGCGACTCTAGATCCGGTTTTCCGCGAGCGGATCTTATCCCGAACGCCTTTCCGTCGATTTGGGAAGCCCGAGGAGATTGCGGCTGCCGTAGATTTTTTGGTTTCACCCGATGCGAGCTTTATTACGGGAATCGTGATGCCGGTTGATGGAGGACTTCTCGCAGGAGATCCGTCCCTGTTCCCGCCGGCATCTATGAGAACAGTGAAAGGAGATGAATAATCGTGGCTGATGCTTTATATGATTATACCAAAATGGTGCAGTTGAGCGATCAGGCGATCGATTTGGACCATATTCCCTGGGTGCCGCAGACGGATCGGGTGTGGTTTAAACCGCTGAGATTTGATCTTGCCCGGGGAAGTTGGGTTAATTTGCTGAAGGTAAAGCCGGGCGGGATCGTCAACAGGCACCGACACAGCGGTGGTCAAGTGCTTGCTTATACGATTCAGGGAACTTGGAGGTATTTGGAAAGGGATTGGGTGGCGAAAGCAGGCACGTTTGTCTACGAGCCGCCGGGCGATATCCATACGCTTGTCGTTGACGGGGAAGAGGAGATGATTACATTGTTCCTATTGGAAGGTACCGTTCAGTATTTGGATGATGAGGATAACATCATGTATCAGGACGACGTGTTTACCAAGCTCAAACGGTACGTTGAATATTGCGAAGTAAACCAACTTCCGGTGATCGATTTGAAATTCTAGCAGATCCCAAGGCCTAAGTTTTGTAATATATTTCTCTCAAACGCAAAAGCCGCCTCCACGGTGGCTTTTGCGTTTGCCCTACAAGATGTGCATCACCAGTTGGCCAAGGAGGCACCACGATGGTTCGTATAACGGCATTTATTTTCTTATTGTTTTCCACTTTCAGCATAATAGGTTTCTTTCTGCCTGTATATCTTCAAGGCAAGGGTTTCGATTCAGGACAAATCGGCAGCATCCTCGCGTGGGGGGCTCTCGCATCCATATTTGGACAGCCGTTCTGGGGGTATGTCAGCGATAAAAGAAAGACAATCAAACATGTGCTGCAGCTATTGCTCATCTCAAGTCTATTGCTGAGCATAGGACTGTTCTCGGCCGGCACATTCGTTCTGATCTTGATCTTTTTTGCCGCGTTCAGTTATTTTAATAGTGCCGCCGGTCCTCTGGCTGAAACGTTATGTATCTCTTATGCGCGTGAGAATAACAAAGATTATGGAAGAATTCGCCTTTGGGGAGAAGTGGGAGTCGGAATTTCCGCTCTCCTGCTCGGAGTCATTGTGGGTCGCGTCGGAATCGATTCCCTTTGGTTTATTTATGCAGTGAGTCTGTGCATTGCAATCGCGGCTACGTTGTTGGTGAGGGATACGAAAGCTGCATCAGCGCCAGTTAATGTGTCAGCGCTTGGAAAAGTGCTGGCCAAGCCCAAGCTTCTATGGTTTCTGTTACTTGTTCTTCTGATCGCGATACCGCATCGGATGAACGATAGTATGCTGGCGATCTATCTGATTCAGATGGAAGCATCGGAGACTGAGCTCGGTTTGGCTTGGCTGGTTGGGTCTTTAAGCACCGTTCCGGCCCTGTTTTTTGTAGGGAAAGTGTTGAAAAAATGGAATGAGCTCGGCATTTTGTTGATTGCCGCTTTAATTTATACGGTTCGTTGGGCCATATACAGTCAAGCGGATAGCCCTGCTGTTTTAATAGTATCCCAATTGTTTCACAGTTTGACGTTTCCGTTGTTCTTTGTTGCTTCCATTCAATACTTGTTAAATATCGTTCCCGCCGAGCTTCGCGCAACCGGTCAGGCTGCATTTGCCGTTACCTTCGGCGGTTTGGGCGGAATAATCGGAAGCGTAGCAGGAGGCTACGCCATTGATCATTTCGGACCGAATACCGCTTACGGCGCAGGCAGTATCCTCTCATTCATCGGAGCGATCGCTATTGCGGCTACTTATATGGCGAACCGGCGAAAGAGCAGCGGGACGATCTTAAAGACTGCAGGGAAACAAGCGAATATATAGGGAGTGGATATTCAAATTTCTTTTTTTCGCGAATCTAATAAACAATAGACGACTCGACTTCCCTTCAGATATGATTGATATATCGATTAAAGAGAATCGATAATCCGTAGTTTTAGAGGTGATCCAACATTGAATAAGCAGAATGTTTTAATTCAAACGGTTTCCTTAAGTGAACAGGTATATATCAAATTAAAAAAAGCGATCCTAGAGGGCGAGTTTCCCCCCGGGCACCGGCTGCTCGTCCTGGAAATCGCGAATAAATTCGAAATCAGCCAGGCGCCTGTGAGAGAGGCTCTCGAGAGACTTAAGCAGGAAGGGTTGATCGTCGGGAAAACGAACAAGGGGTCGGTTGTTTCCGAAATTACGTCCAAAGAAATCAAGGATGTCTATGAATTTAGGACCCTTGTCGAGGGACATGCCATCCGGGAAGCCATGAAAGTAATGCACGCCGGCGATTTCGAATATTTGGAACATACCGTGCAAGGAATGCGAGAGGCAATCAAAGAGAAAGATGCTTTTCAACTGGTCGAGCTCGATATGAGATTCCACGGTTTTTTTTATGAACGGTGCAATAATCATTTGTTCGTCGAGATCTGGAAAAATATCCGCACGAAAATCATGAGGTTTATAAGCATTACGAACCAGCATGTTCCCAACGATGATATCGTGGCAGGTCACAGCAAGCTGCTGGAAGTGATTAAATCCGGAAACGTAGAGGAAGCCGCAACCATGGGTGTTGAAGGGTTTCAATTTTATAAAGATTATACGGGTTAAAGTTACAAGTTGATGTGGATTGAGCCGTTTGCGCTGCCAGTAAATGAAGATCGTCACGCGTTGCACGAGGATCTGGATCCGAAAATCCAGATCGTGCGCCGCTTGGCACGCGAATACGATGCTTCATATGTGCCGCTGGACAGCTTGTTTACACAAGTTACTTTAACGATTGTATTCTTCTCTTAAGACCGCATAATAGCTAATATCCTCATACTGGTCCCATTTTAGAAAATGCTGCCTGCGAACTCCCCCTAAAAACAATCAATTTCAAATCATTATAGTGTAATTTCGGAAAATTCAACCAAATTTTAAAGCGTTCATTTTGAACGGTACTGCATACGAAAAGCTTTCGGCTTCGTGCCCGTATGCTTGCTGAAGCAGCGGACGAAATAGGGGAATGATCCGAAGCCCGTCTCCTCGGCTATTTTGCCGATGGGATCATTCGTATGGATAAGCAGCCGCTTCGCCTGCTCGATTCGATGCCTTGTCAAATAATCGAGCGGAGTGCAGCCGAACGTCTTTTTCATGCAAATCGCAATATAGTTTGGGTGAAAATGAAGCTCCTCCGCCATCTGCTTGTAGCTGAGCGGGTCGCGATAATGCCGTCGGAGGAACAGAGCAGCCTCTTCAGCGATTTGCAATTGCGGGCTGTCAGCAGCGGAGCCGCTTTCCTCTTGGAGCTTAAGGAACAGAGCCTGAAATAGCTGCTGCTCCGTCCATCTTGAATGGGCGGAAGGCTGCCCGCGCAACTGCAGCAGCTCGCGCATTTTTGAATTAATGGCATGAGGAGATTGAAGCTGCCCGTGTTTAGGCAGGCAGAACGGGAAATAATCGATTGGAGCATAAGGCTGTCCTTGCTGCGAAAGCGTTAAGGGCAGTCTTTCTTCCGCTGCGCTCCATTCGCCGACCGTTTGGAAATGAAGCCAATAAAAATGGGTCTCCTCGGTACAGGCTTTTGTTGTCCGATGTGTCTGGTCGGGGCGCAGAATAGCGTAATGATCGGCAGGGATATCGATGGCCGCGCCTGCTTCCTCCATAAATAAGCAGCCGCGCGTAACGACAATGAGGTCGAACACACCGATATTCGAACGGTCGACATGCTTGCCGCCAATCGGGTATGTATCTTCGCCGCCATTAATATAATGCGGCATCGGCGGGCAAATGAATTGGAACATTTCTTCCTCTCTCCTCATAGATTCATTATGAATGAATCATAAGCTATTTCGGTGTATGAGGTAAAGTTATTGGTTTTACTTTGATGTTGTGATTGGATAAAAACGTGTTGAAATAGGCTATCCTAATGACCCTGCTTGTCGTGATATATTCGGTTTGTAGATCGATAGCATTCTGATTCTAATTAAGGAGTGAAAATTAAACCATGAAAAAATTACATGATGTATTTGGTGCGCTGCCGCTTGGCAGCATTAAGGCTGAGGGCTGGCTATACAATCAGCTTCGCATTCAAGCGGATGGATTGACTGGACATTTGGAGGAGAATTGGGCGGACGCAGGTCCGAATAACGGCTGGATCGGCGGGAATGGCGAGAGCTGGGAACGGGGGCCCTACTATGTGGACGGTCTGCTGCCGTTGGCCTACATTCTCGGAGATGAACGCCTTATCGCGAAAGCGAACAGATGGGTGGAATGGTCGCTCTCAAGTCAGCGGGAGAATGGTTTTTTTGGTCCCGCGCGAATTGAAACGGTTAATAGCGAGGTAGATAAGCAGCATGACTGGTGGCATTTTATGATTATGCTGAAGGTCATGATGCAGTATGAGGAAGCAACGGGCGATGAGCGAATTGTTCCGTTTTTGACCAAGTTTCTTGGTTATGTACGCGAAACGATCGAGGAGCAGCCGCTTAAAGGCTGGGCGGAATCGCGCGGCTCTGAGATGCTGTTATGTATTTTGTGGCTATACAAGAGAACAGAGGATAACGAGCTTCTCGAGCTGGCGGACATTGTGGCTGGTCAATCGCTGGATTGGACGGATATATTCCATGACTTTCCATTCTGGCGCAAGGTGGAGCAGTGGGATTGGCGAACGCATGTCGTTAACGTTGCTATGGGGATTAAGACACCTGGGATTCTGTATGAAATGCATGGTGATGCCGTGCAGCGGGATGCCGTTCAACGCGGTATCGACAGCTTAATGACGTACCATGGCCAAGCGCACGGCATGTTCTCCGGAGACGAATGGCTGGCCGGCACACACCCGAGCCAAGGCGTCGAGCTTTGTGCGGTAGTTGAGTATATGTATTCGATGGAGCAGCTTACGCGTATTTTTGGCGAAGGGCGTTTTGGCGATATTTTGGAAAAGGTGGCGTTTAACGCTCTTCCTGCTGCCATATCCAAGGACTGGACTTCACATCAATATGATCAACAGGTTAACCAAATCGTTTGCAACGTGGCTCCGAGAAGTTGGAGCAACGGCCCTGAAGCGAATTTATTCGGTCTCGAGCCGCACTTCGGCTGCTGTACGGCGAACATGCATCAAGGCTGGCCGAAGCTGGCTTCACATCTATGGATGACGGATGGAACTGGCGGGCTGGCAGCTGTATCGTATGCGCCATGTACAGTACAAGCTATGGTAGCCGGCGGTGTTCAGGCCCGGATTCGAGTTGGTGGGGAGTATCCCTTCCGAGAGGAAGTGACAATAGACCTGAAGCTTGACAGCGCGGCGGCCTTTGCGATATTGCTGCGAGTGCCGGAATGGTGCGATTCCGCCAGCTTAACCGTAAACGGCGAATCGGTTCCGCTGAAACCGGTTAAGGGTTACGCGAAGGTCGATCGCGAATGGCAAAGCGGAGACAAGCTGTTGCTGAAGCTCCCGATGAAGGTACGCATCGTTTCTCGCAACTTGTATGCCGTCAGCGTTGAACGCGGTCCGATCGTATACGCCTTGCCGATTGCGGAAAACTGGCAGCTGCTTAAGGAACGGGAGCTGTTCCACGACTGGGAGATTTATCCGGCATCGCCGTGGAAGTACGGATTGCTTGCCGATACGGCGTTTGAGGCAGTGGTTAGCGATGAGGAAATTGCCTATCAGCCGTTTGATGCATCTGCCGCGCCAGTTAGGCTGAGAGTGAAAGGAAAGCTCGTTCGCGATTGGCGGATGGAAGGCAATAACGCCGGCACGCCGCCGCTAAACCCGGATACGGAAGGCCAGCCGGTGCTCGAGCTTGAGCTTGTTCCATACGGCAGCGCGAAGCTTCGTATTGGGGAGTTTCCTCTGCTTGGGTCCAGGAAATCAATACGTAAATAATTGATAAGGAGCCTCGTTTCATTCGTCATATAGATGTGAATGAATAGAGAAATTATTAGCTTGTCCTATCTTCTCTTAATGAGATATGCTCTTATTTTCCCAACCACTTACGACCTCGAGATCACTGAGATCCCTAGAGCCACAAGGGCTGACAAGGATTTTTATCTGCTTGTTCTGGAAGAAGCGTAATGGTTGGGAAAACATCGAGAAATCCGCATGGTTGCTGTATAATTTGGATATTGATGAAATCAGAATCCTTGATTTTACTGCTATTTAACCGAAACATGAGATGTATTTAAACTGCGGCGTCAATATATTATGGCCGCTATGATAGATTCCAATCTGCATTCAAACCGCTATCAGCCTCAAATTCAGCCTCTATTTTTTACGTGCCCCGGAAGGGGTCAAGCCCTTGTATTGCTTATACAGTTTCGTAAAATAGTTCGGATTGTCACAGCCGACCTTGGCGGAGATCTCGGTAATGGTGTCATTGCTCTCGCGCAGCAGTCTTTCGGCCTCGTTCATCCTCGTAACATTAACGTATTCGACAAATGTCCGTCCGGTCAGTTTTTTGAACAGCTTGCAGAAATGATAGGGGTTTAAGCTGACCTGCTTCGCTGCTTGTTCAATCGTTATTTTTTCGGAAAAATTTGTTTCTACTAATTGAATAAGCTGCTTAAACCGATCACGGTTGGCGGAATATGACTCTGAAGGCCTATCTGCGAGTTGGCCAGGCATAAAGGTGCGCGACATTAAGGTGAAGAACGAATGCAGCTTGGATTTAACGATCAGCTGATAAGCAGGCGGCTTCGCGACGAGCTCGGCTACGACTTCATCGAGTAAGGGATAAAGGCTGAGGGCCGCGTCGTCTTGCTCAGACGGCTTGACGGGAAAATGTAAGCGCCCCTCCAAATAAGGCGCGACAAACTGCGCATGAACGGGATCATGCACCCACTCGTTAAATAGCGACGCGTTAAAGACGATACAATCATAATGAATATCTTCGTAACGCAGCGCGTATCCGACATGGAGACTTCCGCCTGGTATAATAACGACATCCCCTGCATTGACGACATAAGGTCGACTGTCGATGTGAAAGAGAGCGCTCCCTTGCCGCATAACGATAATTTCAAAATGCTCATGCCAATGCAAATAGAGCATGCAATCATTAGGCTTCATCGCTTGACAACGATTTTGAAACAGCTGAATCGGATAGGTTTTGTGCTCCAGACGAGTATTCTCCCAAAGCTCCCTTGGATAGGTCATCCTCTAAACACCACCACAAGATTAGACTAGTATTGCACAAGATTGTGTAGAGTAATATGCGTTACTCCTCGTTATAATGGAGTTGTTGCTTTAACTATAAGCCAAAATTGGAGTGATATACAAGGATGGAAAACAAATTAAGAATCGGTACGCTTGTAGGCGGGGGAAACGCGGACAACGTCATTCCGCAAATCGTGCAGCATGGCTTTGAATCGTTTAACCTCACATTTTGGCAAACGACTGGAAATACGAATTTGGCAGAAATGGCAAAACGCGTTCGGGCTCTGGCGGAGGAACATGATTTTGTTGTTCCGGCAATCAGTGTGTTCGGAAATCCGTTAACGGGTGCAGGCGATAATGCGGATACGTTGGCAAGCTGGGAGCGTCTAATCGACCACGCTCATCTTTTTGGTGCCGATATTGTATCCGGTTTCACGGGACGGCTGACGGGTCAACCGATCGATGAATCGATCCCTAAGTTTAAGGACGTGTTCGGCGAGCTGACGCGGAGAGCGGCAGACCGCGGCGTTCGGATCGCTTTTGAAAACTGTGATATGGGCGGTACGTGGGCAACGGGTGACTGGAACATCGCGCATAATCCGAACGCCTGGGAGCTGATGTTCAACGCCGTTCCTGAGGACAATATCGGCTTGGAGTGGGAGCCGTGCCATCAAATGGTAAGCCTAATCGATCCGATTCCGCAACTTCGCAAATGGGCGGGCAAAGTTTTTCATGTACACGGCAAGGATGCGACAATTGCTTGGGATATCGTGAAGGAGCATGGCGTACATGGACCGAAGCCTTTCGTCTGGCACCGGACGCCAGGCTTTGGCGATAGCAACTGGTCGGATATTATTACGATTTTGAGACAGAATGGCTATCAAGGTACGATCGACATCGAGGGGTGGCATGATCCTGTCTACAAGGGCGAGCTGGAGATGACCGGACAGGTGCATGCCTTGAATTATTTGAAGCGCTGCCGCGGCGGCGATTATGTTCCTAATCCAGTCTGACAATCGAATCGAGAGCGAGGTTTGAGCAAAATGACAATGAAGCATCGAGTGGTCGTCGCGGGCTGCGGCGGCATGGCGAATACATGGGTGGATTACGCCAAGGGCAGAGCCGACACGGAAATCGTCGGACTGGTCGATATTAAAGAGGAGTTCGCCAGGGCGATGGCAGAGCGCAAGGAGCTCACTTGTCCTACCTTCACGGATATTAAGGAAGCGATTGAAGCGACTGGCGCGAACATGGTGTTTGACGTTACGATTCCAGCCAGCCATTACACGATCGGCACGACCGCTTTGGCGTTAGGCTGCCACGTATTCGGTGAGAAGCCTTTAGCGGAGTCGATGAGCGATTGCAACGATATCGTAAGGCTGTCGGAAAGCACGGGCCAGACGCATGCCGTCATGCAAAATCGCCGGTTCGATCCCCGTATTAGAGCGTACCGGAATTTAATTGCGGATGGTACGATCGGCAAGCCGGGTTTTGTCGGCGCCGACTTCTTCCTTGGCGCGCATTTCGGCGGCTTCCGCGATGCGATGGAAAGTCCGCTGCTGCTCGACATGGCTATTCATACGTTCGATCAGGCCAGGTTTATCGCCGGAGCGAACCCGGTATCCGTTTATTGTCATGAATCCAATCCGCCGGGCTCATGGTATGCCGGAAATGCGATGGCGATTTGCATCTATGAAATGTCCGATGGCTCCGTATTTAACTATCGCGGCTCATGGTGCGCTGAAGGCGCGCCTACCTCATGGGAAGCAGCGTGGCGCGTGACAGGAGAACGCGGCACAGCTATATGGGACGGACATGGAGAGCCGTATGCGGAAATCGTCGCGGCAGGCGACCAAACCGGCAAATTTATACGTGAATACGAACGGATCGAGGTCCAATCGGTCGAAATGAAAAGCACGTTCCACCATGGCTGTCTCGATGACATGTTCGACGCGCTGGAGGATGGCCGCAAGCCGGAAACGGATTGCAGCGACAATATTTACAGTATGGCGATGGTGCTTGCCGCGCTTGAGAGCGCGAAGACCGGCAAGAAGGTGCTGATTGCCGATTTTATGCAAGGAGCTTCGAGGTAAGTTTGTTGAAAGAGAAGGGGCTGGCCCGAAGTCATCGAAGATGACCGAAGGCCAGTCCATTCGAACAGACCCGGCCAAAACCCGCCTCACCCGGCGCGCTATAGTGGAAATATCCAATTGTTGGGTGGCGATACTTATCTCCATGATTCGTATTTGGAGTCAGGAAAGCCGCTGTCCATCAGTTCAAGGCGTCGTGGGATCTAGCAGCAGCCAGAATAGGAGAGACAAGTTTATGATTATTGATCTATCCCATGTTATACAGGACGGGATGCCGGTGTTTCCGGGCGACGAAGAGACCAACCTGAAACAATCCAGACATATTCGCAAGGATTATTATAACAATCATCAATTAAGCATTAATATGCATGCTGGCACGCATATTGACGGGCCTATGCATCTAATAGACGTGCAGCGATATCTAAGCGATATTCCTCCGGATCAATTTATTGGAGATGGCTGCCTGCTTAACGTATACAAAGAGAAAACGATCGATTATAAAGAAGAGTATGAACAGCTCATTCAAGAGGGACAGATCGTCATTGTGTATACCGGTCATAGCGAGCTGTTCGGACAGCCGGAATATTTTACGGACTATCCTGTATTGACAAAGCGTTTCGCAGAGCTGCTCGTAAGGAAACGTGTGAAAATGATCGGTTTGGATTCCCCGTCGCCGGATAAGGCTCCTTATGAAATCCATAAATGTTTGTTTCAAAACCAGATTCTCATCATCGAAAACTTAACCCATGTAAACAAATTGCTGGACGCAGGCGCGTTTGAAATCATAGCGCTGCCTCTCCATATAAGAGCGGATTCTTCGATTGCCCGCGTCATCGCGCGGGTCCTTGTTACGCTCTAGGGGAAAATAGCTTCGTTATTCCGCAGTTTTGGGTGAGCCTGTTGAAGGACCGGCGATGCACAATAGAGCTAATTTCTAGCCCTAAAATTGCAATTATGGTTAGTTTGGAGGAAATAGAGCTTGTTTTTAGCTCTATTTCAGATCCGTGCTGTGTTTGAGCTATGTTTGATGCCGGAGGGTGCACAATAAAGCTAATTTCTAGCTCTAAATTTGCAATTTTGGTTAGCTTGGAGGAAATAGAGCTAGTTTTTAGCTCTATTTCAGATCCGTGGGGTGTTTCCTCCTGCGAAGTGTTCACCGCTTTTTACAATTATTTATGAAACATCACTTTCATTGTCCTGTTGTCGAAATGTGGATCCAATCATTTTTTTTATTCAGCTTGGATGGATAGCAATCGAAATATTCTACGAACAATTTCGTGAAATGGCGTGAGCCGAAATAGCCCACATTCTCAGCGACTTGCTGGACTTTAATCGTCGGATTTTTAAGGAGTAGTTCTTTAGCGTTCAACATCCGGGTTTCCGTTAGAAATTTCACAAAGGTGATGCCGTGTTTTTTATGAAAAAGCGAACTAAAATAATTCGGAGTAACACGAAATTCACTGGCAATTTGGCCTATACCGATATCATTCATATAATTTTCATTCACATAACGGATCACTTGTTGAATCCAATCTCCTTGCAGGCGGTCTTCGCTAGTGCTCTCCGTCAATAGTTTCTCTCCGTGGCTAAGTAAAGCCTCCATCCACTCCTTCGGGCTCGAGCCGGTATTTAAGGTAAAGTTGATAGCCCCTTTCAGATAGCTGGAAACAGCCCGAATGATATCCTGATCCAGCTTACTTTCTGTGAACGCTTTCTTGAATAACGCATGTTCTTTTTTGCCCAAGTTGACAAGCTGCGCCCAAGAAGAGCAAAATAAAACAAATACGTAAACGAAAAGAGGCGTTGCTTGTGACGGCATTGGTAGATAGAGTTAAGGAGCTGGCTGTAGGATTTGATGATGAGACGCTAAAATCGATTGAAATTGATCCCCTTATCATTGAGGCGGGTGCGATACATAAGGTTTCACCATATTTGAAGAAGAAAGGCTATAAGAGAGTAATCGTTGCTGCGGATGCCATTACGTACGATATAGCAGGCAAAACGTTAGAGGAAGAGTTCGCAGCGCTTGGCATCTCCGCGCAAGTGACGCTTATCAAGCCGGATCGTCAGGGCGATGTCATTGCGGACGAAGCGTCGATCGTACAGCTGCTGCTTGATATTCAGCTGCGGGATGCAGAGGTCGTAATTGCTGCCGGCTCGGGCACGATTCATGATATTTCCAGATACGCAGCCTATACGGCACGCATCCCGTTTGTATCCGTTCCGACCGCGCCATCCGTTGACGGCTTTAATTCTAAAGGCGCGCCTATTATTATTCGCGGAGAGAAGAAGACGATCGCGGCTATTGGGCCGGATGCTATTTTTGCAGATTTGGATGTGCTTGCAGCTGCGCCGGCTAGAATGGTAGCTGCAGGCTTCGGCGACATGCTCGGCAAATTTACCTCCTTGCTGGATTGGAGCTTTGGTGCCGCAGAGGGCGGGGAGCCCTATTCGGAAGAGGTCGCGGAAATAACGCGAATCGCGTTAAACAAATGCATCGAGCATGTTGAGCTGATTGCGGATCGAGATCCGGAGGGCATCCGTATATTAATAGAGGCGTTAATAGAGTCGGGCCTGGCCATGCTGCTGTTCGGTCAATCCCATTCGGCATCTGGCTCGGAGCATCACTTATCGCATTTTTGGGAGATGGAATATATTCGTCTCGGCAAAAGACAGCTGCTGCACGGCGCCAAGGTCGGAGTAGCCTGCGCGGAAATTTCCAAGCTCTATCATCGGCTTGCCGATGAGGCAGAAGGCCTTGCGTTTGCGGCTAATCCGGAGAAGGTGCGCGAAACGATTGCGTCGCTTCCGAGCGAAAAGCAAATTCGCGAGTGGCTCCGCCAGGTCGGCGGGCCTTCCACGACAGAGCAATTAGGCGTAGATGCGGAGCTTCTGATGCGGAGCCTGCAAGAAGCTCATCATGTGAGGCCGAACCGCTTCACGCTGCTTCGTGCTCATATGAATCGCTAAGCCAACCTGAAGAACAAGGGGATGCCGACAATGAACAGGCAATTGAAATTTCGTGACGACGGTACGTTCGTCATCGTGCAATTTTCCGATGTGGAATTTCTCGATGAATTTGATTACGACCCGGAAACACCGAAGTATGACGCGGAGACGAGAGCGCTTATGGAACGGATCATTGAAGCGGAAAATCCCGATCTCATTGTGTTTGCCGGCGACGTGATCGCGAGCAACCGGGCGAGAGATCCGATTCATTCGTTCCGTCATGCGGTAGCTGCGGCAGAACAAAGCCGTATTCCATGGGCGGCCGTATTCGGCAATCACGACTCGGAAGGCGAAGTGCCGAGAAAGACGATGCATGAGCTGCAACTGCAACATGAATATTGCGTGGCAAAACCGGATCCGGAGGGCGTTAACGGAGCAGGGAACTTTTTATTGACCGTGGCGGACAAACACAATAACGCGGCAGCCGCTCTTTATTTTTTGGATAGCGGCGATTACTCCCCGATCGGGCATCGGGTCGGCGGTTATGATTGGATTCGCAGAAATCAAATCGAATGGTACGTCGGAGCGTCGCGAGAGCTGACAAAGGGAAATGGTGACCAGCCGCTGCCGGCACTCGCCTTCTTCCATATTCCGGTACCGGAGTACAATGACGTATGGGATTTTCACATCTGCTACGGACATCGCCATGATTCCTGCTGTTCCTCTCCTGTGATTAATTCGGGTATGTTTGCGGCAATGGTGGAGATGGGCGATGTAATGGGGACGTTTGTCGGTCACGACCATGGCAACGATTTTTGGGGAACGCTTCATGGTATCCGTCTTTGCTACGGACGTTCGACGAGATATGTAAGCTTCGTAGACGGTGTGCGCAACGACCTGCTGCCGACGGGGGCGAGAGTCATTCGATTGAAAGAGGGGGAGCGTCAGTTCGATTCGTGGATCCGCCAGAATGACGGGACAGTGGTTCACGAGCAACCGGAGCATCTGCCCGAAGGATCCGGTCCTGCGGCTCGCTCGGATTAGTACCCCAAGGATGAGACTCAGTATGAACCGGCAACCATGTGAAGCCCGGCGATACGGCAGGGTAGGGATGCACCGCTCGATAAGAATCGAGCGGTGCATCCCCGCCAGCTCCGCTTTTTTGGATATCCTAAAAATTAAAGTTGTCCGGATCCGGCCCGAAGCGCTGATTGCGGTTAAGAGCACTGATTTGCGCGACTTCTTCCGGCGTTAACGCGAAGTCGAAGATATCCGCGTTTTCCTTTAAACGAAGAGGATTAGTCGATTTTGGAATCGTAACGACCTCGTTCTGCAAATCCCAGCGAAGCACGACTTGAGCCGGAGATTTGCCATATTTGGCACCAATTTCTGCGAGCAGGCTATGGTCAAGGTTGCCTTGCATAAGCGGACTCCATGCCATTAGCTGGATTCGGCTGCTCTTGGTGAATGCATGAAGCTCCTGCTGCGTGAGCAGCGGATGGTATTCCACCTGATTGACCATCGGCACGAACTCTCCTGCTTGGATTATGTCCTGCAAATGATGAATTTGGAAGTTGCTTACGCCGATGGCCCGTACGTAGCCGTCTTTGTACAGCTTTTCGAGTGCGCGCCATGTGTCCGTATATTTACCTTTGACAGGCCAGTGAATAAGAAGCAAATCGACGACGTCGACACCCAGCTTCCGTCTGCTTTCCTCGAATGCGGCCAGCGAGGATTCATAGCCTTGATTCGCATTCCAAATTTTCGTAGTCACGAAAATGTCATCGCGGGCGATACCGCTGTTCCGGATGCCCGCGCCTACGCCTTCCTCGTTGTTGTACGCTGCGGCTGTATCAATGCTTCTATAGCCGGCTTCAATAGCAGCGGCAACCGTTCTCTCCGCTTCACCGTCATCCTTCACTTTCCATACGCCCAGACCGAGCCAAGGCATTTGCACTCCGTTGCTTAATGTGGTGGATTCTGTCCGCGCATTCGTCATTTATTAATAACCTCCCGTTAAAGTGATAATTCTAAAATGGCTTTAACATCCTGTTTCTCTAAACGCTTGAACGAACCGATAGCTCCGTACCGAACGGCTTCCTCAGCCATACGGTCCAGCTTGTCGCTTCCGATCTCGAAGTCGGCTAGACGGGACTCGGCACCGATTCGCGTGAAGAAATCCCGTGTCGCTTGAATGCCTTCAAGAGCAATGTCTTTGTCCGATTTGCCTTCCGGATTTACGCCCCATATGCGAGTCGCATATTGTACAAAGCGATCGATTCGCTCCTCGTGCACGTATTTCATCCAATTCGGGAAAATAACCGCAAGCCCGGCACCGTGCGGAATATCGTAAATAGCACTCACTTCATGCTCAATGCCGTGCGAAGCCCAATCATTCGCCATGCCGGCGCTAATAAGCCCGCCGTTAAGCGCCATCGTTCCGCACCACATCAGGTTGGCTCTAGCGGCTGCATCCTCCGGGTTTTCGAGCGCGATCTCAACATTCTCAATAACCGTCTGCAGGATGGATTCGCAGAAGCGCTCCTGCAGCGGCGTGTTCTCGGTTAAGCTGAAGTATTGCTCGAATACGTGAGACATAATGTCGACTGCGCCATTAACCGTATGATTGCGGGGCACTGTATAAGTAAGAGTAGGATCGAGAATCGAAAACTTGGGATAGGTATGAGGGCTGCCGAAGGCGCGCTTCAGGTTTTCCTCCCAGTTCGTCACGACGGAGGAACCGTTCATTTCGGACCCCGTTGCGGCTAGCGTAAGTATCGTACCGATCGGAAGTGCTTTCCCGATTACCGCTTTCCCCGTGAAGAAATCCCAAACATCGCCTTCGTAGAGGACGCCGGCGGCAATCGCTTTGGATGCGTCGATGACGCTTCCTCCGCCAACGGCTAGTATGAAGTCAACCCCTTGCTTGCGGCATATGTCTATCCCTTTGTTTACAGTGGATAGGCGCGGATTAGGCTCAATGTTGGGCAGCTCGTGAACGGTGAGTCCGGCATGATTCAATAGCGAGATCGTTTTGTCGTACAAGCCCGTTTTCTTTATGCTGCCTGACCCGTAAACGAGTAAAATTGTTTTGCCGTTCTGCGAGGCTAGTTGACCAACCTGGTCGGCGGATCCTTCGCCAAACACGATATGAGTCGGGTTTACGAACTGAAATGAGTTCATGCTTTACCTCCTGCGATAATTTAGATAACTAAAAAAGTAACTAAATATCTTTTTAGTTATGTATACGTCGTTTATTTTAGTTAAAACGGACTGACATGTCAAGATGATCCAAAACAAAGATTGAAACGTTAACTTTTTAGTTATATAATGAGTGGACAAAAAAAGATGGAAAACTAGAAGGGGAAGCAGAAATGGAAATTGAGGTAAGCAGCCGGAATATGAAGTTTCTCGAATGCTTCTCGTCACATACCCGGGTTAAGATGATTGAATTACTGAACGTTCAACCGATGAATATTAAGAGCCTATCCGAGGCGCTAGACATAAAGTCTCCCATTGTAACGAGGCATATACATATGCTGGAGGAAGCGGGTATCGTGCGCTGCGAGAGCGTTGCGGGCAAACGGGGGATGCAGAAGATTTGTCATTTGCAGCTTACGCACGCGATGCTTTTATTTAAAGGGGCGCCAGCCGCAGATGAAACGAAAAGGTATTTTGTTTCTCTTCCGGTGGGGCACTACTCTTCCTATCAAATTAAACCGACCTGCGGGCTTGCGTCTGATACGCAAATGATCGGAATGTGCGACGATCCGCGGTATTTCGCCGACCCCGAGCATGTTGGCGCAAGGGTGCTGTGGTTCGGATCAGGTTTTGTGGAATATCGGATACCTAATTATATGGTCAATAACGAAGTGCCGGAATCGCTGGAGATTTCCTTGGAAATTTGCTCGGAGACACCTTGCTCCGTTAATCATTTACCGTCGGACATTGCGTTCATGCTTAACGGTGTGGGGATTGGTACGTGGACTTATCCGGGGGACTTCGGAAGCATGCGCGGGCTATATACACCGGAATGGTGGCACAAAAACATTCAGCACGGGCTGATCAAGACGATACGCGTCAATCGTCAAGGCTCCTTTATTGACGGCATTCAAGTTTCAGACATTACGATCGACCGGCTTATGCTGGCTTATGACAAAGAAATTTTGTTCCGCATTTCGTGCAGCGCTGCTGCCAAAAACTGCGGCGGCGTTACGCTGTTCGGCAAAGGCTTCGGGAACTACAATCAGGATATTGAAGTCACGCTTCGTTGTGAATAGACGGGGTTTGCAAGGAGAGGCCGGAATCGCATGAGCGATTCGACGGCCTTTTTTTGTTTCTGTTTATTTTTTGAAACAAATATCCGTTTTTGTTTGAAATGCATATATTCAAAAATAAACAAATATGATATGATCAATTCAAACAAATACAAACATCATTCGGAGGTATATCCATGGTACAAAGTTTATGGGACAACTCAAAAGCATCTCAGCTTGAAGGCGGACTAGCCGAGCTCGTATACCGCTCCAACATTATCGGTGAAGACCGTCGCGTTTGCAATTACGGCGGCGGCAATACTTCCACTAAAACGATCGTAAAGGATTTCCGCGGCCGGGACGTTGAGGTCATGTATGTAAAAGGAAGCGGATCTGACCTGGCGACGATGAAAGCGGGCAATTTTACCGGCCTGCGCATGGATGACATTCGTCCATTATTCGAACGTTCTGAAATGCCCGACGAGGAAATGGTTGCTTACCTGGTGAACTGCATGATCGATTCCAAGCACCCGCGCGCTTCAATCGAGACTTTGCTGCATGCTTTCCTTCCATTTAAACACGTGGATCATACGCATCCGGATTCGATTATCAGCCTATGCTGCGCAGATAACGGCAAGGCGCTTGCGAAAGAAATTTTCGGCGACCGCTTCGTATGGGTGCCTTATGTGCGTCCCGGCTTTAACCTTTCGAAAATGATTGCGGAAGGCGTACTCGCTAACCCGAACGCCGAGCTTGTGCTTATGGAGAAGCATGGCCTCGTTACCTGGGGAGAGACTTCGGAGGAGTGCTATGCGCAAACGATCAAAATCATCTCCGAAGCGGAAGCGTTCATCGAGGCTCGCTTTGACGAAGCATCGCTGTTCGGCGGCGTGAAACATGAGGTGCTGGCTGCCGACGTCCGCAGAAGCGTGGCTGCCCAGGTTATGCCAACGATTCGCGGCGCGGTAAGCGATGCGAAGAAAATGATCTTGTCCTACGACGACGAAGCGGACGTGCTTGCGTTCGTTAGCGGCCAAAACTCGCCGCAATTGTCCCAAGTGGGCGCGGCTTGCCCGGATCATCTCGTGCACACGAAGGTTGTTCCGCTATTCATCGACTGGACGCCGGACGCAGAAGACGTTGACGGCTTGAAACAAAAATTGGCAGCAGGAATTTCTGCGTATAAGGAACAATATAAAGCTTATTTCGACCGCAACAAAAATGAAGGCGACATTATGTTCGAGGCTGCGCCGCGCGTTATTCTCATTCCGGGTATCGGCATGATCAACACGGGCAAAAGCTGGGCGATGTCGCAGGTAAGCGGCGCTCTTTATCACCGTGCGATCTCGGTTATGCGCGGAGCTACCGCACTCGGCGATTTCGTATCGCTGAGCGAGAACGAGTCGTACAACGTGGAATACTGGCCGCTTGAGCTTTACAAATTGTCGCTTGCTCCTGCAGAAGCTGAATTTTCCCGCAAGGTTGCCTTCATTACTGGCGGCGCAGGCGGAATCGGCAGCGAAACAGCACGTCGTTTAGTATCGGAAGGCGCGCATGTCGTGCTGGCCGACCTGAATCTTGAAGGAGCTCAGAAGGTTGCTGCTGAAATCAACGAAAAATTCGGCGAGAACCGGGCGACAGCTGTTAAAATGGACGTAACGAGCGAGGAGCAGGTGGTTGCGGCTTATGCCGAAACATCGCTTGCTTATGGAGGCGTTGATATTATCATCAACAATGCAGGTTTGGCTACATCCAGCCCGTTCGATGAAACATCGCTTAGAGAATGGAACCTGAACATGAACGTGCTTGGCACAGGTTACTTCCTGGTAGCCCGCGAAGCATTCAAGCTGATGAAGCAGCAAAGCATCGGCGGCAACATGGTATTTATCGGCTCGAAAAACTCCGTTTACGCCGGTAAGAACGCCTCCGCATACAGCGCGGCGAAAGCATTGGAAGCTCATCTGGCTCGCTGCATTGCGGCTGAGGGCGGCGAGTTCGGCATTCGGGTGAACACGATTTTGCCGGATGCTATTTTGCAGGGCTCTGCTATCTGGAACGGCAGCTGGCGCAACGAGCGCGCAGCGGCTTACGGTATTGAACCTGATCAGCTGGAAGAATACTACCGTAAACGCACGACGCTGCTCGTAAACATCTATCCGCGCGATATTGCAGAAGGCATTGCGTACTTCGCATCGTCCAAAGCGGACAAAACGACAGGCTGCATGCTGACGATTGACGGCGGCGTACCGGCAGCTTTTACCCGATAGGAGGTTGGAGAGCTATGTTTCAAGCGCGAGGCGAAAAACATTGGTTTATACCTGACGGTTATATTCCGCCAGATAGCACGGGATCGCTGACCAGCCATGAATCGGTTTGCGTATTGAACATTTCCTCGGAAGAAGCACTCATTCGCTTTACGATATTTTTTGAGGATCGCGAACCGATGGAGGATATTCTCGTCGTCGTGCAGGGAAGACGCACGAAGCATATACGCACCAGCTCGCTGATGAAGAATGGAGCGCCGATTCCGATCGGCGTTCCTTATGCCATCGAGGTGCAAAGCGATATTCCAATCATCGTGCAATATAGCCGGTTGGATTCAACGCAAGCAGAAAACACGCTAATGTCAACCATAGCTTATCCCATTAAATAATTAACTCACATTAGAGAGGGTGTTCGAGATGTCCGACCGCGCATACGCGTTTTTCGAGGAACAGCAGCAAGCAAGAGGCATTAACATAGATGAAGTGAAAGTAAGACTGAAAGCGCTCAAAATCGAGACGCCTTCATGGGGTTATGGCGATTCTGGTACTCGGTTTAAAGTATTCCAGAAGGAGGGCGTGCCGCGCAATCCGTTCGAGAAATTCGAGGATGCGGCACAGGTGCATAACCTGACTGGCCTTGCTCCTTCCGTAGCGATTCACATTCCGTGGGATAAAGTGGAGGATTACAGCAAGCTGAGAAGTCATGCCGAAGGTCTTGGACTTTCCATCGGCGCGGTTAATCCTAACCTGTTCCAGGATGAGGAATACATGCTTGGCAGCATAACGAATTCGGATGCTGCAATTCGCCGCAAAGCGACGGATCACCTGCTGAAGTGCGTAGACATTGCGAAGGAGACGGGCTCGCGCGATCTTAGCCTATGGTTCGCCGACGGCACGAATTATCCGGGCCAAGGCCATATCCGCAAGCGTAAAGGCTGGATGCAGGAAGCTTTGACCGAAATGTACAACGCGATGACGCCGGAAATGCGGATGCTCATCGAGTATAAATGCTTCGAGCCGGCATTCTACCATACTGATCTTGCCGATTGGGGCATGGCGTACAATTTGGCGCAAAAGCTTGGTCCGCAAGCCGAGGTGCTTGTCGATACGGGCCATCATCTTCCAGGCGCGAACATCGAGCATATCGTTGCGTACCTGCTGGACGAGAAGCGTCTGGGCGGCTTCCACTTCAACAGCCGTAAATATGCGGATGACGATTTGATCGTCGGTTCCGTTAATCCATATGAGCTGTTCCTGATTTTCTATCAAATTTTGAGTGCGGCTGGCGATTCGGATGCGGCTGTCCGCAAAAACGTTGAAAATATTGCCTATATGATCGACCAATCCCACAATATCGAGCAAAAAATTCCGGCGATGCTGCGTTCGGTGCTTAATGTGCAAACGCAATTCGCGAAGGCGCTTCTCATAAACCATGATGAAGTGAATGCAGCTGCTGAACGCCATGATGTTCTTGGCGCTGAGGATGCCGTTCGCCGCGCGTTCGAGTTTGACGTGACGCCGTTGCTGCACGCGATCCGCGAGGAGCAAGGATTGCCGCTTGATCCGATGAAAGCTTATCTAAGCAGCAGCTATGGCAAAGATATTCTGGTGAGAGGCAAGGGCGGTGCCAGCTGGTGACCATTCTCGCTTACGATCTCGGTGCGAGCAGCGGCAGAGCGCTGCTCGGCCGGCTGAATGAGGGAAAGATTGAGGTTGAGGAGCTGCACCGGTTCCCGAATGATCCGGTGCAGGTCGGCGATCGGCTTCAATGGGATATTTTGCGGCTGCTGCATGAGCTTAAGCAGGGCTTGCTAAAGGTGAAGCACCGGGGGATTAAGCTGGACAGCATAGCGATCGATTCGTGGGCCGTGGATTTCGGCTTTATCGGGAGCAATGGAGAATTGCTGGGCAACCCTTACCATTATCGTGACCATCATACAGATGGGGTCATGGAGCAGGTTGTGGAAGAACTGTCGGCTTCGGCTATATTCGCGAAGACGGGCATTCAGTTTCTGCCGTTCAATACGATCTATCAGCTTGCCGCTTTGAAGCGGGCAGACTCGCCGTTATTGCGGGATGCGAAGCATTTTCTGATGATACCGGATTTGCTCCGCTATTTCCTCACGGGGGAAATGTTTAATGAGTTCTCTAATGCAACGACGACGCAGCTTTATAATCCGGTCGCAGGCTCGTGGGACGAGGAGCTGATTCGCGCGATCGGCCTTTCTCCAGAATGGTTTGGCAAGGTTGTTCAGCCTGGCGCACAGGTCGGACAATTGCGTTCATCGGTTTGCGCTGAGCTTGGCATCGAGCCTGTACCGGTTTACGCAGTAGCTGAGCATGACACCGGATCGGCGGTTGCCGCGGTTCCGGCGCTTGACCGTTCATTCGCTTACTTAAGCTGCGGCACTTGGTCGCTGATGGGTACGGAGGTTAGCGGGCCGGTCATTAATGATTTGGCGCAGGAGCTGAATTTTACGAATGAAGGCGGCGCATACGGCACTTATCGGCTGCTGAAGAACATAATGGGCTTGTGGATATTGCAGGAATGCCGGCGTTCTTGGGAAAGGGCAGGAATTTCGTATGACTTTCCCGAATTAGTAAAGCTGGCTAATGTGGCCGAGCCGTTCGCGGCTTTCATTGACCCTGACGATCCGTTGTTTCTTCACCCGGGCGATATGCCTGCAAGAATAGCCGAATATTGCAAGCGTACAGGGCAGAAAGTGCCGGCGGAAGCAGGGACGACCGTTCGCTGCATTTTGGAGAGCCTGGCCTTGAAATACCGTTGCGTGCTTGAGCTTACGGAGCAATTGTCCGGACAGTCGTTTAACGGGCTGCATATGGTCGGAGGCGGCATCCAGAACACGTTGCTGTGCCAGTGGACATCGAATGCGATCGGCAAGCCGGTATGGGCAGGTCCCGTAGAAGGCAGCGCGATCGGCAATATGATCGTACAGTGGATCGCCGGCGGGAAGCTTTCGGACATATGGGAAGCCCGCAAGGTCATTCGCGGCTCGTTCCCGGTAGACGTATATGAGCCTGTGCATCATAAGGAATGGGACAACGCTTACCGTTCCTTCAGAGAGAAGACGGGAATCGCTTAAGGCGAATTCAAATATAGGTAAGAAAGAGGTACGCTATGCTGGCCCAGGAACGATACGACAAAATTGTACAGCTGGTAAATGAGAGAGGCAGTATTAGAGTAACGGAGCTAAGCGAGCTTTGTCAGGTGACCGAGGAAACGATTCGGCGCGACCTTGACCGCTTGGAACAAGCCGGACGATTACGCCGCTCCCATGGCGGTGCGGTTAGCGTGAAGGATCAGCAGCCGGAAATTCCTTATTTCGAGCGGGAGGTTATGCGGGCGGATGAGAAGAAGCGTATTGCGGAGGAAGCGATTAAGCTGATTCAGCCGCAGGATCGCATTCTGCTCGATGCGAGCTCGACGGCGTGGTACATGGCGGCGAGCATGCCGGACATTCCGCTCACCGTGCTCACCAACTCCATCAAAGTAGCCATGGAGCTCAGCAGCAAGGAAAAGATCGAGGTCATCTCGACCGGCGGCATATTGGCATCAAGATCATTGTCCTATGTCGGTCCGCTGGCAGAGCGTTCTCTTGATGCGTACCATGTAGACAAAGCGTTTTTCTCGTGCAAGGGCGTTCATCTTGAACGCGGAATAAGCGAGTCCAACGAGCTGCAGGCACGTATCAAGCACAAAATGATCGGCATGGCGGACCAGGTCATCCTGCTCGCCGATTCCAGCAAGTTCGGCGTACAAGCGTTCACGCATGTCGCTGAACTCCGCGATATCCATACGATCATCACGGATGGCCGTTTATCCGGCGAGCTCCTTGCGCAGCTCGAAGAAAAGCAAATAACCGTAACAACGGTGTAATGGTGCTGGATGGCGCCACGCTCACATTGAAGCGCGGCGCCATTTGGCTCTCATTTTTTTATTAAACTTGTCTGACAACCTGATATAATAAAATGAAAAAGCGATGAAAGGGGTGCGGGAATGAAGGTTTCATTATTTATTACTTGCCTAAGCGATGCGCTGTACCCTCGTGTCGGCGAAGCGATGGTGCGCTTGCTGGCGAAATACGGCGTCTCGCTTCAGTTTCCTACGGTGCAAACCTGCTGTGGTCAGCCTGCATATAACAGCGGCTACTGGAAGGAAGCGAGAGATTCGGCGAAAACGATTTTGGATGCTTTTGAAGACAGCGATTTTGTCATCTCTCCTTCGGGCTCTTGTACCGGCATGATCCATCATTATCCGAAGCTGTTTGAGGATGATCCCGTTATGCTGGAGCGGGCGAAACGGTTGCAAAGCAAGGCATACGAATTTACGCAATTTCTCGTGCAGGTGCTTGGCGTAACGGACGTCGGTGCTGCTTTTCCGCATAAGGTTACGTATCATCCCTCCTGTCACGGCAGCCGTATACTCGGCGTGAAGGATGAGCCGCTGGCGCTCATTAACAACGTAAAGGGACTTGAGCTCGTTCCGCTGCCGTTCGCGGAGGACTGCTGCGGCTTCGGCGGTACGTTTGCGGTGAAAATGGCCGATATTTCCGGTGCAATGGTTACAGAGAAGGTCGATCACGTGCTGGAGACGGAAGCGGAGGTTTTGGTAGGACTCGACATGGCGTGCTTGCTCAATATTGCCGGCAATCTGCGCTATCGGAACGAACCGGTTCGCGTCATGCATTTGGCCGAGCTTCTGTATGAAGGGGTGAAAGAAGCATGAGTGCTGCGCATAAGAAGGTACAAACGGTGAAAGCTAGAGCGGATCTGGCTCTTAATGACGAGTTTTTGCGCAAAGCGGTCCGGTTTACGACGGAGCGGCTTCGCAACGGGAAGAAAAAAGCGACCGAGGAGCACGGGAATTGGGAGGAGTGGCGCGAGCGCGGCAGACAAATCCGTCTGCATACGATCGCCCATCTCGACTACTATTTGAATTTGTTCGTGAACAATGCAAGGGCGAACGGCGTGCATGTGCATTTTGCGAATACGGCCGAGGAAGCGGTGAAGCTGACGCTGGATATTGCCGAGCATGCAGGTGCCAAGTCCGTCGTCAAATCAAAGTCGATGGTGTCGGAGGAGCTGCATCTCAATCACGCGCTTGAATCCATTGGCGTAGAAGCGGTAGAGACCGATTTGGGCGAATATATTATTCAGCTTGCCGGTGAGATGCCATCCCACATCGTCATTCCCGCCATTCACAAGAACCGCTATCAAATCGCGGATTTGCTGTCCAAGGAAGCGGGCTACACCCTGCCTCCGGATACGACCGCGCTTGCCGGATTCGTTCGCAAGAAGCTGCGCGAGAAGTTTCTGGAGGCTGAGATCGGAATGACCGGCTGCAACTTCGCGATTGCCGAGACCGGTTCGATGGTATTGTTCGAAAACGAAGGAAACGCCCGCATGGTGAGCACCGTTCCAAAAACGCAAATTACGCTTATGGGCATGGAACGCATCATTCCTTCATGGTCTGATCTGGAAGTGATGGCGACGCTATTGCCTCGCTCGGCTACGGGCCAGAAGCTGACGATGTATATGTCCGGCATTACCGGACCGCGCCGACCAGAGGATGCGGACGGTCCTGACGAAATGCACATTATCATTATCGACAACGGACGTTCGCTGCAGCTCGGCGATCCCGAGTTTCAAGAGCTGCTGAACTGTATCCGCTGCGGCGCCTGCTTAAATGCTTGTCCCGTTTATCGCCATATCGGCGGCCATGCTTACGGCAGCACGTACAGCGGCCCAATTGGGGCGGTATTAACGCCATCACTTAACAAGAACATTGCCGAATGGGACGATGTCGCTAACGCATCAAGCTTATGCGGCGCCTGCTATGAAGCTTGTCCGGTCAAAATTCCGCTTCATGACATGCTCGTATATTTGCGCAGACGAAAGGTGGAGAGCGGCAACGGCAATAAGCTGGAATCGATCGGCATGCAGGGGTTCGCAACCATCATGGGCAATTCCTCGCGTCTGGGAGGCATGCTTCGACTAGGAAAGCTGGGTCAAAAGCTAGTCGTGCGCAGCGGAGTTATTAAGACGAAGCTGGGACCACTGAAGGGGTGGAACACGTACCGCGTAACGCCAAGCTTGCCTAAGGAGTCATTCCGTGACCGTTGGGAAACGCTGGATCAGGAGCTGAAGCAGGGCCTGAAGCAAATGGATTCGTCTATGCAAAATCGGATGGAAGAGCTTGTAAGGAAGCGGGAGCAGGAGCAGAAGGAAGGCAAAGGAGGTCACGGACATGGCTGATACGCATAAGCAGTGGCTTGAGAAGCTGGAGGCCGAGTCGCGTGCGAAGCAGGAGCTGTTCATGAACGATATTGCTGCCAAGCTAAGACATCCGAGAATGTATGAGAAGCCGCAGCATCCGTTCCGCGGCGCTCCTGACTTCTGGAAAGCGTTCGAATGGTCCGAAGATGAGCGTGTCAAGGAGTTTACCGACAACTTTCTCTCGGTAGGCGGTCATGTGGCGAGACTTCAGACGATGGATGAAGCGAAGCAATTTATTGTGGATAAGGCCGAGGAAATGAGCGCGAAATACGTCGTGCGCCAAAATCAGCCGGAGCTTACTGCGCTTGATTTGGAAGGCTCGCTGACGGATTCGCAGGTGTCGGTCTGGAATACCGATCCGGAACAGTACTGGAGGGCTCGTGCCGCGGAAGCGGATTTCGGCATCGTTATGGCGGACCATGCTGTTGCTTATACGGGCTCGGTTACGGTCTTGTCTGCCGAAAATAAAGGCCGCTCCGTCAGCCTGCTGCCAGCCGTGCTGATCATCATTATTCCGATCGAGCGGTTAAAAACGCGGCTGGGCGAGGTGCTCGTTACGTTTGACGAAGCAGGACGCGGGCAGTTGCCGGCGGGCATTCATTTCATATCCGGCCCAAGCCGCTCCTCCGATATCGAAAATGATCTGACTATCGGCGTGCATGGTCCTGGCATTGTCTATGCATTGCTTGTAGGTTAATCGAACATGTCAAAATGTATCAGGAGGTGACGCGCTATGCCGTCGCTGGACGTAGTAAAGCTGTCGAAGCGGAATCATTACGAGGAAATTACCGAGCAGGTGAAACGGCTTATTATAGAAGGAAAGCTCAAGGCAGGGGATAAGCTGCCTTCCACGAAGCAAATGTCCGAGCAGTTCGGCGTAGGACGCTCCACTACCCGCGAAGCGCTGAGTGCGCTTAAAGCAATGGGAATGATCGAAATACGTCAAGGCGGCGGCTGTCGCGTCATCAGTTGCGCTCCTGCGGAGGTCGAGCTGCCGGAGCTGCAATCGCTCCGTTTGAACCGCGAGACGGTGCTGGAGCTGCTGGAGGCCCGCGAATCGCTTGAGGTTTCCAATGCCGCCATTGCTTCCGTAAAGCGGACAGACGAGGATCTTGTCGTGCTGCAAGGCATGATCGATGAGATGAAGCGTTCCGTCGGCGATGAAGCGGAAGGCGAGCGATTGGATCTTCAGTTTCATCTCACGCTCGCGCGGGCGACTCATAACTCGATCATGGTGCGGTTGTTCGAATCGATCATGAATCATATCGAAACGGCCATCCATGATATTAGACGCGTTGAGCTGTACGCCAGTACGGCTGTAGCGGAGCGGCTTTACGAGGAGCATCTTGCGATTTATGAGGCCATTGTTCAGCAGGACGCCGCTGCAGCCGGTGACCGCATGAAGCAGCACTTGAAGCATATCGAGAGCATCGTGCTGAAGCATTTGGGCGCGTAAATGCTAAAAAGACATTGTAGTCTATATAAATTGAACTAATCAATCATGCAAGATCAAGGCTGCACCGGCAGCATGAACAGGAAAAACTCAAAAGCCCGACTCCTTGCTGCCATCGTCATGATGGTTGCATCGGGGTCGGGCTTTTTTGTTAACGTTACTCTATAGTAGCCAAATACTTCTTAATGAACGCCTTCGCCTTATCCGGATTTTTTGTGTCGACGCGGATGCCGATGATCATGCTCTCTTGATAAAGCGGCACATCGTCGACGAGGGCGCTGTCGCTTATATCTAAACCGTACACATGCTCTTCGGTATCTTCGGAGGTCTTCATCTTCATCGGTATCCCCTCCTTGAGGAGAGGCTTAAGCTCGCCTTCTGCCAGGTCATCCAGGTTCATCAGGACGCCTTGCCCGCCGATCCAATCAAAAATGTTGCGGTCCATAATATAAACGTCCGGATGCTCCGTTGCTAACACTAATACGGCCTTTTGCAAATAGGCGTATTGCGTTTGCTGGTCTGCCGGGACAAAGGTCACCGTAGAGACGAAGCGCTTCCAGTCGGGAAACGCTGTCAAAAGCGCGTTTTCGATAGGTTCTTCCTTGGGAGCATCCTCCGTCAGCATGAAATTGCCCATAAACGAAACGGTTAAATCGACTGGAGGCAAATTAGCGAGCCGTTCCTGCTCGGCGCGATAATCCATAAAGCTGATGATTCCGTAAATGATAAGTGCTACCGCCGCAATGGCGCCTATCGTATGAAATTTGTAGTAACGCCAGAAATGATCCATTTTCTGAGCTTGTCCAGCCATTTTCTTGTACTTGCCGTATTCCTGCACGTTGAAGGCGTCTGTCAGCTTGCGGTCCTCATACTCCAATATAACCCGATATGCTTGCGTAACCTTTGAAAATGAATTCTCGGCGTCTCCTGCTTCTTGATTCTGCTGTTTCGTTCTGGAGCGGGCTTGGCGCATAAGCGTCGTATAGCGCTTCTCCACTTCTTCCTTGGCCGCAAATTCCGGCAGACCCATCGTCTTATAGGCTTCTTTTAATTCGTCCACTGTGTCACCCCAATTAGTAAGTAGCTCCTGTATGATTCCTATCTAATAGTATACGGAATTCCGCGGCTAACGCAAACTTTGACGAAGTCTGTCTCACAAACGGTTCGTTACGGCACGCGCTGCCACTACCGCCGATAAACGAGAGGCGTATGCCGGGCCCTGTCCTTGAACAATGAAATGAAGTGGCTGACATTATCGATGCAAAGTGAAACATGTCACGCTTTAAACTAGTAACAGCCGCGCGGGTCGGAATTTTGAACAAAAAACACGATTAATTGGCTTCCTATTTTGTTGTAATTTGTTATGCTAGCATGAGGACAATAATGGATAGGAAGGTGCTCTCATGACCGTTTCGTACAAATTTGATTTTGGAATCGGCGCCGTGCCCGCTGCACCATATATACAAGTGCTTCCCGATACGCTGTACAGCGAGGTGACGGGTTACGGGTTCGAGAATAATGAACGAGTAAGCTCGCGGGACCGCGGGGAGGATGATCGTCTGCGCGGCGCATTTTGCATTCCGCTGGAGGCCGTGTTTACCGTGGATCTGCCAAACGGCTGCTATACCGTGACGGCAACGATCGGCGATGCCATTGCCCCTACCTCGACAACGCTCAAGTATGGCACAGGCCGCATCGTCCTTCACAAAGCTGCTGCCTCCGCCGGCCAATATGCGGTGCACAGTTTTACCGTCAAAGTAACGGATGGACAGCTTCGACTTGCTTTCTCCGGTATTGCGCCGCGCATTAATGCGCTTCAAATCGCCCGGGCCAAGCAAGCGACTACGATTTATTTGGCGGGCGATTCCACCGTAACGGATCAGGATACGTTCCCTTATGCGGGCTGGGGACAAATGCTGCCGTTATATTTTAAGACGGACGTAGCTATCGATAATCATGCAATGTCGGGAAGAAGCTCGAGAAGCTTTATCGACGAAGGAAGGCTTGCGGCCATATTGGAGCAAATCATGCCGAATGACTATTTGTGGATTCAATTCGGCCACAACGACCAGAAGCCGGATGTAGAGCGGGCTACGGAGCCGTTCGGCAGTTATAAGGAAATGCTGGCGGTTTATGTGGAGGAGGCTCGTGCACGGGATGCGAGACCAGTGCTCATTACGCCGATGCATCGTCGCAAGTTTGACAGGGAAGGCCGCATCATTGATACGCACGGCGATTATTTGCTCGGCATGAAGCAGCTTGCGGCTGAGCTGGACGTACCGCTGATCGACTTGGCTGCAAAGAGCCAAGCGTTGTACGAGCAGCTTGGGGACGAGCCGTCCAAAGCGCTGTTTATGTGGGCGTATCCCGGCGAGTTCATCCATTTTCCCGATGGAGCGCAGGATGATACGCACTTTCAGGAGCTTGGCGGCATTCAGATAGCCGGATTGGTGGCCGAAGGGGTGCGCGAGCTTGGATTGTCGCCGCTGAACTTGTATTTGAAGGGTATTTAGGCTCAAGCGGGCATAGCGGTTTTGGGTGAGCCTGCTGGAGGACCGGCGATACGCAATAAATCTAATTTGTAGCTCAATATTTGCATTATTGGTTAGTTTGGTGGAAATAGAGCTAATTTTTAGATCTATTACAGAGCTGTGGTGTGTTTGAGCTCTGATTGATGGCGGGCGGTGTACAATAGAGCTAATTTCTAGCTCTATATTTGCATTTTTGGTTAGCTTGGAGGAAATAGATCTAGTTTTTAGCTCTATTTCAGATCCGTTGGATATTTCACCCGGCTGGGTGAGCTTATTGTATTCATGATTCAAAATAGTAAATGTTGATCTCGAAATAATTTAAGCGGGTGATGACAAGGCTCGATTATACGAGCAGCTTGAACTACAATAGAAACTACGACACAGCACCAAAAGCGAGGGAAGCGGAATGTTCGACCCAACCGTGTTCGAGAATTTGAAAGTGGCTTTTGAGAATCAGCTCTACGACTTGGACAATTTGGACCGGGAGATTGATATGATCAATCGTGTAGATCGGCTGGAGATGGCCGTTATGTCGCGAGAGTTCAGGCTGAGATTTACACTCGCTGACCGCCAAGAGGTTTCTGCGGAAATACAGCTGACGGCATCGCTTAAGGATTTAGCTGCCGAAATATTAGAGCTTCAAGGCGAAACGCCAGCCTGCACACTGGGAATACGTTTTTTTATGCAGATGATCGACGTTCACGCCCAATGCGCGGAAATCGAGCTTATTCTCAAGCGAATTTGGAATCCTGAAATAGCGCCTACGCAAACTATTAGCTATGTATACGGTCAAGATAAACCAATATATTTGAATACGATAGAGCTTGGCTTCAATCGTAAAATTAGCGAGGAGCAAATGGACGATATACCGGAATTAGTCCAGCATATGCTTCAGACGCTTCATGAGTTGGCTGAGGCGACAACTCGGGGGCCCTCTGTCTAAGGGAACCTAGGGAATCAGTCAACGGTTTAGTCAGGGAAACACGGTCTGTTCCCATTCGCCGCCAGATGTGCTATAGTACTTGAGAATATACAACTAAAGAAGAAATTCCGGCGCCTCGCCGTATAATGGAAATGGCGGTCGGGAGAGGTTCGCGAACTCCCTCTATAAAAAACTATGCAAAACGATTGTCCCGTCAGGAGACATCGTCGTTTTTGCGTTCGGCGTGAGGCGGTTCAGACCGCTTCGCGCCGTTTCTTTGGTTTTTTGCTATCGATGAAGGAATTCGGGCAATCTCTGTCTTCAAAGACATGAGAGGAAGTTGCGGCATGAGAAAAGAAAAAGCGGTCGTCGTGTTTAGCGGCGGGCAGGATAGCACGACTTGCATGTTCTGGGCAATGGAGCGGTTCGAAGAGGTGGAGGCCGTAACCTTCAACTATGGACAGCGGCATAAGCTCGAGCTGGATTGCGCGGCTGACATTGCAAGGGAACTGAACGTCAAGCATCACATTCTTGATATGTCGCTGCTGAATCAATTAGCGCCGAATGCGTTAACGAGGGACGATATTGCCATCGAGCAAAAGGAAGGGGAGCTCCCTACGACGTTCGTGGACGGCCGCAATTTATTGTTCCTCACCTTCGCAGCCGTGCTTGCCAAGCAGATCAGCGCGAAGCATATCGTGACGGGCGTCTGCGAAACGGATTTTAGCGGTTATCCCGATTGCCGGGACGTATTCGTGAAATCGCTGAACGTGACGCTTAACCTGTCGATGGATTATCCGTTTGTCATCGATACGCCGCTAATGTGGCTGAACAAGGCGGAAACCTGGGAGCTGGCCGACCGGCTTGGCGCATTCGATTTCGTACGGGAGCGGACTTTGACATGCTACAACGGCATCATGGCCGATGGCTGTGGACATTGTCCGGCCTGCCTGCTCCGCAGAAGAGGTCTCGATGACTTTTTGGCAGGTTCTAATCGGGGAGCGGTGTGATGATGCTGCAGCAAATATATCCGTCAGTCAATCACCCTTATGCATACGAGCTTAATAAGGATTTTCATTTCGCCGCGGCGCACTTTGTACCTGCCGATGAGGCTGGGAAGTGCCGGCAGCTGCATGGACATACGTATTACGCGAACGTTACGGTTGCTGGAGATGAGCTGGACACAGCAGGCTTTCTCGTGAATTTTGCCGTCATTAAGCGTCTTATTCACGATCGGTTCGATCACTCGCTTCTTAACGACGATTCCGAAAGCTTCAATGATAAGGATCCCAATCGCTTTCCGACAACTGAAGTCGTGGCGCGTACGATTTGCGAAATCGTGCAAGGGCATTTGGACGGTACGGCCAATCGTCCGCAATGCGTGCAGGTATATTTGCGCGAAACGCCGACGAGCTATTGCATCTACCGGCCGAAGCGGAAGGCGGGATTCGATGGCAGCTAACAAAAGAATTCCCGTCATGGAAATATTCGGACCAACCGTGCAAGGGGAAGGCATGGTTATCGGCCGTAAAACGATGTTCGTCCGCACGGCAGGCTGCGATTACAGCTGCTCCTGGTGCGATTCGGCGTTCACTTGGGACGGCAGCGGCAAAGAAGATATTCGCATGCTGACTGCGCATGAAACGATAGAGGAACTAGAGAAAACCGGCGGCGAAGCTTTCGGGCATGTTACGATTTCCGGCGGGAATCCTGCATTGCTTCCGCAGCTCGGCGAGCTAATCGACCAACTGCATGAGCGAGGGATTGGCGTTGCGCTGGAGACGCAGGGCAGCCGCTGGCAGGATTGGTTTTGGACGATCGACGAGCTGACGCTCTCTCCTAAACCTCCAAGCTCCGGCATGAAGACCGATTGGACGGTGCTGGACGATATCGTCGACAAATTAAACGAACATGAACGGTGCTTTTCCCTCAAGACGGTCGTGTTTGACGAGGCAGATCTGGAATACGCGACCTATGTTCATAGGCGTTACCCTCAGGTTCCGTTCTATGTGCAAGCGGGAAACGGCAATTTGCAGGAGACGGAGCCGCAGCGCATGCTGCCGTATTTGTTGGAGCGTTACGAGTGGCTAATCGAGCGGGTGATGCCGAATCCCGAGCTGAAGCGGGTGCATGTGCTGCCGCAGCTTCATACCTGGGTTTGGGGAAATAAGAAGGGTGTATAACACCTGAACAACGAGAAGGGCGGGAGAGCTGGCATGGAAGGAAGAAGCAAGGAGGAGCTAAGCGGCGTGACGCTGCTCGGCAACCAAGGCACGCAATATTTATTTAACTATTCGCCGGAAATATTGGAGGCATTCGATAACAAGCATTCGAAAAGGGACTATTTCGTAAAATTCAATTGCCCGGAATTTACGAGCCTATGTCCGATGACGGGGCAGCCGGATTTTGCAACGATATACATTTCCTATATTCCCGATCTCAAAATGGTCGAAAGCAAATCGCTCAAGCTGTACTTGTTCAGCTTCCGCAATCACGGCGATTTTCACGAGGACTGCATGAACATTATTATGAACGACTTGATTTCACTTATGAATCCCAGATACATCGAGGTTTGGGGCAAGTTCACGCCGCGCGGCGGCATTTCCATCGATCCCTATTGCAACTGGGGCCAGCCCGGCACCAAGTACGAGCAGATTGCGGAGCATCGTTTGATGAATCATGATCTTTACCCTGAGAAAATCGATAACCGATAGTGAATAGGGGCTGTCTCAATAGGTCATAGACCCTAAGAGACAGCCCCTATTTACTCTTATAATGCTGTCATTAGCTCAAAGTGGAAAAGTCCAATAACTTCGCTCGTGCAGCACCCAATTGGTGCTCTATGTTGGATTTATCCAATAACTTCGCTCGTGCAGCACCCAATTGGCGCTCTATGTTGGATTTATCCAATAAATTCGCTCGCGCTGAAGCTGCACTAGCAATGGCGTCGGAATGGCGGATACTCCTACGATTTTGTATGCACCGATTACTGCAAGAATCGCTGCGGCCCAGTAGCCGCGCCTCGCATTCTGCGCTGATACGCAAAATGATTCGTCGGTCCATGCCCGCCACCTATGCTTAGCTGATCCTCGATCGCTGCTTGAATGAAACCTTTGGCGGTTCGAACCGCTTCGTCGACCGTTTTTCCGGAAGCTAATTCAGCCGTAACGGCGGCGGAGTACGTGCAGCCGGTTCCATGAGTATGCTGGGTGTCGATTCGTTTGGACTCCATGTATGCAAAATGACCGCCGTCGTAGACCAAGTCAATGATCCCGTCTTTACCCGTATCGTGTCCGCCTTTGATGACGACATATTGCGAGCCCATTTGGATGATTCGTTTTGCCGCTTCCTCCCGGTCATGGAGCGTGCGAATCGGCATCCTCGTCAGCAGCTCAGCTTCTGGAATGTTTGGAGTCGTAACGAGCGCTAACGGAATCAAATGTTTGATCAATGATTGAATCGCCTCCTGCTGAAGCAGGGAAGAGCCGCCCTTGGCGACCATGACCGGGTCAATGACAAGGTTTTTCCATCCATATTGCTTCACTTTCGCGGATACTGCTTGAATGATTTCCGCACTAAACAGCATCCCTGTCTTTATGGCATCCGGTGTCAGGTCCTCTCCGATCGAATCGAGCTGCCTGATGACCGCCGCTGCCTCCATGGGGTAGACGCCCTGTACACCCAGCGTGTTCTGCGCCGTTACCGCGGTGATGACGGACATGCCGTAGGCGCCAAGCTCCTGAAACGTTTTCAGATCCGCCTGTATGCCCGCTCCGCCTCCGCAGTCCGAGCCGGCAATTGTTAAAGCCTTGCTTACTTTTGCTAGAAACGCCATAAATGAGCTCCTCCTTGCAAATAAATAAAGACCCACCCGTTTCCGAAAAGAAACGAGCAGGTCCAAACGTCCTGCAAGGCTTGCGCGCATGCATGAAAGCTGTCGCTCCACTTCCCTCCGCTGGAATGATCCAGATCAGGTTCCAAGGGTCCGGAGCATTCGCTCCATCTCAGCCGGTAGACTCCCCTAGTGAATTTGAGATCCATATTCGATTTGTTTTTTTACTACTATAGCATACACTGGAGAGATGTAAAACATAATGATCCGAAAAGGGATTGAATCTATGAAAAATTTACTCGTTACCGGCTATCGCGCGCATGAGCTTAATATTTTCAGCCAAAAGCACGAGGGAATCGTATATATCAAAAAGGCTTTGGCGGGAAAGCTGGTTCCCCTTATTGAGGACGGACTCGAGTGGGTCATTACGCCCGGCCAATACGGCGTCGATCTATGGGCGTGCGAGGTCGTCATTTCGCTTAAGGAAGCGTATCCCCATTTGCGGCTGTCGATTCTGTCGGCTTACAGCAACCCGGAGGAGAAATGGAAGGACGACAAGAAGGAGTATTACGAGCAGGTGCTAAAAGGAGTTGACTACTATGCAGCGGTCAGCAAGCAGCCGTACAGCGGCATTTGGCAATTCACGGCGCGGGACGAACTGCTGTTCCGAAAGACGGACGGCATCTTGCTCGTCTATGACGAGGACGCCGGTGAGGGCAGCCCGAAGTACTTTAAAGAGAAAGCGCTGAAGAAGCAGCAGGCCGAGGGCTACGGATTCATAAGCATCAGCTCGGAGGATATTCAAAGCATTGCGGATGAGGCGAATATGTATACGGAGTGAGTAATAAAGTACTCAATACCGAGCTGTTTTTTGAAAAAATGGACTTTCCCGACAGCCTGACTCAAGCCTGAACACGGCTTGAGTTTTTTGTTTTATATTTGACAATTTAAACAAATGTTCTATAATTTAATTTAACAAATATCTAATTAGATATTTATTAAATTAGATTTGGAGGGAGGCCATTTCATGCAGTTGGATAAAGTCGTCGCCTATCATAAGGCGCTGGCGGACGCTACGAGGATCAAAATGCTTATTATGCTGGCGGAGGGCGAGCTTAACGGCCAGTTGCTTGCCGAGAAGCTGGGCGTTACGCCGGCTACAATTACGCATCATGCGACAAAATTACGTGAAGCGAGCTTAATTAACGAGCGAAGGGACAAGAACACGATTTATTTTTCGCTCAATGACTATTTTATTAAAAGCAACGCGAATGCCGCAGAGCAGCTGATCTACCGGAATGCCGGCAAAGAAAGAGGGATGGACCATATGGAGGAGAGCTATGAGCGTTTAAAGATTGCCGTCATCAAAAATTTCTTTACGGCGGACGGCAAGCTGAAGCATATGCCGGTGCAGCTAAAGAAAAAACTGATCGTGCTCCAGCATATCGTTTCGCGGTTAACGAGAGGACAACGCTACACGGAGAAGGAAATCAATCAGTTCATCAAAGGATTTCATGACGATTTCGCGACGATCCGCCGGGAATTCATTATGCATCAGCTCATGTTCAGGGAAAACGGGATTTACGAGCTGAATCCGCCAGAGCTATGGACGAAGTGGGAGACACTCGCCTGATAGCGATGCGCAAAGCCGCCTGGACAGGTTAATTGAATGAGCTGGGCGGTCGCTTCATACTTTGATTGACACCTGCAAATTGGGGTTGGTATAATATGGTACATTACATATCCCGATTAAATTTATCGGAATAGCGCAAGGCGTTTAAGGAGTGGGAAGCAGGAGGACGATAGAGATCAATTTTGCCTAAACGTATTGCTCTTCCCGTACCGACTGCATTCCGTATATAATATAAACAAACAGGTTTATTTTTTAAAAGGATAAATCCAACATAGCGCGCCAGATGGGTCTCGGAAGCGAGAAGTTACTTGATGAATATAGGAGGCAATACGATGTCTATTAGCAAAGCGAAGAAAGCAAGGCAGAAGCTGGCCCGTCAAGGTCGAACGACGCCGGATATGTTGCGAGGCAGCTGGCAGGGAGTCGATCCAGCCATGAAACGCAGCCCGACAATGCAGGAGAAGCAAGCAAGGCTGAATAAGAAGCACCGAAGGAATCACGCCCATGAGAGCGATGATTCCTTTTCTGTTTTTAAAGGCTACTATTGCTTATAACTACGGCGGGTATATCGTTAAAAATAGATGGATAATGATCACCCTCACTGGAAATAATGCTTCATGTAACAACAACCATTTCAACTATTTCCAATATGAAAAATATAGCGTCCGGGAATTTTACTTGCATGGAATAGCTGCACCTCGTTATAATAAGAACATACGTTCTTTTTGGAGGGGTGGCAATGACCGCTAAAGAGGAAGAAGCCCGCATTGCGGTGAAGACGGCGCCGCATCCGCCGATACAGACCGAGGATGAGCTCGGGCTGGTGAAGCGCTATGTGCTGCTCGGTATCGTGATGCGTATACTGGACCATGATATTCGCGTGATTGGCACATCGGCCATTAAGCTGCCGAGGTTCTATGAATCGATGCTGCGCGGCATGCAGGACCGCGTGCTGCTTGATCTCGCCGCTATTAGAAGGCAGTTTCGCGAGACGGGGATTAAAGTTTATGAAGAGAAACGCGAAGCGGATGGATTGCATGCCAAGTACGTGTGCCGCGGCTACCATCATCGTTTTTTTATGCTGTGGGGGTTCGTGAAAGCAGAATCGGAACGGGTATTGAAGCGGTATTTGTCCAGCTAAAGCTGGAATTGTTCATGGTTTTGTCAAAAAAGAAAAAAAATTTTCCCTCTTTCCGCAGTTTAAGGTTGAGAACTTCGGATGATCTTATGTAATATAAGAGGTAGACATTATGATCGCAAAGGGGAGCACGTAGCAATGCACAAGTGGATTATGTTTGGTTTATTTACAGCGGCGTCGTTGCTGGGCTTATATTTGCTCACATTCGCCCTGCCTGAAAGGCCGGTTGACGAGTCTGCCTCGTTGCCGGAAGGCGTTACACTAATGAAGGTTGTAGCATCGAACGATTTCGTATTTGACCAAGCGGAATACAAAGCGAAGGTTGGAGACAAGGTTCGATTGAAGCTTTCCAATAAGAGCGGTATTCACGGCATTCATATTGATGAGCTTCAAGTAGTGCTCGACAATGATCACCCTGAAATGGATTTGGAGTTCACCGAGCCTGGGGAATATGAGATTTATTGTTCCATTCCATGCGGACAAGGACATGCAACAATGGTGTCTAAGCTGATTGTCGAAGCGGCGTAAGACTTGTTATAGAGTATGGACATGCAAAAAGGAGCCGAAAGGCTCCTTTTTGCTGACATAGAAATGTTCTTAGGCAGAACGGCGATTTCGCTCCTGTTCGCGGCCGCGTGCAATAAGCACATCGGCGACATAACCGAGCAATGCCCACGTCAGTATGGTAAGCACGTACATAAGAAGGACGCTTACCTCATGCACGTCCACGAATAGATCGACAACCCATGCGGGAACGCTCAACATGAAGAAAACAAGATTATGCGGGTCATAGCCCGTGTAATTGAACAAACAGATAGCAACACCTATAAGAGTAGCTGCAATGGTCACTGGATAGCGCATAACGTACCGATCTCCTTCATGTTAAAGATTGCCGTAATGCGACTGCTTAGGTTATTATGTGACAAAAGGACGAAATTCATGCGAGAAATCAGAGGAGGAACTAACCATGATTACACATATCGTTTGCTTTAAGTTGAAGGACAACAGCGCGGAGAGCGTTGAGCGCACCGCACAGGTGCTGCGGGACATGGAAGGACAAATCGACGAGCTGATGTCGATTGAGATCGGAATTGACGTGCTTCATTCCGAACGTTCTTACGATATTGCGCTTATTACGAAATTCGAATCGATGAAAGCGCTGGAGGCTTATCAGGTGCATCCCGTACATAAAAAAGTAATCGAGCATATGCTGCAAGTCCGCGAAGCTTCCGTCAGCGTCGATTTTGAGAGCTGAGAGGCAGGTTAACGTGACATGAGGGATGTTTACGAAATTTTGACTTATTTGCTTGTCATTATCTTTAGCAGCATCATTATGGTAGCGTGGCTGAAACGCAAAGCCAAAAAAAAGAAGCAAGGCTGAAAGCGGGCGACTAATGGATGTATTATGTGAATCGCGAACAAATTGCAGTAAGGCTGGACACGATACCTGATATCGCAACGACGATGCAATCGCTTGCTGCCAATTGGCAGGGCACGATGCTGGAGGGGCTGGCGCAGGAAAGAGCGCTTCATCTGGCTATAGAGACGGTAACCGATGTTGGCAGTTTCCTCATTGACGGGTTTATTATGCGGGATGCGAGCAGCTATGAGGATATCATCGAAATTACGGGAGAAGAAGGCGTTTTCCCGTCGGACATGCTGGAAACGCTGACCGAGCTTGTGAAGCTGCGCAAGCCGCTTGTTCAGGACTATTTCAAATGGCAGAGAAGCGATCTTCATCCGCTCACCGTGACGCTCGCTGCCGTAATGCCGGCTTTCAAACTGGCGGTTGAGCAATATTTGGAACGTGAGCTCTAGGCAGCTGCCGTAGAAATGATTGTTCATTTACGAATAGATAAAAATACGTTACAATGACGCTATCAAGCCTGCAGGGGTGGTGAAGGGTTGAAGCGGAACGGAGCGGTACGCGCAGCCGGCGTTGCAGCGGGGACGCGCGGAGACGGAACGACGCGGGAGCGGATATTAATGCTGCTGAAAACAAGCGGCAGAATGAACGCCGGCCAATTGTCGCAGGAGCTGGAATTAACGGAAATGGCGATTCGGCGGCATATGTATGCGCTGGAGAGCGAAGGCAGCGTCAACATCTTAGCCATGCGTCAAGCGATGGGAAGACCGCTGCATGTCTATGAGCTTACGGCAGAGGCAGATGAGCTTTTTCCGAAAAATTATAATATGCTCGCTTTGGATTTGCTCGGCGAGCTGGCGGACGACCCGGACACTGCAGCGCTAATCGATCGGATGTTCGAAGGACGCAGGAAGAAGCTGCTAGAGCGCTACGAGCCGCGAATGGCGGACAAGAGCTTAGAACAGAGAATAAGCGAGCTGGCCGCGATTCAAAACGCCGGGGGTTATATGGTAGACATTGAGTCCCGGAATGACGGCAGCTATATGTTTTATGAGTATAATTGTCCGATTGCCCAGGTTGCCGGCAAGTATCAGCAGGCTTGCAAATGCGAGCTTTCTTTATTCAAGGCATTATTGCTTGACGTACCTGTCGAACGAACGGAATGTTTGGCTAAGGGCGGAGGCAAGTGCAGCTATCGGATTGGATAACGCAAACATGTGAATAAGGCCGTTTCAGCAGATGATAAGTATCTGCCGAAGCGGCCTTTTTGTTGGGATGACGAACATTTTTGCCTCTGTTGTGTCAAGACGAGCCCATGCTGCTTATACTGTCATTACTCAAGTGGGCATTCGTCTATTCAAGCATATACATTGCCTTGCAATTGATGAAGGAGGAGGGAAACGGGCATGGTAATCTCATGGAGCGCGGCGATAGCCGCAGGTGCATTCGTGATTTTGGCGATAGGCATTTTGATTGCTTTGCGGTCGGCGCTCGGCAGGTTAGCGCAGATGCAGGCTTCGGCAGCCGGCATGCAGCAGGATCTGCAGAAGGTAACGACGGAACTGGGCGGGCTTGTGCACGAGGCGGAAGAAACGATAAGGGCAGCGCATCGGCAACTGCAATCGGCGAGCAGGCTGTTTGAAGCGGCGGGCCAAATCGGAGGAGCAATCGCGCATACGACATCTGCGGTGGAGCATGTAACCTCCGTTTTGTCCGAAGCGGCTGAGCTTCATGCGAAGCGTCCGGCAACGAAGCGACAGACTGGTGAAGTGCTGGAATGGGCTGAGCTAGGAATGGCAGCGTGGCAGCTGTGGCAAACTAGTCGAAAGGCAGCGGCGCCTGCCGGGGATGCCCATGAACCCGTATCCGGATCGGATTCCGAATCAAGGAGCAGAGACGAAGGGCACGCTAAGAACGAAGGGAGCAACTACAATGTCAACACGTAAACAAACAAAAGGATTTTTGCTGGGAGCATTAGCAGGAGGTGTTGTCGGCTCGATTACGGCGCTGTTGATAGCGCCGAAGGCTGGCAAGGAGCTCCGTCAGGATATTTCGGTTGGGGCACAGAAGGTTAGTGATACGACAGTGAAGGTAGCGGGTCAAGTGACCGATACGACCGGACGTCTTGCGAAGCAGCTCGGAGGCCAGGCCGTACAAATCGCCGGCAAAACGAAGCAGGTTGCCAGCAGTGTTGTAACGGGCATGAGAAGCCGGAACAAAGGCAGCGAGGAAACGGAAGCAGTTAAGGAGGAGACCGCTAACGTTGCAATATCGGTCGCGGATGGAGATCAAGAGGCGAGCGCGATCGAAACGGTAGAGGCAGGAGAGACGCAAGCGGCGGTATCGAAGGAGCTTCAATCGACTAATTAACGAATGGACCCAAATAGATCTCATGGCTGAATGCTATGGGGTCTTTTTTAATGCAACTTTCTATTTGTTCGTAACGTTAAGGACAGCGAACCGCCTAAATACAGCAAGCGAGCTCGCTAAGGATGTGACGGTGCTGTTGCTTTCTTGAACCTTGTCCGAATTTGCGATAATATATAGGTACATTTTTCTACCTGTATTCATATGCTATTCTGACTTGAATCATTACATTTTGTTCGAGAAAGCGGTGTGTTTGTGCAGCAACCGATTGCGATACTAGACTCAGGCGTAGGCGGCCTCACGGTTGTCAAGGAAGTGATGCGCCAACTGCCGCGCGAGAAAATCATTTACTTCGGCGATACGGCTCGGACACCCTATGGACCGCGATCTTCCGAAGAAGTTGTCAAATTTACGCGGGAAATCGTCGATTACTTAATTCAATTTCGTCCCAAAATGATGGTTATAGCATGTAATACGGCTACGGCCGCAGCGCTCGACGATATTCGTTCGAGGATCGTCATACCTGTAGTCGGCGTCATTAATCCTGGTGCCAGAGCGGCAATCGGGCGCACGGTAACCGGCTGCGTCGGCGTGATCGGAACGGAAGGGACCATTAAGAGCGGCGCCTACGAGCAAGCTCTGTGCGAGCTGTCGCCGCATGTGCAGGTAATCAGCGAGGCTTGTCCGAAGTTTGTGCCGCTGGTGGAGAAGGGCAATTTCCGGTCGGCAGAAACGTATGAGACCGTTCGCCTTTCAATCGGTCACTTGCGAAGCCATCCGATAGACACATTAATACTCGGGTGCACTCACTATCCCTTTTTGATAGAAACGATATCCGAGGTAATGGGTCAAGGCGTTAACCTCATCAGCTCCGCCGACGAGACCGCACGCGAGATCAGCACGATATTGCACGATAAGAGAAAGCTTGCCAGAGGAGATCAGGAGCCGATTCATCAATTTTTTTGCAGCGGACAACCGCTCTTGTTCAAGTCTATCGCCCAGCAGTGGCTGGGAGAGCAGATCGAGCTGACGCCCGTCGTTTGGCAGGTCCCTCATATTAGTTGATTGCTTAAGCAGAAGCCGGGTCCCGATAGGGGCTCGGCTTCTTCATTGTGCTGCCCGCCACATAGGACATGCTCGCTCCCGCATATCATGTTAAGAAGAAAAGCGAACAGCGGGAGGCGATGAATATGTATTCGGTACAATCATACGGGTATCTCGATTTGATTGAGGGGACAAGGCAGTTGGCAGGCAGCTATCCGTTTGTTTCGGCATATGTGATCGGAAAGAGTGTGATGGGCAAGCCGCTGATCGCGCTTCGCTGCGGAAGCGGACCGCGCCAAATTCATATGAACGCCTCCTTTCATGCTAACGAGTGGATAACGTCTGCCCTGCTCATGCGATTCGCAGCTGATTTGTCTGCGGCCTATTGCAGCGGGGAGCCTATTGGTGGACAGCAGGTAGAGCAGCTTTGCAGAGAAACCACATTGTGGGTGGTTCCGATGGTCAACCCTGACGGCGTAGAGCTTGCGCAGCGGGGTACCTCGCCATCTCATCCTTGGAATAGACAGCTGCTTGAATGGAATGGGGGGTCGGAGGATTTCAGCTGCTGGAAGGCCAACATAAGAGGCGTCGATTTGAATGATCAGTTTCCTGCGTTTTGGGAGGAGGAGTGCAGACGCCGCGGAATATCGGGACCAAGTCCGCGCGATTACCCGGGGATCCATCCTTTAAGCGAGCCCGAAGCGCTCGCCATGGCCCAGTTTACGGAGTCAATCGGATTCGATGCGGTCGTGGCGCTCCATACCCAGGGTCGGGAAATCTATTGGAACTACCGCAACTATGAGCCCGCGGATGCAGAGCAGCTGGCGCGCAGGCTTGGACAGGTAAGCGGCTATAAGCCGGTGAAGCTGACGGGCAGCGATGCAGGCTACAAGGATTGGTTTATTCAGCATTTCCGCAGGCCCGGCTTTACGGTGGAGGCGGGCTATGGTGAGAATCCGCTGCCAATGAGCAATTTCGATCAGATCTATGTCGAGCTGCAGCCGCTCTTGCTGGAGGCGCTTCGTCTATGACGGGCGCCTGCCGGCTCCACGCCGCAGGTAAATGCGGTTTGTTTGTGATATAATTGACGGCAAAGGTCTGCAAAGGTGGGAAATCAGATGCGAAAATTGCTGTCGCTGCGCCACTGGCAGCGGACGTTTGTCCGCATATTTCAGCTGCTTAGGTCGAAGGATGTTTCCCTGCTTGACAAGCTGCTTTTTTCAGTGCCGGTTTTCCTCTATTGGGTGCTGCCCGACGTGCTGCCGTTACCGTTTTTGCCAGTTGACGATATAGCCGTAACGATGATCCTCGCGGAATGGTTTGCCCGTAGAATGGAGACCAAGTATAATATGAAATAATGATTATTGCCGAAAGGCATACGAATAAGGAGCTGGGTCATTCATGAATTGCAAAATTTCAAAAAACGCCGCTAAGGTTATACAAGTCGAGTTGGACAAGCCTGAGAACGAGGGCAAGAAGCTGCGCGTTTACGTAACTCATTCGCATGGCGATCATGCGCATTACGGCATGGGCATAGACGAGCCTAATGAAAATGACGTGGTAGTATCTACGGATAAGGGCATCGACGTTATTTTGGAGAAAGGCAATGAGTTTCTGGACGGCGTTCGCATCGATTATTTCTATGTGCCGGAAGAAGGCTTTGCCGTTACGAATCCAACCAAGGGCAACCACGGCGATCATTAAGCTCTATCAGCAAAAGGTTGGAATAGGACGATGAATGATGGCTAACGATATACGGGTATGTGACAAATGCAAGCACATGAAGATGAAGACGATTGTGCCCAAGCTGCAAAAGCTGGTGCCCGATGCGGAGATTAAGGTCGGGTGCAAATCCTATTGCGGGCCATGCGCCCGTTACGCATTCATATTCGTAAACGGGCGTTACGTAAAGGCGGCGACCGAGGATGAGGCGATCGAGAAGGCCCTTCCTTTTATCAAGAAAAAGAAGTAGTTATGGATCGATTAATACGGTAATGACACAACAAGACCCAACGACAATGATATTCGTTGGGTCTTGTGCCATATAGGAGAGGAGTTCAAGGGTGGACATTACAACGCCGCAGCTGCTATACCATGGAACAACAAGCGATACGGTACAATCCTTCCAGCATAAGCTGCTGAATGCGCCATATTGGCGGCCGGGCAAAGATTTTGGGGAAGGCTTCTATACGACGATTTCAATCGCGCAAGCACGCAAATGGTCGCATAAGGCGGCTAAGGAGTCATTGGATGGAGGTCGGCCATGTGTACTCGTGGTGGAGCTGGCATCAGTGCCTGACTCCATAGAGCCGCTGCTGTTTCTATCCGATTCGCTGGCTTGGGCTTCGTTTATTTATGCCCACCGCAAGGTTACATCGAAAGGTAAAGACCCGTGCGACTCGCATCCGGACATCCTGATAGGACCGATGGCGGACAATGACACTGGAAAAATCGTACATAAAGCAGTACAATTAAAGAAAGATGAACATTGGTTTTATGAACAAATTATCGTGTCACGCGGCGGACGAAAGCTTGATTCGCTAAGGCTTGGCAATCAGGTTGTTTTTTGTTCGGAACGCTGGGAATCTCATTTGAGGCTTGTGGGCTATCATATCTATACGGGAAGCAGGTGGATGTATCATGAGAGCGAGGACGCAGGTCAGGCTAAGCTTGTATGAGCGCGGCATCGTAGAAGCGCTTGTCGAACAATACCGTTATACTGCAGCTGATGCAAGGAAGCTTGTCGTCGATTATATCGCGGTCTTACGCAAGCTTGGCGGATACGAGCAATGCACCCATTATGCACAGCTGCTGGATCGCGCGCGCCGGATGAATCACTCTGCAGAGCAATGGCTGGAACGTATCCAAGAGATCGAGAAGGGCGAGCTTAGGGACAGAGGGATTGAATCGGAAGAGCGACACTATTTGCAAACGAAGTAAGACCCTGCGACAGCGATCGTCGGGTCTTTTATTTTGTATAAAGGCCGATGTGCGATAGAACCTTTAGGAGGAAAAACTGATGCGGAAGCCGGCACGGTATTACATCATTGGACTAGCAGTTGCGGTAGCGTGTTTGGTTGCTGCAGAGCTCATATGGCTGCCGGCTCCGGTCCGGATGGGAAACGGCATGCAGTGGGTCGAGATGATCGACCGTTTGTTCTACGGCCTCGTACTTGTCCCTATTAGCTGGGCAGTTGGAGCGCTGCTTGGCATATGGGAACATCGGAGGGAGAGGCGAGTCATGCACGGCATGCTGCAGCTGGTGCGGGTTATTATAGCCATGCTCAGCATGATCGGAGCTTATTTTGTGCTATTTGCTCCCGATAGGCTTATTCTATTATTCATTATAATAGGCTCGGCAGCACCTCTTATCTTTATGGATATGCTGTTTAGCGAAGCGTTAGAGCGACCTGCGAAGTCTTTGAGAATGCCGAAGCAAAGCGGAGCGGTCATGCTGGTTACGGCTATGCTGCTTATGGTTCTGCTTTATCCTACGGGATATCGGGTGACTTATCCAGGCATGACGATTAATATGAACCGCTACGCACATGCGGAAGGAGGAGAGAGCGGAGGAACGGTGAACGGCGTGCTTGTGTTCGAAAGGCCGGCGGTATCTGCAGACTGGCTTTACGCTCGGCTGCTGCCCTTGTACGAATTCGAGAAGTTGCCGGATGATGAACCGCCGTTAACGGAATCGTATGCGCAGGTCGTCGCGATGAAGACGGACGCAAATGATGTTGCTGCCGCTGTAGCGATGCAGAAGGCGGGAGTGGGAGACGGGATATCGGCGGAAGGCGTGAGAGTTGTAGCGGTGGTAAAGGATAGTCCGGCCGAGCAGCGTCTGCAGGCAGGCGACATCATTGATAAACTGGACGAGCAGTCGGTCCGGTCGATCGGTGACATGATGTCCTATATGATAGAGTCAGTTCAGCCCGGACAGACGATTCTCGTTACGCTGAGGAGAGAAGGAGCCGTCCTGCAGATTGAGGTGCCGACCACAGCCGCAGCAGATGCGGCGGAAAGGCCTGTCTTCGGCATCTCGGTACAAACGGAGCTGCATCTCGATATACCGCGAAGCGTCGACTACAAACGATTTATGGCCCATATTGGCGGGCCTTCACACGGCGCGATGATGACGCTTGCAATTATTGACCAGCTGACGCCGGGAGGCGTAACACGCGGATTGCAGGTTGCCGGGACAGGGACAATTGAGCCGGATGGTTCGGTCGGACTTATCGGAGGCATACGGCAGAAGGCGTATGCGGTCAGTCGTACGAATGCGGATGTTTTTTTCGTGCCGGCAGTCCAGGAGGAGGATGCGCGCAGCGCGGCGCCTGATTTGAATATCGTGCCGGTGAAAACGATCGATGATGTGCTGGACTGGCTGGCGCGGCAAGACAAATGAAATAGGGGCTGTCCCTTGGGGTCATAGACCCGGGACAGCCCCTATTTCCGTTAGTCAACGGTTGGTGATGTTATCGCCTGCTCGCGGCTTCTAAAGCGCCGTTGTCTTTCCTATCGGCGCTAGCTTCCGTAATATCTTGCTCTTTGAAGCCCGCAATCAAATCGCTCATCACGATTTGGTCGGATACATTCAGCTCGGTTCGCGCTTCTTCAGCTGCGGCAAGGCAAGCTTGAATATCGCGGACGGAATTCGCGGAGATATCCCAGCACTTGCCGTTCGCGGCAATTCCGTCTCCGGAAGGCATGTAATAAACGATGCCATCCGTAAAAGCGCCGTTCCGCAGCACGACCTTCTTGCCTTCAACCGGCTGCCCGGTCAGCAGCGGCGTGCCGATCAAATATTGATCGGCAGTGGAAATGCCCAGCAGATGCATGATCGTCGGCGTCACATCAAGCTGCCCGCCGACATTTTCATACGTCCCCGCATGCGCGTCATTAGGGAGATGAACAAGCAGCGGAACCTGCTTCAAAATCATTTGGCGCTCGAGCTCACTCAGCGGTTTGCCTAAAAAGGTCTCGAACTGCGGCCAATCTTTGATGGAATTGTCATGGTCGCCGTACATGGCCAAAATCGTGTTATTCCAAAGCCCTTCGGCTTTCAAACGGTCCACGAGCTCGCCTACCGCGGCATCGACGTAATGAACGGCTTGGATATAATCGCCCAAAATCGTGCCCTCGAGCTCGCCTAAGCTCAGTTTCTTCTCCGTGTCCGGCATCGTGTAGGGATGATGGCTGGATAACGTGATGAGGAACGAGTAGAAGGGCTGCTTCTGCTCCGAGATAATGTCAAGCGACTGCCTAAAGAAGGATTTGTCTCCAAGCGCCCAGCCGATCTTCTCATCTAACGTATAATGCTTCAAGCTGTAGAAATTATCGTATTGCATATTGCGGTACATCGTATTCCGATTCCAAAAACCGCCTTCATAAGAATGGAATACGGTAGTAGAATAATCGTTTGCCTTCAACGTACTCGGCATGCAGTCGAACTCATGAGGAGCGTACTGGATAAATACGGACCCGTTCGCTACAGGCTGCAATGAGCAGTTGGAGGTAAAGTCGGCATCCGAAGTTCTTCCTTGAGCGGTTTGATGATAAAACTGGCTGAAATAGGCGCTTTGCCCCATCAGCTTGTTTAGATTAGGTGTAACCTCTTGCCCGCCAATCGACTTATTGATCATAAAATTATGGAAAGCTTCAAGCTGCACCATCAATACATTGCTGCCCGTATAAGCGCCGAATAACGCATCCTGCTCAAGGGCACCGCGCAGCTCGCCCCGTGCGCCGATCCACTTTTTCGCCTCTGCCGATTGCTCGGCCGTAACCGTCTCGGCATCGAGCCAATTCTGCTTCGCATAACGGTAAACGTCATAGCCGTGAAAGCCCAGCCCGCCCGTAACGTTATAGATCGACAGGTTCCACCAGTTTCCGACGAAAATGCCTTGCCCCCATGTGCGCTTCGCTTCATTTACGTTCGTGAATACGAGCGATATGCCGATAAAGAAAATAACGGCGCTCAGCACGATCCGAACGGTCATTTTTTTCCAGATAGGAGCATGGCTGCGATGTTTGTTTGCTTGGCTAAGATCACGGCGTCCGAGCCAAATCACATAGACCGCAAACGGAACAATCAGAATCCAGTCAAGGAAAAAAAGGATATCCTTCATGTGCAGCAGCGTTTCGATGCTTCCGCCTAACGAGTCGACTTGGCCCATCTGAAGCAGCACGGGCACGGAAATCAAATCTTGAAAATAACGGAAATAAATAAGATCGGCATACAGCACAAAGGATACGATCATATTTAGAAAAATAAGCGCAATGATACGGCCGCGTGCAGGCAGCCAAATCGTCCAGAAGCTTAAAAGCAAAATCGCGCCTATTTCGATAATCGCGTCTATGCCGTTCATTTTCATTTTGGGCAGCCCGAGAAATTCCGAGAACAGATAGAGCTTGGCCAATAGGACGATGACGAACAAGAGCAGGTCGGCGGCCTTGAAGCGCTGCAGCCAAACCAGAAGCGTACTAAAGGTGCGACGAGTCATGCTGCGATGATTAGATAACATAAGATTAATGCCCTTCCTTGCTGCTTATGCCCGATTTCCGCGAGGCGGAAGAGGGCCAAAGAACTGGTAATAGTCACATTGAATACGCCCATTGAACAGCTTGCGCTTCTTGTCCGCAGGCCGGCCGAAATAATGCTCGACCGTCGTTGAAGGACTGATGGCAAAATAGGACCATGTCGGGTAGTGCAGGGCGGTTAAGCCGAATTGTCTTAAAGCGGCTTCCGCGCCGGCGTCGTCGCCAAGGCGTTCCCCGTATGGCGGGTTTGTAATAATGACGCCGTAATCGCCTTGAAGCTTCACCTTCGAAACGGGCTGCACGGACAACTTAATTTCTTTGCCGAAGCCAGCCTTCTTGACCGCTGCCTCCGCGATTTCGATGGCGCCAGGATCGATATCCGAGCCGGCAATTTGCAGAGAGATATCGTCCTTCACTAAATCGAACGCTTCGTCGCGCGCTTCATCCCACAGCTCGTTCGGAATAAGCGGCCAACCCTCGCTGTTAAAGCTGCGGCGCAGCCCTGGCGCAATGTTCCATCCGATCATGGCCGCTTCGATCAACATCGTGCCTGAGCCGCAAAAGGGATCGTAAAGCGGCCGTTCCGGGCGCCAACGGCTTAGCTGTACGAGTGCGGCGGCCATCGTCTCGCGAATCGGCGCTTCAGTGGCAACTTTGCGATAGCCGCGTTTATGCAAGCCGTCGCCGGTTGTGTCGAGCGTAAGCATCGCCCAGTCATTCATTAGCGTAACTTCAATTACATAACGTCCGCCATCCTCGGGGAACCATTCGGTACCATAGTTCTCCGTCATTTTATCGACAACCGCTTTTTTTACGATGCTTTGGCATGCAGGGACGCTTGTGAGCTGAGATTTCTGCGAACGGCCATTGACAGGGAATTCGCCATCCTCGGGTATCCAGTTCGGCCAGTCGAGCGCTTTCGTTCCTTCGAACAGCTCCTCGAAGGTAGTTGCAGGGAATTCTCCCATTTTGATCAAAATCCGGCCCGCCGAGCGCAGCCATAAGTTGGTGCGGCAAATATCGATAGGCCCGCCCGTAAAATTAACCCGTCCGTTCTCCACCTGCAGGTCCGCATAGCCGAGATCCTTCAGCTCGCGCGCCACAACCGCCTCAAGCCCCATCGGCGCGGTTGCGATAAGCTGTAACTTTTCCATCTCACACACTCATTTCATATATACTTGACGACAAATGTAGTCGCATTTAAAGCCAAAGCTTGTAACCCCTCGAACAAAAACATACAATCAAGTATAGGACAAAACAGGTTGTTTTTACAAATTGTAAAAATGGAGAGAGATAAATAATGCTGCAAAATGAAAAATATGTCGATACGCTTTACGGGGAGGATAACGATCTGGAGCGGGTAAAAGCGGGCATAGCCGCGCACGGAATGCCGGATATTTCGGTTGCAGACGGATATGGCAGACTGCTCACCCTGCTTGTAACGATGTCAAAGGCGCAAAAAATATTGGAAATTGGAGCGCTTGGCGGATATAGCGGCATATGCTTGGCACGCGGATTGCAAGCTGGCGGAAGCTTGGTATCGCTTGAGCTGCTGCAAAACTACGCGGATTTGGCAAAGGTACATATGGAAGCGGCCGGATTAGGCGACAAAGTCGAATACCGGGTCGGCGATGCGAAGCAAAGCCTAAAGGAGCTGAAGGAGGAAGGTAGGACATTCGATTTCTTCTTCATCGATGCGGATAAGGAAGGCTATCCCGTTTATTTGGAGTATGCGCTCCTGCTTGCCGAGCCCGGCGCGGTTATCGTTGGCGATAACATCTTGCTGCGAGGCAGAACGATCGATCCTGCCAAGGCAGGGCCAGCGGTACGCGCGGTTCGCTCCTTCAACGAAACGATTGCCGCGGACGCCCGATTGTTAAGCACCGTGCTGCCCGGCTATGACGGATTGGCTATTGCGATAGTGAAGTAACGACAAAAGGGACGAAGGAGATATTATTCTCCTGCACGTCCCTTTTGTTTGCGCTCCCGTTTGCGAAACAGTGTCTATTGTTCCATGTCTAAAGTATAGCGTAATTGACTTATGCACGCCGATTAGCGCCAATTACTGCGCGTAATCGCCGGTATAATTAATAAGCGAAACGTCGTTTACGCCTTCAATGGCAGACAATACATTGACGAACGCAGTGTTGTCGTCCCGGAGTCTTATTTCTATCGTCATCTCGATGTAATCTTTGCGGACCGTCTTCGACTTGAGGGTATAGGTCAGCTTGCGGAGCTGAATTCGGACATCCGAGATCGCTGTTTCCGAATGCCGGATTATGAGTAGATACGGCTGCTCCCTGACTTTGCGCCTGGACAGCCACAGCAGCGCGAGACCGACACCGACTGAGCCGATCAGCGCGACCGGATACATTTTGGCGCCTGTCGCGATGCCTGCGGAAATCGACCAGAACATGTAAACGATGTCGAGCGGGTCTTTCACCGCGGTCCGGAAGCGGACGATGCTGAGCGCTCCGACCATACCGAGCGACAGAATGATATTCGTACTGATCGTCATAATGATGAGCGCCGTAATCATCGTCATAAGCACGAACGTCACGTTGTAATTGTAGCTGTAAACGACGCCCCGGAACGTTTTTTTGTAGATATAGAAGATGAACAGCCCGATGCCGAACGAGGCGAAGAGACCGAGCAGCACATCGATATACGAGATGCTGCGGAACGCTTCCAGATGAAGCATGCTTTTCTTGAATAGATCTTGAAAGTTTACGTTCTCTCCCATATGCTTCTCCTCTATCGTTTGAAATGTTGCTTGGCGATTTCCCGGCAGATGACGTACTTCGAAATAGCCGAGCGATTGCTGGCATGCGGGTTGGCAAGCAGACGGATTATATCCGGCAAATACTCGTTGTACTTGACCTCCATAATCGTTCGCGTAGAATCCAGCGTTTCCGTCAGTATAAGACCCGGATCGAACATGTCGTACGAATTGATCCCGGCAGCCAGCCGCTTGTCGAAGGTAATGCGGACGTCTCCATGCTCATACACGTAGGCTTCCCGCATATAATCGACAACGGCTGCCGGACTATAGCCCTCGTGCACGAGCGCGCCGTAGAAATCCTTCACCAGCGGAATAGTAGACGACTGCAGGCACGAGAAGTCTCCGAGCAAAATTTGATCGTATTCGTCCTTGCCGAGGCTTGCCGATTCTTTATTTACGTACTCCCCGAATTTGTGCTTCCGTTCAAGCTTGATCATCCGGTCGCTGCCGTTGTAGATGCGGATGCGGTATTTGTGGCGGCGGAAGATGCCATTCGATTTGTTAAACAAAGCGCTGTCCTGAGGCCCGTCGAAATAAAGGCTGCGTATGCCGTAGCCGTTTTGGTCGAGCGCATGTGAATCGAGAGGCAGCAGGGCGGCTATGCGCTGCCGCAGCGTTATATATTCCTGCGGGTGCAAATAATATTTCAGCTCATGCCGCAGCTTGCGTCCAAGAAATTTCATGTTACTCCACCTTCGCTTCCCTTACTCCATAATTGCGATCGCCTTCTATGTCGTAATAAATATCGAAAGCGGTCTGTTCATGCCCCAGCTTATCGCGAGCGATCACTTTCCAGTAGTACGTGCCCGGTGAGAGCGCGAGCTCGATCGTCGTGTCATGTAAATTTAGCCGCTTCTCGATGATTTGGGTAAAGGCCGAGTCTTTCGCGACGATAAAGTCGTAAACGAGATCGTCGCCCTGCAGGTCGAAAGAGGGATCCCAGACGAACGTTTGCTTGCCGTCTTTGTTGACGATGTCTCCGAGATAAAAGGGCTTCGGCTTCTCCAGGTCCATCTTGAAACGCTCCAGCGAACGAAGGGGAACGCCCGCGATCCGTTCGTATTCCTCGTTCAGCTCATCGACCTCAATCGGCATGAAACCGATATCGGGCATCCGTTTGATGAACGGCTCGGCAACACCGCGCAAGGACTCCAGCATTTTTCCGATGGTATCGTTATTGATGGTTACATACAGCTCATCGATCTTGTCCTTCAGCTTGCGGACATTGTCCTCGCTGCGGAAAAAACGATTGTGCAGCCTGCTGCCCCAGTAGTTGCTTATTCCGCTCTGGTAGCTATTAATATTGCTAGAATCGCGCGGCTTCTCCCATGCACCATCATAATCCCATGGAAGGAAGTACCATTTGTTTGAGTTGAGCGGTGAATAGAGCATAAAGTTTTGCGCGCTCGTATCCATATTGTCCATCAAAATGTTGGCTGCGAGCCATGTTAAGTAATTGTCGAGGTCAAAGTGCTTCTCGATCACGTCGTTAATCGGAATCGCCATATTATTGACATCGTCCAGCATTGCGATCAGCTTGTCGTGATCTTCGCGCCCGTTCATTTCAAGCCGTGTCTCGAACGCGGCTTTGTCGTAATTCGAATCGGATTGCGATTTAATTTCGTCCGGATAACGGTAAAACTCGAACATAACTGCTTTGTATAGTTGTCCGTACGGATCGAGCCAATGGTTCTTCAGATACAATTCGTTCGGCTGCTCGACGTGCGTGAACAAACCATAGTCGTCGAACGGCTTGTCCTTGGTGCCGCCTTCTGACAAATCTTTGACGTATAGCTGAACGAACTGCGTGCGAAGGCTTGCCATATTCGGAAGCGTCTCGAAAATATCGAAGCTTAGCTTGTTGCGGATCCGCGAAGGATCGGAGGAATGCTTGTTCAAATTGAGCGTCCGCTGATCATGCCAGAGACCGGCCTGATCGTTCAATTTGATTTTGTAAGACCGCTGTGATGCGTACCTTGATGAATTTCCGCGCAGGCTGATCGTTCCGTTAGCATCCGTCGTACCGTAACCGAACATGCCGGATTCCGGTCCGCTCCCGTCGGCCGAGCCTTCTTGAACGATGACCTTCAAGTCACCCTCGTCCATACGTGCGCGGACCCGGTTGAGCACATACCACGTCATTGGATTTTCCTTGTCCTTGTCCTCCTGCAGAATAGTGACATATATCGGTACAACCGAGGTGTCGTCATCGCGCTCGTAAATTTTTTTATCCTCCGTCAAGCCGAACTTCTGTACGGCTTCCGGCACGGGTGCTCCGCTGTCGTTCGCATTTGCCGGGATGACTGTACTGCTGTTGCTGGTGCAGGCAGACAGCAAAGTTGCGGCTCCAACGAGAAGCACGGCGGTTGTCGACGCTTTACCAAACAATCGCCGCAAGAAGGATGATTTAGGAGGAGCGGTAATCGGCTGGCTGCAGAACGTATAGTAGTCGATGTTCCGAACATACTGCATGAGTCTGCCAAGCGCGAGCGTGAGCGTCAACAGCGCCGCGAGAAACATGCCAAGCCCGTGATGGCCCGTATGCATCGTCAAGTACGTAAGCGCGGCATTAAAGGCAACGAATATTCCGCTAATGATTAGAACCCCCTTGCGATCATCGTAGTACAGCATCATAAGCATGACGATAAAGGCGGTAATGAACAGAAAATAGCTAAGCGCCAGAATAGTGAAAACGTCCAGCTGTTCCATCGAGAAACCAATCGCCGGGAGAACCTTGATGCCGATCGCCAGCGAAACGACGGTGAAAAGCAGCTGCACCTCCATGATAAAGCTGATTTCCTGGATGAGCGTGCGCTGCATTTCCTGCTTGGCATGCGTAATGTCGGTCAGAGTGCCGCCGTTTAAGATTTTGTCGTAGTAGGTGCGGAACTTTTCGTAGAATGATGTTTCGACCGATACGACGAAGGTGACCAGCGTCGGAATGACGGTCAAATAAGCATAGAAAACCGGCAAATCGAAGAACGGCGAAATGACGTAGTGCTGGGCGACACGAATTTGGCCGGGCCCGAACCAATAGACGAAGCTGTGAATGTAGACGCCTGCGTAAAAAAACGTACCGATAAAGAACAGCGACGGATATTTGCCGAGATAGGATAGAAAGCTGAAATAAATCCGGCTTTGCTTAGGCGGGAAAAATTGCTCGAAATGTCTCGCAGAAAGCAGTACGACGAAAAAAAAGCCGATGACGATCGCGGTCAACACTGAAGTGGCGTTGTCAAAGGGAGTAAAATACAGCAGCAGCCATGCGCCGGCCGACGCGCAAACGACGCCGATCAGGAAGCTCCTGACAATTCGCTTATAATCTTTGAGCGCAGACAAATGTACCGTTTGCAGCCAAATGATGATCAGCTCTGAGAATAGCAAGTAAGTAGCTATTTTGTAACCCATTCCGACCGGCATACCGCGCAGAAACAGCCAGGCGGTCAGCGCTCCGATTGGCAGGCAGACGGCCATCGAGCCGTAATAAGAGGAGAGCAGGTGCTCATACTTTTTCATGAACATCATGTCGGCGATGAACCGGGTCAGAACCATTGACAGTCCGCCGGTAATCAGCACCGAGAAGATGAAGCAGTAGACGATTGTCGTAAGAAATAGCTCCTTCTCTAAAAATGATGCCCCGGATAACGTCATCAGCCACTGCATGCCCATGACCATGAACATGCAGAGCATCATCGGCCCGATCGTCGTCAGTGACGAGTAGGCATAGGCAATGGCGTTATTCAACAGTCCTTGACTATTAAAGAGCTTTCTCAGCTCGAAACCGATACCTGCCATCTTTATCCTCCTTATATGCCGCATACAGCATGCGGTAGCCCTCGATGAATTTTTCCCGCGTATAAGTGGCTTTTGTCCGCGACAGTCCGTTGCTGCCCATTTCCTCACGCAGGAGGCGGTTATTGCACAGTTGGATGATCGCTGCAGCCAACTGGTCGTAATGCATGACCGGCACGACTATGCCGGCTGGCCCGATTCCGTCGTCCAGACCGTTAAGCAGCTCCCGGCAGCTGCCGACGTCGGTCGTTACGCATGGCTTTGCCGCCGCCATCGCCTCCAGAACGGCAAGGGGCATGCCTTCGCTGACGCTTGAGAGCAGGATGATGTCCATCCGGGCAAGATAGTCTTTGATCCGGACCTCTCCCGTGAAGGTGATGTCCTCAACCTGGAGCGTTTCCACCAGCTGCAGGCATTCCTCGTAATATTCCTCGTTCTCCTCGGAAGGTCCCATAATGTACAGCTCGGCTTCCGGCACCTCCCGCTTGACGAGAGCGAAGCTTTGAATCATCGTTTTGAGATCTTTGATCGGGACGACGCGAACGATGGCGCCTAATCGGATTTTCCCGTCATCGTTAGCGGGAGGGCCCGCAAGTTCGGCATAATCGGATATATTGACGCCATTAGGAATGATTTTGATCTTATTCTCGTCGCAGCCGAGCTCGATTTCGATTTCCCGGTTACGGTTAAACAAGGTGATCACTTCGTCGGTGTATTCGTAAGCGGCTTCGGAGAGCCGGTAAAAGTATTCGATCCACAAGTCCTTGAAATAGCCTTTGACCCAGTCTGCTTTAATGATTTCTTCCTCGCGCTCGCGGGAATAGATGCCGTGCTCGGTAAGAATGAAGGGTTTGCCGTAAAGATGTTTGGCGAGCGCGCCAACGACGCCGGCGTATCCGGTCGATACGCTGTGATACAAGTCAGCCTTCGGGATGTCGCCGCGAATCGTCTGGAAGAGGGGGAGGACCATGGAGCGTACGGTCCAGAACATTTCGGTAAACGGGACTTGGGCGTACTTTTCCTTGCACAGCTCGACCAGAATGTCGAAGAAATCCTTGCTCATCAGGAAATCCGCCGCCGCCCTGAGCTTCTTTGTCCGAAGCAGATCGAATATGCCGTTCCATTTGACTTCGCCGCCCGCACCGAGAAGCGAACGGAATGCTTTGCTCTGGTGGTCTGTAAGCCGGAAGCGGTGACCGCTTTCTCCATGCTCGCGCAAATAAGAATCAAGAAACATCTCCTTCACCTCTATGACGTTAGAAGGGAGCGTGTACTTGAACTGGCCGCGTTGTTTCTCATTGGCGACGATGGCGAAGATGACGAATTCATGCTCGGGCAAATTGGTGATCAGCGAATGAATCCAGCTTGACACGCCGCCTGTTATATGAGGGTACGAGCCCTCCGCAATGATGCAGATCCGCATAGTCGTTAATCACCCAATTCGATGTAGAATTCCGCCTTGCTCGCGGTTATCAAATACGTGCCATCGTCGATTTTTCGAACGGTGCAGCCCTTCAACGATCGCATCGTTTTCTCCGTCCGGAGAATGAAGAACGCATCGCCGCGGTATGGCTTGATCGAGCCGCGAATCGTCCGCCCGCTGCGATTCCAATCGACGCTGCTGGTAAGAACCTCCGCTATGTTGATCGCCGATTCCGTCGAAGTCATCGGCCTCAGCCATGGATAGGTCTTATCGAGCCGTGCCAGCATATCCGCAAATTTCTCGAATAGCTTCTCCCAGTTCAGACCTTTGCTGCGAACCGCGTGAAGCAAGTCGTCCGGGTGGAGAAAGTGGGAGAAGACGCCGATCGAGGTTATCGTGCTCGCTTCCGCCCATCTCTCGAAGCTGCCCTGCGTATAGCCTGACGTCACCCGCGGCATTTCGAGGATGCCGTCCTGTGCGATCTCGTATTCTTGCACGTAGGAGAGACCGGATGCGTCTTCACCGTACAGCGAGGCTATAACCGAGATATCCGGCCAGCCAAGCTTAAGCGCTTCCCGACCCTCCGGACTCAGCGCGTTGGAAGGGGGTACGTAAGTTAGCATCGTATAGTTCGGAAAAGCCGTTTTCGTGAAACGGAGTGCTTCTTTGATCGATTCAGCCATCTCTTCGACATTGCGCCATGCTTGGTAGCCATATTTGTCCGCGACCTCTTGCGAAAGCACAAGCGACTGGTGATTAAAGCCGTGAAGGCCGATTTCGCCGCCGCTCTTTAGTACCTCGCGCCCATAGGTGATGAGTCCTTCTTCATCGGCATCGACCGGAGAATGGAAGGGCGGCGTCACTACGTCGTTGTAGGATTCGATCAGTACGGCCGAATATTTGATATCGTACTGCTTTGCGGCTTTGAGCATGTCAGGCCACCATATATCCCGGAAGAAGGCCGGCCGGTCCCGGCGGTAATCGCGGTAGATGGCGGCGTCGACCGTCTTGCCGATCGGTGCGGGGAAATCGTCGATATACATCATTTTTGTATTAAAGATCGGGTAGATAAAATCGGGCTGCAGCATCGAAATGGCACCCGCGAGCAGCCCGCGGTTTATTTTCTCCTGGAGCATGGTGCCGTTAAACACCATGAATTTTCCTTTGCCGTGGCGGTAATCCCATAGCAGCGGCATGCCGCTTGCCGTTGTGGCGAGCACCCGGCTCTTCTTCTCCAGCTCAACGTTCATGACCGTGTTAGTGAGGAACGGGTCGTCAATGGCAAGTCCGCTCTCGCCAATCAGCACATTGGAGGTGATTGTAATACCTTGTTGAATGGTGATGTTTCCCGCATCAAGAATGCCTATCTTCCGGTACAAGCGGAAGAATGCGTCGTCTTGATCGAGCTGTACCGTAAAGAAAGCATAGCCGCCCTGATTCACATAGTCGGCGAGCGTCTGCGTATTTCCAAGCAGATTCAACTGCTGCACCGATACGATCACCATCTCGCAATCCGTTGGGTTAAACTCGCCTTGCCGGATGTCAAAGGCATTAACAGGCTTCTTCATATACTTAAGCAATTGTCTTACTTGATCATTCACCTTGACGCTGTATTCGTTGGCACCATCGAACGCCAAGCAATAAGGTGTGCCGGACGGCGTAAGTTCCGTGCTGCTGGCCATGCTGGCTTTCAACTGCTTGATGCTGCTGCTCGTCTGTTCATTTCGACTGAACTGGAGGACGAACCGCGATTGGGCGATCTGCACGCCGATCGCCAGCAGAACGACGCCGATGATGATCAGGTAGATGCTGCGTTTTAATCTGATTTTAGATTTCATGCTGCCCTCCCTCCGACCAGAATCGGACGGTCGTAATCGCTTTGCTCGACAAACGGATGGACGAGCGCTTCATTTGCGCCAGTGTTTGATTCAGTTGATCAATCGAACGGACTGTAAAATAAACTTTCATCAGGCCGAGATAAGCGTCCTCGCTGCGCGGGAACCTCTCGAGATAACGCTTGGCCGTTTGTTCGGCGGCGGCGAATTCCTCGAGGTCCAATTCCGTTTCCAGCTTGCCTGAATAAGCTTCGGCGGAATCGGGGGAAGCTTCGATCAGCTTGCCGAGGACCATGGCATAGGTATGTTTATGCTTAAGCATCGTCCGCTCATCGAGGAAGCCGCTTCGCATATAGCTGTTCAGCACTTCTGCGTAAGATGCGAGCATGTAGGCGTCTTGCTTGTTTTCTTCAAATTTGACCGCGAGGTCCTGCAGCGTCAGCGTCAGCTTGCGCTTGATCTCCATAATCGCGCTGACGGCATAATGGGAGGTTTCCGTATCCTCGTTGCTGACCGCAAGCCGGAGCACTTCGAGATGTTCTAACGAATCCTGCTTCAATAAATCGATCATAATGCGCCTTCTTGTAGTCAAATCGTTCACGAGCAGCGCTTCCTCAAGCGGAATGACATTCATTTCCTTCGCGGACTCGGGCATCTTGTAAACGCCGATCTGTCCGCTGGAGCCGTCTATCGATATGGCGACCTCCAGCTCGGCAATCCGGGCGGAAGCGCGGCAGGCGTTCCGCTCATGCCACCGTTTTCGCCAAAACAACGGCAGCAAGAAGCAGATAACAGGCAGGGAGGCGGAGAGAACGAAACGGAGCAGCCATTCCCGCTTATCTCTACGGTGCCTTATGCCAAGCAGAATGGCGCTCAACAGCAAATATGAGATGAAGATCAGATCAAGCATATCTTAAATCCTCTTTTACAATGTCCAATTTGATGTTGTTGTTATAAAACCGGTTTAGAACAAACGCGGCGTCCTGCTTACTGGAATTGCTCAGAAGCACGAGCAGCTGTCCGTCCGGCCCCAGGCCCAGGTAGTCGGTTTCCCGCAGCGAGCGGGAAATTTGATCCGCTAGATCCGGAGGAGCGTCGCCCGGGGGCCCTGCGGAAAGCAGCACGTACTCGATGCCGTGCTTATCGCTGGCCATCCGTTTGCTGGCGAGAATATCCGTAAATACGTCCGGTCTCAGCACCTGCGTTCCTTCGATGTAGCGCTGGCTGCTGGTCGCCCCCACATAGGAGAGCGCGCGAGACAGGGAGGAGGAGATAAGGTCTACAGTGATTTTGAACAAATTCTGATAATAAAGCGAGAAATTATCGAACTTCATTTGATGCAGCGAGACGATAGCGACCACTTCGCCGCCGCTGATAACGGGAGCGGCGAGCAGAGGCGAGTCCCCGAGAAGCTCCTTGTTTATATAAATCTTCTTGCAATCGAGCAGCTGTTTCATATAGGGGTAATCATCAACCTTCATCGATTTGGGCACTTCGAAGTCTCTGCCGTTTGAGCGCGCTGCGAGACGCAGGTAGCTTTTATATTTATTAACGGTATAAATCGAAACCGATTGGGACTTCATGATGGATTCGACGACGGTTACGGTAGATGTGAAAATTTGTTCGGGCTCCAGGCTGTCCAGCTCTTTCGTTATGGAATAAATCTTGCCGAAGCTGTCGCCGTTATTCATGATTTGCTGCTGAAGCTCTTCCTTCACAATGCGTGTCTCGTCGTAAACCTCGTTAAGGAACGCATACTTCACTTGGAGCGCCTCCAACTGTCTCTCTTTGCTCTTGGCAGCGTTCGTCCTTCGTTCGATCGAGTAGCCTACGACCAGTCCGACAAACAAGTAAATGGCGATCTGAAAGAAGAGGTCCGTACCGTAAAATAGCGAAATGAGATCGTAACCGTCTTCTAGCAGCTGATATGTATACAGTGCAACGGATAAGGCAACGGCAATGATCGATTGACGGCTGCCGTATATAATGCCGATGATAATGATATAGAAGAGCCTGATATCGATAAAGTTGTACAGCGTGTCCTCAATCGTTAACGTCAGCCAAGCCGAAAGGGCAAATGCAAGCATGTTTTCCGCATACGGGATAATTGCCTTCACTGCACGGGCAAGAAGTGATGGACGCTCGCGATCCGGCTTCGTTACGGGCTCCTCAGCTGGGCGTTCGTTCTTAAACCATTCGTAGGTCCGGTAAAGTCCTTCTTGAAGATCGTACTTAGGCGCCCAATCAAGATCGTTACCAATGCGCGAGTTATCGAGCGCGGAGCGGTAAATATCGCCTTGCCGGAAATCGCGATAGGATACGGAGGCCGTGCCGTGCAAGCCGCGCAACGCTTCAATCAGATCGTTTACGCTGCTCTCGGTATTGGTGGACAAGTTGTAGACGCCGGTCAAATCTGAATAGGAGGCCCGGTAAATCGCGTCGGCCACATCCTCGACATAAATAAAATCCCTCGTCTGTCCGCCGTCTCCGTAAATCGTCAGCTCTTGGCCTTTTGTTGTCCGGTCCATGAAAATGGAGACGACGCCGCCTTCACCGAGACTGTCCTGACGCGGTCCGTACACATTCGAGAAACGAAAGCAAAGCGTCTCCAAGGCGTAAATTTCGTGCCACTTCGCGCAGTAAATTTCGCCAATCATCTTATTAATGCCGTAAGGCGAAATCGGGTCGCGCTGCGCAGATTCTTGAAGCGGCAGTTGGTCGTTCAAGCCGTAAACGGCGGCGGAAGAGGCGAAAATAAATTTTTTTACTCCATATTTATGAGATAATACGAGCATATTGGATAAGCCGAGGACATTGGATTTCGTATCCTGTCTCGGATTCTCCATCGAAGTCGCAACGCTTACCTGCGCGGCCAAGTGAATGACGACGTCAAAGCGGTTATTGCGGAAAATTTCCTCGCAATTGCGTTCTTCGACCGACATAATATAAGATTTATGCTTGCAATCAACGTTTTGTCTGCTTCCGGTTGCCAAGTTGTCTATGATAGATACTTCATAGCCTTCCATATTGAACCGCTCCGCCACGAAGGAGCCAATAAAGCCATAACCTCCCGTTACGAGCACCCTCATCAATCTTCACCCCAATGTACGAGAGTTCTTCGACATATTTTGCTATTATACCATTCTCTTGAAACGAATGATTGATGAAATCGACCTGCCTATGTCGAATATTATCTCATAAAACAATAGAAAGCGAAACTAAAGACCTATACGAAATATTGGCTTAAAAGTTGCTAGGTACAATTATCCATGCGAGATTGTGTCTTTATGTACGATTTGGTATATTTCCATTATTGAAGGAGGCTCTCATCATGTTGAAGAGTTACTGGTTTTTAATCGTTTTTGTCGTTTTGACAATAAGTGCGGTCGGCCTTTTTGTTGGCATGGGATTTTATGCGGATGCTTCGGTTAAGCGTATTTCATACTCCCCGGCCGAAACGGACGAGGTGCTGGCCAATCCCTATATGGGTTTTTCGGTCGATGCGAAATATGTCGAAGTGACGCAGCCATTTCGGCTTGCGCATGCCAATTTGAGTTGGCGCGAGCTTGAACCGGCTAAAGGAGAGTATGCGTTTGATGAAATCGAACGTAAATTTAATTTTGCCCATTGGAGAAAGGAAGACGTGAAGCTCGTCTTGCGCGTGATTTTGGACTATCCGAGAGACGATGCCCACATGGACATTCCGGATTGGCTATATGACGAAATAGGGAAGAGGGGCACCCATTACGATACCGACTATGGAAAAGGGTTTAGTCCCGATTACAATCAAGCTGTACTTATTCGTCATCATGAACGGCTCATAGCTGCCTTGGCCAAACGTTACAATAACGATTCTCTCATTGCCTTTATTCAGCTTGGCAGCGTAGGCCATTGGGGCGAGTGGCATACCCGGGACGACGAACAAGCGAGCATCCCCTTTCCGCTGCGGAACATATCGGACCAGTATGCGAAGCATTACATTACATATTTTAAGGACAAACCGCTGCTAATGCGCAGGCCTCATGCGATCGCGGCAAAGAATGAGTTTGGGCTGTATAACGATGCGTTCGGCAAGCACGACGCTACGGTCGACGGATTTCTGCGTTGGTATAAGGAAGGCTATACATCGTGGCTAACGAATGAGGAAGAGCCCGCCATGCCGCATTTTTGGAAGAAGGCGCCAAGCGGCGGGGAGTTCGCGGACGACACGAAGTATTTGCGCGACTCGGCTATCGAAGAAACGCTGCGGCAGGCCAGGCTGACGCATGTTTCGTGGATGGGGCCGAATGCTCCCATTCATGAGGAACCGGGCGGAGAGCTGCAAACGAACATCGACCGGTTTCTAAAAACGATCGGTTATCGCTTCGTTATTACGAAAGTATCTTATGCGGCAAAGGTCAAGGCAGGCGGTAAGCTGAATGTAATCATCGACATGGCGAACCGGGGAGTGGCTCCGTTTTATTATCGCTGGCCGCTGGAAATGACGTTAAGCGACCAAAGCGGGCAAATCGCAGCAACGGCCAGGCCGTCTATCGATATCCGCAAATGGCTGCCGGGGTCTCACAAGGTCTCCGTACAGCTGAATGTCCCGAAACATTTGACTGAGAGCGAGTATACGGTCAATGCCGCTATTCTCGACCCGGACAAAGGTGCGCCCGGGATTCTGTTTGCCAATGAAGGCAAACGGCCCGACGGTCGCTACGCGCTCGGCTCCGTTCTGGTTAAGAGATAAGTTTCACATGTCCTTCATGCAAGGAACCGCTTATTGTCATACTATTGTCATAGGAAGTCGATTGGCGGCAGTTGTTTGGCCGAATGAAAAAGGGCATAATGAAAACATAGGAAAATACATAGAAATGGGGAACGGGAATGTCTTATAACGACCGTTTCATACGGGCTTGCCGGAAGGAACACGTAGATCAGGTGCCTGTATGGTATATGCGACAGGCAGGACGGTACGACCCTGATTATCGCAAAATAAAAGAAAAATATTCATTGCTTGAAATATGCAAGCAGCCTGAATTGGCAGCCGAGGTGACGCTGATGCCGATTCGGAAACTGGGCGTCGATGCGGCTATATTGTATTCCGACATCATGAATCCAGTCGCTTCGATCGGCATCGATTTTGACATCGTAGCGAATATCGGTCCCGTCATCGCGAATCCGATTCGATCGGCAGCCGACGTGGAGCGGTTGAAGCCGATTGATGTAGAGGGCGATTTGGGACATGTGCTGGAGACGATTCGCATTCTGGACCGTGAGCTTACCGTGCCGCTCATCACGTTCGCCGGGGCTCCGTTCACGATTGCGAGCTATCTGATTGAAGGAAGGCCTTCAAAAAACTATTTGCGGACGAAGGAAATGATGTACAGCGAGCCGGCGGTATGGCATGAGCTGATGCGCAAGCTCGGCGATATGGTCATTACTTATTTGCGTGCCCATATTGCAGCAGGGGGCAAGGCTTTTCAGCTGTTCGACAGCTGGGTAGGCGCGCTCGCGCCCGCTGATTTCAGGACGTTCGTATTGCCGACAATTGAACGGATATTTACCGAGCTGGCGGATTTGCCGCAGCCGAAAATTTATTTTCCGGGCGTGAGCTCCGGCGAGCTGTTGCCTGAGCTGCATAACGTGAAATCGGATGTGATCGGCCTTGACTGGCGCGTATCGATCGCGGAAGGCCGCAGGAGATTGGACGGCGGATTCGCGGTACAAGGGAATCTGGACCCGACTATTTTGACCGCACCTATCAGCGTCATCGAAGCGTATGCCAAAGAAATCATAGATAGCGGCATAGAGGAGCCTGGCTTTATTTTCAACCTTGGACACGGCCTATTCCCGGAAGCATCGCTGGAGAAGCTCGCTGAGCTGACGGCTTTCGTTCATTCGTATTCGAAGAAGGCCATTGCAGCGCGCAGCAAGAAGGAGGAAAGTCATGCCTGAGCATAGAGCGAAGCGAATCGGCGTACTCGTCATGTCCTATGGAACGCCGGAGTCCATGGCTGACGTGGAAGCTTACTATACGCATATTCGCCGCGGCAGCGCACCGGCGCCTGAGCAGCTTGCGGAGCTGAAGGAGCGGTACGAAGCGATCGTCGGCGGCGTATTCCCGCTGCGGGAGAATACGAACGGGCAGGTTGCGGGTTTGCAGGACAAGCTGGAGCAGCTTATCGCCGGACGCTTCGTTTGCTATCAAGGCTTGAAGCATGCGAAGCCTTATATTGAAGACGGCGTAGAGCAAATGGCGAAGGACGGCATCAAGCAGGCGGTCGGAATCGTGCTTGCGCCGCATTACTCGGCGATGAGCGTCGGAAGCTATATCAAGCGGGCGCAGGAGAAGGCGGCTGAGCTTGGCATTGAGATGACCTTTGTTCAGCAGTATCACCTGCATCCGAAGCTTCTGAAGGCATTGACGGATCGAGTAGTGGACGGCTTGAAGCAATTGGCGGCTGCAACCGAAGGAGAAGAACGCGTGAAGGTGCTGTTCAGCGCACACAGCTTGCCGGTGAGGATTCGTGAGCTTGGCGATCCATACGAGGAACAATTGCTGGAAACGTCCGCAGCTGTTGCGAAGGCGGCTAAAGTGCAGGAATGGCAATTTACGTGGCAAAGCGCGGGACGGACAAGAGAGCCTTGGCTCGGACCGGATATTTTGGAGACTTTGCAGGTGCTGGCGGAGGAAGGCGTAAAGGCGGTGCTTGTCGCGCCGGTCGGCTTCGTATCGGATCATTTGGAAGTTTTATACGACCTTGATATCGAAGCGCGGGCTGCGGCGAAAGAGCTTGATATGACATTGGAACGGATCGCGATGCTTAATCGCGATCCGTTATACATGGAAACGCTGGCGGAATCGGTCATCGAGGCGTCGGTATGCGTTAGGAAGGAATGAGCGGGATGCGGAGAATCGGAAACCCTGATCGTATTGTCATTATTGGCGGAGGGATCAGCGGACTGAGCTCCGCTTTTTATTTGCAGCGGGAAGCGGAGCGGTTAGGCAGGGAGCTTGCGATTACCATCGTAGAAGGAGCTCCTGCCTTTGGCGGAAAAATTAATACGCTGCATCGTGACGGCTTCGTCATTGAGAAAGGGCCGGATTCGTTTCTGGCGCGTAAGCTGGCGATCATTGATCTGGCGAAAGAGCTTGGCCTGGAGGATGAGCTGACGACGACGAATCCGGGCGCCAAAAAAACTTATATTTTGCATCGGCGCAAGCTGTATCCCATGCCGCCCGGTCTCGTGCTCGGAATACCGACGGAGATAGGCCCATTCGTAAAAACAGGTTTGCTCTCATGGGGCGGAAAGCTGCGGGCATTGCTTGATCTCGTGCTCCCGGCCCGCAAGGAGCAGGACGATGAGTCGATTGGCGGGTTTCTGGAGCGCCGCGTAGGTAAGCAGGTGATGCGGCGCATCGCGGAGCCGCTGCTCGCTGGCATTTATGCAGGCGATTTGAAGAAGCTGAGCTTGCGGGCGACATTCCCGCAATTCAAGGCGTCCGAGCAGAAGCACGGCAGTCTTATCCGCGGCATGCGGCATAACCGGAAGTCTGGCGCTGCCGCCGGAGCGCTGCCTGCCGTTGCGAAGGGAGGCATCTTTCTTACGTTCAAAGGCGGATTGTCGACGCTTGTAAAGGCGCTGGACGAAGCGTTGACCGGAGTAGAGCGTCGTCTCGGGACGAAGGTGACGGAAATTCGCAAAGCTGATATGGCTGAGGGAGCGGCTTCGTCAGCTTATAAGGACGTGGAGGGCGCCCGCTATGAGGTCGTGCTTGAAGACGGCGAAAGGCTGCAGGCTGATCGTATCGTAATGACTGCGCCCGCTTATAGCGCGGCGGAGCTGCTTGAGCCGCTGGCTGACTGCCGGGAGCTGCGGGCGGTCCAATACGTTTCGGTCGCCAACGTGGTCATGGCGTTTGACAAGGCGACGTTCGGGCTTGATTTTGACGGCTCGGGCTTCGTTGTCCCGCGTTCGGAAGGGCTGCACATTACGGCTTGTACGTGGACGTCCAGCAAATGGCTGCATACCAGTCCGGACGATAAGGTATTGCTGCGCTGCTATGTCGGCCGTTCGGGCGATGAGGAGAGCGTCAATCTGCCCGATGCTGAGCTCATAAAGGCCGTACGCAAAGATATTGAAGATACGATGGGCATTAAGGCGAAGCCGATTTTTACCGAAATTACGAGATTGCACCGCTCGATGCCGCAATATCCGGTTGGACATGTGGAGCAAATGCAGCAGCTTCGCGCAAGGTTCGGGCAGCAGCTTCCGGGCGTATGGATTACGGGCGCGGCATTCGATGGCGTAGGGCTGCCCGATTGTATAAGACAGGGAAAGGAAGCGGCGAAGGCGATATTAGAAAGCTGATCTCGTATAATTGTTTTTCCATCCTAGGCAGAACATTGGTATAATGGAAGAGTCTTTATTCTATTAAAGAGGAGCTGTCTTCCATGTATGTATCTCGGTCCGAGTCTCATCAGCAGGATAAGCTCAAGCGTAAAAAAAGGCTTAGACGGCTATTTACAATCAATATGACGCTGCTAGTCGTTATTATAGTGCTGCTAGGCGCATGGCTTGCCGCGGCTAATTCCGATAAGCTTAAGGATTTGTTTGGCGATACCGGTGGTGCCCGGAAGAAGCAAGAAGAGGCTCAGTTGCCTGGCAATGCGGGCGCGGGGAATGATGCCGCACCGGCGGATGAGGAAGACTCTTCCACGGAAGAAGGCAGCGGGGAAAACGGCGACGGGGAAAGGATCAGCTTATCATTTGTCGGCGATTTGCTGGTTAACGAATATGTAAGCGCCGTGACGCAGCGTGAAGGCTATAATTATCTGTATCAGCCATCCTTGCTGTATTTAAGCGAGCCTGATCTGACCGCGGGCAATTTGGAGTATCCGGTAACGGATCGGGGAGTTCCGGTGGAGGGCACTCCGTATGTGTTCAAAGGATCGCCGGAAACGCTGCCATCCATGCGGGATGCCGGCTTCGATGTGTTAAGCCTTGCGAATAATCATACGCTCGATCAAGGTGTAGAGGGCATGCTCGATACGATGAAGCATCTGGATGATGCGGGAATTTCCCATATGGGCGCGGGCAGCAATGATACGGAGGCTTTCATGCCGCTGATCAAAGAGGTGCGCGGCACTAAGGTCGCTTATATCGGGATAAGCAGAATCATTCCCTTCGTTTCGTGGAAAGCGGACAAGCGGGTAGCCGGCGTTGCCGAAACCTATGAAACGAAAAGGGCTGTTGCCGCAATCGCGAAGGCGAAAGAACAGGCGGATATCGTTGTCGTCATGGTTCATTGGGGCAAAGAACGGTCAGATCGGCCGTTGCCTTATCAGCATGATTTCGGGAAGCAGTATATCGATGCCGGCGCAGACCTTGTCATCGGCAGTCATCCCCATGTGCTTCAGGGCTTCGAAATGTATAAAGGGAAATGGATTGCATACAGTTTAGGGAACTTTATTTTCACATCCTATCCGAAGGGAACCGCAGCAGAAACGGGCGTCCTTGATGCACTTTGCACGAAGGATGGCGACTGCGACCTGAAGTTCCATCCGATGATTACGGTAAAGGCGCAGCCTACTCCGTTGGAGGCAGATGCGGCGAAGGCGCTGTTTGATCGGCTGACTTCCATTTCTTTTGGCGTGAAGCTCCGAGAGGATGGCGTGATTGTCCCTAACTAAAGATAACCTCCGAGAGGATGATCGCTCGATGAAAAATCCGTGCGTTGCGCACAGAGGCTGGTCCAGCCGCGCGCCGGAAAATACGATGGCGGCCATTCGTCTGGCAATCGTCGATCCTGAAATAGAATGGATAGAAATCGATGTTCAGCTGTCGAAGGATCATGTGCCGGTTGTCATTCATGATTTTACATTGCGCAGGACGACGAACGGCAAAGGCGAAGTGAAAGCATTCACGGCAGCTGAGCTTATGCAATTGGATGCGGGTAATTGGTTCTCGCAAAAATATCAAAAAGAGCCTATCCCAACGCTCGAACAGGTACTGAGAGAGACTGACGGCCATTGCAAGCTGAATATTGAGCTGAAAACCGACGGTATCCGTTACCCGCAGATTGAGCAAAAAGTAGTTGAGCTGGTGCGGGCCTTTGACGCAGAGAAGGAAGTGATCATTACGTCCTTTCATGAAGGGGCGCTGCATCGCGTACGCAAGCTTTCAGACATAGTCCGAACCGGGCTTATTATTGAGGATTGGCGCAATACGCTTCTGAAGGAGCTGGAGGAACTTGGCTCGGACTTCCTATCCATCGGCTATTCGCGATTAAACAAGGACCGGATGGCTATGCTGAAGGGAGCAGGCATCCAGGTGATGGCTTGGACGATAAATGAAAAGCGTGCAATCCGAAGAGCGGCTGCGCTTGATCCGGAGCTAATGATCTGCACGAACTATCCGGATCGCTGGCATGAGGCGATGAAGCAGCGAGTTTGGCGATAGGGAGGTTATTTTTGGTATGGCCGGTATAATGGAAGAATGGTGGTTAAGGCTGCTCGCAGGTTTGCTCGGCAGCGGCCTTATTGCTGCTGCCGCTTATCGCGGACGAGCGTTGTCTGCGTCTGGAGCATGGTCGGCGCTTGCAATGGGGACGGGCTTCGTCACCTTAGGGGAACCGGTCTGGTTCGGTCTTTTGATTGCTTTTTTCGTTTCCTCGACGCTCTGGTCGAGATGGAAGCGTAAGCATCGCGCGAAAGCGGAGGCCGAAGCGAAGTATGAGAAGACGGGTCGGCGCGATGCCGGCCAAGTCTGGGCGAACGGCGGCGCGGGCTTGCTGCTGTGCGCCGCTCATGCGCTGTGGCCGGGTGAGGGCTGGGTATTCGCGTACGTCGGCGTCATGGCCGCCGTAAACGCAGATACCTGGGCCACCGAAATCGGGGCCCTGAGCAGGTCGGCTCCGCGCCTGGTAACGAGCGGCAAGCCGGTGGCTCCCGGCACGAGCGGCGGAGTCACGCCGCTCGGCAGCGCAGCAGCGCTGGCAGGCGCCGTGTTCATCGGCGCCGTTGCCGCGCTGCTGGCGGTCCCGCAGCCTGCAGAGGCTGCTGCGGGTACGCCCGGCGGCGGAGCCGCAGCGGCGGCATACATCGCCGCCGCTGCCGCCGCCGGCCTGGCCGGTGCCTTCGCCGACTCCTTGCTCGGCGCAACCGGCCAGGCCATGTTTCGCTGCCGGGTATGCGGCAGCGAGACCGAGCGCGCCGCGCATTGCGGCAGCGCGGCGGAGCGTGTGCGCGGCTTCGCTTGGCTGAACAACGACAGGGTGAACCTCCTGTCGTCGCTATTCGCAGGCGCGCTAGCCTGGGCGATTGGCTATATGCTTCTGAAAGCGATCATATAGCTGCAGACAATTGTCTAATTCGAAAAAAAGAAGACCGCCAAGGGAGCTTGGCGGTCTTCTTCATAGACTATTTCGTCAGCTGTTCCATCTGACCGATCAATTCCTCGAATACGCTCATCGCTTGCTCAATCGGCTCCGGCGATGACATATCGACGCCGGCTTTCTTCAAAATGTTGATCGAGAAATCGCTGCCGCCGCTCTTCAGGAAGCCAAGGTAACGCTCGACCGCCGGCTGTCCCTCCTCTAAAATTTGCTTGGAGAAGCTTGTCGCGGCCGAGAAGCCCGTCGCGTATTTGTATACGTAGAAGCTGTTGTAGAAATGGGGGATACGCGCCCATTCCATTTCGATATCCTTATCGATGACCATTCCCGGTCCATAATACTGAACGTTCAGGTCGTAATAAATTTTGCTGAGCTCCTGCGGCGTAAGCGAATCGCCTTGCTCAGAGCGCTCGTGAACGATTTTCTCAAATTCGGCAAACATCGTTTGACGGAACACCGTCGTCCGGAATTGGTCCGCATAGTAGGTCAGCAAATACATTTTCTCCTTCGGATCTGTCGACTTGCTGAGCAGGAAGTCCATCAGAAGCGCCTCGTTCAAAGTCGAAGCGACCTCTGCAAGGAAAATCGTGTATTGCGCATCGCGGTAGTTCTGATTCGTGTCCGAATAGTACGAGTGCAGCGCATGGCCCATCTCATGCGTCAACGTGAACATGCTGTTCAAATTGTCCTTATGATTAAGCAGCACGTAAGGATGCGTACCGAATGCGCCCCAGCTGTATGCGCCGCTGCGCTTGCCTTCATTCTCATAAACATCGATCCAGCCGTTATCGAAGCCGTCCTGCAGCACTTTCAAATAGTCCTCGCCAAGCGGCTTCAAGCTCTCGCTCACCGTTTTTTTCGCTTCCTCGTATGTGATATCAAGTTTAAACTCGTCAACGAGCGGAGCGAACAGGTCGTACATATGCAGCTCATCAAGGCCGAGCAGCTTCTTGCGCAGCTCCATGTATCGGTGCATAAGGGGCAGATGCTTATGAATGGTGTCGACCAGGTTCGTATAAACTTCCTTCGGAATGTTGTCGCCATAAAGGGACATATCGAGTGCGGAATCGTATTTACGAGCCTTGGAATAAAAAATATTTTTCGTCACGTTCGCGTTTAATGTGGAGGCGAGCGTGTTTTTCAGCTTGCCGTACGTATCATACATCGCTTGGAAGGCTTCGCGGCGCACATCCTGATTCTTGCTCTCGAGAAACTGTATGTAGCGGCCGTGAGTCAGCTCGACTTCTTCGCCGTCTTCATTTTTCACCTTGGGAAACTTTAAGTCCGCATTGTTAAGCATGCCGAAGATCGTGCCGGGAGCGGAGCTAACGTTGCCGACCTGAGCAAGCAGCGCTTCTTCGTTCTTCGATAAAATATGAGCCTTCTGACGGCGCATTTCCTCGAGCGTATGACGGAATTTCACAACCGATTCGTCTTTGATAATCGCATCAAGCTGTGCATCGGATAGGCTAAGCACCTCAGGCGTAATAAAGGATAACGCTTCTCCGGTTTCAACGCTCAGCTTCTTCGACTTATCGGAAAGAGCTTGAAAGGCCGGCTCTGCCGTGTCCTCGTGATGCTTCATGTTGGCATATACGTAAAGCCGTTCGACATGAAGGGAGAGCTCATCCTCAAGCTCGAAGCAGGCCTTAAGCTGGGAAACGTCAGCAAGCTTGCCATGGTAGTCGGCTATTTTTTTAATGAGCGTCTTCGCATCCGAGAACTCCTTGTCCCATGCAGCTTGGCTTTCAAATAAATCCTCTAGCTTCCAGCGGGTCTCCGGTGCGGATTCTGAACGTTTCGGTACGTGATTCATCGAATTCCTCCTTGGTATGGAAAAGGTTGGTAAAGTGTGCCGGGAATTTGCCGCCGCATCAATATTGGAGGCAGCAGCGCCCGGCACGAGGATTAGAGCAAGCAGCAAGGCTAGCCATTTCATCCGATTATCACCTCGGGACACAGTTTGTGGTTACTATGTCCGAACGTCATTGCAGATATACGGCAGCCAGCCGGCTAAGCAGTACCCATCGTAAAAAACGCATAAACAATAAGAAAAAACGCAAACGCAATGAATGCGATGGATATCAACGCAAGACCGCGGCGCAAACCTGGCGGCAGGGAGTCCCGTTTCATAATAACGACAGCTCCGAGCGAGAAAGCGGCAATGATGAAAATGATAGTTGCAGTAGGGTCCATCTGTTCGGTAAGCCTCCTGAGAAATAAAACTTACGTGAATTGCAGTTGCATATCGTTATCTATGCGGGTCTTTGCTACGTTATGTTCGCCGTAATGGGCAAATTTTCCTTCTTAACGGCATGATAGCTGCTATACATTTTTTAAAGCGGTCATAATCCCATCCAATTCTTCCTCGCGGCCAACAAAATCGTCTGGACGGAATCGCTTTTCTGCCCAATTCATCATTTCCGGACGGCTGACGAAGGTATGGCTGTCTTCTCCCCACTGATCGGAAATCTCTCTTACAATAAGCGTCTTGCCCTGTACTTCAACCGTTAGCATATTGTATTTGTCGGTTTTATAGATTTCGTGTTTTTTGAACATGCGTAATTTCACCCTTTTAGTAGTTAATTATGGTATTCTTATCATCATAGCCATTATTGAGGCTGTAATCAATACGACATCGAAGATGAAGGCCCAGCCGAGACGAGTTTTTAAAGAGAACAGATGAGATGAGGAGAGTGTAAGGATGAGTACGCAGCGTTATGAACAGGTCGGCGTAGCCATGACTTGCAGAGGTTACGAAGAGTATGTACGGATGTTTGATTTGAAAGAAGCGGATTTGTCTGCCGGGCAAGTGCTTGATGTAGCGGCGGGCGGCTCATCGTTTACAGCTGATGCAAATGAAAGAGGTTATTCGGCGGTTGCCGTTGATCCGCGCTATGGGGCGGGTGTTCAGCAATGGGTCATGGAGGCGGAGCAAGAGATCGAGACATCAACCGCCAAATTGGCAAAGCTCGCGGATGCTTTCGACTGGAGCTATTATGGTACGCTGGAGCAGCATCGCGAAGGACGCAAGGCTTCTCACGCGCGCTTTACGGCAGACGTTCTGAGCAACGACCATAAGCAAAATTATGTGGGCGGACAACTTCCAGATCTTCCATTTTCCGACGAGCGTTTTTCACTCGTGCTTTGCAGTCATTTTATGTTTTTGTATGCGAACCACTTTGGACCCGATTTTCATGTAAAATCGATATTCGAGCTTATGCGAATTTGCAAGCCTGGCGGTCAAATCCGCATTTATCCGCTTATTTCGCTTAACTGGGAGCTTTATCCCGAGCTTGAGCGATTAATCGAAACTATAAATCGAAGCGGGGCAACGACGGAATTATTGCCCTCCAAGCTTCCGTTTATTCCTGGATCTGATTATTTCTTGCGAATTTCACTCTAATTGCTTTTTCCAATTCGTATCGCTATAATGATGCTACTCGCCCTAATAAAAGGGCGGTCAAATCTAGGAGGTTGTTCAATTGAAAGGAACAGTTAAATGGTTTAACGCAGAGAAAGGCTACGGCTTTATCCAAACAGAGGGTGGAGAGGACGTATTCGTTCATTTCTCGGCAATTCAAGGCGAAGGGTTCAAAGCATTAGATGAAGGGCAAGCGGTCGAATTCGACATTACTGAGGGTAACCGCGGCGCTCAAGCGGCCAACGTCAATAAACTATAGGATCAATGCTTGAATGAACGACGGAAGAGGGCTCCCTGGCGACAGGGAGCCCTTCTTTGCCTTTAGGACTGAAACGGCATCTTTGACCAAGGCCGGCCTGCGATGATAACCAATGTAAATCGATTAACGTTCGGAACGACTGAGTAAATATCGCGCCAGAAATCCTGCCGCCGCTACTAATGCAAAAATGGCACCCATCTGAAAGAAGGATTCTCTGCCGAAGTTCTCATAAACGAAGCCGCCGAACATGCCGCTGATTACCCCGGCGAGCCCCGTCCAGACCACCGCGTATAAAGCCTGTCCAGAAGCTCGGAATTGATCCGGTATCAGATGAGATAAGTAGCGGAGAGCCGTAGAGAAATAAATGCCGAACGAAATGCTGTGCATCGCCTGCGCGGCGATTACCCAGCGCGGATCTTGAATTTCGCTAAGCATCCATAGCCGAATGGCATACATAAGGGAAGCGATCATGAGCAGCGGCAGCTCTTTAAACTTATGGCCGTATTTTCCAAGTAAAAATAAAATAGGAATTTCGCTAAGCGCGGATACGAGCCATGCCAGTCCTACGAGCGAATCGCTGGCGCCCATCTGCCGCATGGTGACTGCAAGGAATCCTTCGTACATCCGGTGCGGGATCGAGACGATAAGAATAATTAGGAAAAACAGAAACACGTCCCGTTGGCGAATAAGGTTGAAGAAGCCGGAGAACTCGATTTTGCGGGCGCTTCCTTGATAATCCTTGATTCTCGTCGTTAAGGTCAATGTGACCGCAATGGTGCATAATACGAGCGGGAGTGTCCACTGCGACCCGATTTGCTTTAAAATTAACCCGAATGAATAAGCGGTGACCGCAAAGCCTAATGATCCGAAGATCCTGATAAGTGCATAAGGCGTACCTGTATACTGGCTGGACAATAGCAGGAGGCTGTCGCTTAACGGATTGATCGGCGTTTGAAAAAAGTAAAAGCCCATCATAATTAAGCAAACAAGGGCAAAGTTTTCGATGGAGAATAGCATAGAAATCATGACGAGCTGGCCAAACAGCAGCAGCATGAGCAGCTTTTTGATCGTTCTGTATTTATCGCTGGCAAGACCGAGAATGATGTTTGCGAATATCGATATGAATGGTCCTGTCGAATAAATGATGCCGATCTGCTGCTCGGAAAAGCCTCGATCCAAAAAGTAAAGCGGTATAAAGGAGACGACCAGAGCGGCTGTGGAATACGAGGAAAAGCTATAGATCCGAAGCGAAAGCGTCTCCTTTCGAGCTGTTGGTGACAGCTCGGTTCGGGTTGTTCCTGATGTGTTCATAGTTGAAACCTCATTCCATCTCTGTCAAAAAATAATATGAGAAACAGTATAGCATGGAAAAGCAATCCGACCAATGAGATTTGAAGCTGGATTATTATGAGTTGAAATGGTACATTTAGATGTGGAGGTTTACTATGGGAGTTTATCGTTTTGATTGGAATGAGAGGCTTCGGATCCGGATTCCCGTGCTGGAAGCGGAATGGGAGCAGTATGAACCGACTGAGCAGCTTGCGATCGTTGAGCAGTGGGAGTTGATTCGGGGGACCATTCCTGACCGTATCATGGAGTTTGAGCGGCTTATTAACGCGAAGCAAGCGCAGTTATTCGAGGAAGAAAGCTTCGAGCGTTCCTGTATATTAAATTACGATATTGCCGACTATGCGAGTAGGATCAATGATTTGCACATCTGGTACCGCATCGATCAGCAAGTGGAATCACGCCGACATTCATGAACATGATTCTGAGGAGAGTTGCATCGTGAGATTGACGACTTTATCAGGCAGCCGGGTGCCCCAAGGCCCTTTTAAACTCATGCATCGCGTTTATAAATATATTCTGCCTGATGTGGAGCGGGAGCTTGAGAAGCTTCGCCGTCTTGCTTTGCAAATACCTGATCCCGAGCTGCGCACGCAAGCGCTCGATAGCATGGACAGCAAGAAGTTTCATTGCCAAGGCGGAGGCGTTTACGCTGCTGCCAATCTTGAGCACAGACATGTGCTCATCCCGCTTATTGTGGCGCTTCAGACGATAAGCGACTATTTGGACAACCTTTGCGATCGCAGCACCTCACTGGATCCGGATGATTTTCGTCTTTTGCATCGTTCCATGCTTGATGCCGTCAATCCGGAGGCTGAGCTTCAGGATTATTACGCGCTCAGAACGGAGAAGGACGATGGCGGCTATCTGCATCATCTTGTCCGGACCTGTCAGCTTCAGACGGCTCTGCTGCCTTCTTATGGGAGCGTACAGTGTCATGTTGCAGAGCTGGTCGGACTGTACGGCGATCTGCAAGTCTACAAGCATATTCGTAAGGATTTACGGGAATCGCAGCTGTTAGTCTGGTGGGAACGGCATCGGGGAGACTATCCCAACCTGCATTGGAATGAATTTGCGGCGGCGACCGGCTCGACTTTAGGCATGTTTATGCTGTTTTTGGCAGCAAGCGAAGACCATTTGTCCGAGCGGGATGCGGCTGCGATGAAAGGCATCTATTTTCCGCATGTGTGCGGCCTTCATATTTTACTCGATTATTTAATTGATCAAGAAGAAGACCATGCAGGCGGGGATCTTAATTTTTGCAACTACTATGATAATGAAGGTCTGCTTGTTGAGCGCATCGGCATGATAGTGAACCGGGCGCGCGAGGATGTGAGGCAGCTTCCGGCTTCCCGTTTTCATCGTTTGATTATTGAAGGGCTTCTGGCCCTGTATCTATCAGACCCGAAGGTTCGCCGCCAGGCGGATGTAAGAGATGTGTCGAGAAAGCTCATGAAGAACAGTCCGCTTACGCGTCTGTTTTTTCTCATAAACAGCATCTGGATTCGGAGACAACAGGCTTAACTATAACTAACTTATGTGGAGGAATGAACCATGTCTGCAGTCAAATCAATCGCAGTACTGACAAGCGGAGGAGATTCGCAAGGAATGAACGCAGCCGTTCGCGCTGTCGTAAGAAGTGCATTATTTTACGGATTAGACGTTTACGGCGTACAGCGCGGTTATCAAGGTCTTATTAACGATGATTTGCGGCAAATGGATTTGCGGAGCGTTGGAGACATCATCCAGCGCGGCGGCACCATCTTGCAAACGGCGCGCTGCAAGGAGTTTATGACTGCGGAAGGCCAGCAGCGGGGCGCAGAGGTGCTTCGCTCAAGAGGGATTGACGGACTGGTCGTCATCGGCGGAGACGGCTCTTACCAAGGTGCCAACAAACTAAGCAAGCTTGGCATCAAAACGATGGGGCTGCCCGGCACGATCGACAATGATATTCCGTTCACGGATGCTACGATCGGCTTCGATACGGCGGTCAGCATTGTCGTGGATGCCATTAACAAGATTCGGGATACGATGTCCTCCCATGAGCGCTCGTCCATCGTAGAGGTAATGGGACGCCATTGCGGCGATATTGCCCTTTATGCCGGTCTTGCGAGCGGAGCGGAGACGATTCTTGTTCCTGAGGTTCCGTTCGAGCTGACCGAGGTTGCTGAGCGGATGAAGACGAATTTCGCGAAAGGCAAACGCCATAGTATCATCGTCGTAGCAGAAGGTGCAGGCAAGGGCGAAGAGGTGGCACAACAAATTACGGGCAATTGCGGAATTGAACCTCGCGTAACGGTTCTCGGCCATATTCAACGCGGCGGAACGCCAACAGCGGTTGATCGTATTTTGGCAAGCCGGCTCGGTGATTTCGCAGTCAGACAGCTGATGGAAGGCAACTCCGGCAAAGCATGCGGCGTTATTCGCGGCGAGCTGGCCACAACGGATATCGATACGGTGGTCAACTCCAAAAAACCGTTTGACATGAGTATGTATGAGCTGGCGCTTCGCCTGTCTCAATAAACAGAGCGAATCGAGCCTTATGTCCGAAGCTGCGTTTCTGCGGCCGGACATAAGGCTTTCTTCATGCTTAGTTAGCAGCATCAATTAGATAAGGGAGTGAAGGAATCATGTTCTTATACAAAATGGAAATCGAGCTGGTTGATCGCATGGCTTACCTTGTGCTGCTGTCGGACTCGGACGAGAAAGCGTTGAACGTCGTAGAGAGCCACATACAACGCCACTTTATCAAAATGCCGGAAATTCGCTCTATCGCGCTACTAGAGAAGAAGAGAGTGGAAAACGGAAACGGCTACGTTATCGAAGGAGCTTTGCACTAATCACACTGCGAGTAACCCACGAATAAAAGGCGATTCAATCAGAGCTAGTCCGCAAGCGGCTAAATCGGTTATAATGTACGTAAATTATACTTTTGAAAGAAAGTGGGAGCATCATGGGCCGCAAGTGGAACAATATTAAAGAGAAAAAAGCTTCAAAGGATGCAAACACAAGCCGGATTTACGCCAAATTCGGCGTTGAAATTTATGTAGCAGCCAAGAAGGGTGAGCCGGATCCCGAATCGAATCGGGCGTTAAAGGTCGTGCTTGAACGGGCAAAAACGTATAACGTGCCTAAAGCGATCATCGACCGTGCGCTGGATAAAGCAAAGGGCAGCGCCGATGAAATCTATGAAGAGCTTCGTTATGAAGGCTTTGGACCAAACGGTGCCATGGTCATCGTTGACGCTTTAACGAACAACGTGAACCGGACCGCTCCTGCCGTTCGCGCCGCTTTTAACAAAAACGGCGGAAATATGGGCGTCAGCGGATCGGTGGCGTATATGTTCGATGCCACGGCTGTTATTGGCGTAGCGGGCAAAACCGTTGACGATGTTATAGACATCTTGTTGGAAGCGGACGTGGACGTTAAGGACGTCTTGGAAGAAGAGGAGACCGTAATGGTATATGCTGAGCCGGATCAGTTTCATGCCGTACAGGAATCGTTCCGAAATGTCGGCATAACTGAATTTACGGTTGCGGAGCTGACGATGCTTGCGCAAAACTTCGTCACGCTTCCTGAGGACGCGCAGACGCAATTCGAAAAGCTGGTCGATGCGCTGGAAGACCTCGAAGATGTACAGCAGGTTTATCACAACGTGGAATTTGAAGATTAAGCAACAAATAAAAGGGATCAAGCTATTGTCTGACTCCAAGACAAGCGCTTGATCCCTTTTTTAAAAACGTTCCCATCACTTATAGCTTACGCCGGGTGAATACTTGTTGCCCGCGTTCCAGAGCAAGTACTCCGTAACGCCAGTATCATGCAGCGCTTTTATTTGGGCTTCAACCTCTGCTTTGCCATATTTCAGGTATTGGCCTTTACCAAGCCAGCTTGCGGTGAAATCTTGAATCCAAGGTCTGATGATCGGCTTTAGCTCGCCTGTTGGCTCAAGCTTCTTGTGGGTATCGAACATAGCGCCTTTGATCGTTTCATAGGGACTGCGGTCGGGCGTTTTTTGTTTAAACCATCCGGTACTATAGTGGCTTGGATAAACCATCGGTGATATCACATGCACGTCATTCGAAATTTTTACGAAATCTTGCCCGATGCCTTCGGCTGCGGGGACTGAAGCCGCGTATCCGAATATATCAACGGATACGCGCACGCCGAGCGGCTCAAGCTGCTCGCGAGCGTATTTGACGAAACCCGCGACAACGTCAACGCGGGTTTGATCGGTTTTGTTAAAGGTTAGAAACGCTGCCTTATCCTCGAATCCTTCGGGAAAACGGACATAGTCGAATTGAATTTCCTTGAAACCGAGCTTGGCGGCTTCCTTGGCTACTGCAACATTGTAATCCCAAACCTCTTTGCGATACGGATTCACGAAACTTTCACCGCGGCGGTTTTTCCAGATCGTCCCGTCCTGGTGGAGGAACGACAGTTCAGGCTGCTTGCGGGCGAGAACCGTATCCTTGAAGACAACGATTCGCGCAATCGGGTAGATATTGTTCTGTTTCAAAACGGCCATAAGCCCGCCGATGTCTCGAATATATTTCTTGGCGTCTCCTACCTCGAGAAGCTCGGGGGTAGTCGTTGGATATGTAATATATCCGTTATCATCTTTAATATCGATAACCATACTGTTAAGCTCGGTGTCATTGACCAGCTTCAGCAATGACTTCATGCGTGCGCCCCCGGCGCTGTGAGCGGTTACATATATGCCCTTGATCGGAGGTGTGTCGGGCTGCGGATCCTTCTTGACGCCGGAAGGCGCGGCAGTCTCCGTCTCCTCAACGCCTGTTAACGGCGAATCCGGTTGTATAACCGTCTGACCAACTGCGGAATTGACATAGGCTGCGGCGATCTGCCCAGCTGCGTGGCTGTCGTCTCCGCTCCCTGTGAGCAAGTTGTACAGCAGCATTAAAGATGAGATGATGATGTCCATTTTGCTCTCTCCCCGCCAGCTATTCTGATCAAATTATAAAGCAGATCCAAGCTCTTGGTCACTAACTTTTTTCAAACCGAACAAAAAGCCAGCCGAATTGACTCGACTGGCGCGTGAATAATTCGTATGTCCCGCATTGTCATTGTAACAAAGCTTCTCTCTGCTGATTGCAAATACTGTGCTGCACAATTTCCATTGCATCAGCGGGCTCGAGCAAGGCGAGTCCGTCACGCAGCACAATGCTAATGTCCATTTCACGTTCAGTGAGAAAAGGACTAAGCTCTGGGGCAAGCTTCTCTACAATTTGAGACAATTTGACCGTTTCCAAATCCATTGAGCATCACCCTTTCATATTTAATGTTCAGGGGAAATCATATGGCAAGAAACCAAAAAGCTACGGGATACAAATATTATAGCAGGATCATTTTCAAAAACATAGGGATACGGTATAAAATCCATATATGCGTATTTGAATTAATCTTTAGGCTTCGAGAAGTCGCCGATGACGCCTACCGTTTCCACGATGTTTATGAAAGCATGCGGATCGATTGTGGTTATAGTCTTACTCAGCTCGGCCAGCTCATATTTCGTCCTTACCGTCATCAGCATATCTCGCTCGGCTGATGAGAATGCGCCTCGCGTCTTGACAATCGTAATCCCGCGGGGATGGGTTAGCAGCTTGGCAAGCAGCTCCTCGGTTTTGGTTGTAATAATGAACGCAGTTAGTTTAATATGCCGCACATGGATGAGATCTACTACTTTGCCTGTGGTGAAAATCGAGAGCAGGGAGTACAAGGCGGAATTCCAATTTTTCGTGAACATGACCAAAGCTGCAATCACGGCGCCGTTCAAAATAAAGATGATCATGCCTACCGGCAAATCGCGTTTGCGGGTCACGATGGACGCAACAATATCAAACCCGCCCGAAGATCCTCCATATCGCAACAGTAAACCGCTGCCGAATCCGATAATGATGCCTCCGAAGACGGATCCAAGCACGATGTCGTCGGCTATTTTGACTACGGGGACAAGCTGCAGGAATAGCGTAGACACTAAAACCGAGTAGATGCTCCAATAAATGAAGCGATGTCCGACTGCGAACCAGCCCCAAATGAGGACCGGAATATTTAACACCAAATAGAGCCAGCCAATATTTCCTCCAGTTATATAACCGATCATCATTGAAATGCCGGAAATGCCGCCGCTCAACAGCTGATGCGGTATAAGAAATAAATTGAAGCCAACGGCAACCAGCAGAGCGCCGAAAGTCATAACAGGTATCGTGAACAGGTATCTTATTGAGTGAGGGTTCATGATGTTCTCTCCCATTCATCCGTAAACATAATACGAGCGTTTTTCTTATGTAGTATGGCTTTATTTGGTTTACTGGTATTCATGAATGGTTATGTGCTATAATGATTTGGAAATTCTTAAGTAGGCTGCAGATAAAAGGAGTTTGAGAAAAGTTTGAAAACATTTGCTGAATTTGGCTTGGAACCGAAAGTGTTGCAAGCAATTACTGAACTTGGATTCGAAGAATCTACCCCGATTCAAGACAAAGCGATCCCTATCGCATTGGCTGGAACAGATCTTATTGGCCAAGCACAGACGGGTACAGGAAAGACAGCGGCATTCGGAATTCCGCTCATTAACAAAATTCCGACAAGCGAGGAACGCATTGTCGCATTAATAATGACGCCAACCCGTGAACTCGCAATCCAAGTGGCTGACGAGATCGGGAAGTTGACTCGATACAAAGGCCTTCGCTCTCTCCCGATTTACGGAGGACAAGAAATTGGCCGTCAAATCCGTGCATTGAAGAAGAAGCCTCAAATTATCATCGGTACACCTGGACGTTTGCTTGACCACATTAACCGCAAGACAATCCGTCTTGAGGATGTACAAACCGTCATTTTGGACGAAGCGGACGAAATGCTGGACATGGGCTTCATGGAGGACATTCAGTCCATTCTGAAGCAAGTGCCGGACGAGCGTCACACGATGCTGTTCTCAGCAACGATGCCTGCAAACATCCAAAAGCTTGCACAGCAATTTCTGAAAAATCCGGAGCATGTTTCGGTCATTCCGAAGCAAGTTACAGCGCCATTGATTGAGCAATCTTACATCGAAGTGCATGAGCGTCAGAAGTTCGAAGCGCTTAGCCGTTTGCTCGATATGGAATCGCCAGAACTTGCCATCATCTTCGGACGTACGAAGCGCCGTGTTGATGAGCTTAGCGAAGCTCTTCAGAAACGCGGATACTCCGCTGACGGCTTGCATGGCGACTTGTCGCAGAATCAACGGGACAGCGTGATGCGCAAATTCCGTGACGGCAGCATCGATGTATTGGTAGCAACGGACGTTGCAGCGCGTGGACTTGACGTTTCGGGCGTAACGCATGTTATCAACTTCGACCTTCCGCAAGACCCTGAGAGCTACGTTCACCGTATCGGTCGTACGGGCCGTGCTGGTAAGGAAGGTACAGCTTGGTCGTTCGTGACTCCTCGTGAAATCGACCACCTGCACTTTATCGAGAAAATTACGCGTCAGAAGATGAACCGCAAACCGCTTCCGAGTATTGCTGAAGCAATCGAAGGCAAGCAGCGTGTAACGGCTGAGCGACTTCTCGAAATCGTTCAAAACGATGAATTCTCCGAATACAAAGCGATCTCCATTCAATTGCTGGAGCAATACGATTCGGTACACCTTCTTGCAGCAGCAATCAAATTGATTACCGGCGAGAAGAAGAACGTCGATGTGGAATTGACTCCGGAAGAGCCATTGCGTGCCAAGAAGCGCAGACCTGACATTCGTTCTAACGGGCGTCCTTTCAACCGCAGCGGCGGCTCCTCATCCTATGGCGGCAATCGCAGCAGCAGCGGCACAGGCGGCGGAGGTTATCGCGGACGCGATGATAGACGCAGCAGCGGCAGCAGCACAGGCGGCAGCTCGCGCGGCGGCTATGAGAACCGTGGAAGCAGCGGCGGCTACGGCGGCAAAAGAAGCAGTGAAGGACGTACTGAAAATCGTCGTCCGAAGAGCAACTCGGAAGGCTTTGTAAATAACTGATGAAAAACCGAGGAAGTCCGTGATGCCTTGCGGGCATCTGGTCTTCCTCGGTTCTTTTTATCACCTTTCTACAAGTTAATCTGGCGGGTATAATCTTACTTTTCTGGAGGCAGATCCGATGGAACCTAGAGGGCTTATGGGTGGTTTTTACCGAATTTCCGAGTGGATCATGCGGTTATCGGTTATCAATGTATTATGGATCGTTTGTTCGATCCCGTTTATCTTCTTCGCCATTCCTTTGCTGACGGCAGGGGGCGGAACGGATGCTGAAATGCTCAGCCAGGTGTATATGACTTTGATTTTGATGGCGATTGTTGCGCCATTCACTTTATTTCCCGCAACTGCTGCCATGTTTGCGGTTGCACGGAAATGGGTAATGGGAGAAAGCGACGTCGCATTGTTCAAAACCTTCTTCCGCAGCTACAAAGATAACTATAAGCAAAGCATGCTGGGCGGTATTATTTATACGATACTGCTTGCCATTATGATTGTTGACTTTATTGTATATCGTGAACAATTGAATTTGCTTTCTTACATCTTTATTGCATTTTTGGTGCTTCTAATCGTATCGCTATTTAATTTTTTCTCGATGCTTGTCCACTATCATATGAAAACGTTTCAATTACTGAAAAATGCTATCCTTATTACGATTGGCAGGCCTTTCCGCTCGCTTTCGACTGCAATTATGGCAGGAGCTGTCATGTATTTCAGTACAAGGTTCACGTTTCTCATTCCGTTTTTTATGGGCAGTATCATCGCGTACTTATCCTTCTGGAACTTCTATCTGATCTATCAGAAGCTTCAAGACCAAGCGGAGAAAGCGCGATTGGCAGAGGAAGAGGAAGCGGAGAAGGCTGCCGAAATGGATCGTGAAGACTTGGTTAAGAGCGATTCTGACGGCACCAAGAAATAACAGCCGGCAGAAGTTTACTTTTGCTTTTGTTCGGTCTATAATAGCAATACCTCCTGCGATGCTCGTTACGGCTTTACGCTGTTTTGAACCAATGGCTGTTTCACGGGAGACCAATATCGAAGCGTAGCTGACATGCCCCCGAAAGGGGATCTCAAAAGCGGTTCTGCGGTCACCCACCTGCGTAAGCGGGTTCAGAAACATGTGAGTCGGACGGCATAGGCGGGTTCTCATTTTCAAATAAAGAGCATTTGCTGGATAAATCCAGTGATAGCTCTTTTTTCATTGGACAAATCATGGTATCATAAAGAGTAGTGTACATAGATGCCGGAGGGGGAGATCGTTTTTGTTGAAGCGGACCTTGATCGGGCTGCTGCGTAGTCATGAACAGACAGGCGACAGAGCTAAGGATCCAATGCTCAAATCTCATTTCTATAAGCTTTCGAAGGATAAGGCATGGGATGAAGTGATATCGACTCTTAAGAAGATGCAAGGTTACAAAGTGCTGCACGAGGTACAGTCCGTCGGTGAAATTGTACTTGAGAAGCGCACAGCATTCGGAAGAACGATGGACATAACGGTTTCCGTCATTAGTGTGAATCCGCTGCAATCGGCGGTGGATATTTATTCGGCTTCACGTGGCTCTTTAGGGGATCTAGGATCAAATTATAGAGTTGTTTTGGATTTGTATCGTACACTTGATAAGAAGCTTGCGGCTTTTAAAGTCAATAATTAATACATAAACAAAGCGAGGAAGGATGTCCTTCACTCGCTTTGTTTGTAGTATAAGTAAGATATGGATTATACGAGCGATTTTACCGCTTGAATCGCTTGCTCGTAATTCGGGTGCTCCGTCATTTCAGGCAAATATTCAACGTATTGAATCTTGTCGTTTGCATCGATGACGAAGATCGAACGTTGATTTAATCCAAGTTCTTTAATGTAGACGCCATACGACTCGCCGAAGCTGTGCGCTTTGTAATCCGAAAGCAATACAACTTTGTCGATGCCGGCTGCGCCGCACCAGCGTGATTGTGCGAATGGAAGATCAACGCTGACAGTAAGAACGACAACATTATCGCCAAGCGAGCCTGCTTCCTCGTTAAAACGGCGAGTTTGCGCATCGCATACGCCCGTGTCGATGGAAGGTACAACACTGATCAATTTGACTTTACCGGCATAATCCTTAAGGGATACCGTTTCTACGAGCGATTTGTTCAATGCGAAATCAGGAGCCTGATCTCCCGCTTTCAATTCAGGACCAACTAATGTGATCGGATTGCCTTTGAATGTGGCAGCTCCATTACGTTCTTGTGACATGTGTAAACTTCCTCCTCTGGATTATATGGTCAATACCAGCTTTATTATAATCGTAATGAAACGAACTTGTCCAATTATTGGAGAGGAAAGGGGATGGTGTTTTGATCTTCTTGCGATATGAGAGCTTCCGCTCTTATTTGCGGCTTTATCCTGTTACTGCTGCGGTTATCGCCTTGAATATTATTTATTTTATAATAGTTGCTTGGAGCGGTGATACGAATAATGTTAATCACTCCTATAAGTTCGGTGCTTTTGTTGCCAACTCCGCAGATGATCCATATGGTATAGTACAGCCTTGGCGCTACGTATCGTCCATTTTCATGCATGCCGGGTTTGAGCATCTTCTCTATAATATGTTTGCTTTGCTTATATTCGCGCCGCCGCTGGAGCGACTTCTGAAGTCTGCCCGATATGCCCTTTTTTATTTGTTATGCGGCATTGCTGGCAACGGGATGAGTACATTGGTGAATGTGATTGATGGCGGTCCTTATTCTCACATCGGTGTAGGAGCCTCTGGAGCGATTTATGGCGTCTACGGTGCGTATCTTTACATTTCCTTGTTCCGGAAAACACAGCTTGATGAGAGCTCGCGCAAAACGGTTTATACGATTTTAATATTTGGAGTAATCTATTCCTTGCTCGTGCCCAGAATCGATTTATGGGCTCATGTCGGAGGCGCTCTGGCTGGCTTCCTGCTTTACAACCTTTTTGATCGCAAGATGGCGCGTAAACAGCAGCATCGCACCTGAAAACTATATATACGGGAGAGAAACGAATAGGTATGGAACTTCGTCAGCTTCATTATTTCGTAAAAGTAGCAAAAAAAGAACATGTCACGCAGGCTGCTGAAGAGCTGCATGTTGCGCAATCGGCGGTGAGTCGGCAGATTCATCAGCTGGAGGAGGAGCTCGGCGTAAAGCTTTTTGTTCAAAAAGGCAGGAATTTGCAGCTTACGCCGGTCGGTCAGCTTTTTCTGAAACGTGCTGAGGTGATTTTGGCCGATCTGGAGAGGGCCGTTATTGAGATACACGAATTTCTTGATCCGGAGAAGGGCGAGATTAGACTTGGTTTCCCGCATAGTCTCGGTATTTCACTAATACCGCAGGTTGTGGCAGCATTCCGTAAGCAACACCCCAATGTAAAGTTTCGATTCAAGCAGGGGATGTATCCATCTCTTATCCGCGATATGATTAAGGGCGAGATTGACTTGGCATTTATTTCGCCATTTCCTGATGAACATGAATTTGTGTGCGGGGAAGTACTGCTCACGGAGGAGCTATACGCAATCGTGCCGCCAGGACATCGCTTATCCGAGGTGGAGTCCATCGAGCTTCAGGAGCTTCGGGATGAGATCTTTGTCCTGTTTAGTGAAGGTTATTCATTACGGCCGATCGTATGGGAGGCTTGCCAGGATGCCGGCTTTACGCCATGCATAGGATTTGAGGGCGAGGAAACGGATACGATTCGCGGCCTGGTTGCCGCGGGGATGGGTGTCAGCTTGCTGCCGGAGATGGCCTTGCACTATACGGGGCCGCTGCAGCCGGCCAAAGTGCGTGTCACAAAGCCTCAAGTAACAAGGACGATTGGTTTAATCAGGCGCTCTAATGAGAAGCTGCCGCATGTGGCAAGGGTATTTCATAGCTTTTTGCTTCGTTATTTTCAAGACCGAATATAATGATGTTTGGATATATACAAAGAGGAGCTGTTCCAGAGGTCTTTACAGACCGCTTTCGGACAGCTCCTCTTTCGCATGCAAATTTTCTATTATTCTTCTTGCCTGCTTCCGCCTACGAAGATCATGATGTACCTAATGAGCTCGAGCAAGGAGAGAAGAGCTGCTGCTACATAGGTTAACGCTGCTGCATTCAGAACCTTGGCGACTCCACGCTCCTCGTCGTTCGTAATGAAACCTTCGGCAATCATTATATCTCTTGCCCTGTTACTTGCATTAAACTCCACTGGGAGCGTAATGAGCTGGAACGCTACTGCTACCGAGAAAAATATAATGCCTAATCCGATTAAATTCATCGCCGAGAACAGAATGCCTGCGATGAATAGGAAAGGCGCGACGCCGGAAGCGAAATTCACGACCGGGAAAATACGGTGACGCAGTACGAGCATCGGATAATGCTCGGAGTGCTGGATAGCATGCCCAACCTCGTGACAAGCTACGGATACGGCTGAAATCGAGTTTTCATAATAAACGGGCTCTGATAAACGGACAACTCGGTGAATCGGATCGTAATGGTCAGTCAGAACGCCGCGTACGGGCTCGATCGGGATGTTATGCAGACCATTGGAATCAAGCATTCGTCTAGCAGCTTGGTAGCCCGTTAATCCGCTATTGGATTGTACCTTGGTCCATTTCTTAAACGTTCCTTTTACCCGGAATTGAGCCCATATCGTTAGAATAAAAGCCAAGATCGTTCCAATGAAAATGTACGTCATTGAGACATTCCTCCATAATTATGATGTAAAGAGATTGTTACATAAGGGAACTTTTATTGATGAGCAGCATGACCGCTTCCATGCAGGCGGCCGTTTGCGGCATCAGGCGCGTATAAAGGTGGTTAGCTTGACGCGGCTTAAGTTTATTGATTACGGGCTCAAGCTCCTTTACCTCGCGCTCCAGCTGGCTTATATGAAGCTGTAAATCGGTCAGCTTGCGGGAAACATGTTCCTCGGGCGAAATTTTGCTCCAGCTTTTTATTGTCGCCTTTATCTCTTCTAATGTATATTTATCTTTTTTCATTAGTTCAATACGTTCAAGTCTCTGCAAGGTTTCAGGAGCATAGAGCCGATAGTTTTTAGCCGAACGCTCTGCCGGCTCAATTAGGCCGATAGAAGTATAGTAATCAATTGTCCGCGGGCTAATGTTTGCAAGCTTGGACAGTTCCCCAATTCGATACATGATCATTTCCTCCGATCGTTCAATTTCCTACTTATCATGATAATAGTAAAGTGACCATACAGTCAAACGTGTTACACGGCTTTGTAATTATAAGTTTTCCTATGCAGCCAAGTAGGAATCTATGCTTATAATAAGCGAAAATGCGAAGAATGAGACTCTCAATTAGGTATTTTTGGTTATGATTTGTTCAAAATCCAAACGTTCGTGTTAGTTTTTGTGCCGAACGTTTGATTTTTTTAAAAAAATAGAAGAAAACATATTGTCAAAATGAGCACTACTGACTATAATGACATTAAGTCTTTCCTCACATGTAAGGAAACATAACACTTAGGGAGTGGTCGTAATGATTAAAAAAACGATATTAGCTTTAGGTATCTTCACCTTGCTATTTCCGGTAGCGGCGTTTGCAGAGGATCCATCAGCCGCAACGTTGAACATGGGTCTTAACTCTCTATGGGTTATGCTCTCATTCGTTCTTGTTCTGCTTATGCAAGGCGGATTTATTCTACTTGAAACAGGCTCGACACGCATGAAGAATGCGGGCCATGTTGCCGGCAAAACGATTTTCACGACAGGCTTAGCCGCACTTGTTTATTGGGCATTCGGTTACGGGATTGCATTCGGCGGCGACAGCGCAGTAAACGCATTGTTCGGATGGGGTAATTTCTTCTTCGATCCTTCTATTACGGCAAGTGAAGGCGACAATTATCCGAGCACTGTATTCTTCTTGTTTCAACTAGCATTTGCAGCGGTATCGCTATCGATCGCATGGGGCGGCTTTGCGGAAAGAGCAAAGCTTTCGTCCTACATCGTATTTACGTTATTTTTCGTAGCTATTATTTATCCTGTAGTTGCTCACTGGATCTGGGGCGGCGGTTGGCTGGCTGAAGATGGAGCGCAAGATTTCGCAGGCTCGACGGTCGTTCACCTAACTGGTGCGCTGGCGGCGTTCGTCGCTACAGTATTACTTAAACCTCGTATCGGCAAATTTAACAAAGACGGCTCCGCAAACGAAATTTTGGGCCATAATCAAGTATTCACTGCACTTTCCGTATTGCTGCTTTGGGTTGGTTGGTTTGGCTTCAACGCTGGCAGCACGGTCGCAATCGGCGACGGCTTTTTCGGATTCGTAGCTTTTAATACGATGCTTGGAGCAGGCGCGGGCGGCGTGGCAGCACTTCTTATTTCTTGGGCGGTTACAGGTAAAGCGGATATTACGACTATGCTTAACGGTACTCTTGCAGGTCTTGTTGCCATCACGGCATCCTGCGCATTCGTTGATCCTTGGGCGGCTGTCGTTATCGGGCTCGTAGCTGGCGTTCTTGTATTCTACAGCGTAAAGTTTTTCGAAAAAATCAAAGTCGACGATCCGATTTATGCATTGTCGGTTCACGGTATGGCTGGTATTTGGGGAACTCTCGCTAATGGTATCTTCGCTACACAAGCGCTTGCGGATAAAGTTGGTATCGGTACAGGCGGTTTGATCGACACAGGCAGCTGGAAGCAGCTTTGGGTACAATTCGAGTCAGTTGTTGTAGTTGGCGCGTTCGTACTTGCCGCTTCGTTCCTTATTCTTGGCGTTATGAAGCTTATTATTGGCTTCCGCGTCACAGAAGAGCAAGAAATTATCGGTCTTGACCTCAGCGAGCATGGCGCTTATGGTTACCCAGAGCAAATGAAAAAACCGGGCCATAACATTCAAAACTAATAAAATCGATTATATTGGGCTGACCGAGGGGAGAGAGCGAATGCATGAGTGATCCGGTGCGGTTGCAGCTGCTGAAGCAGATTGGTTCCGCCGATCATGTGGAAGGGCTGCGTAGCTTGCGGGATCAAGTACACGAGCAGATGGAAGCTCTTCTCCCAACGCATCCCGTCGAACAATTTAATGAACAAATAAACGAGGTGCACGATGCTGTCATACGGCGTTCGATTAACCTCGCGGAAGCGGAAATGGCACGGCTGGGGAAAGGTTCTCCCCCCGTGCCTTACGCGTATTTATTGTTCGGCAGCGGCGGTCGGAAAGAGCAGACATTATCAAGCGATCAAGACAGCGGCGTTGTCTATGAGGATCCAGTGTCTGATTCGGCGGATGTAAAGCAGTATTTTAAGGAGCTAAGTCAGATTATCGTTTCGAATCTGCAATCGGTTGGTTATCCGCCCTGTGAAGGAAATGTACTGAGCAGCAATTCGGAGTGGTGTTTATCGTTGTCGGAGTGGAGCCGTAAGCTGGATCATTGGTTTGACGAGCCCGCTTGGGAAGCGGTTCGTTATTTGCTTATCATAGCTGACGGCCGATGTATTTATGGGGAAAGCCGTCTGGTGGATGCACTGAAGGATTCATTTTTTACCGATATGCTTAACCATCCTATCATTTTGCAGAGGATGCTGGACAACACGCTGCGACATAAAGTGCTGGTCGGCATTTTTGGCCAATTATTGAAGGAGCGGTACGGTGAGGACGCTGGCAGCTTGGACATTAAATACGGCGCCTATATTCCTATGGTTAATTCGATTCGGCTTTTGTCGGTGCAAGTGGGTATTCGGGAAACGGCGACTTTGGATAGAATTGCAATGCTGGTAGAAGCCGGACAAATGTCAGAGTCTGATGCGGCAGTTTATAAGCAGGCATTCCGATTATTACTGCGATTGCGTTTAATGACAACCGAACAGAAGGAAGACGGCTTATATGCAAATAACGGCAAGTTATCTAGCCGTAAGCTGACGAAAGAAATGACGGATGAGTTGAAAAGCAGCCTGCGTTTGGGAAAGAAGCTGCAGCGAGCAGTATTCAAGCAAACAATGGGCAGGCTTACGTAAGGCGGTGGTAGAGGGATGAAGGATCAAAAAGGCGTCGGTCGGATGTGGAACCTATACAAAATGGGAGGATTTACGCCTGCCATCGCTTCTATGCTAGGCTCGCAAAATGCGCAGCAAATGGCATTTATTCGTAATGTCAATAAAGAGCAGCGTAAACAGTCTATGTTCGATATGCCGCTTCGGGAGCTTGAGGTTGTTGTGTTCGATCTTGAGACGACAGGTTTCTATCCGATGAACGGCGATGAAATCATATCGTTTGGCGCTGTAATGTTTCGGGGCGGCGAGCTGATTGAGAGCGAATCGTTTTATAGTCTCGTTAATCCAAAGAGGAAAATACCGAAGGCAATCATCGAATTAACGGGCATTACGAATGAAATGGTGCAGGATGCTCCTGATTTGATGCAGGTGCTTCATGACTTTATGGAATTTGTCGGCAGAAGGCTGCTTATCGCTCATGCTTCCGGTCACGATAAGCAGTTTCTGAACGCAGCGCTATGGCGAACCTCGAAGGTGAATCTTAACCACCGCGTTCTCGATACGATGATGGTAGCGAAGTGGCTGGAACCGAATCTTGATGGTTATAGTCTCGATGAGTTGCTGGATAATTGCTGTATCCCGATAACGCAGCGTCATCACGCTCTGCAGGATTCCATTATGACCGCCAAGCTGTGGCAAAATTATTTGGTACGGATCTTGGAAAGAAATATTACTACACTTGGTGATTTGTATGCTTATTTAAGCAAACACTAGCTGAAGAGGTTTAAATACACCTTGATCGCGCAGATATGGCTTTACTTGTGGAGCATGAATATCTTTCAATGAAACGATCCAATAGGTTAGCTCCGAAGCGGGCAGGAAACCTTCCGTGTCGCTCGATGAAGGGATTGCATCCGTTCGAGGATGAGAATGAAATAAGCCGACAAGGGATTGTCGGTTATTTTGCATGTCATAATAGGCGGCTGTCCATTCCGCGGGATCGAATGAAAAGGCGTAGGTTGGATTAATATGCGTATTTGTGATAGGAATTATCGTATCGACTATCGCATTAACGGAATAGACTTCCGAAAGAGGGGAAGAGCCTGACTGGGAAAAACGGCTTGCAAGTATGCCGCATGCTTCTCTTGGCTTCGCTTCCAAGCAAACCTGGAGTAGCCGGTCATATGCTTCTTTCGTAATGCAGCCTTTCGATTGCAGCTCATGCATGGAAATGCCCCCCTTCGTATCCATGGATAAGATTAGTATACCGAAATATCCCTATTCTTGCTAATCTTTCTTTAAATTCTTATAGCCAGCTGAATATCAAAGATAAAAGGTATGAAGATTCCTGCGCTTACCGAGAATAAAGGAATAACGATGGCAAGAAGGGGGATGGAGAAAACGAATGACATAAGGAAGCGGTCTCTGTCGTTAAACGTGACGTTTTTATGGCTAATGTGCCCTGAGCCTTGAGCTTCCATACTGTGCGTGATACCATTTAGGCAATTGAAATTACGAAAGAAGGATGGAATTTCATGAAACGCGTTATTACGCTTTTTACGATCGCATTTCTGTTTGCCGGTTTGGCTGTTTTTCAATATATGAACAATGATCCGAATGCGGTGACGATGGCCGCTCCTGCCGCCGACTTTAAACCGAAGGCCGATTACCGGGCCGCTGCCTTTAAGCTCACAGCGCTTGATGAGCAGTCATATCAGGTAGGGGGCAAGCAAAGCCGGTTAAGCTTCGTAAATTTTTGGGCGTCATGGTGCGGTCCGTGTGAGCTTGAAGCGCCCGATTTGCAGCGCCTGCACGCCAAATATGGAAATACCATTCAGATGTATGGCGTCAATGCGACGAAATACGATAAAGAACGCAATGCCAGAAATTTTGTGAATGAGTATGAGTTTGCGTTTCCGATTCTGATGGACCGAAAAGGGGATATAACTAAGCTGTACAAGGTCGATACTTTTCCAACGACCTTTCTCATAGATCGTGAAGGGATAATCAGAGAGAGAATCAACGGCGTTATTACTATCGAAGAGTGGGAACGTTTGATTAAGAAATGGATGTAAGGAAAAAAGAAGTGCCGCCAGAGCCGTTATTGACTAGACGGTTTTGGCGGCACTTATAGTTTAATGATTCACGAGCCCGATTCGATCCAGCGGATCGTTGTGGGTGCTGTCGATTTTGACCATATTAAGCAAGGCATAACGGATGCTGTCCACAAGCGCTTCCCAGCTTGCTTCGATGACGTTGTTGGAAACGCCGACCGTACTCCATGTGTTGTCGAGTCCTGTCGATTCAATGAGGACGCGTACTTTAGCAGCTGTAGCATCCTTCTCGTCGATGACGCGGACTTTATAATCCGAAAGATGAATATGCTCGATGTTCGGATAAAACTGTACGAGCGCCTTTCGGAGGGCGTTATCGAGCGCATTGACCGGTCCGTTGCCTTCGGCTGCCGTGTATACCTGTTGACCGTCAACATTGATTTTTACGATCGCTTCGGAAATCATTTGACCATTTGTTTTCTCTACGAGCATTTTGAAGGATTCCACTTTGAAGATTTCTTTTGCTACTCCACCGAAAGCTTCGCGAAGCAGCAGCTCCAAGGAGGCATCGGCACCCTCGAATTGATAGCCTTGATGCTCTAACTCTTTGATCTGATCCATGATTTTCTTTGTCTTCTCGTTGTTCGCGTTCACATCGAGACCAAGCTCCTGTGCTTTCGAGATTATATTGCTTTGCCCGGCAAGCTCGGAAACGAGAATGCGTTGCTTATTGCCGACGAGCTCTGGCTGAATATGCTCGTAGGTCTTCGAGTCCTTCATGATGGCCGAGACGTGTATGCCGCCCTTGTGGGCGAATGCGGCGTTGCCGACGTAGGCTTGACCGACAGGCATATGAACGTTAGCGATTTCGCTTACGTAACGTGCCGTTCCCGTTAAGGTGCGGAGCTTCTCCTCCGGTAAAACGTTATAGTTCATTTTGATTTGCAAATTCGGAATGATGGAACATAGGTTTGCGTTGCCGCAGCGTTCGCCGTAGCCGTTAATCGTGCCTTGCACCTGACGTGCACCTGCTTGTACGGCAGCTAAAGAATTCGCGACTGCAAGCTCGCAGTCATTGTGAGTGTGAATACCTACCGGTGTAGTAAGTTCATGAGAAACGCGGGATACGATCTCATGGATTTCTCCCGGCAGCGTACCACCGTTCGTATCGCAAAGCACGAGCCAGTTGGCGCCAGCGTCCTGCGCTTTTTTCAATACGGAGATCGCATATTCGGGATTGTTCTTGTAACCGTCGAAGAAATGCTCCGCATCAAACAAAGCTTCCATCCCGTTTCGTTTCAAGAACGCAACCGAGTCATAAATCATGGATAGATTTTCTTCAAGCGTCGTTTGCAAAGCGGTATGTACATGGAAATCCCATGATTTACCGACAAGGGTTGCTGCTGGAACGCCGGACTCGGCAATACGCACGAGGCTCGCATCCTGCTCGGCGAGACTGTTTTTGCGGCGGGTGCTGCCGAAAGCCGTAATTTTGGCGTTTAGGTTGAATGCTTTGATCCTTTGGAAAAATTCAATATCCTTGCTGTTGCTTCCCGGATTTCCGCCTTCAATATAGTGAACGCCCAAAGCGTCGAGCTTCTGGGCAATTTTTAGTTTGTCATCCGCCGATAGGCTGATTCCTTCACCTTGTGTACCGTCACGCAGCGTCGTATCAAAGATTGAAATGTTTGTTGTCATTATCGGGACGCCTCCTTCACTGATAGCCTTTTCAAATCATAATTTACTATTATAACACTTGTCGACCTGAAAGTAGAGAGGGTAACCGTATTTTTTGTTCTACAATTATGCTTCCGTTGACTTGACCCTATTGGAATTGTATGCTGGGGATGAATAAGCTTATGTAAGTTTTTGTTAGGAATAGGTGGTGCGGCACACGGTGATGTCAAATGTGAACAGGCAATATCCGGCAAAGGGCCGGGTTATTATTCATCTGGATATGAATGCTTTCTATTGCTCCGTGCATGAAGCGGAGGAACCTGAGAAATATAAGAACAGAGCGACGGCAGTTTCGGGCAGTATAGAGCAGCGCAAAGGCATACTCGTTACATGCTCATATGCGGCAAGGAAAAAAGGCATCAGAACAGGAATGACGGTACGGCAAGCGCTTAAGCTTTGTCCCGAGCTCATTTTGATCAAGCCTGATTTCGATCTGTACCGCAAATATTCACACGGCTTCATGGCGATAGCCCGCCAATACACGCCGCTCGTTGAATCTGTCTCGATCGATGAGTGCTACATGGATATAACCGGTTCAAAAATGTTTGGTTCGCCGCTTGAAATCGCGGAGAAGCTGCAGCAAAGGATTCAAACGGAATGGTCGTTGCCTTGCTCCATCGGCCTCGCCCCCAATAAGCTGCTCGCCAAGATGGCATCGGATATGAAGAAGCCGAACGGGCTCACCATACTGCGAATCCGAGACGTAAAAGACGTACTGTGGGATAGATCATGCGATACGCTGTTCGGGATTGGAAAAAAAACGGCTGAGAAATTGGGGAAGCTGAATATTCGCACCATCGGTCAGCTTGCAGGGACGGATGAAGCGGTGCTAATCAAGCATTTTGGCATCGTTGGATCCTGGATGAAGTTAGCGGCGCATGGTATCGATCATGCCGAGGTGAATCCCCATAGAGAGCGGAATAAATCGATCGGACATACGACAACGCTCCCGAATGACATTACAGCCAGAGAAGATGTATACCGCGTGCTGCTCAATTTGGCTGATCAGACCGGCCGCAGGCTGCGCAGGCAGAAGCTGGTTGCTGCAACGATACAGATTACAATACGCAAGCCCGATATGACGACGATTGCCCGCTCTAACACGCTTGAGGCTCCAACACAGTCGACCGATGATTTTTATAGAGAAGCTTGTAAGCTGTACGACAGGCATTGGAGAAACGGAGAGCCCATTCGTTTGCTTGGCGTTACGCTGCAAAATTTAACTCTGCTCGATGAATCGGCCTTGCAGCTCGATTTGTTCAGCTATGAGCAGCAGCCGCGTAAAGAGGCACTGACGAAAGCGGTGGATCAACTGAGGGATAAGTTTGGCGAGGGTGCCGTACTGACCGCGGGAATGCTGGGGGACGACCCGTCAACCTTAATAAGGAACAAACGAATTCGAGGTACGTCCTTGCAAAAGGATGATAGTTTGTTATATATTGATGAGTGAAGCTTGTTTGTATAGGAACGAGATTATTCCGTATATTTATTTGGGAGGGAATTTCCATGGGTAAGTTTACTTGGGTAGAAAAAGATACGTGCATCGCTTGTGGAGCTTGCGGAGCTACAGCTCCTGACATTTATGATTACGATGATGAAGGTATTGCAGAAGTCATTTATAAAAATGACGGAAACAAAGGCAATACGGAAATTCCTGAAGATTTGTATGACGATTTGCAGGATGCTGCCGACGGCTGCCCGACTGATTCGATCAAAATTGCCGACGAGCCATTCGATAACTAATGCTTTATAGCAACATGAAGCTCCTCTTCGCTGGCGCTAGCCGCCTAAGAGGAGCTTCTTTGTGCGCCCATACATAATATGGGCTGTTTTTATAAGCAGTTGAGTGAAGCAGAATTCAAGAGGTAAGGATCAGAAGGACAGAGACCGCGATTACGACGACGCCGACAATAGAGCCGATCCAGATTAGAGCCCTTTTGTTCATTTCTTCCTTCGGTTTTGCTTTCATCGTTGCGGGTTTTCTTTTCGCTGCGCTCATCGATAATCAACCTTTCTATTTCAAAGTTAAGATTAGTATTCTTTCATTGTAATCGTTTTCTAGAAAAGCCGCAATATTGCCGGGGAGGCTTGCCGCAGGCGTGCGGGCTCTTTTCTTTTTGTTTCAAAAAAGATAAACTGTCAGATAGAACATACATCTGAGAACGGAGTGAGCAGGTTGCTTTATTCTTCTATACTAAAGCCTATTTTTTTTCGAATGGATCCGGAGAAAGCCCATCACGTCGTCATTGACGGGCTGTCCGCCGCAGGTAAGGTGCCCGGTCTAAACGGGTTAATGCATGCTATGTACGGCGTAGCAAAGTCGCCGGAGCTTGCAACTGAGCTGTTCGGACTGCAATTTCCTCATCCGGTCGGTCTTGCTGCGGGCCTCGACAAAAACGGCAAGGCAGCCGACGGCTTCTCAAGCATTGGTTTTGGTTTCGCCGAGGTAGGGACAGTCACGCCGAAGGGACAAGCCGGCAACGAGCAGCCAAGGCTATTCCGGTTACCGCCTGATGAGGCGCTCATTAATCGCATGGGCTTTAATAACGACGGCACGGCCGCAATGGCGGAACGTCTGGCGCGTCGAAAAATATCGCGTATTCCGATCGCCGTAAACATCGGCAAAAACAAAACGACGCCAAATGAATTGGCGCATGAGGATTATCAGGCCTGTATTCGTGATTTGTATACATATGGTGATTTTTTCGTCGTAAACATCAGTTCTCCCAATACTCCTGATTTGCGGGATTTGCAGCATGGGGAAGAACTGAAAAATTTACTTGGCGCCGTAAGAGAAGAAATGGGTGCGCAAGCGGCGAAAATAGGAACGAAAACAAAGCCAGTGCTTGTGAAAATTGCCCCGGATATGACCGATGAACAGCTGGAGCTTACTGTAGACAGCATTATGGAAAGCGGCGTATCCGGCATTATCGCAACGAACACGACTCTATCCCGCTCGGGGCTTAAGCATTCGAATGCAAAAGAATCGGGCGGACTAAGCGGCAAGCCTCTGCGTGACCGCTCGACCGATGTTATACGCGCCGTTTACCGCCAAACTGGCGGGCAGCTGCCCATTATTGGTTCAGGCGGCATCTTTACGCCACAAGATGCATACGATAAAATCCGTGCCGGAGCAGCCTTGGTCGAAATTTATACGGCTCTTATTTATAAAGGACCGGGATTGCTTAGAGAGCTGACGAACGGATTAAAGGAATGTTTACATAAGGATGGCTACCGCAATATTGCCGAAGCAGTAGGCGCAGATCATCGTTAAGAACAGGAGGCGGCCGGATGGACGGTAGAGACTGGAATCTTTTTTTACAGCCTTATGAACAAGCGGTGGAAGAACTGAAAGTAAAGTTTAAAACGATGAGGGTTGAATTGAAGATTAGAGAATCTTATGCACCGATAGAATTTGTCACCGGCCGGGTCAAGCGAATATCCAGCATTTTAGAGAAGGCCAAGCGTCTGAATGTACCGTCCGATCAGTTGGATACGGGTATAGAGGATATCGCGGGCATTCGCATAATGTGCCAGTTTGTGGATGATATTCATCGCGTAGCCAGCTTGATTCGTACGCGTAAGGATCTTTCGCTCGTATACGAGAAGGATTACATTACGAACTTCAAGGACAGCGGCTACCGCAGTTACCATATGATCGTAGAATACCCGGTTCAAACGGCTCTAGGCTACAAAATCGTACTCGCCGAAATTCAAATTCGCACGCTGGCCATGAATTTTTGGGCAACGATCGAGCATTCCTTGAATTATAAGTTTAAGGAAAGCTTGCCGGATGATGTACGCAACCGATTGAAAAAAGCGGCGGAGGCGGCAGCGCAGCTCGATTCGGAAATGACGAACATCCGCAAGGAAATTCTCGATGCCCAGACGGAATTCGAAGAGCAATCCAACGTCGTATCAAAGGTTTTGAGCGGTATCCAGGATTTGTATTTCTATCATCGCGTGCGGGAGGCAGCACAGTTCCAGATGAAATTCAATGAACAATTCGAGAAAGAGGATTACCAAGGGCTGAGTCAGCTCTCTCTCGATATTCAAGCCGCGATCGGTAAAGCCAAGAAAGCGAATCAAAGTTAAACGGCAATGGTGAAATAAAGAGCAGTCTCTAACGGCCGACGGCCTAGAGACTGCTCTTTATTGGTTAGTCGATGATTTCGTCAAGACGGGTCGCTTGATTTTTTCGGTTTATATTTAGCGTCTATTTCTTCCCGTATTTCGTCGATGGTCTTGCCTTGCTTGCTTAAAGCGATAACGTCCTCCATTTCTTTCTTGCAAATGCCGCAGCTCGTGCTGTGATTTGTCCAGGTCACGCTGCCTTCATCTGCCGGGTGCTCCGCCAAATAGCAGCGCAGAAGAGAGTCATGGGGTGTTTCTACGGCGAGTCCGTCCGCGCAGCCGCAATAGCACGTTATTCCGCTCATCAAGTGCGCGTGGTCATGGACCTCACTGTATAGCTTGCTTGTATGAGGGGTATAGTCAGATAAGAAGGAGGGCAGCTGATCATATGACGAAGTCGTCTCCCAGGTTTCGGAGCCGTGCATATGCTGGGCGCCGGCCTCGTCATCGCCCGATAAGCCGCAAGCGGTCAGCAAGGTAATGAATGCAAATGCCAGCAGCATGGCATACATAATCCCGCGGTTTCGCGCGCTGATCCGATCTGCTCCAACTTGTTCGGCAGCCTGCTCTTCAGTTAGCCGCTGACGCTTCATCATTGCGGATCAGCTCCCGAATATTTGTTGAAGAATGCCTTGTAATCATTCAATGAATAACCGGATGTCGTGCCTTCTGCAGCAAGGCCGCCTTCCAATTTGTCGACCTGAACGCCTTCCTTGAAGTAAGCGAGCGTCGGCGTGTACTCGACATTGTATTTGTTGAAGTAAGTTGGAAATTCGCGCAAGTTAAACTGTGGAAGCTCGATGCCGAGCTCCTCTGCAAGCGGCATTAGCTTCGGTGTCGTATTCTGGCAATGCATGCAGTCGGACGCATATAAGTAGACGAAGAAATCTTCTTTATCTGCCACCATACTGTCCAGCTCTGCGGGTAATATGATATTCTGGTAGTTAGGGTCATCCAGCTGCTTGCGCGTTTCCGGGTTCAATTCGGAGACGGGCTTGTCGTACAAGGCATTTACCTTGCCGCTGTTGTTAAGCACGAAAATAAAACCGAATAATAATATGACGATTCCGATATAAACGTAAATCATTTTAACTTTCTTTTTCTTTTTCATTTGTGAGACTACCTCCGAAACGAGTTTAAGATGGACAGATTGGTTTCTATACAGATTGTCCTAACTTTTATATATTATATAACAAAGCCGCATGACTATGTAAGTGCAGAGACATCGATGGCTATGGGCTGGAGGAAATCAGCATGATCGGCAATTTGCCGCTAAATTTTACTGCAAAAATGGAAAAGCTGCTTGGAGAGGAATTTGACGATTTTATGTCCTCCTATGCCGCGCCGCGCGTATACGGTCTTCGAATCAACCGATTAAAACTGAATATGGAAGAATGGAAAGGGATGTCTCCGCTGTCAGCGGATGTTAGTCCGATCCCGTGGGCTGAGGATGGGCTTTATTATAAGGAAGGCGAGCGGCCCGGCAAGCATCCGCATTATCACGCCGGCCTTTATTATATTCAAGAACCGAGCGCGATGGCGCCGGTTGAATTGCTTGATGTAAGGCCGGGACAGCGAGTGCTCGATCTATGTGCCGCTCCCGGCGGCAAGTCGACGCAAATAGCGGCAAAGCTGCAGGGCGGCGGCGTGCTTGTCACTAATGATAACGCAAGGGAACGTACGAAGGCGTTAGCGAAAAATATCGAACTGGCGGGCGTCCGCAACGCGGTTGTAATGAATGAGGAGCCGGCCGCGCTCGCGCCGGTCTTCACGGAATGGTTCGATCGAATCCTTATAGATGCCCCTTGCTCCGGTGAAGGCATGTTTCGGAAAGATGAATCTATGATTGCCGAGTGGGAAAAGCACTCCGTCGAACGATGCTCGCTTATGCAGTGTGATATTTTAAGACATGCCGCTTCGATGCTTGCCCCCGGCGGATTAATGGTCTATTCGACTTGCACTTTTTCACCGGAAGAAAACGAGCAGCAAATCGCTTCGTTTCTTTCCGGGCATACGGATTTTCAGGTTGTACCGATTGTCCATGGTTTTGGTTGGAATGCAGGCAGACCGGATTTGATAGCGAAGGCGACGCAGCTTGATGGAGCCCGTTTGCAAAGCATTGAAGGTACTGTCAGGTTATGGCCGCATCGGATTGAAGGGGAAGGGCATTATGCGGCCGTGCTGCGGCGTGATGGGGCAAACACAGATATAAATCATCTTTTGGAGTCAGCCGTTTCCGAAGAAGAGCCTGCTAAAGCCCGCCATGCCGGTGCGGCAATTAGCATTAGACGGTCAAATGAAAAGCGCTATGACCAAAGAGAAGAGCGCCGAGCAGCGAAGCTTCAGACGAAAAAGGAATGGCAGAATGCAGGTTTAAAGCAATCAGCAAGCAAGAAAGAATACAAAACCAGGAGCGTCTTGGATGAAGAGCAGCCAATTGACCTATGGCGTCAACAAGCGGAGCATTTTGCTTACGGCGCATTAGCATGGACGGGTCAAGTGGTTGCATATGGTTCAAGAGTTTATATACAGCCGAACAATATGCCTTCGTTAGACGGACTGCGGGTAGTGAGAGCAGGCTGGTATGTCGGGGAAGCGGGCAGGGGGCGGATCGAACCTTCCCATCCATTGGCAATGGGGCTTAAGCGTGAGGAGGCCGTGCGATCAGTCAATTGGAGCTCGAATGACCCGCAGACGCTTCGTTATTTACGCGGAGAAACGTTATTTGTGGAGGAGTCGGAGATCGTCATAAAGGATGGTGCAGCAGCGAAAGGATATGTGCTCATTTGTACAGACGGTCACCCGATCGGTTGGGGGAAGTACGCAGAAGGCATGATTAAAAACGAGCTGCCGGCAGGATGGAGATGGATATAGAATGAGTAATCGAATACGAATCGATAAGCTGCTGGCCCACATGGGAATCGGAACGAGAAGCGAAATCAAAAAGGCTGTCAAGCAGGGCAAGGTGTCGGTAAACGGAAAGGTGATCAAGGATAGCGGGCTAATCGTTGAGACGGAGCAGACCGAGATAGCTTTTGAAAATGCACCTGTCGTTTATCGGGATATCGTCTATTTTATGATGAATAAACCGGAGGGCGTCATATCGGCTACCGAGGATGCTCGCGAGCGTACCGTCATCGATTTGCTGAAGCCGGAGGATCGGCTGCGTGATCCGTTTCCTGTCGGCCGTCTGGATAAGGATACAGTAGGCTTATTGCTGCTCACGAATGACGGGCAGCTTGCTCATGAGCTCTTATCGCCGCGCAAGCATGTCGCCAAAACGTACGAAGCGCTTGTGAGAGGCGATGTCGGCGACCGGGATAAGCAGTCGTTCGCAGCGGGGGTAACGTTAGATGACGGTTATGTCACGATGGCAGCAGAGCTTCACGTAAAGAGTCGCGAGAATCGGGAAGATAGCGTCTATTCAACTATTTCACTTACGATCATGGAAGGCAAGTTTCACCAAGTGAAAAGAATGTTTGAGGCCATCGGAAAAAAAGTCGTACACTTAAAGCGTGTTTCAATGGGACCGCTTCTATTGGATGAGTCACTGCCCGAGGGAGCATACAGGGAATTAACGGAGGAAGAGATAGAGCGGCTTCGCATGCATAAACGATAGAACAGGAGTGGGAGCATGAGCTTGAAGTATGATTTAATCGCATTAGATGTCGATGGCACGCTGCTGAGGGATGACCATGTGCTGACCGATGGGATTAGGGACTCCGTAAGGGAGGCAGCGAGCCGGGGAGCTCAAATTGTATTATGCACGGGGCGCGGACCGTCAGGAGCCATTCCTGTGCTCGAGCAGCTCGGGCTCGGCGGCACGGTAATTACGCATAATGGCGCAGCTACGATCAATGCGGATGACCGCTCGGTCGTGCACCAATTCGATATGGTGCCTGACCATTTGCTGGACTTTATCCATTATTGCCGTGAGCATGGCATTCATTATGATTTGAATACGGCATTCGAAATGATGGTGGAAAATATGACGCCGGAAGCCGAAAGCATGTATGTCCATTATCAAGCGAAGCCGTCGATTTGGAATTTTCACGACGGATTGCCGACAGGCTTAGTGAAGTTTACCGTCTTCGGCAACAAAGAGAAAATGGACATGGTGCAAGCGGAATGGGCGGGCTGGCCGCCGCTTCTGAAGTCGATTCGGAGCGGGGATTTTTTTATTGATGTGCATCATGCGGAGGCGAATAAAGGAAGAGCGCTGCAGCAACTGGCGGAAATTCGCGGAATAGCTCCCAGCCGAATACTGGCAATCGGTAATTATTACAACGATATTACGATGCTCCAATATGCCGGTATGGGTATCGCTATGGGAAATTCGCCGGAAAAGGTTAAGCAAGCAGCCAATGCTGTCGCGCTATCGAATAGCGAAGATGGCGTGGCCGCGGCTTTGCGCGAGTACGCTTGGAGCTGAATACAATAGTGCGCCAGTTGCGGAACGAAGAAAGCAGCAGTGGCCAAAAAATAAAATAATCTGGACCCTATGTCAAGGACACTTAAAAAAAGAGTGGTATTGAACAATTAGGAAACCAATAATAGATGATTCCTGTACTGAACAGGGGTCAT
>NZ_JAKGAP010000169.1 GCF_021532375.1 Paenibacillus alkaliterrae
GTAGTAGAACCCTGAAGGGAGATACCATTGATGACGGAAAATGAGATATTTAATAGAGCTTTGAATTTAGGATCGGGCTGGGAAGTATATAATGTCGCTTTCAATCCGGATCAAAAAGAACTGCAAATTTATATCCGTACCGTGAAAGGCGGCTTGCATACCTGTGGTACTTGCGGTAAACCAGGTTGCCGGATTTATGACCACGGCAAGGAACGCGAATGGCGGCACATGAACTTCTTCCAATATCGTGCGGTGTTAATCGGAAAGCCGCCGCGTGTAGAGTGCGAGGATTGCAATACGCCTAAAACAGCCGAACTTTCGTGGGCACGCGAACGTTCCGGCTTCTCGTTATATTTTGAAGCCCTTATGGTGTTGTTGGCCAAAGCTATGCCGATGAACGAAGTTTCCAGGTTACTCGGAGAGCATGACACTACTTTATGGCCTATTCTACACCATTACGTGGATGAAGCACGGAAGGAACAAACTTGGGAAGATGTTAAACGTATTGCCATAGACGAAACCTCCCGAGCGAAAGGACATGAGTACGTATCTCTGGTCATGGACTTGGATACCCGTAAAGTACTTCACGTGGCGGAAGGGAAAGATCAGCGGACGTTGTTTGACTTTAAGGGCCAATTGCTACAGAAAGGCGGCCATCCGGACGACATTGAAGAGTTATGTATGGATATGTCGCCGAGCTTCATTGCCGGTGCGAAGAACTACTTTCCAAATGTCGAAATCACTTATGACAAGTTCCATGTTATGAATGTCATCAGTACCGCTGTAGATGAGACAAGACGCAAAGAACAACGGACGGTAGCTGATCTCAAAGGCAGCCGCTACTCTTGGTTGAAGAACGAAGAAAACCTAACCGTGAACCAAAAGGAAAAATTAATGGGTCTCAAGGACGAGGATCTGAAGACCGCTAAAGCATACCACTTAAAGCTCGCCTTCTCGAAATTGTGGGAGCAGGAGACCCCTGAAAAAGCGAAGGTGTTTCTGGATGACTGGTATTATTGGGCGACACACAGCCAAATCCCCGATATGGTAAAAGCCG
>NZ_JAKGAP010000019.1 GCF_021532375.1 Paenibacillus alkaliterrae
TTAAGTCGTACTGTTTCTTCGTCATATTGTGTTCCCCTCCGCTTGATTTCATTGTATCTAAGTAAGGGGTGTTCTGTCCAAGTCTAAATAGGGGCTTTGGATCGCTACTCGCATACGTATGGGGTAGATTATAAAGCAGCGGATGGACTTATTTCTCTACTAAAACAATCACAAATGGATAGAACGTAAGACTCATATTGGTTTGTTAATATAATCTAATTATGGTAGAATAGTTCTATCATTTAGCAATTGGGGGTAGTTACTTCATGAATTTTCGACACTATGGTCTAGGATCTCGTAAAGCAGGTGAAGTTGTTGAAGTTTCACTATCTGGGAGTTCTGCAAATGTAAAACTGATGGATAGCCTTAACTTTAGTGCCTATAAAGCTGGACGAAAACATAGATATATGGGCGGCCATGCCACTAAGTCCCCCGTTCGTCTGGCCATTCCTAGATCAGGAAATTGGCATGTGACTGTTGATTTAGGTGGATATCAGGGATCAGTGAAATCTTCAATTAGAGTTCTTCCCGGAGTGTTGCCTGAAATAAAAGAAAGGCCTTTATCCTCAGTTCCCTCATTAGTACAAGGAAACTCTGACAGTAACCCTTTTATACCTAACAGTGAAGAGGACCTTCGAGAGTTTGATGTGTTTATTTCTCATGCATCAGAAGATAAAGACCAAGTTGTTCGTCCTCTTGCACTAGCACTACAAAGTCATGGATTGAGGGTTTGGTACGATGAATTCGAATTACGAATAGGTGATAGCCTTAGACGAAAGATTGATCGGGGACTTGCGAAAAGTAAATTCGGAATTGTAGTTTTATCCCCCTCGTTTCTAGGTAAAGGATGGACCAACTATGAGTTGGATGGCATCATAACAAGAGCTGTCACCGGTGAGCAAGTAGTTCTTCCTATCTGGCACAATATAACTAAAAAAGAGGTAATTGAGTTCAGCCCCTCTCTAGCAGATAAATTAGCAAGAAGTACGGCATCACATACGGTAGAAGAAATCTCATCTGAAATTTCGGATATGATTACAGGTACGAGATAAAATACTATGTTGATCTTGTGTTGATCGCTCATTTCATAAAATCGAGTTGTTGACTTATTTACCTTTACGTTACTTTAAATTTAAAACAGTAAGGGCCGGTTAGCCACTCGAAAGAGGAGGGCTGCCGGCCTTCTTTGGTACATGGAAGGTTGAAGAAGCGACAAGCGCGGATTATAAATACATCAGGAGAAACACATACATGCGCTCGGCTCGGGGCTTCATGAAAGTACTTTCAGAGTGCGAGTGTTTATTCCGTGTTGACTTGAAGCCCCTCAGAGCACATTGCCCAAGATATTCGCCTTATATGGCGCTGTACACTCGAATTGCATACTACTATGCCGTTCTAAGCTTTTTCCTCATCCCCCACCGCTACCGGATTTTCCACATCAGAACTCCAATCACTCCAACTCCCCGCATAAAGCTTCACATTACGGAAGCCCGCGTCCTGCAACGCAAAAACATTCGGCGTAGCCGTAACACCCGACCCGCAGTAGACGATGATTTCATCGTCCTTCGAAAGCCCGGCGAAGCGCTCAGCCTGCTCCTCGGGCGACTTCCACGTGCCGTCGGCACGTTTGCCTTCATTCCAGAAGCGATTGATCGCGCCTGGAATGTGGCCTGCCGCCGGATCGAGCGGCTCAACCTCACCGCGATAACGCGGGGCTTCGCGCGAGTCGATGATAACCGTGCCGGCTTGCCCGATTTTGGCGCGGACCTCGGCTTGGCTGATGAGAAGCCCGTTCTGAACGACCGGCTCGTATGTAATTCCCTCCACCACCGCTGGCGTTTCGCTGCTGACCGGATGGCCTGCTGCCTGCCAAGCCGCGAAGCCGCCTTCAAGCAAGAAGACATCGCCATCGTGGCCGATCCACTGCAGCAGCCAGCGCAGACGGGAAGCCATTGCGCCGCCCTGGTCGTCATACGAAATAACCGTCGTGCTTCTGCCGATGCCAATACGTCCTAATACTTCCGCAAGCGCCGCGGGCTCCGGCAGAGGATGACGCCCGCCTTCTCCGCCGGGGCGCTTCGGTCCCGACAGATCATGGCTGAGCTTCAAGTAATAAGCGCCTGGAATATGCGCCTCCGCATAAGCTCTGATTCCCGCCTCCGAATCGTTCAACGCATAACGCGTATCCACAATAACAAGCCCAGCCTGACCCAACCGCTCTGCCAACCATTCCGATTTTTTAAAATAAGTCATTTCCTTCAGCTCCTCAATCTAATTTATAATTCCATCTCCCACAGCAGCGGAAGTTAAACCCACGCGTCATTCGAGTATCCGCACTCTTCCCAGTAACCGACATGCTCGCCCTCAATGAGTTCGATACGGTTCAGCCATTTGACGGATTTGTATGCGTACATCATCGGCACGACGAGCCGGACCGGACCGCCGAGATCGCTCGGAATCGGCTTGCCGTCATGCATAACCGCAACCATAACGTCATCCATGTCAGCCTGTTCCAGCGTTAAGGTAAGGTATATACGCCATCGCCGGAATAAAATTTTACCGTTTTCGCATTCGCCTTCACGCCTGCCTGCTTCAATAGCTCCTTAAGCGGTATGCCCTCCCACGTATTCTTATAGACGGACCAGCCCGTTACACAGTGGAAATCGCTCACCTGCTCGGTCCGCTTTAGCTCAACAAACTGCTCCCAATCCCAGTTAAACGAATTGTCCACCAGGCCATCGATCTTGAACGACCAATTCGCATTCGAAAAGCTCGGGATCGGCGTAACCGTATATACCCGGAATTGTCCCTGCGCTCCCCCGCCTATAGGCGGCGCAGATGCCGGCAGCGGCACCGGATCGGCAACGAGCGTATTCGCATTGTTCTCAATGAGCCTGTCGATCGTTTGGCTGCCGTCGATGCTGCCAATCGAATTACCTGCCCATTTGATAAAGGACGGACCCAATGTAATGGCGAGGCCCGCTCCAATCGCACCCCGAATAAAAGACCGCCGCGTATAGACCGGCTGAGGTGCCGCTGGATGAATGCCCTCCTCTGACCGTTCGTTCTTGATCGTGCGGCGTTGCGGCTCCTTGAGCCATTTTGCCCGTGTAAAGGAATGATAATAATATAAGGAAGGCCGACCCGGGTCAGCAAATCATGGACAACCAGCGCGGTGTTCGAAACGCTTGGCCCAACCGCCTTGAACTTTAGTAAAAAATAAGTTTAAATCATCATCCGCCGGAACCTCGGAGCCGGGGATGACCGGCTCCAGCCTGTACATGACGCCCCGGCCGTCCGGTATATAGCCTCTCTTGGCGTATAAACGCTGCGCGCTCCCGTAGCTGTCATAAAGCCCCACGCCAATTCCGACGATTCCGTATTTTTCGAATGCCAGCTGCTCCACGGCGTCCATTAGAGCATTTCCGATACCCAGCTTGCGGAGCGGCGGGATCACGTTAAAATCGTTAATTTCCGGTATGCCGTTCTGATAGAAGTAAGGATAATCCGATGCGGAAAGCAAATGGAGACTTCCAGCGAATCCACCCTGATAAAATGCCAATAACGTTATTCTTTCGCCTGTGACGTTCTCTTCCCAACAACTCATGACATACTCTTTGGGCTTATTGATCTTATGTTCAGCGAAAACACGATACACCGTTTCCACATCTTCACCCGTCATTTGTCTGATCTCAATAAAATGAGTCATGAATACACCTCCGCCTGAAGCTATAGTGACCTAATTTTACCATGAGAATCCGGTCAGACGCCCGCCCTTTATCGCTATAGATAAACTTGACCAATAAGCACTCCAAACTGACTATATGCAAGGTGAAACGGCTGTCGCTGTCCTTTGGCGGCGCAGCTCGTTTCATTCCGGAGAAATATAGAGAAAGTATGGCGAAATGATATACTTTCCTATATTTCAAGCGTAAACGGCTGACGCCGTCCTTTGGCGGCAAAAGCTCGTTTCGCGGAGAAATATAAGCAGCTTATAAGGGTAAAACTTATAAATTCTTATATTTCAAAAAGGCCTGAACTTCTTCCCGGCGGGAGAAATTCAGGCCTTTTTTTTGTGCATGATTAACCTTTGACCGAGCCCGCCGCGATGCCTTCGACGATCCGGTCGCTCAGAAACAGAAACGTAATTAGTATTGGCAGGATGCTGATCATCAGCGTTGCCCCGATCGCGCCCCAATCGGTCGTGTATTGCCCGATGAAGTTTTGCACGCCGACTGTCAGCGTCTTATAAGCGTCGGAGCTAATAAACGTGTTGACGAATATAAACTCGTTCCAATTATAAATCATGTTAATGATGGCCGTCGTCGCGAGAACGGAGCTCGTCATCGGGAACACGATGCGGAAGAACATGCGGTTAACGGAACAGCCGTCAATGATGGCGGCTTCCTCGACCTCCCGCGGCAGCGCGTAATAGAATCCAAGCAGAATCATAATCGTGATCGGCATGTTAAATGCGACATAGGTTAAAATCAGTGACAAAGGATGATCGATTAAGCCGGCGTTATTAAATAGACTGAACAGCGGAATGAGCGTGGAATGGACGGGAATCATCATCGCCACCATGAACAGCCCGAGCACGATGGAGCTCCCCTTCCACTTCATTCGCGTAACGGCGAAGGTAACCAAGCTGCCAAGAACGACCGTGAGCGCCGTAGCCGCAACGGTAATCCATACGCTGTTGATGAAATAAACATCGATGTTTCCTGCGCTCCATACCTTCCCGTAATTTTCCCAGTGCGGATTCATCGGCAACGATAGAGGCGGAAGATTAAACACTTCCTGATTGTTTTTTAAAGAGAAGAACAGCAGCCAAACAAGCGGAAATAATTGCAGGACGGCAACGGCAATCAACACGGTATACAACAAAACGTATCCGAGCTTTCCTGCCATCCCCCCTCCAGAGCCCTTCATTCCCCCCTGCAGCTGCCCTGCGGTTTCGGACATCATGAAGCGTCCCTCCTTACGAGTATTGGATCGTATCTTTCGTAACGGTCAATTTGCGTATGATCCAGGTAGCGATGAGACAGATGACAAGGAGGAAAAATCCGATCGCGCTGCCATAGCCGAAATCATAGGATTTGAATGCTTCACTATACATATAAGACGCCATGACCTCACTGGCTCCATTCGGCCCTCCGTTTGTCATGACATAGATCAGATCAAAATATTTCAAGGATCCGACCACGGCCAGCACAACCGTTACCTTGATCACTTCCATCGCCAGCGGAAGCTTGATCTTCCAGGCGATCTGCAGCGCATTGGCGCCGTCGATCTTCGCCGCTTCCTCGAGCGAGGCCGGGATATTCTTTAGAGCCGCGTAATAAATCAAGATATAGAAGCCCGCATACTGCCACAAAATCGGAATGAACAGGGCAAACAGGACAAGAGACGGTTCTGCGAGCCAGGCGGGAGGATTAGCAACGCCAAAGGATTCCAATAAGCTATTCAAAATACCGTTAGTAGGATGATAGATTTTAAGCCATAGCTGCGCGATCGCAACCGATGACAGCAGCATGGGAATGAGATAAATTTTGCGAAACAGGTTCGCAGCCTTGATCCGGGAGGCCAGCACCATTGCGACCATCAAATACAAAATAAGGCTGACGCCCGAGAATAAAGCTAACAATAATGAGTGCCAGGCACTGCCCCAGAACGTTTCGTCCTTGATGAGAGCTTGGTAATTGTCCAGCCCGATAAAGGTCATGGCTCCGATGCCATTCCATTCATTCAACCCGTAGTAGCCGGTTAAAACGATCGGAATGTAGACGACGGCCAGAATCAGAAGCAGGGCTGGCAGCACATACAGCGCGATTACTTTTTTATTCGACATTACTTTATCCACTTGGGCGGCTCCTCTCTTTCATAGTCGGTGGAGGAAAGGCATATCCGGCATCATCTGCCGGATATGCCCTCGTCCATCTTAGCTGCATTCAAGCCGTTAGTTGCCTTTGGATATGGCCGCGTCATGCTCCTGCGAGAATTTCTCCGGCGTTGAAGCCTTGCCGAACAGCGCTTGGATCTGGTTAAGATGAGTCTCTGCCGCACTCGCCTGCATTTGAACATCTGCAAACAACGTGATACTGCTCGCTTGGTTCATTTCGTTAAACAGATCGATGTACAGCTGAGGCAGCTCCAAAGCGGCCGTATCTACCTTTGTTGCCGGAATGACGCCGGCACCCGTTACGGATTGCTCGCCCCATTTCACGATGAAATATTCGACGAACGCTTTTGCTTCTTCCTTGACCTCAGAGCTTTCCGAGACGAACAAGCCGACGCCCGGTCCGCCTACCCAGCTGTTGATATCACCTTTCCCTCCGTCTACCGTCGGGAATTTGAAGAAGCCTACACTATCACGGAACTCTTGCGGAATATCCTCATTCGTCGTGAAGTTCGGAAGCTCCCATGTGCCCATCATGTACATAGCGGCTTTGCCGTTCAGGAACTCCGACTTCGCTTCTTCGTTTGACAGGCCGTTGAAGCCTTTAACGAACGCGTTGCCGTCAACAAGCGTTTGAACCTCTGCGGCTGCCTTCATAAGCCCTTCGTCCATGAACGATGCGGAGCCGCTGATCGCGCTTGCCAATGTCTCTTGGCCCGCGAGACGGTCAGCCAGATACATATACCACAGCGAACCGGTCCAGCGGTCTTTATTGCCGAGCGCGATTGGCGCGATACCGTTTTCAGACAACGTTTTCACAACGGTTTTAAATTGCTCGTACGTTTGCGGCACCTCGAGATTATTTTTTTCGAAGAGCGCTTTGTTGTAGTATACCGGCGCGATGTTGAACTCCAGCGGAAGCGCGTACGTCTTGCCGTCGATGGCGTAAGCCTCCGTCGTCCCCGATACGAACTTACCGTTCAGCTCGCCGCTCAGTACATCGTCAACCGGCGTGAACAGCTTGCCCTCTACATACGGCTGCATGAATCCGGCTGCCCACGTGACGCCCACGTCCGGAAGCTGGTTGGAAGCCGAAAGCACTTTCAATTTGTTTTTATATTGTTCATTGTCCAGAACCTCTTGCTTGATCGAGATATTCGGATTCTCTGTCTGGAAGTCCTTAATGATTTGATTAACGATTTTGTTCTGACCGGCGGATACGCCTTCCGGCCACAAGTGCATGAAGTTAATCGTCACTTTGCTGGAGCCGCTTTCATTTGTACCACTGTTAGCAGCAGTTTCGCCGTTGTTTCCATTTTGACCGCAGCCGGCCGCAATCAAAGTAAGACATAACGTCAGTAACAGCATCGTCCATTTTTTGTTGAACACGTTTACAACCCCTTTTCTGATGATGAAAATGATTTCCCATTGCTCTGCTCCATTGTAGCAACGTGCGGGCAACACCGTAAGGGGATATGGATTGGGAAAAGTTCTACTTTTATTGGATTGTTTCTTCCGAATGGACTACGCTCTTTCTGTATTGTCCCGGACTGACTCCCTCAAGCGAACGGAATACCTTCACGAAATATTTGTCCGTCTGGTAGCCGACCTGTTCGGCTATTTCGGCAATAGGCTTCCTCGTATTCGATAACAGCTCCTTCGCCCGCTGCACCCTCCGTCTGGTCAAATAATCGGTAAAGGTTAACCCCGTCTGTTCCTTGAACAGCACGCTGAAATAGCTCGCGTTCATATGCAGGTGGTCCGCGATATCGCGCATCGATATCGGCTCCTGAAGATGGTCGTCCAAATAGTGAATCGCTTCCTTTACTTGAGTGGAATACACTTTGTCCTCCTGCACGGTTTCCATGAGCTTCGGATCCATCAGCTTCTCCATGCGTTCAATCCGGTGTATCTCATCCTCCCGTTTGAGAGCCAGCTCGACTGCTTTAACCAGCTTAGTTTTATCCAGGGGCTTCAATAAATATTCAACGACTCCGAACTGCAGCGCCCTCTGCGCATAGTCAAATTCAGGATGCCCGGAAATGATAATGACGACCGGCGGATGCGTCATGCCGTTCACCCTCTCCACTAAATCAAGTCCGCCGATCTCCGGCATCCTGATATCCGTCACAAGCAGGTTGGCATCATGCTTCATCAGCCAATCCAATGCTTCTACGCCATTTGACGCCGTGACGATCCGGAAGCGGCCGGCAGACCAAGCTTCCAGCGTCTTGCGGACGCCTTCCCTCGTTCTCGGTTCATCGTCCACGATCAAAATGGTTTTCACGTTTCTAGTCCCTCCCCTGTTCGCCGGGTATCTCGAATGCGATGGTTGTCCCTTTGGCTTCTTCGCTTCGGATATTCAGCCCGTTAGTGCCCGCTTCATAATATAGCCTTAGTCTTCTTTCCACGTTGGCGAGTCCAATCCCATTGCCTTTGGCCGAATCATTCTGGCCGCTTTCCATAGCGGCATATAACTCGCGGATCTTATCTTCGTTCATGCCCGGGCCATCGTCCGTCACCACAATCCGCGTATAGCCCTTCCGGCCGGAAGGCTCTGCCCGCAGGACGACTGTGCCCTGCCCGACTCGCTGCTCCACGCCATGAAGGATGGCATTCTCCACGAGCGGCTGGATCAACAGCTTTGGAATCGGTACGCAGCGGCTGGCGTCGTCCGCTTCGATCCGCCAGGAGAGCCTGTCCAGCATCCTCATATCCATAATTTTCAAATATCTTTCGGCATGTTCCAGCTCATCCCCGACCGTTACCCATTCGTCCTCGTCCGCCCTGCTGATCACATAGCGGAATAATCCTGACATTGCGACTACGATTTCGGACAGCTCTTCTTCCCCCTTCTCATCGAGCGCCCAATAAAATGCTTCCAGCGTGTTAAACAAAAAATGAGGGTTGATCTGCGCCTGCAGTGCCTTGAGCTCGGTTCGGCTCTGAATGATTTCCTTCTGGTACACGACCTCGATCAGCTCATTTAGCGAGACGACCATTTGATTATAGGTATGATTAAGCTCGTTAATTTCCATGGTCGCGGAGGTCACCGGTATCGGCTTCAGTGTTCCAAACCGGGCATTGCGCATCGCCTTGATCAAGTTCAGGATGGGACGCGTGATCATGACCGATAAAATAAAGGTTAAAATAAGAAACAGCAGGCCTCCTACCATCACCGAGACAATAATCGCCGTTCGGAGCACGGCGATCCCCTCTGTCGCGTAATCAACCGGCGTCAAAATAATGATTTTCCAGCCCGTCGTATCCGATTGTTTCTGGACTGCAAAATATTTCTTTCCATCTAAAGATATCGTTTCTTGGCGGCTTATTAGTGCCGCTGCTTCGATGTCTGATGGAAAGTCCGAAGAAATGATTTGGCCCGATTCATCGACCAAGCCCATATATTCCCGTGCCGCTCTGTCATTGTCTGCAGCCGATTCCGCATTCATCAGCTCAAAATAGCTTTTGTCTATCTGCACCATGACATACCCCGCATGCGAAAACGAGCGGTCGATCAGACGGACATGGCGGATTGCAATCACGACATCCGGATACCGGGGATCAAGCCCCAGCCATATGAGCCGGCCTTTTCCCTCGTCTACGCGGCTGATCCACTCGTCCGGTACCCGACTTTCCAAAGTGTCATCCGCGAGCGGCAAAAGTCTCCGGTACTCGGTCGTATACAGCTCAATAGAGCGGATACCCGTCGTATACGCCTCGTGCTTGCGAACTTCCTGTTGAAGGAGCTGCCGTTCCTCGAAGTTAATCGGTCTTCCATCGGCCTCTTGCATAAGCAGCCGCTGAATATTCGCGTTCGTCGCTACCTGCGCCGTGAAGGTATCAATTTGCCGCAGCAGCACGTCCAGCTTGCCCGTTGCTTGCACGGCTGTCTGCTGAATATGCTTCTCCGCATTGCTTCGCAGCAGAACCGAAACCTGTTCATAATTAAACAATCCGACCGCGGCCAGGACAAGCACCATAACAAACATGAAACCGAGAAAAATCTGGTTGCGGAGCGTATTTATACGTCCCCATAAGTTCACTTGCTTTCCCCCTGCCTATGTTTCTGTAGAAATTACTATACACAATAATCGCTGAGAAAAGAAATCCTGTGAAGACGCAGAGCAGAAGGAGGCGGAAATGGAAGCGTATGGACATTAAGGCAAGACCGCCCGGCTCGCTGCCGCTCATCACCCTGATACCGAAACAAAAAGAGGAGCATTCCCCATCAAGGGATGCTCCTCTCTCTCCTATGTCCGGGAAAGCCCGCCTTCGGCTTCACTCCCGCCTCCCGCCCGCTTATGCCTTCATTAGCTGCTCTTCTGCAATTGCTGCAAATGAGCATCCAGGTTATCGAACGTCTCCGACGTGCCTTGAAGCATACCCATATCCAGCACCGTTTGCAGCGCCTCTTCCGAAACATATTGCGCGCGGTTGATGAGCTTAGTCTGACGAAGCCGGAGCCGTTCGGCGATTTCCCCTACCGTGAGGGGACTTACGCGCAAAAGTTCAACGATATGCAGGCGGTTAGGCTCGGCCAAGGCACTCATTACGTTAGCATCCATATAAATCATCCATTCCCTTAAACTATTGAATTCGACCTTCGCTTAGCGTCAGCACCGCTAGGGACCTGCGCTTTATCCTCTTTTCTGGCTGAACAACGCCCGCAAGACGCTGATGAGAAAAGCGCTGTTCAACTACGCGGGCATTAAAAAGGTCAAATTTTTCGAGTTTGGCTCGATGGAGAGCCCCAAAGGAAGGCAAACAGAGAAGCTGCAAAAGATTTATCAATATTTCAAAGCTGTATCCAGCTGACTGAAGAGCCAGGTCAGGTTCTAGTCAAAAACGGGAAGACCTCGCCTGGCTTTAGATCCGTGCGGCCTGCAAAATCGCAATTGCGGCCCGCTCTCTGCGATCCGCATCTTCACTTCGCATAGCTGTCTTCAAGATGTCGATAGCTTCCTGAATCATCGCTTCATCAATCAGCCCAGGTCCTGTTGCCTTGGGCTTTGATAACATGCTCTCCACCTGCTCTTGGGTCACGGGGCGTCCGAACTTCCCGATTCCCCCTTCCTCGCTGAGGAAAGCTAGCAGCTCCGGATGCAGGTCTTCTCTCTGCAGGCTGTTAAGCCACGTCACGCCGCGCCTGTGACCGCTGTTATCCTCAGCGTTGTCGAATAAATCAATGTAATAATAGTCGCCGAGATCACCCAGATGTATACGTTCACCAGCATCAACGATTAAGTAATCGCCGTCCTGCATTGCGTGCGCGAAGACGCTATGCTCCTCTAAGCCACGTTCAAGCTCCTGCTCTTCCAGATGGTTCGCCTCGGCTAATTTATCCCGCAGCTCCGTCTTGCTTAATTGATTTAAGTCACCAATTCCGGGCAGCCCGAAGCATACATAGTTGTCCTCCAGAAACGTCGGCATACGGTTCATGCCGGCATCATTTACTTTCAGTCGAAACAAATGCAAGTCTAATCCCTCCAAAATAAAACGTCATTTCTGCCTGCTGTATCCGGCTAAGCGCTTTCTCGTCCGTGTCTGCGATGGCCCTACTCATACGACTGAAGCCGCCCAAGGCGTTAACCCTGAACGGCTTCAGTCGCGTCATATAATTAGGCATACATACAAACTACATCAACATTACGTATGCGTACTTCTTACAAGCTCTCAACATAATCCCGCCAAGCATGCTTAGGCTGCCATTTCAGCAGCTTCTTAGCCTTCTCACTGCATAGCAAAGCTTCATAGCCTTCAAGCGGTTTACGGAAATCGTCTACCTCCGGAAAGCGCGCAGCCATTAAGGTTCTGCTTGGGACAGCCATGCTGGTATCATCCGCCGCCAGATTAAGCGCGACGCTGCCCAGCCCCTCTGCCTCAATCGCCAGCTGGATAGCTTCCGCCGCATCTCTAGTGTCAATATAGCTCCACAGAATGCGGTCGCGCTGCTCAGGGTCATGGATGAATGACGGAAACCGTTCATAGGCCTCAGGCGTTATGACATTGCCTAGCCGGAACGAAACCACCTGCATGCCCGTTCGTCTGTGAAACATATCCGCGGTTTGTTCATTTACGATTTTTGATAATCCGTAGCTGTCCTGCGGAAGCTGCGGATGGGCTTCATCCATAGGAACATAAGCGGGCCCAAATCGCTCGCCGGCAAACACAATGCCATAGGAGGATTCACTGGAGGCGATGACCGCCTTGCGGATGCCAAGCCCCGCCGCTGCCTCCAATACATTGTAAGTAGACATGACATTATTGTTGAACGTTACTTCATTCGGATGCGAGTAGGCAACGGGTATAGCCGCCAAGTGTACGACGGCATCCGCTCCGGCCAATACGCCGTAGACCTCGCCAAGATTGGTTAAATCCACGATCACGGTACGGCATAACGCCTCAGCCGGATGTTTGACGTCCGCATTGACGACTTCATAGCCTTGCTCGGCAAAATGCTTGACCACCCATTTGCCCAGCATGCCGCTGCCGCCTGTTATCACTACCTTAGGCACGAGCTGTCACTCCTTCTTTTTGTTAGCCCAATATCTGTTCAATACGTTCCGCGATGTCTACGCTCAGCTCAATACCGGATGCCTTGGCATTCTCCTCGACTTGCTCCGGACGGCTCGCGCCGATCAAGGCGCTGGATACATTCGGCTGCCGCAAAATCCAAGCCAGCGCTAACTGTCCAACCGAGAGTTCGAGTTCGGCCGCTACACTGCTCAGCTCAAGCACTTTATTAATTTTCTCTTCAGTCACTCCCTTACGCATACCTTCCAGCTTCGCTGCCCGGCTGTCAGCTGGGAAATCGCCTGCGGAGCTGTACTTGCCTGTCAGCAGGCCCTGGGCAAGCGGCGAGAACACAACTTGTCCGATGCCGTTCCGCTCTCCGTAAGGAATCACTTCTTTCTCGATATAACGGTTGAACATATTATAAATCGGTTGATTAACCACGATACGATCCAGCAGATAGCGGTCCGCTATGGCATGCGCTTCCGCCATCTGCGATGCCGTCCATTCGCTTACGCCGACGTACAGCACTTTCCCTTGGCGCACCAGATCATCCAATGCCCGCAGCGTCTCTTCCATCGGCGTATTAGGATCATGACGGTGGCAGTAATACAGATCCACATAATCGGCTCCCAGCCTTGCTAGGCTGGCATGGCATTGCTCCATAATGTGCTTGCGGGATAATCCCCGGTCATTGGGTCCGTCGCCCATCTGGCCGAATACCTTGGTCGCGAGCACATAGGATTCCCGCGGGAAGGCCCGCAGCGTTTCTCCCAGCAGCTTCTCCGCTTCACCCTTTTCGTACACATTCGCCGTATCAAAAAAATTAATGCCCAGCTCATACGCCGCTTGAATCGCTTTCACAGCATTTTCACGTTCTACATATCCGCCATATGTCAACCAGCTTCCTAGACTAACCTCACTAACCTTCAATCCGCTTTTTCCCAACTTACGGTATTGCATCTCTACTCATCTCCTCTTGAATTAGATGACAATAAGCTGCTAAAACGCTTTCTAAGCTCGCTTCTCTATTCTAGATAAGTTTGATGCAACTTTAAAGTAGTGAAATAATTATCACTTTATTATATTGAATATAGATACTATACAAAAAGTAACCACTAAGATTAGAAGAGAATCCAACTATGACAGCAAATAACTATGATCCGAAAGTATAAACCGTTTACCTAGCAAGGCCGGTCTATTTCTTTTGGTTAAACGCTACAACGATGGCAATAACCTTCTTAAATATATTTCCGTATACTGAAGCAATATCATACAAGAACGAGCCTCTGGAATAGCTTCCTTGGCTCGTTTCTCGTGTAGAGATTCTTATTGTGTTGTCGTCTCATAAAAGGCTACGATATTTGAATCCTCGTCGAAGATAATAACCGCGATGTATTTGAATGATCCTTGTCCTCCGAATGGGCTATTTCCAAAATGACCTCTGGGCGTGAGCAGATGCTTAGGAACACCGTTTTCCACCAGATTAGTCGGGCTTGCACCATAAATCTTTTCCATATAATACATGCCATAACTTCTGTCGGCTGTCTGGAATGCGGGCAACGCTTTGGGATCTACTGTCATCAATAAATTTGTAATTGGATCGTTCTTTAATGCACCGTTCTCGCCTTCACTTATACTCTTAATTTTAATCGAAATGCCGGAAGTAATTCTTAGTTGCTCCGTAACTTTTACCGTTTCCGAGCTTTTCGTTACTTTATCTTCAAATTCCGGCAGCTCTTCATGTATATAGGCAATTGGCCGTTTGATCTGATCGTAAAAAACAAGCACGTAGGAGAACATGACCTGCGGATCTGTGCTCGAGCGACTCCATGCCCCTTTAATTAGAGGATGGGAATAAAACTTCGTTGTAGTCGTATCTTTCGTCTTCAGCTCGTTTTCTGCTAAGAACGTGGAATAATCAATTGAATTGTTTTCAATTTGTGAGACCGTTTTTTTATATTCATCGAGCTGATCAAAGGATTTTATTGCAAATGAAGCAGCTTTATTCAGCGGTTTTTCCAGCTCCTTTGCTCGAATGAAGATATCCATTGATCCGTATCTTGGACGCAGTATACGCACACCTCTTGGATCATGCAGCCATACGGGAGGCGACAGAATTGCCCCGGCAGATTGGGCGGCCTCATGGGTAAAGACACCTTCCCCTACAAGAAACTCAGCAAGCGTGTGTTCATCGCCTTTCTTATTCTGCAGCAAAGATTGAAAGGAAAGAATCACGATATGATCTCTCAAAAATGAATTATTTTTAAGTTCCTTGGCTTGATCGCCTGTCACCATGCCCAAGGACAATATTTTATCGATAGCAAGATTCCATTGGAAGTCGCCCGCTTGGTCACTATATCCAAGAGCCCTTAGAAGCATTGTTGCATATTGGGCCGCAGTCAAGTGCTGCGTTGAACCATACTTATTTGCAGAAATACCGCTTGCGAGCTGCTGATTATAAAGGTAGGCAACAGCTGGGACAGCCCATGAAGGCACGTCGTTAAATGGAATCGAATATTTCCCTTGCTTTGCTTCCTCTTCTTTGCCCAGCATACGCACAAGCATGACTGCACCTTCAGCCCGCGTAGGTTTTCTGTTCAATTCGAAACCGTTTGCTCCCCCTTGGAACAAGCCTAACTTCTTAAGCGACTCCGCTTGTTCTAAATATACGCCGCTCTGGCTTCCGCTTGCAGCAAATACTGTTATATTCGCAGATGAAAATAACAGCAAGGCAAGCAACAGGAGGAAAACCCCTTTATTGCTTTTCAATCCAAGCCAACCCCTTTGTCGAATAATGTCTAATGTAATACAAAGTAATATTCGACACCAACCAATTTATTCCTGCAAGTGGTTGGTAAACATTTCATATATAGGGTGCTGGACAACAAACACCAAGCGCGATGAACTCAAAGCTGTACGGTGTTATTGGTGGATATAAGAGCAAACGCTCGGTTCAGAGCTTTTTGTAAGCGTTTTTTTAATCTGGATGTTGACTCCGTGTTGATTCGGAGCATAACAAATACATCGCCCAAGGCATACGGTCTACATAGTGATGTATTCAAATTTTACATACTGTTATACACCTTTCGGCACTTACTCGTCTCCGGTAGCTATTTCGTTCGAAGGATCAGAACTCCAATCACTCCAATCTACCGTATGCTGATTATAAGGAACAGGCTGCCGGGGAATCTCCTCCGACAGCCTTAACACTAAGTTTTATTCCATTACTTGACCGGCCCCATCCATGTTGTTATCGTTTGCTTCGGTTGATTTTGCATCGACAATTGCAGCATCCCTTCGTACAGCTTAGCTATGGCAGGAGCGTAAAGCTTCGATAAATCCGGCATTGCGTTGTTTAATTTGCGAAGTGTATCCGATGAGTCTAGCCATACCGCGTTAAAGAGATAGCCTCCGTCCGTCCTGCGAATATAGCCTTTCTCCAGCAGGAAAACATACTTCTCTTGGTTCGACTCGTTCACATCCGAATCATCGCCCCGCAGATGGAGTAATGGTTTGGGTTAAAGCTTAACTCGAGCGGAATGCTGCGCTCCAATTGCGCATAAGCGATATATTTCCCACCATCTATGCGAGCAGGCGCAACCTTATCAAACTTATAGGTGAATGGCTGGCTGCGCCAGGCCTGCTCTTCAACCCATTTCGGTAGAAGTGTCCATAACAGGAAATTATAATCGTTATCCGGGTAATACAGTCCCGCAGCATCGATCTGTTCGCGGACATCCATGAGCGACTCGAATTGCATGTCGGCAATTTCGGATGCGCACACTTGGTATAATTGATGCGAGATACCGAACCTCCTCCTCCAAATATATCGGCGACACGCCCACATCCTGCGCGATTTCTTGCACCGACTTTGGCTTCCGATAGATGCCATTTGACCGTATGCGTTGGGGTGAATTACATGCCGATTATTCGACCCGTTTCAGATCTTCGTAACAATTTCAATTTAATCGCTGATACTTGCCACAATGAAGGCGAACCCGTATTCATCACAAAAAATGGTCAAGACGATTTAGTCGTAATGAGTCATGCACTTTATGAAAGACAACAGGCAATCATTGAATTGTACCAAAAATTGGCCGTAGCAGAAAAAGAGAGTAATGATCCCGCCACTAAAAAAATCAGCCACACAGATCTAATGAGTAAACTGAGGAGCCGAGTAAATGGAGAAAAGCTATCCGATATATCCTGCCCTCTGCAGAGCAGGATTTATCGAATATTGTAGAATACATCATGATTGATAATCCCTCGGCAGCAGTAAACTTTTTAAGTCGACTAGATCAAAACGTATCAAACCTTATTGCAAACCTCCATGGTGTTGTCGTCCACTTGCTCCATTTCTTAATTCCTCTGGAATTGTAATAAATATCCCCGCAGTTTTAATGATATCTCCCAACATCCACACCCTCCTTTAGAATTCTCTGTTTAGGGCATGACAGTTACCCATTAATTGGAAGGCTATTGCGGAGATCGAAGTTGTTGAAGCTAATGAAGCCACAGTCTAACACTTTAATACATCATTGGGCATACGGCTACATTGCGGAAGCCTCGCAATAACAAGTTCCGATTTTTTATCCCTGCACGGCTTCAATTATAGAAACCTAAACAAAAGCGGAGCTTCCCGTTAAGGAATGCTCCGCTTTTCTTATTCCGTGATAGCCTGCCTTCGGCCTATCTCCCGCTTCCGGGCATTTAAGCCTTCATTAGCTGCTCTTCTGCACATTTTCCAGATGAGTATCCAGGTTATCCAACGTTTCCGACATGCCTTGAAGCATGCCCATATCCAGCACCGTTTGCAGTGCTTCTGCCGTGGCATACTGCGCGGTGTTCACGAGCTTCGTCTTGCCATCCTGCTCGACGAAATCCAGCGTAACCAGCGTTTCCGGCATATTTTCCGCAATATTGCCTTCCGCATCCGAGAACCAATCCGTATAGACAATCTGCTCCGGCACCGTGATCTCGCGATAGAGCGCCTTGCCCCATGACTCCATGCCATAGAAATCGCCCTGGTTCTTATCCTCGCACTTCATGCAATAATGCCATGTGCCGCCCGGACGGAAATCGACGTTGCAAACGGGAAGCGTCCAGCCTTTAGGCCCCCACCAGTGCTTTAAATGCTCCGCCTCCGAGAAAGCCTTGAATACGAGCTCGCGAGGCGCATTGAATACACGCTCCAGCACGAGTGTGCTGCCCTCTACTTTTGATACCATTTGTTTTGCCGTATTTTGATTAGTCATGTCTATCATCCTCCTCAATTAGTTTAAAATCGTTATGCCTGTCACAGTCGGGTATTACTCTTCGTCCCGATCTTCTTTGTCTTGCAACTCCCGCAAATAATCGTCCAGCCGATCGTATCGTTCCTCCCAAATACGTCGGTAGGATTCCAGCCAAGCGTCCATTTCCTTGAACGGATCGGGCCGAAGCTTGTAAATGCGTCGGTTGGCGACCGCCTGCACCTCGACGATGCCAGCTTCGCTCAGGACGCGCAAATGCTTGGACGCTTGTGGCTGACGAAGCCGAAGCCTTTCGGCGATTTCCCCTACCGTAAAAGGACTCTCGCGCAAAAGTTCAACGATCTGCATGCGGTTAGGCTCGGCCAAGGCGCTCATGATGTTAGCATCCATAGAAATCATCCATTCACTTAAACTATTGAATTCGGCCTTCGCTCAGCATCAACACCGCTTTATCGATGCGCCGCTGCCGGGTTTCGGCAGTCTTGGCCCCATCGATCGACAACACGAACCGACGCTTGTTGCTGTAAGACAATCCGTCGAAGAACTGTCTGGCTGCCGGCACTCCGCTCAGCGCCTCGGAGAAATCCGCAGGCACTTCAAGCTCGCGGGGCTCGGTGTCAAGAACAAGCTCCACCTCCACCTCGTCGCCTGCCGCAACGCCGGCGCCATTGCGGTTCTCCGCGCTTAGCGGGAGCATGAAGCGCCCTCCCATCGAAGCGACCGTGCTGCGGTAGGTATATCCGCCAATCATCACTATAACGGCCGGCTTCTTACTCGTTCCGAGTGCCGCTACAGCTTCGCTTGGAACCTCGAATCCGGTCGCCGTTTTGCCTCCAAGCTCGATCACGGTCCGGAACTTCATAACCGTTCACCTCCTCTGTACTTCCTTTTGCTGATGCAAATATACCACACTAGGAATATTCATGTAAAGGAATATTTAAAATTAATTGTCTCGCGGTGACAAAAGCTTATCCTTGGCAGGTTCCGGTCCCCAGAATGAATATTTTCCATAGACGGAAAGCGATCGCCGCTTCATTTCATAACGTTATTTTGCTACCTTCACTTGGGCCGAGCCCAAAGTCGTATGACCTGCCAGATCGGTTACGGAATAGGTAATCGTATACACTCTTCCGCTGTCTCCTCCGGCACGTTCTGCCCGAAGCAGGAAGTCGATATCGAATGTGCCAAATTCGGCGCTTCGTCATATGAATCGGAATCATTTTATGATTAGGCGGGCCAATTAATGTCTTGTCAAATGTTCAAGAAAAGCTTTGGCGTGACGCCGACCGATTACCGTAAGGTGAAGGTGCAGTGAGACGGGCGGAAGGCGACCGGCAGCGCAGCGGCTATCCGGCACTGCCCTGCTCACGCTTAAAAAGCCGGGCAGCAACAGGTTCATCCATCTACCTGTCGCTGCTCGGCTTTTTAATGTAAACGGTCAGTCCCACCTCGTTAAGATGACGGGACCGTCCTTTGTAATTGCAATCGTATGCTCGAATTGGGCCGCCCAGCCATTATCGATCGTGCGTGCCGTCCAGCCGTCCTGCGCAATAAAGATTTCCGGGCGTCCCGCCGTAATAATCGGCTCGATCGTAATGACCATGCCTTCCTCCAGCAGCGTGCCTTGACCCGGTATGCCGCGATGCATAACCTCCGGATATTCATGCATGTTTCGTCCGATGCCGTGACCGACGAATGCGGTTACAACCTGGAAGCCGGCCCGTTCCGCCCTCGATTGTACAGCATAACCGATATCGCCAAGCCGGTTTCCGGGCACGGCTTGCTTAATGCCACCCAGCAGCGCTTGCTCCGCCGCGAGCAGCAGCTTATCCGTCGCCGATGTCGTCTGGCCGATCGCGTAGGTCCAGGCGGAATCGGCCTTCCAGCCGTCCAAATCGGCAACCATATCAATCGTTACGATATCTCCCGTCTCAAGCGGCACCGAATCAGGAAAACCATGGCAGACGACCTCATTTACGGAAGCACACGTGGCAAACGGATAACCCTTATATCCCTTTTGGGCCGGCGTCGCTCCCCGGTCAAGCATAAACCGCTCGACAAACCTATCGATTTCCTGCGTGGTAACGCCCGGCGCTATCCGCTTCGAAAGCGCCTTGTGGCAGGCAGCGACAATGCGTCCGGCCTTCCGTATTCCGCGAATATGTTCCTTCGTCTTCAGATCCACTGCCATGTGTGAACTGACCTCCTTCAGGTTTTGCGGTAGCAAAATCCACATCGTAAGCGTAGACTAGGTTTGCAGTAGCAAAATCCGGCTATATAAGCGAATGCAGAGCATAAATTCCGATTCGCACCAGACGAATTTGTCTATGTATAAGCCTATTCCGGCAAACGAAAGCTCATGACGAATAAATATGACAAAAAATTATATCGTAACATCCCGCACCCGAGGCCCCAAGCACGCCCCATTCGGCGCGCTATGTTGGATTTCTCCAGTAACTTTGCCCTCTGAGCCGACACACGCCTAATAAACAACAAATAGGCTCTGCAGTCTGCTCAATACCAGGCTGCAAAGCCGCTTATACGTAGTTAGTTTAACTGACCGAGGAGTTGATTCTGCCTAGTTCATCTTCCACCAATGTCGTCAATTCATCCTCGTAGCCGCCGGTAATGCGGTACTTGCGAATATAATCTTTAACAAACTTACGCGGGTCCTTGGGTTGAAAAATTCTCGTGAGTTCCTTCAGGCTTTCCTTGACTTCATTCTGGCTGTGCTTCGCCATGAAATCTCCTCCCCTTTACGTTGGATGGTCGTCCTAAACAGCAATATACGAGACCGCAAGCGGCGGTTACACCGCAAGAACCCCCATACGGCGCAGGTAACTCCATGGCGATTAGTCGCAATGTTTACATTTTTCTTACTATTATAACATTTGGTTTAGAAATGTGAAAGTTAACATTTATTAATCTCGCGGAGCGGCTTGTTCGGATTTAGCCTTCGAATCCTGACCGTTTTCCCTTGTATTCCCTACAATCGTTGGATGTGGAGGCGGGACATCGGTTGTCGACTGGTACGCCCTGGACAGCCTGTCTTTACGAAACATTCTTAAATATGCGATGACGCCTATGACGGCAACCAGAATGCCAAATGCCAATACAAGTGTCGTTACCCAGCCTTGAACCATGTCCTCGCCTCCTTTCCCTTACTAGATTTATCGGCATTATTTCAGCTTTTATTAATCCCGCTTGTAAGTAAGCAACTTTCCATATATTAGGTATTATAGCGAATCCGGAACGGTCAAGCAACTTTCCGAAGGTTCCGTTTCAAGTGAGACGATAAGCGCCGCTTCCCCATGCGAGCAGCTTGCCTCCTTCATCCCTCACCTTCGCTTGCAGCGTCAGGGTCCGATCCGTCCGGTGTACAAGCTCCGCCTCGCAAAACAGCACCCCTCCCTTGCTGCTGGCGAGAAATTGCGTATTCATATTCGCCGTAACGGTTTTCTCGCCGGGTGCCGCCAGCATAACGACCAACCCCATTGCATTATCCAGCAGCGACATTTGCACGCCGCCGTGTACGATACCGAGCAAATTCAGATGTTTCCCGGATGCATCTAAGCAAATCGTCGCTTTATTCGCATCCGCTTGCACGATCTCGCAGCCGAGCAAGCCCCAGAAGGTAGCCTGCGCAAGCTCGGCAAGCCTGGACAGGCGACCGGCCTGATCAGCCCTCTGCACGAGCCTATCCTCATCCACGCCGCTCACCCTCCCTTGTCCTCGGCAGCAGCTTTCTTCATTTCCTCCTCTTCCTCCTCCTGCAGCTTGCGGCGAAGCACCTTGCCGACCATCGTCTTCGGAAGCGTATCCCTGAAGGTATAGTGATGCGGGACTTTAAACGGCGCCAGCCTTTCTCTGCACCAGCGATCCAGTTGGGCCCGCGACACCTGCCAGCCTTCCTTCAATACGATAAAGGCCTTCACCGTCTCGCCCCGGTAAGCATCCTTCACGCCTATAACGGCCGCCTCCCGCACAGCCGGATGCTCGAACAGCACCTCCTCCACCTCACGCGGATAAATGTTAAAGCCGCCAGCAATAATGACATCCTTAATCCGATCCATAATCGTAAAATATCCCTCTTCGTCCATCGTCCCCAAATCGCCCGTATATAACCAGCCATCCCGCAGCACCTTGGCCGTTTCCGCCGGCTTATTCCAATAGCCCTGCATCACCTGCGGCCCGCGTACGACCAGCTCTCCCAGTTCCCCGACCGGCAGCATGGATCCCGTAGCCGGGTCGATAACAGCGGCTTCCGTGTCGGGAACCGGAACGCCGATCGTGCCGATTTTGCGTTTGCCCCAGATCGGATTGGCGTGGGTCACCGGCGAAGCCTCCGTTAAGCCGTAACCTTCAATGAGCCTGCCGCCGGTTAAAGACTCGAACTGCTCCTGCACCTCAAGCGGCAGCGCCGATGAACCGCTAATGCATACATTAATAGAAGATAAATCGGTTTTGGCCGCCGCCTTATGATTAATAAGGGCGACATACATTGTCGGCGCGCCCGGGAAAATCGTCGGCTGCTCCTTGTTGATCGTCTGCAGCACGGTCTCCGTCTCGAATCGCGGCAGAAGGATAAGCGTGCCCGCGCGCAAAACGGACATATTCATTAATACCGTTAATCCAAACACATGAAACAATGGCAGCGCCGCCAGAAACCGTTCCTTGCCGTCCTCCGCCCTATAGCACCAAGCCGAGATTTGCAACGTATTGGCAACAAGGTTGCGATGCGTCAGCATAACCCCCTTCGGCGTACCTGTCGTTCCGCCTGTATATTGCAGCGCAGCCAGATCCGCTCCCTTCGCCAGCTCGGGAAGCTGGATCTCCCCCTGCTTCTCCGCAAGAAGCTTCTTATAGGCAACGATGCCCAGGCTGCCATAAGGAATATCCGCTTTGAAGCCTTCCTTGCGCTGCTTGATCGGGTAGAGTATATTTTTCGGAAAAGGAAGCCCGTCCTTTATCGACGTGACAATAACGTGCCGAAGCTGCGGCAGCGGGCCTGTCTCGGGCTGCTTGCCCCGGACTCTGGACAAGCGGGCATAGAGCAGGTCGACCGTAATGATGGCGACTGCCCCGCTATCCGCCAGTTGATGCTCCAGCTCACGCTCCACGTACAGCGGATTGGTCTGCACGACGACGCCTCCCGCCAGCAGCACGCCGTAGTAGGCTGCGACCGCCTGCGGACAGTTCGGGAGCATAATTGCCACCCGGTCACCCGTGGCTACGCCAAGGGAAATCAGGCCGTTAGCAAGTCGGACGGCATCGGTATGCAGCTCGCGGTAGGTCAACGTTTTGCCAAGAAATTGAACCGCCGTATGGTTTGGAAAACGATTAACCGCTTGAAGAAAAAACTGGGCGATGCTCTGATCGGGATAATCCAGCGACGGAGCGACCTCTCCCGGATAATGGCGAAGCCATGGACGCGGAAGCTCCTCGTCCGACGCGGGTAGAGGGATGAATGATGCTGCGGAGGCATCAGCCGGCGAATCGCCGGCGGCTTGCCCATCGGGTAAAAGCGGGTCTTGCGGTCTGAGCGGATCCATACATGCTCTCCCCTTTCACATTTAAACGATATATTGCTCACTGCGAATGACGCGAGCGGCAATCGTCCGCTTAAGCGCGATCGTATCCGACAGCGGCGCCCGCATAAGCTTCTTCAGCACGGACAGCTGCATTTGCAGCCCGTCGCCCTGCTCCAGCGAGGCGAGGGCAAGCTTCGCCAGCGACTCGACTCTCTCCGTTGCCTCCTGAATAAACACGGCCGTCATGGCGATCACGTTTTCCGTTTTTTCCGCTGCGGCATCGCCGCTGGCCCCTGCGATTTTTTGCGCGCGGAGCCAGACGCTTTCCATCGCGAAGATTTGAATCATCAGATCGGCAAGCGAGCATAGCACCTCCTGCTCCTGCTCCAGTCTTAAGCCGAGCTTCTGAACCGCAAGACCGCCGATGGCGAGAAAGGTTTTTTTCGCTTGGGCGACCCGGTAGGCTTCCTTGCTGAGCGGCTTATCGAACGACGGAACCGGCATCGGCTGCATGAGCTCGGCTTGCAGGGCCTGCACTTTGCGCAGCAGGGGCAGCTCGCCCTTGAGCGCTTTTTTCATCAAGGTGCCCGGGATGAGCATGCGGTTGATTTCATTCGTCCCTTCAAAAATCCGGTTAATCCGCGAATCGCGATAGATCCGCTCCACCTTGTACTCGCGGATATAGCCGTAGCCGCCGTGAATTTGCACCCCTTCGTCCGCGATGAAATCAAGCGCTTCGGATGCAAACACCTTCACGATCGAGCATTCGATCGCATATTCGCTGATGGCCTTCGCTGCCTGCATGCCATCGTTGTCCGTGCCGTCTGCCGACTCGGCCGTCCGAAGCATTGCATCGATCCAGCCCGCCGTCCGGTAAACCATACTCTCCAGTACGAACGTCCGAATGTTCATGTCAGCCAGCTTAGCGCCAATAAGCGGATAGGAAGAAATCGCGCGTCCGAACTGCTTGCGCGTATTGGCATAGGCAGCGGCAAGCTCGATCGTTTCCTTCGACGATCCCAAGCAGGCCGCCCCAAGCTTGAACCGGCCGATATTCAAAATGTTAAAGGCGATATGATGCCCTTTTCCAACCTCCCCAAGCAAGTTTTCAACCGGTACTGCCACATCCTCAAAATATAAAGGGCAAGTCGAGGAACCCTTGATGCCCATCTTATGCTCCTCCGGTCCGATACTGAACCCCTGCATCCCCTTCTCGACAATAAATGCCGTAAAAAACTCGCCGTCGACCTTCGCATATACGATAAACAAGTCGGCAAAGCCGGCGTTCGTAATATAAAGCTTCGAGCCGTTCAGCACGTAATGCCTGCCATCCGGCGACAGCCTCGCAGTCGTCTTCGCTCCCAGCGCGTCCGAGCCTGAGGCCGGCTCGGTCAGGCAGTATGCCGCGATCCGCTCGCCTGCGGCCAAAGCGGGCAAGTAGGCTTGCTTTTGCGCGGGCGTTCCAAAAAAAACGATCGGAAGCGTGCCGATGCCCGTATGCGCGCCGACCGAAAGCGCGAAGGACGAGGCCCGCGACAAGGTTTCCGCCAGCAGCGTCGTGCTAACCTTATCGAGCCCTAGCCCGCCGTAAGCCTCGGGCACATCGGCTCCGAGCAGCCCCAGCTCGCCCGCCTTGCGCATGAGCTCCACCGTCAGATCATAGTTCAAAGCCTCCAGCTCCGCATCGCGCGGCGTAATTTCCGCCTCCATGTACTGCTGCGCCGCCTCGGCCATCATCCGCTGCTCTTCCGTGAAATCCTCGGGCGTTACGACCGATTCCGGCACACTGTCCTCCACGACAAACCGACCGCCAAACCGTATCGTCTCCGTCATGCCGCAGCTCTCCCTTCCATCCTGTCAGTTAGGCTGGTAAGTCCCTTGCTCCGTTAACGTCATTAGCAATTCATGCGGTAAACGGCTTAAGTCATTAATCAGCCCCGTAAACCTCAATAACGCCAGCCGCGCCCATACCGCCGCCGATACACATCGTCACCATGCCAATTCCCCCTCCCCGCCGTCCCAGCTCATGGATAAGCGATACGGAAAGCTTCGTTCCGGTACAGCCGAGCGGATGTCCGAGCGCAATCGCCCCGCCGTTCACATTCACGAGCCCGGGATCGATGCCGAGCTGTTCGATGATGGGCACGCATTGCGCCGCGAATGCTTCATTCAACTCGAATAAATCTACCTGATCGAGCGTAATGCCCGCCTTCTTCAAAGCCTTCGGCACCGCTTCGATCGGACCGATGCCCATTACCTCGGGAGCGACTCCGGCGACGCTGTAGCCGCGGAAAACAGCCAACGGCTTAAGGCCCAGCCCGGCTGCCCTCCCGCGGCTCATGACCATAACGGCCGCGGCTCCGTCGCTCATTTGCGAAGTGTTGCCCGCAGTAACCGTTCCTTCCCGGGCGAAGGATGGCTTAAGCGGAGCCAAGGACTGTACTGTCGTCTCCGGCCGGACACCCTCATCCTTATCGAAGGTGAACACCTTCTCCCATGGACGGCCCGCATCGTTAACGCCCGTCCGGCTGACCGTTAACGGTACGATCTCCTCCTGGAAGCGCCCGGCTGCAATAGCTGCGGCGGCTTTGTTATGGCTCGACGCCGCGAAAGCATCCTGCGCCTCGCGCGTAACGCCATAACGGCGGGCAACCTCCTCGGCTGTATGCCCCATGCCCATGTAGACCTCCGGCTTCGCATCCACGATTGCCGGATGCGGCGACAGCTTGAAGCCGGACATGGGCACATGGCTCATGCTTTCAACGCCGCCGGCGGCAATAATATCCGCGTCGCCAAGCCGAATGCGCTCCGCCGCATAGGCGATCGCTTGCAGTCCCGACGCGCAAAACCGATTGATTGTAACGGCAGGCGTCGTAACCGGAAGGCCCGCGTACAGCGAAATAATGCGGGCAACGTTCAGCCCCTGCTCCCCTTCCGGCATGGCGCAGCCGATAATGACATCCTCGATGTGCTCCGGCGACAGCTCCGGCAGCCTCGCGAGCAGCCCCTGCAATACCGCGCGGCCGAGATCCTCGGCCCTCGTCTCCGCCAAGCTTCCCTTCGATGCTTTGCCTACCGCCGTCCGCACCGCAGCGACGATAACGGCATCGCGTTCATGATCGGTAAATGGTGATGCAGCTGACATGGCCATATCCTCCTTTCGTTTTCTAGCTGCGCAGCGGCTTGCCGCGACTGGCAAGGCAAATGCTAGTTGCGCAGCGGCTTGCCCGTCGCCAGCATGTGGCTCATGCGCTCCTGCGTTTTGCGCTCTCCGCAAAGGCTGAGGAACGCTTCGCATTCCAGATCGAGCAAATATTGCTCGCTCACCTCGGCGCCCGGCCGAATATCGCCGCCGGCCAGCACATGCGCGAGCTTGCCTGCGATCAATGCGTCATGCCCGCTAATATGCCCGCTCAGCCGCATCGCCTGCACCGCGACCTTCAGCACCGCTTTGCCCTCGCGGCCGGCAACGCGAATGCGTCCCTCCGCGGGCGCCGAATAGCCCGCCCGGTCCAGCTCGAGCACCGCTCGCTTCGCCTCGGCGATCCGCGCCTCCTGCCGCATAATGACGCGATCCTGCGGCCGCATCAGCCCTAATCGGCCCACCTCATAGCCGCTTGTGGACGTTTTGGCCAGCGCGATCGTTTCGAACAAAGCATTTAAGTATGGTTGTATGTCTGCCCCATGCTTCCCGTTACCCGAGACGAGAGCCCGTTCAGCCGCCATCGCAGCCGCCTCCTTGCAGCCTCCGCCCGCAGGAATAAGGCCCACCCCCGTCTCCACCAAGCCAAAATAAGTTTCCGGCGAATAAATGATCTGATCCGCAGGCAAGCAGGCCTCCACACCGCCGCCAAGCGTCATCCGGTGCGGAGCCGCAACAACCGGCCGATCGAGCCGCTTCAGCTCCAGCATGCTGCTCTGGAAAAAACGGATAATATCTTCGACCTCATCCCACTCTCCGCTTTGCGCCTCCATGAGCAGGAGCATCAAATTCGCTCCGACGCAAAAGTTGCGTCCCTCGTTAGCGAGCACGAGCCCCCGCCAGTTTTGCTCCACCTCCTTCGCGCTTTGCCGAATTGCCGATAAAATATCACCGCCTATCGCATTATTCTGCGAATGAAACTCCAGGCATACGACGTCGTCGCCTATGTCGATCAAGCTGGCGCCGGCCGTAGAAAGCACGGTTTTGCCGGAAGCTTTTAATGCCGCTAACGAAATCGTATCGGGTTCCTGCTCTTCCAACTTATAAGCGCCGCTTGCCGCATATGCCCGTTTATTGCTTTCCACTCTGTAAAAGCTCTGATGGCCGCCTGCGATCCAGGCCGTCACCCACGCCGGAACCTCCTCGCCCTCCTTCTGCATCTGCTGAACCGACCCCGGCAAACCGATCGCATCCCACAGCTCGAACGGTCCAAGCTCCCAATTAAAGCCCCAGCGCATCGCCCGGTCGATGTCCTTGATGGAATCGGCAATGACGCCAACCTGGGCTGCCGAATAGAGCAGCGTTTTCTTGATCGTGGACCAGGCGAATTGCGCATAACGATCCTTCGGTTCGGTGTGAAGCAGCGCCTTCACCTTCTCCGCAGCGCCTTTGACAGCCTTAGACGCATCGATCACCGGCGAGCTTACGGAACGCTTCGGGCCATATTCGAGCGTCTCCAGCTGAAGCGACTCGATCACGCTGCCCCCTTTTCCCTTCACCTTCTTATAAAAGCCCGCTCCCGCCTTCTCCCCCAAGCGTCCGGCTGCGACCAGCCGCTCAAGCAGCGCCGGCCTGGCGAAAGCGGCCTGCTCGACGGCATCCGTGCTGCGTTCGCGCACATTATCCACGACATGCAGCAGCGTATCGAGACCAACGAGATCAAGCATGCGGAACGTCGCCGTCTTCGGCCTGCCCATAGCAGGACCGGTCAGCGCGTCGGCCTCCTCAATCGTCAATCCAAATCGCAATGTTTCCTCCAGCGTCACCAGCATGCCGAAGGTGCCTATCCGGTTTGCGATAAAGTTAGGCGTATCCTTTGCGATAACGACCCCTTTGCCAAGCCGCCGCTCGCACACCTCGCTTAGGAGCTGCACGATTTCGGGGGCCGTGTCTGCGGCAGGCACGATCTCCACAAGCTTCATATAACGAGGCGGATTGAAAAAATGGGTGACCGCAAAATGCTGCCGAAACTCCGCGCTCCTCCCCTCCGCCATGGAAGCCGCCGACAAGCCCGAGGTGTTCGTGCTGACAATGGTTCCCGGCTGACGGACCGATTCGATCAGAGCGAACACATCCCGCTTAATGTCCAGCCGCTCGACGACGGCCTCGACGATCCAATCGACATCTCCGAGCGCTGACAGATGATCGGACAAATTGCCCGGCGTAATGCGCGACGCCCAAGACGGGTCATAAAGCTGCGCAGGCTGCGCCTTGCCCATTCGCGCGACGGCCGCGCTTGCCAGCCGACTGCGCACCTTGGCATCCGCAAGCGTCAGTCCCTGCTTCTCCTCCTCCGCCGTGAGCGCTTGCGGCACAACGTCCAGCAGCACGACGCGCATGCCCGCATTCGCCAGATGAGCGGCAATTCCCGCTCCCATTACGCCGGAACCGATTACGGCCGCTCTGCGTATAGAGCCGGCGTTTTTGTGCGATGATTTAATCGTCATAGGCACCCTCCTTCTAATTTTGCGATGACTTGATCAGCCGATGGCAGCTAACAAGCTCCTTATGTTGGATTTCTCCAGTAACTTTACTCTCCCAAGCCACTTTTGGCGCGCTATGTTGGACTAATCCAGTAACTTCGCCCTCCCAAGCCACTTTTGGCGCGTTATGTTGGATTAATCCAGTAACTTCGCCCTTTCTCACCCCAACCGGCTAGCTGTTCTTACTTTGCCAGCCTTGCTCCGCTAGCCGCACTCAGCCGCCAAACACACTCTCGGCCAGCAGCTCCGCTACGTCCCGCGCGATGACACGGTCATCGGCAGACAATGCTTTCAATCCGTCCTCCATCATCGTCAAGCAATACGGGCAGGCCGAGCTGATTACCGAAGGCTTCACTTCCAGCGCTTGAGCGGTGCGGGCATGGTTGATGCGCGTCCCCGAATGCTCCTCCATCCACATCAGCCCTCCCCCGGCGCCGCAGCACATCCCATTTGAGCGCGAGCGCTCCATCTCCTCAATGGTTACGCCAGGTATGGCGCGCAGCAGGCTGCGCGGCGCTTCATACGTATCGTTATAGCGGCCGAGGTAGCAGGAATCGTGTACGGTTACGCGTTCATCGATCGTGTTGACCGGGCGCAAAGCTCCATCCTCCAGCAGCCGGGCCAGCAGCTCCGTGTGATGCTCTACCGTCACATCCGGACTTAGGCCGAAGTCGGGGTATTCATTTTTGAACGTGTTAAACGTATGAGGACAGGCGGTAACGATCCGCGTTACGCCGTATTTGCTGAGCGTTTCGATATTTTCCCGGCACAGCTCCTGAAAAAGCAGCTCGTTCCCGATCCGCCTTGCCGTATCGCCGGAGCTTTTCTCCTCCATGCCAAGCGCCCCGAAGCTGACGCCCGCATGATCGAGCAAACGGACCAAATCATATAGGACGCGGCGGCTGCGCATATCATAAGAGCCCATCGAGCCTGCCCACAGCAGAATGTCCGCTCTTCGCCCCTGCCGTTTCAGCTCCTGGAGCGTCTCTACCCGTATACCGGTTCGGCTCTCGCATTCAGTAATCCAAGCGGCGCGTTCAGCACGCGGCAGACCCCATGGATTACTTTGCCGCTCGATGTTTTGCAGCGCGCGCTGGCCGTCGGATGGCAGCCGGCCTTCCATGAGCACGAGATAGCGGCGCATATCAATGATTTTATCAACATGCTCATTGCCAACGGGACATTGCTCCTCGCAATTGCGGCATGTCGTGCATGCCCAAAGCTCTTCCTCGGTCATCACCTCGCCGACAAGCTCCACCTCCTCCGGCTTGCTCGCCTCGCGCTTGCTCCATGCGCCTGCTTGCGCGGCCATCGTCGGCGCGATAGTCGTGCTCCCTTCAGCGGCAGCCTCCCAGGCCGGAAGCACCCCTCCCATCAAATGAGCATGGGGCTCGCTTGCTTTCTTTTGCAAGAGACCGGCCGGAAGCCACGGCGACTTCGACGTGATCGCAGCTCCCTTCTCCGTCAGGTGATCCCGCAGCTTCACGATCAGATGCATCGGCGATAAAATTTTACCGGTGCTCGACGCCGGACATACGTTCGTGCAGCGCCCGCATTCGACGCATGCGTACAGGTCGAGCAGCTGCTTTTGCGTAAAATGCTCCACTTTCCCCGTTCCGAAGGACTCCGCCTCCTCGTCCTCCAAATTGAGCGGAGTAAGCCGGCCCGGCGGCGTGCTGCGCCGAAACCACAGGTTGACCGGAGCGGTGAGCAGATGGAAATGCTTCGACTGCGGCACATAGACGAGAAAGCTAAGCAGCACGACAAGATGCAGCCACCAAAACAGCTCGAACCCCGTATGCGCGGCGGAGCTCTGAGGCTGAACGCCCGCGTCATTCAGCAGACCCGCCAGCGGCGCGCTTACCGGAGCATAGCCTGGATCCACGGCGTGATGGGAGCTAACGCCTGCAGACAGCCGCTCGAACGCCAGACTAAGCAGGATGGTGAGCATCAGCGAGCCGATAAACCACATGACAAGCGATGGCTTCCAGCCGCGCTTTAGCCGAGGCAGCTTCTCGCCGTAACGGCGGAATGCGCCGTATAGAACGGCCGCCAGCACGAGCGTAACAGTTATTTCCTGCGACCAGGAAAACCACTCATAATAAGGCAGCGGAAGCGGCACGCCTCCGTTCAGCCCTTTCCAAATCAGGTCCAGCGCTCCGAACTGAAGCACAATAAAGCCATAAAAATAAACCAAATGCATGATCCCGCTTCTCACGTCGTTCAGCAGCTTGCGATGGCCGAACACTTGAGCGCTGAAGCTGCTTTTGCTGCCGCGCTTCCGTTGATACCGTTCAAATACAACCGGCACGCCAAGCCGGATATACGAAACCCTCCTCAAAACGACCGCCGTGAACATCCAAACCGACAATGACACAATGGCAGCGAACAAGAACCATTTTCCCCAAAAAATCGTATGCTCGAGCGTCAAAGCTGACCAAAGCGAAACCATATGCCCCGCCCTCCTTGTATGCCGTTTCGTGTAACCAGCATGTATGCGCAAAGTAGTCGGACAAGCATTAAAGCGCTTACATAAAAAGCCGCGGTGCTCCATGTATATGAGCCTTCAATCGCGAACATGCCGCGCAGACCTCGAATCCAGACGGTCTATTCGCCCGCCGGCCGACATATCGTAGCACTGATGGACAGTGTTTGGGGCAACAAAAATATCGATACAAGTGAGGGAGCTTCTATGCTGAAAATAGTGGTGCTTCTCAAGCAAACGTTCGATACCGAGGAGAAAATAATCGTGACGCCGGAGGGCGTGGACGATAGGGATGCCAAGTTCGTCATCAACCCTTACGACGAATATGCGCTAGAGGAAGCGATTCGGCAGCGGGAACTGCTGGGCGGACAGGTCATTGTCGTCACCTGCGGTCCCGAGCGTTCCCAAGAGGCGCTCCGCACTGCGCTGGCGATCGGGGCCGATGAAGCGATTCGGCTGGACGGCTCTTCCCTGCCCGATGACAGTTATTCGATTGCGTCGGCCCTCGCTGCAGTCATTGAACCGCTAAAGCCCGATCTGGTGCTGGCCGGCTTATTCGCGGTAGACAGCGGCTCCGGAAGCGCAGCTCTGCAGGTGGCGGAGCGCCTCGGCCTGCCGCATGCATCGGCTGTGGTGAAGGCAGCGATTTTGTCAGCCGCCGAGCTGGACGCCTTGCCGGCGGCGGGAACGCCGCTGCAGGCCGCTGGGCAGAGAGCCGAACGGTACGCTTTAGTCGAACGGGATGTCGAAGGCGATACGGAAACGGTATCGATCCCCCTGCCTGCGCTCATTACCGCGCAGCAAGGGCTTAACGAGCCGCGTTATCCGTCGCTGCCCGGCATTATGAAAGCGAAGCGGAAGCCTTTTCGCACGGTGAAGGCTTCCGAGCTTTTTGGCGGTGCCGGCTCTGCACCGCTGGATAGCGCAGCTCCGCGAACGGTTCGCACGCAACTGCTTCCGCCGCCGCCGCGCGCGGCCGGCAAGCGCATTGCGGGCGGGCCCGCCGAACAAGCGGCTGCGCTTGTGGAGCTGCTTCGGACGGAGGCGAAGCTGCTGTGAGGCGGGTCCGCGGAACAAGCGGCTGCGCTTGTAAATTTATATAGCTTACAGGCAGAATGTCCTGAGCGTGTTCAAAGTTGCTAGTTTAGTTGGAGAATGGCACAAGTGTGTGCTGCAACGATACGGGAGAGGAGCTAACACCGATGTCCAAAACGATTCTCGTGTTTGCCGAAAGCCGGGACGGCGTACTCCGCCGCGTGGCGCTGGAGGCGCTCGGCGCTGCGCGGCGGCTCGCAGGCAAGGACGGCGCTGTCCATGCCGTCCTTGCCTGCTCCGGCGGCGCGGCGGAAGAAGCCGCCGCGCTGCTCGCGCGGGGCGCGGACGTCGTGCATATCGCCGACGATCCTTCCCTCCGCGCCTTTGCGCCCGAGGCGTACATCGCCGCCCTCGGCGCAGCCATGGCTGCGGTGCGGCCGGACGCGCTGTTGCTCGGCCACACCTCTATGGGGCGCGAGCTCGCGCCCCGTGTGGCCGCGGCCTTCCGCGCCGGCCACATCGCCGACGTCACCGCCATCGAAGCATCTGACGATGGCGGCGACGTCGGCTTCATTCGCCCGCTCTACGCCGGCAAGGCGTTCGAGCGGCGCAGCTTCCTGCCGGGCCATCCGTGGGTTATCACGGTGCGCCCGAACAACCTGCCGGCGGCGGAGCCGGAAGACGCCGCCGAGCGTACCGGCACCGTTACGGCTCTGCCGTTCACGGTGCCGCCGCTTTACACCGCCGTGCGCAGCCTTGTGCGCCGCACCGGCGGACAGCTCGATCTCGCCGAAGCCGACGTCGTCGTTTCCGGCGGCCGGGGCGTGCGCAGCGCAGCGGGCTTCGAGCCGCTGCAAGCGCTGGCCTCCGCGCTGGGCGGCGCGGTCGGTGCCTCCCGCGGCGCATGCGACGCCGGCTATTGCGATTATGCCCTCCAAATCGGGCAAACCGGCAAGGTCGTCACGCCGCAGCTCTACATCGCCTGCGGCATCAGCGGCGCCATCCAGCACTTGGCGGGCATGAGCCAGTCGCGCGTCATCGTCGCCATCAACAAAGACGCCGACGCTCCCATTTTCGGCGTCGCCGATTACGGCATCGTCGGCGACCTGTTCGAGGTCGTCCCTTTATTGACCTCGGAGCTGCAGCGTGTTCGCTCCTAATGTCCAGCCTAAGCAAGCGCATAAAAATAGGGAGAACCCGTCACTCGGGTCCTCCCACCTTCACAAACCCTGTTTAGTTACTGGAAATGTCCAATATAGCGCCTCATCCGAACGCCAAAGTCGCAGAGTTACTGGAAAAGTCCAATATAGCGCCCTCCCGTACTGCCACCAGCGACTAGCCAATTTCCAGGTTTCTGGGCTCCGAGCGAGGACCCAGAATTATGGGTTTACCTGTTTATAGGTTTACCTGTTTTCGGGTTTACCTGTTTTCGGGTTTACAGCTTCCCACCGCACCAGCTCAAGCAAAGTCCGGCCGGATTTCCCGAATGCAGTCCGGCGACTCGTACAGGTCGTCATGCACCGCATTGGTGACGGGATAGGCACGCATCAGATAGGAGTCCATCGCCTCCAGATGCTTGCGCAGTCCGCTGAATTCCTTTATGCGCGGGTTGAGCCAATCCTCGATACCCTCCTCGTCCAAAATAACAGGAACCCGAGGCTGCCAAACGGACATCGCGCCGGTCGATGCGGCCGTGAGCATGGTAAAGGCGCGCACCTCCTTGCCGTTCACGTTTCTCCAGCAGTCGTATATGCCGGCAATGCCGAATAATGGCTGGCTCGGGATGACGATGTGCATAGCACGCGGGTCGCGCTCCTTCCCGAACTGCTTTTGCCCGAAGAAGCCGCTGCAAGGCAGTATGCACCGCTGTCTACGCAGCATTCGCTCCAAGAAGGGCTTCTCTGACAGTGTGACGTGATCCGCATTCACCGAATCTTTTGCCCAAAAAGGGAACAGCCCCCATCTCGACTCCTGCATCGAACGTTGATCGAAACGATCGTTCATCACAATCGACACGGTTTGTGTCGGCGCCACGTTGAACCGATTCGTATATCCCCGAATAACCTTTTTTACCTGAAACATATCCACCATATCGCCAATATCAGCCGTTAACGAAAACCGTTCAATCATCGCGACCACCCTTTACACGTTGTTTGAACCAGTTTTTGTTAAAAGATATTAAATTATTCACGTTTACTGAATCCCCATCCGCAATACATTCGATCATTGGTTCGTATTTTAAATTCTGTGTTACTCGCCGCTATTCCGCAATAACGGACCGCCTGTGTCCACTCCTTTACAATCCAGCGCCTTCTGCTGTTCTATGGTAAAGGTGACTCGCAGTTTGGATAGTCCCGTATGTTCGTTGATGTAGATGGCCCTAGACTTACCTTGAATGTCCATGAATAGTTTTGTCCATTCTTCAGGGTTGAACATATGACCAGCTCCTTTTTGAAAGCGCTTTATATATATAAAAATATTATGCTCTGGAAACGCGGTTCATGCATTCCTCTACATCCTCCACAAATCATCTTGCCTGATTTCAGGATCGATTTTCCTCAAGGCATCCAAGATTTTCTTCATTGTTCGTCCGGTTGGCATGCGGCTCTATCGATGGATGAAACGGAAGCTATACAAGCGAAAACCCACCGTGTAATTAGGTTGGCCGCCTAACGGTGGGTATCGCTTGGATTCATTCTATGCGCTTCGCAGGGTTCCCAAGAAATCATCATACCCTACATCGTAAACCGCTTCCGAAACTTCAGCGGAGGCATGCCTGTATGAGACGCGAACAGCCTCGAGAAATGCGGGGTCTGCCGGAAGCCCGTCTCCTCCGCTACCCGCGCGATCGTCCAGTCGGTTTTGATCAGCAGCAGCTTCGCCTGGTCGAGCCTGTAATAGAGCAAATATTGCTGCGGCGTGCAATCGAACACCTCGGTCATGCAGCGCGTGATATAGTTCGTGTGCAGTTGAAGCACATCGCTCAGCATCGTATTGCTGATAGGCGAACGATAATTGAGCTTCAAATAAGCCGCTGCACGCTCCGCCACCGAGACGGCCGCTTTCGCAGCATCCGAGCGCCAGCCTTCATCGAGCATTTGCAGCAAATGCAAAAAACGCTGCTGCCGGTCCCAGAACGCGCCGTGCGAAGAGCTTTTGGCCGCTTCATGCAGCTGCGAGAAAATGAGCTTCGCCTCGTCGGGATAGGTTAGCTTCATTTTTTTCGGCAGACGTATCGCATACGTATAATAATCGCCGCGAAGCGTGCCGCATTGATTGCCCTCCGTTTCCTCCCAAGCGCCCACCGTCTGAAAATGAATCCAGTCAAACACCGTCTCCACCTCGCAAGGGCGAGTGGAATAATGCCAACGATCCGGTCTTAAGATTAGCACATCGCCCGGTTCCAACGTCCACCTGCGGTTATCCTCCGCGACATGCAGCGAGCCCTTGTTCACGAACAGCAAATCAAATACGCCTAGGTTCGTCCGGTTCGGATGCTCCTCCCCGGCACCATAAGTCAAACGATTGGATTCTATAAAAAAAGGCAGCGGCGGCGAACGAAAAGTAAGCAATAAATCCTCTGACAACCTGATCTCTCCTCTTAAACTAGCTACTGCCATGTTACTTGAAAACCGTTTCATTTGTCCACATTAAAACAAAGCCCCAGCCGCATCCTTTAATGGATACTGACTGAGGCCAAAACAGCTTGCCGCTCAACTCTGCTTCCTCTTTTTTTACATCACGGGCTTAAAGTCCAGCCCATAGTTTGCCTTGAACAGGTTCGCCTCGGGGAGCAGACTTTTGATTAGATACATATAATCGAGTGAACGCTCTAACGAGGCTTCATTCGGAACAAATGTAATGCGTTTGCCTTCCAGCAGCGACAGTACTTCGATTCGGGAAGGAAGCTTCTCGAAGGCACTCATGCAAAATACGGAAGTCATATGAAATAACAAGCCAAGCGCTTCCTTATTTACATCCACGGCGAATTTCTGCACGATAAAATCGTCAGCGCCTCCTTCGGAATCCGCAGCTACCGTATGAAAAATTTGCGACAGCTCCATATCAAGCTCATCCACATAGGTCCTCAGCTGCTCGAAGGAAATAATTGGCATGTTGGTACATGCCCCTCCAAGCAGGAATAACGTCAAATTTTCCTTAACCGTCTGCTTCATTTGCAAAAAATGCTCATCCGAATGGAATTTGTAATGGCGATTCGTCCACCAACGCTCCACTGCGGCCTCGATCGCTGCTTCCGTGCGGGCTTCCAACGGAAGCATATAGAAATCGTTAACGCTGTGACTTGCAGCGAATTGAACCATTTGCCGCCAATTCACGTCGCTTTCGCGTTTGCGGCCCGCATGGATTGCAGCGAACCGTATAGGACAGCGCAGCAGCTCTTCCAGCTTATAATCCTCGATTCGGATAATCGTCGGCATTTGCTCCATCATTATGGCCGCCTTTCTCGTTCCATTAACCGGCTGCCGCTTCGAGACCCGCCACTTGGCGCCCTAAGCTTCTGCCTTGTTCTTTCTCTTGCTCGGACGGATTATATTCGAACTTGATGCTCTCGCCGACAATTTCCGCTCCAAGCTCCTTGAGTTTCGCTTCAATCGTATCAACCGCGCCGCAATAGATCGGATAAGAGGTATCGCCGGAGCCAAATACCGCTGCTTTCTTGCCGCTTAGATCGAGAGAGCCCATCCCTTCATAAAAATCAATAAACTCATCCGGCAGCTCGCCGTCGCCCCACGTATACGCTCCAATAATAATGCCGTCATAACCTCTCAGCTCGTCCGCGCTAGCATCGAACGCTTCCTTCGATACAACCTGGGCGCCCGCTTCTTTCGCTCCCTCTGCAATGGCCTCTGCCATTTCTTCCGTATTCCCCGTCATGCTTGCATATACCACAAGTACCTTCGACACCTGCCATTCCTCCGCTTCCTGCTTGTTATACGTTTATCGTTTGAATACCTTGAAACAGCGTTGCCATATGGAGATTGTCACCCTGCAGATCGATATCCGTAACCGGACAGCCAAGCTTCACCGACAGCAGCGTTATCTGATTAAGAATATAAGCGAGCTGGAACAGGCCGCGGTCCGTACATGCGTAAAGATCATTCCCCTTCGCAAGCACCGAAAAAATAAACGGCTTACCGAACCGTATTCGTTCAAATCTCCCCTTCTTGTCACCTATAAGCAGCTCGCCCTTATCGCTCGTTCCGATGAGATGCCCCCGAAATACAGCCAGACTCGTGACGCTCGCATTCAGCTCGAAGTGTGCCCAATCATCCATGAAGCGGTCATATAACGAAATGCCGCTCTCATGCGCGATGATGAGGTACTGAGGCAAGTTTATGAAGTCATACACCCGTTTATCTTCGCATGCGATCTTCTCCCACCTGGAGCCTGCTTTCGACCAAAGCCCATACTCCGTTGCCGCATAGCTCGTTCCGCCGATTTTGCGAAATTGATAGCAGGGAATCGACAACCCGTCATTTTCCCATGCGTTTCCGTCCCATTCATAGAGCCCGCTGCTTGTGCAAGCGTGGAGCAAGTCATGCTGCAGCTGCAGCCTGTTCACATTCGCCAGGTCCGGCATCCCGTCGCCGAGCTTCTCCCAGCTTCCCTCCGCATCGATTTGATAGACTCCATGACCGACTGATGCCGCATACAGGCAGTCCGGTCCAGCCTTGACCGATGAGAAGGGAAAGAGCAGCCAATTCCAAGGCTTGCTTGTTTCCGTCTGCATGTCTCTATTTCTCCTTCCTACAAAATAATGTTTATTTGGTTACATGCTCGACTCGTCTTTCAACCATCGGAAGCTGCAGCCGTTTCGTCAGCGCTTCGTTCCCTATTGCCTTCTTCCAACTGCCCTGCTTCTGCAAAAGCATTTCCGATCTGCGTTTCTTAATAACCATCTCGTAAAGCAAGCCCATACCGCCGGCCTCCCGCCATATGTAAAATCGGATCCCGTAATTGATAATGATTATCACTTTCGTATATATGATAACCATTCTCATTAAAATTGTCAACGACATCCTTCCTATTCTTCTTCTTTATTGTTTCAACTCCGCGTTTCCCATTTCACGCCAAGAAGGCGAATCTGCAACGAGATTCGCCTTCTTGCGGGTCCACGTCTTTGGAATAACTAGGAGCATGGGCTATTGAATGTTTATAACCAATCCCCCCCTTAAACAGTTTCAAGCATATATCAACCCAGAATGGCATCCATGTTACGGCGGCAAAGCTGTCCTGCCAGCTTCCTGCTGCGAGGAGTATGCCGGTCTTAAGCTCTACAAGCCCGGTCGCGAATCTAAACCATTGCGGCAGACGGTAACTGCCGAACTCCTTTTCCATCCCCTTCGAAAACTTTCCAATGTGTGCGCTATGTTGGATTTTTACAGTAATTCCGCACACATGAACCTCAATTGGCGCGCTATGTTGGATTTATACAGCGTTTAAAACGGCAGCTTCACATCCACCTTAAACAGCACTTTGATTTGGTTCTGCTCGAACTGCACATCCCGTATCGCAACGACATTTTGCTCCGGCAGCTCTATAGGAATGAGGATGGGCTCCAGCAAGCTAAGCGGCAGCCCGATGTCCTTCACGGCCAAAGATTGAGGCCTCAGCGCAATATTGGGCGGCTGCCATTCTAAGGCATATACGGCATCAAGCTGCGCGGGAATACGATCTTTATACGTGACATTCATGCGTGCGACCAGCCTGTCCTCTTCGAGCTCGAACACGGCTCCGTCCAAGCGGACATCCTCGTTCAGCTCGACCGCAGCTCCGTTCGTCCCTGCGCTTGCATATTCACTCATAAGGCGGGCTTTGATTACATAGTTGATGTCGGTTTCGGTGAGCACAAGCTCCGTATTTAAATTTTTGATGATGGCAAGCGCTTTGTCTCTCACGCTTATCGGGGTATAAGCCATGTCCAGCCGCTCGTCGGGCGCTATATAGGATAGCAGCCACCATACGGCGCCGCCAAGCAGCAATATGAAGATAAGTAATGTCGTTAACAATCTTCTGAACGCTTTGAGCATTCGTCTTCCCCCCTCTAAAAAGAATAAAAAGCAAATAGCTGTGTCATCTCCCAATGATAGTGCTATAATGTAGCAAATATTCTATCATGCCGATGAGGGCAAACAGAAAGGATGGTCCCCTATGACAACGAGCAACGCACCAACAGAACGCATCGGCCTCGAAGAAATCGTGCAGGCGCAAATGCATCTCAAGGATGTCATTACGCGTACACCGCTCCAATATAACCGCGTATTATCCGAACGTTACAATTGTAACGTACTGCTGAAACGGGAGGACCTGCAAATCGTCCGTTCCTTCAAAATCCGCGGCGCCTATCATCTTATGCGCTCCCTTGCCCCGGAAACATTAGCGAAAGGGGTTGTATGCGCAAGCGCCGGCAACCATGCGCAGGGCGTAGCTTATTCCTGCCAAACGCTCGGCATTCCGGGCAAAATCTACATGCCCAGCACGACGCCCCGCCAAAAGGTAACACAAGTATCCTTCTTCGGCGGATCTGGAGTCGAGGTCATACTTACCGGCGATACGTTCGACGATGCTTATGACGAAGCGGTGGCGGAGAGCGCTCGCAGCGGTATGCCCTTCATTCACCCGTTCGACGACCGCAAAATCATTGCCGGCAACGGAACCGTCGGGCAAGAGCTTATGGAGTCCGCTGAAACGTTGCCGGACTACGTGTTCGTCACCGTAGGCGGCGGCGGTCTTGCCGCAGGCGTTGCCTCCTATGTGAAAATGGTCTCCCCTCGAACGAAGGTTGTCGGCGTGGAGCCGGAGGGCGCCCCGTCGCTTCGCGTTTCGCTGGATGCAGGAGAAGTGACCCCGCTTGACCAAATCGACAAATTCATTGACGGCGCAGCCGTTAAGCGCGTAGGCGATTTAACGTTTGAGCTGTGCAAGGAGCTGCTCGATGATGTGATTGCCGTGCCGGAAGGCAAGGTATGCACCACCATGCTCGATTTATACAATGAGAATGCGATCGTGGCCGAACCCGCAGGCGCTCTGGCGATTGCCGCGCTGGATGCGTACCGTGACCGGATTGCAGGCAAAACGGTCGTATGCGTCGTAAGCGGCGGCAACAATGACGTCGACCGGATGCAGGAAATTAAGGAACGCTCGCTGATCTACGAAGGGTACAAGCATTATTTTATGGTAAGCTTCCCGCAACGCGCGGGCGCCTTGCGGGAATTCCTCGATCAGGTGCTCGGACCAAACGACGACATTACCCGCTTCGAGTATACGAAAAAGTCCAATAAAGACAACGGCCCCGCACTGGTCGGCATCGAGTTGAAGCACCGTTCCGATTACGGTCCGCTCGTCGAGCGCATGACCAGGAAAGGCTTTCAATTTCTCGAGCTGAACAAAGATCCCGTCCTGTTCAACCTGTTAATTTGATTCTCGGATACCATGCGCGCCAAAAATAGGAATCGCCCAGCCCCTCTAGAGGGGCTGGGCGATTTGCATTACCAGGCGTAAGCGCGGGGCGCGTCTCCGCCGGGGCCCGGGAATATTTCGTCGATGCGCTTCAGTGCGGACTCGTCCAGTTCGACTTCGAGCGCGCGAAGCGAGCGTTCGAATTGATCATGCGTTCGAACGCCGATGATTGGCGCGGTTACGGCAGGGTTCGAAAGCAGCCACGCCAGCGAAACAAGATCCTCCGGCTGGCCCAGCTCGTCGCAGAATTCCGCATATGCATCAAGCTGCTTGCGGTGCCGCTCGAGCCGATTCGAATCGCCGCTGCGGCGTCCGCCTTCCTTGCGGCGATGATTGCCCGCGAGCAAGCCGCCGTCAAGCGGGCTCCAAGGAATAACGCCAAGGCCCAGCTCCCTTGAGGCAGGCAGCACTTCCAGCTCGGGGAGCCGGCAGAGCAGGTTATATTTGTGCTGCTCGGATACGAGACCAAGCGTGCCTCTCGCCTTCGCTTCGCCCTGCGCGACCGCGATATCCCAGCCGGCAAAGTTGCTCGAGCCTATGTAGCCGATTTTCCCTTGCGCCGCGGCCGTCTCGAATGCTCCCCACAGCTCGCTCCAATTCACGCTGCGGTCGACGTGATGCATTTGATAAAGCTCAATATGATCCGTTTGCAGACGCTTCAGCGAACCTTCCAGGTGCCGGCGGATTTTGTAAGCGGACAAGCCCGCCTCGCGGTTCGGACCGTCATGCTCATCGTGCATGTCGCCATATACTTTGGTAGCCAGAACGGTTCGCTCGCGGCGCCCGTCGCCCTGCTGAAACCATTTGCCGATAATTTCTTCCGTGCGCCCTGCATTTTCGCCCCATCCGTAGATGTTCGCGGTATCCATAAAATTAATGCCTGCATCCAAAGCCGCATCTAAAATACGAAAGGATTCCTTCTCATCCGTGTCCACGCCGAAATTCATCGTACCCAGGCATAACCGGCTGACCCGCAAACCTGATTTGCCTAATTTCGTGTACTGCATCTTAATCATCGCTCCTTCAAATTTGAAATAGGATGGATTGCTCTTTCATTATACAAAATTTACACAAACTAACCAAACTGCGTTCACAATCGCATAACAAATATCCTTTACACTATCGGCAGGAGGTGTACCCATGATACGTTTCGAAAACAAACAGCAGCCGAAATTGTTAATTTTATACGCATCTTACGGAGAGGGGCACCTGCAGGTTGCCCGCGCCATTCGCGACGCGATGGAGGAGCGCGGCAATTATCGGACGGTTATGGTCGATCTCATGGCAGAGTCGCATCCTTGGCTGAACGAAGTCACCCGCCGCTTCTATTTGAAGAGCTACACGCATATGCCCTCGCTTTACGGGTGGATGTATGATTTCACAAGGCCTATGAAGCATGATTCCCTATTCGGCGGTCTGCTTCACTCCTTCGGCCGAGACAAAATAAGACGGATTCTGGCCGCCGAGCGGCCGGATGCCGTCGTCCATACGTTTCCCTCCTTTGCCTTGCCCGAGCTCAAGAAGCGCACGGGCTATCACCCGCCTTCTTATGCCATCATTACCGATTTTGATTTGCACCGCCGCTGGGTACATCCGAGCATCGATCGCTATTATGTAGCGACAGAGGATTTGAAGAAGGAGCTGACTCTGCTTGGCATTCCGGGCAGCTCCGTTCAAGTGAGCGGCATTCCTCTGAAACGCGGCTTTCGTGCGATCGCCCCGTCCGCAGAGCTCTTCGTACGCTATAAGCTCCGGCCGGATAAGCCGGTTGTCCTCATCATGGCCGGCGCGCAAGGCGTCATGCCTGATGTGGAGCAAATCTGCGGCGGATTGCTTCAGGACGCGAACGTACAAGTCGCACTCGTTTGCGGCCATAATCGCCTTCTGAAGGATTCCATCTCGGAACAATTTCAGCACCATACAGGCGCCGCACGCCTGCATGTTTACGGCTTCGTTGAGCAAATACATGAGCTCATGGCGCTCTCCGACTGTCTAATTACGAAGCCTGGAGGCGTTACGCTATCCGAAGCCATTGCCGCTGAGCTGCCTATATTCACGTACCGGCCGGTTCCCGGTCAAGAGAAGCAAAACGCGTTATACCTTGCGTCCAAGGGCGCAGCAAGCATAGCGAATCATCCGCTGGAGCTGACCGAACAAATTTTGAAGCTGATCGGCGATCCGTTGCGACTTACATCTAGAAGACTGTCCACGCAGCGGCTTCAAGCCTCGCAATCGGCTGCGGACGGCATCATTTTGGATATTTTATCCAACTTGGATATAATGGAAAGAGCCTCGAATATATAAATGGATAAGGAGCCTGTCCGTGCGCTCAGATCATAAGGTTTGGTTTGGAGCGGAGATGCAACTAATCTCCGTTATATTGTTTTTTGTGGAGTTTGTCCGGGGAGCTGTGCTCGTTAGTCTGCTGCCGATCTACGGCGCCAAAACATTAGGTCTTGCACCCGATGTCATCGGCGCCGCCATTTCCGCCCATTACATAACCGATACCTTGCTCAAAATGGCCATTGGCTATTTGCTGGACCGGTTCTCCATCCGCATCGTCGTCCAAACGGGACTAATCCTGTCGCTTGCTGGTGTTTATTTGCTGCAATTCGCCGAGCTGCCTTGGATGTTCATCGGCGCGGCCGCCCTTTACGGCATCGGCATGTCTCCGATTTGGATTGTCTGCCTGACGAAGGTATCGGAGAAGCAGCGCGCCACCCAGATGGGCCTGCTGTATACCATTTGGATGGTCGGGCTGGGCAGCGGACCGATCGTATGTAATATTTTACTCGACTTCAACGTATCGTTTACGTATCAACTGCTTGTCACCATGTCGGTGATCGCCTGCCTGTTGACGCTGTTCATGAGCAAGGAAAGAGCCGTTACGCCCAGCCGCTTGCCCCTTCGCGAGCAAATGTCCATACTGAAGGGAAGGCTGAGCCGGATGAAGCTTCTGCTGCCGGGGATGATTTTGCAAACGATGGGCGCGAGCATGCTCGTTCCGATTTTGCCGGGCTTCGCCGATCGGGAGCTCGGACTTTCCGGCGCGCAATATTCCATTTTGCTTACGGTTGGCGGAATATGCGCGGCGGCAGGACTTATTCCGATGGGCAAGCTTTCAGACAAGCTTGGCGGCCGGAAGTGGTTTCTCGTCGCAGGATTTTGCACATTCGCAATCGGATTATACATGCTGGCATGGGGCCTTGCATTCTGGTATTGTTTACTTATAGTCGCTGTGCTTGGCTTATCCTATGCCGCGATTCAGCCCGCTTGGAATGCGCTGCTTGCAGCCTATGTGCCTCCGAAACAGGAAGGTCTGGGCTGGGGCATACTGTCCACCTTTGAAGGAATCGGAGTCATGTTCGGCCCCCTTGCCGGAGGTTTTATCGCGGCATGGAACGGCGAAACCTCCGTATTCTGGACGAGCGCCGCTCTGTTCGGGCTCATCGGCGCCTTTTATTTATGGTTTCCCTTTCAAGCCTTCGCGGCTAGCGAAGAAGCTACAAACAAGTAGAACGGAGTACAATTTATGGACGATTGGCGCAATTGGCTGGAATATATTAAACATATGGATCTCGAATCGATTCAATGGACGCTGGAGAGCTATTCGCAATGGGGGCCGCTTCCCGGCCTGCTGCTTCCGATGATCGAATCCTTTCTCCCCTTCCTTCCGTTAATTCTTATTATTGCGGCCAACGCTAACATATACGGCCTCGGTTTTGGATTTTTGTTCTCATGGATCGGCGTGTCGGCGGGAGCGGTGACCGTTTTTTGGCTTAGCCGCACGCTTGGGCGCAACTTCAAAGGCTGGCTCGAGAGACGATTTCCGAAGTCGGAGCGGTTCTTCAATTGGGTGGAACGCAAGGGCTTCACGCCGCTTTTCCTGCTGGCCTGCTTCCCGTTCACGCCGTCTGTTGTCATTACCGTCGTCTCCGGCCTCAGCAAGGTGCCCTTTCATACGTTTCTGCTGGCCACTCTGCTCGGCAAATCCGTTATGATATTCAGCATTTCACTAATCAGCTTTGATATCGGCAACCTTGTCAACGAGCCATGGCGTATTTTCGTCACCATTACAGCGGTACTCGTCATGTGGTTCGGCGGTAAAATGCTGGAGTCTCGCTATCAGGTGAATGGATGAGGTGGCGCAAATGATTTTTAATGAAAACACGGGCTGGGAAGCGCAGATGCATATGGCGATTCATCATACAGAATCCAACTGGGCGGCGCAGCAAGCGCTGCCCTTAGTTACTTGGCTCGATATCGGGGCAACCGCAATCGTGCTTGCTATAGCCGGCGCGCTGCTCGGAGGCATGTTCCTGTTCGTTCGGATTGCCTCCGACGATTCCGACAGGTATAAGGAGCTGAAGGAAATCGTCGAGACCCTATTCGGCACGCCCGCCCATCTGCTGCAGCAGCCCGAAGGCTCCGCAGGCGACGATTCGGCCAAATCCGGGACGGCTGCTGCAGCCGCGACTGTATCGCCATTCTCCGAGCCTTGTCCCGCATGCGGCGAAACGGTTACCGAGCGCGACTCCTTCTGTCCCTCCTGCGGACTGCGATTATTATAAGCCTTCAAATGTCATCCCGCCGAACTCATACATTTCTTCCTTTTGTGGCAAACTGTTGAGGATCTTCTCGTGAAGACAAAGCTAATAATGAAAACCTCAGGAGGATGACCGCATGACAGACAAACTTCCATCCGCTCTGCAACAAAAGGCCAGCAAGGCGCAATCCAAAGCTGACCGTCATGAAGCCAGCAAACAATTGGCCAGCGAGCTGCAGTCAGAAGCCGATCGCGCGGCGGTTCCCAAGCACGGATTATAAGCACAGGAAGGTTGGTTGACACGATGAGCAATCAAAATCATAATGAAATGCATCCGATGTCCGGCGAGCCGGTCGAGGTCGAGGGCGTTTACAAAAACGAATGGGGCCGCGAAGAAAAACTCAAGCGCGGCGATGTGTTCCCGGCCGATCTGATGCTGGGATCGACGGAATGGGAGCTTGTCGAACTCCAATTCAACAATCATCACAAAGGACATACCGATCCTCGTCTGGTGCCTCATGATGACGACGACAACCCGGAAGCACATATGCAGCACCCTCGCCGCCACGAGGGCAGCAATAAAACCCGCGACAAACAATAGCTAGAAGCGTGTAGCAACTGCAATTGTATTAGCAGCAGAAATAGCGATTGCGACAAGCTATATTAGCAGAAAGCATCAGCTAACAACAGCAGTGTGCAACTACTGCAAGACTACTGCAAGGATCAGCTGCATGCAGCACCCAGGCAAAAAACAGCAAGCGGGAGCGCCGTACGGCGAAATTCCGGCCTGCTGTTTTTTGCTGCACAGTCTTTTTTTAACATTCTGTCCCAAGATTCTGACCCTCTTTTTGTAACGGACATCTAACACTTCTTCGTGTAGCCCTGAGAGGATAAAAAAAGCCTGTTCCAGAAGTTTATTGTACTATAGCTTCCATTTAGCTTCACCGCTAGCATCCACTCTTCTTTTGTATATTATCGTCCATTTTCGTGCGTCGTATAGTGTTCTATACTGGATTTGTACAGTAACTTCACCCTCCCAAGCTACTTTTGGCGCGCTATACTGGATTTTTAAACGTTTTTCGTAGTGAAATGCTCCCGCTAAGCCAGCTCCTCCTCCGGACCCGCAGTCTCGCGCTTCGCGTGCTCCTCCCGCTGCTGCACCTGATCGAGCAGCTTCTCCAAGCGGCGCAGGTGATATGCATATTCGAAAATGCCCGAAGCGACAAATACTAGACGCTTGTGCTCATCGGGATCCTCCATGATGTAGGCGGTCAAGTCCTTGACCAGCCGATCCTCGCGCTCCTCCTCCGGCTCAATGGACGCATGCGGTTTGATTTTATCCTCGGCCTTAAGCAGAATGTACTCGTGGTATTTCGTCAAATCCTCGATTTGCCGGTCGAAGCGCTTGGCCCATTCTCCGGCGCTAGGGGATGCAAAATAATGCTCCTCCACGACATCAAGCAGATCCGCCCCTTTTTGCAGCGTCTTGATCATTTGATTGGATACGAGCAGTTGCCGCGCATGACTGGTCTTCGTTCGCGCCAACAATTTCCGTTCCTCTTCGAACACTAAATAGCGCTCCTCCAGCTTGCGCAGCGTCCCATGCAGCTTGTCCTTTTCCCGGTGGAATATATGCTCCTTCATCTCATTGGAGATCGCAGTCCGAAGCAGCAAAGAGAGCTGAGTGTACGCCTGATGCACCTGCACCGTGAATTGCTTGCGCGGCCGGGGCGGAAAGACGAGCACATTGACCGCGAAGGAAGAGCCGATACCGGTCAGAACCATCCAGAACCGTTCGATAGCCACATCCCAGCCTTGCCCGTTCGCTTCCATAATGGCAACGACGGTCACTAGCGTCAGACTGATCGTGCTTTCCATTTTTAAACGAATGCTTATGAGAATAACGACAATACAGACGAGACCGACGGCGATCGGCGTATGTCCGAACAGACGAACTGCCGCGAGCGCTATGAGGGCGCCCAGCAGGTTCGTTTGCACCTGATCCGCCACGCGCTGCCAGGATCGGTAGATCGACGGCTGAATCGTGAAGATGGCTGCCACGGCGGCAATAAGCGGTGACGCAAAGCCGAATATTCCGCTTAAGTAGATCGCTAACGCGACGGCCATCCCCGTCTTTAACACTCTTGCGCCTATCGTCATGTCGCTTCGGCCTCCGTCACCTGCAGCACCGCAGAGGCCGACTCCCTGCCATTCACCCAAAGCGTCAGGCGGTGGGTGCCGCTGTAATGCTTGCGTGTCGTCAAATCGGCGAATCGATGCACGCGTACTCCCTCAAAGACTTCACCGCCGGCATATTCGCGGTCTGACAGCAAAAACCGTTTAAGCGACGTTTTGCCGCCCGATTTCACAAAATCGATCCCGTACTCGATTCGGAGCTTCACCCGTTCTCCCTCGCGCAGCTGCACGCGATAAAGCAAGGCCGCCTCTCCGCCGACCGGAACGGCAGACGGATTCACCTTCAATGCAGCCTCGGCAACGAGCGGCAAAACGTCCTCGCCTTGCTCCGCATGCGCCGTATACCCGAACAAGGCCATGATCCGCGGATTCGACTTTTTAATCAGCGTACGACAGCCGTGCCGCACGATCCAATCGGTTCTATCATTCACGCCGAACCAGGAAGCGGCCAAACCGGCCACAAGCTCGGGATGATCCTTGGCTATATCATTGATATTATTCGCCACGCTCTTGCGAACGTAAAGGGACGGATCGCACTTCAGCTTGTCCAATATCGGAATGATCGGCAATGGATCGCGCTTAAAGAGCGGAAGCGCCTGTGCCCAAGGCAGACGCGGCCTGATGCCTTCGCTGGCAAGCCGCCTTACGTGCTCATTCGGATGGTCAGCCCATTCGAGCATTTGGAAAACCAGCCGTTCGGGGTCAGCCAATATAAACGGTCTAATCGCGAATTCGGACGTCGAATAGGCCGTAAATCTCTCGAGCGCCGCTAACGAACGTTCCCAATGACGCGACTCCATCCCGAATACCTCTACAAAATCCGGAAAAACCAAATAAGGAAGACCGGTGCACTTCTCATCGATTCGATATAAAATCGTCAGCGCATCTTCATAGGCCTGCGGCAAAGCAGCGCCGAGAGCCTCCGTTATCCTTCTCATGCGAGCCTTCAGCTCCAGTTGCTCCCAGTCGCCTTCTCTAACGGCGGCTGCAAAGGCCGCCTCATCGAAAGGGCTCCACGCCGTCTTTAGCAGAGCAGCGAATTGTTCTATAAATGTTCCGTCGTATATCGCCTTAAGCGGTTCCGCCAACGTTAATCCCCTCCTCCAGCTATTATATAGAAAAAAGCCCAGAAACGCTCCATCAGGAGCGCCTCCGGACATTCATTCTTGAGGCCGGGTGTACGGCAAACGAATAATAAAGGTCGTTCCTACTCCCATCTCGCTTTCGGCCGTTATGCGGCCTTGATGGTTATCTACGATCTTGTAGGTGACCATTAATCCGAGACCCGTTCCCTTATCTTTTGTCGTATAGAACGGTTGTCCAAGGGTGGACAGCTGCTCTCTCGACAGGCCGGTGCCTTCATCCCGAATGCGAATGATGACCTCTCCCGCTTCGTCCTGCGACATATAGATGGCGACAACGCCCCCGCTTTGCATCGCTTCAATTGCATTTTTGATCAGATTTATGAATACCTGCTTTAATTGATTTTCCACGCCCATGACCCACAGCGGCCGATAATCGGCGTGAAATTCAATGATGACGTTATGCAGGATTGCCTGCGTATTTAGCAGGGTGACCGTATCCGCCATAATGCGGCACGCGTCCTTCGGCGCGAAATCATAGACCTGCGGCTTGGAGAGCATAAGCAGCTCGCTTACGATCGATTCAATGCGAACAAGCTCCGATTTCATAATATCATAAAAATGCTGGCTGTTTCCCCGTCCTGAGCTCATCAGCTGCAGGAAGCCTTTCAAGGATGTGAGCGGGTTGCGAACTTCATGCGCGATACCGGCAGCCAATTGCCCGGCAATGTACAGCTTCTCTGAATTAATAAGCAGCTCCTCATTTTTCTTGCGTTCAGAGATATCGCGAATGATAACCTGCTCAATTTGTTTGCCCGAGAAGGCGGTGCTGGCTCTTATCATTTCGGTATGCAGCAGCGTTCCCTTCACGGACCGCCACTGCAGCTCCATCGGCTTCGCAGGCATAAACTCGTCCGCATGCCCTTCCTTGAGCCAGTCTTCCATTATCTGATGATACTTCTCGTCCATTAGCTCATAAATGCAGGTGCCGATGATCTCCTTATCGCTCTGCACCTCGAACATGCGCAAACCGGCACGGTTCATATACTCCCACTTTCTGTCGCTGATTAAAACGATCATATCCATGGAGTTTTCTACAAGAAGCTTATATCTTTCATTGATCTGGCGGTATTTATTGGCCGCGAGCCACGTCGTGAGGCTAAAGCTGAGGATGATCAAGGCGGACACGCCAAGCAAGAAGGCAAACAGCAGCAAATAGTTATTCATAAGGTCTGCCGTGAAAAGATCCTTATATTCAATATCCAGCGCATGTATCCCCAACTGATGCATCAGCATGTTAGAAAATCCGAGCGCTAAGCTGCTTTTCAGCAAATATTTAGCCTTTTTCCGCTCCAGCCAATAGAAGGTGACATACGCCCCTGCGAAGCTGACCGAGTAGGAAATGCCGTATAGAAGCCAGTTCATATGCAGCAGCTTAAAGGAATCCGACAGCATCGACATGTAATGGAGCATCGTAGCTCCAAACGCCATCAGGACCGTGCTGTACAGGTATCTTCCGCTCGAAAGCGCCTCTTTCTTCCAAACAAGCAAAGCCGCGTAAATCATAACGCTGCAGCCAATCAATACAAGGAACATTCTCCAATTCATTACAATTCGATGATCGGAGGCCAACAGAGAAACGACATGCATCGTCCAAAGGCCCAGTCCAAACACGGCAGCGCCGCCTATAAACCAGTTGAAGTGATAGGCTCTTTCCCCAGACTGCGGCTGTTCAATCATATGAAGCATCGTGTAGGAGGCATAACACATGATAACGAGCGAAAGGATCAAAAAATAAGGATTTCCGGAAAGGATAGGGTAATTCATGATACTCCTTCATTGCGTTGAATTTCAGTGCAAATACTCAAATTCGACAATTTCCTTTAAAATCCTTTTTATTTTCTCTGTTTTTTTGCAAATTTTTGTCAGAATGTGTCCAGAGTTTCTCTTCTCCTCAACTTCGGCTATTATAGTAAAAGAGGCTCGAACAGATACGGGCAATAATAGAACCAATTGATAGGAGAAGACAAGATGAAAATCGTCAAAGAGTTTAAAGAATTTGCAATGAAAGGCAATGTCATTGACCTCGCAGTCGGGGTGATCATTGGAGGAGCATTCGGCAAAATCGTTACATCCCTCGTAAACGATATCATTATGCCGCCAATCGGAAGACTATTGGGCGGAGTAAATTTCAAGCATTTGAAGTTTTACCTTGTAGACACAACCGAATTGACAACAGATTCAAAATCAACTGCCGCAGCCATCGCATACGGTAATTTCATTAACGTATTGCTGGACTTTCTGATCGTAGCTTTCTGTATATTCCTGCTCGTGAAGGTCATCAATGTGCTGCGCCGCAATGAGAAGAAGGAAGCGGCGCCTGCGGAGCCGACCGAGAAGGATTGCCCTTACTGCTTGTCCAAGGTGCCGGTCAAGGCAACTCGCTGCAGGCACTGCACGTCCCAGCTCGAGGCAGCCGCTCATGGCTGAAGAGCGGTTCGACATATATGATGAGCAGCTTCGCCACATGGGCACGGCCACACGCACCGAGACGCATGCGAGAGGCCACTGGCATCGCACCTTTCATTGCTGGCTGACCAGACGGGAAGGGAACCGCCGATTCGTGCGGTTCCAGCTGCGCCAGGCCGGCAAGGATACGAATCCGGGCTGCTATGATATAACCGCTGCCGGACACCTGGCTGCAGGCGAAACGATGCGAGAGGCGATTCGCGAGCTCGAGGAGGAGCTTGGCGTATCCGCCGAGTTCGAGCAGCTTATACCGCTCGGACAAATTCGCGAGGAGGCTGGCGGCGAAGTAAACGGCGCCCTGTTCATCGACCGCGAGATTAGCGACGTGTTCGCCCTTGTTTGCGAGACCCCGTTGACGGAGCTGCGGCTGCAGCCCGAAGAAGTGGCCGGCGTATATGAGGCTGACCTTGACGAGCTGATTGCGATGTTCGAGGGCTCGCTAACCGAGGCTGCGGCGATCGGCGTTGAGCTATCCGATGCGGACGGACGGCCCGTACCTGCGCAGCGAGTCGTAAAGGCCGGCCAATTCGTGCCGCGAGACCCTTCCTATTACGTAAGCGTCCTGCGGAAGCTGTACGGCTGTACGTAATTTGAGCGCCGATACCGTTTGACGGCCCCCGGAATCCCCAGGCCCGCTCCCAAATGGCATACCACTGATCAATTAACCCATGTATGTTATAAAACTCCGTGTGGCGCGGCGCAAGGTAATTAGCGCCGCAGCTCCGCGGAGCGGCCAAAAGGGGCTATTCCAACTAAAATACACCTCAACCAACTCGCTAAATTGGATTTATGCAACACTCTCCACCATTAGACTAAGAAATAGATCTAATACCACCAAGCTAGCCCATTCAGCAAATTTAGATCTAGAAACTAGACTTAATTCGTCGCTCCTCCCCCCAAACGGCGTCAAATGCACAGCACTATCCAAAATTAGTCTAGGAAATAGATCTAATCCCGCCAAGCTGGCCCATTCAGCAAATTTAGATCTAGAAACTAGACTTAATTCGCTGCTCCTCCCTCCAAACGGCTTCAAAAACACAGCACTCTCCAAAATTAGTCTAAGTAATAGATCTATTCCCGCCAAGCTAGCTCATTCTGCTAACTTAGATCTAGAAACTAGCATTCCCACTCTTATGCGCCATTTAACGTCCCATCCGGCGAGCTATATTTATGATCGTTCGGCAATAATACGAAAGGACTGCCCGAAAGCAGCAATTTGCTCCTTTTAAGACAGTCCTTCTTGAATAAATTAGTACCAGTATTTGCGGCCGCAAGGATCTTCTACTCTTTTGATGCAAATATCGAACGTTACCGTTACATCTTTATAGCGTCCGAATGCGCAGCAAATTCTGACGCAATCCTTATCGTGAGTACAGAAGAAGTCCACAACGCGACAATCGCAATCCAGTAAACTTTGAACGGCTCTAGCATCGCGGCAACGAATCGCCTTCACTAGCTTTTCCGCAACATTTTCATTTTTAAGCTGTTTAAAAATGTCGCTTAATTCCTTGCCTGCTTCCTGCACGCCCTCGACAGCCGGGTCTTGCTTATGCTTATGACCGCAGCTTTTATGATCGTCTTTGTATTTGCAGCTAGAATAAGAAACGCGAGCGCGGCTAGTCGTTTTGCTTTTGGATTTAACACTGCGGACTTTCATTTTTAAATTGGATGACATTGATTTCCCCCCTCTCTTGAACATACTCTATTCTATGCCGCTTTAGGAGTGTGGTATGGACGACTAATCCCCGTCAAACGTTGAAATCCATCAGATATCATTTCATTGCATATAACCCTGCGGCCTCAGACGCAACGATTCGACAGAAGGTTGTCCCTTTTGACATTGACGGTCTACGGCTGCGACAGCCGACATACATATGAATGGAAAAGGCATTGTCGATGGAAAGAGGTGAGCAGACTCGTGATAGAACGAATAAATCGGCTTCAGGTGGAGCTTCCGCCATCCCCTTATGCGGATGCGAATGCGGCGGCGGCAGTTCAAGAGCTGCTTGGCGGAAAATACGGGGAAATGTCCACATTAAATAACTATATGTATCAATCGTTTAATTTTCGGGAGCGGAAAAAGCTTAAACCGTTTTATGATCTTGTCTCCAGCATAACGGCCGAGGAGTTCGGCCATGTGGAGCTCGTATCCCATACTATTAATATGGTGCTTACGGGGAGCACCCATCCCGGCGATCCGAATTCGGCGCCGCTGAAGGAAGGCGTAAATAAGCGCAACAGCTATTTCTTCATCGCAAACGCTCAAACGTCAATGCCCGGCGATTCGATGGGCCGGGCCTGGACCGGCGACAACGTATTCAGCAGCGGCAACCTCGTGCTGGATTTGCTGCATAACTTCTTCCTGGAATGCGGAGCGCGAACACATAAGATGCGTGTCTACGAAATGACTGATCATCCGACCGCGCGTGCGATGATTGGCTATTTGCTTGTACGAGGCGGCGTCCATGTGCTCGCGTACGCCAAGGCGCTCGAAATAGCCACGGGCGTAGACGTGAAGAAGCTCATTCCAATCCCTGATCTTAGCAACAACAGCTTCGAGACCGCCCGCAAGTATGAAGCCATGGGGATTGGCAACAAGCTTTATACGTTCAGTCCAAACGATTATAAGGATATTGTCCTCATTTGGAATGGTCAAAATCCGCTTACAGGAGCGAAGCTTGAGGTTATTCAAGGATCGCCGCAAGGGGCGCCTATGCCCGATTTGAGCGAGGTGCCGGAGGAGTTCGCGCCGGGAATATCGCAGGAGGATTTCATCGAAATCGCCCGCCGGCTGCAGAAGAATGCCGGTCTGTAGCCGCATATGGAACCATGGAGACCTCCCTAATCGCGCCAAGCGACCCGGAGGTCTTTCTCTTCATCATTTTGTCAGCCCCTTATGGTATACTAAGTGCAACAAGCTAAAATGAAGGTGAGCTCCATACAATTTCTAGCCATGCTGACAATGCTTATTGATCATATCGGTCTTATCTGGTTCCCGCAGGACCCTGTATGGAGAATCATTGGACGTCTGGCCATGCCGTTCTATGCATACGCTATCGTGCTTGGTTACTTCCGCACCAGTGACATGCAGCGTTATTTAAAGCGTTTGGCTTTCATCGCCCTCCTCTCCCAGCTGCCCTATCAACTCGCCTTTCATCAGCTTGAAGTGAACACAGCAGGTTCCCTGTTCATGTGCCTCCTGCTGCTGGTCCTTCTTGACAAGTGGAAGGAAAAGCGCGTCACCCCTTACCTGGCCGCCGCCGGCTTCATGCTATTGCTCGAGACCTTGCCGTTCAGCTACGGCGCGTATATCGTCATTCTCGTTCTTATTTATCGTTATGCCGCAGCACAGTGGATGACTTTGTTTCACTTCTCGCTTAACGTGGTAAGTTTTATGGTAAAGGGCTGGTTCATTCAGCTCTTCAGCTTGTTCGCAACCATGCTCTTCGTCTATACGCCCGATTTCATGAGCAGCGCAGGCAAAATCCGGATACCCCGAATCATTTGGCGCAGCTTTTACCCGCTTCATCTATTCATTCTTGCGGTCATCCGCTGGGCGATAAGCAGCTAATAGCTGTTCGAGGTCCAGCGGCTGCTTCAACTAGATTTGTTAGAAAGGAAATCGATCGGAGGTGTAATAGGAAATGATGAAAATCGTTACCTTCAAAAGTCGTTCTGTCCCTGTCTATTACCTTAACGAACAATCCGCAGCTGTAGATATGCTTCATCATAAATTGTACGAATTGGAACTGGACTTTGATTTCCGCAAAAAATGGAGACGGATCAAATCCGTTGAAATGGTGCGCGATGTGGCTATTTTTCAGTATAACGACGGCACAAAGCTTTATCTTGAAGTTTGTTAACCATATCGGCTATGAGAATCTTCCTCAGAATGACGCGAGGAAGATTTTTTTATATTATGCGACTTTGCTCGTCAAGGCAGGATCGATACATAAGCGGTATAGGACATATTTCAAATAGCATATATTCAATTGAATTGACACCTGCATCCCTATATCAAAATTTGCGTCGAAAGGATAGGTGAATGGATGAGAATCTACCTTGCCCATGACGGGGATACGCTGCGAACGATTTCACAAAAATATGACATTGCCATCGAGGATCTGCTTTCGTGGAATCCGGTCATTGCATATCCCGATCTGAACGTGGCTGGTATGCAGATCCGTTTCCCTTCGTCTCCCCCCGGTTCGTCCACGCTGCCGAATGAGCCCTTCTGCGACATTCCGGCTCCTCTCGGTCCCGGACAATATTTGGATCAGTGGATTCCGCTCACGCCGCTGGAGAAGATGGCCCAAACGGATTATGATGTAATCATTGTGGGTACGGGGCCCGGAGGAGGCGCTGTTCTCTGGAGATTATGCGAGCAATGGAGAAAAAGCGGCAAGCGAATCGCAATCGTCGAAGCCGGCGATCTGGTATTGCCGACTAATGCGCAAAATGTGCCAACCTTAAACGGCGACCGCTTATACCGTTTTATGAGAAACCCCAAGCTTTGGAAGCCTATAGCAGCAGCAAAGCCGAGCGGCACGGGCGATCTTTCGTTGTCTGCGTCGGCGCAGCACTATTTCGAGAACTATATCGGGTTAGGCGGAAGAAGTATTTTTTGGAATGCGGTCACTCCTCGTATGCATCCGCTTGATATTGCGCAGTGGCCCGTTTCTTCGGCGGAGATGGACCGCTATTACACGATAGCCGAGCAGATCATGACCATTTCCCAAGACTACAGCAAAAACTCTTCATTTTCAGAAATCCTCCTAAACCGCCTGCTGAGCAACGGATTTCCCGAAACCGTTCCCCAACCGTTAGCAGCAGACATGCAGCCAACCAAATACGGCTATATTCGCTCCAATGTATTTTTCAGCTCTATGGCATTTTTTGCCTGGGCTTTAAGCTTTGGGAGCTTTGACCTGGCGGTGAAAGCCCGCGTGACTAAGGTGCTTGCCGACAACGGGAAGGCAGTTGGCGTGAAGGTGATAACCAGGGATAAACAGACGTATGACCTGAAAGGGAAAACCGTCGTTTTATCAGCCAGCACGTTCGAGACGCCGCGCATATTGCTTTATTCCGGCATTCCCGGAAGAGCGATCGGCCATTATTTAACGACACATTCCAGGGTGAACGGCATTGGAACTATTCAAACCGCTGATTTTCCGGAGACACTGGGGGTACTAGCTCTATTAATTCCACGTACGGCAGAACATGAATACCAAATTCAGATAGGCGCATCTTATTTTGACTATTTGTATGAATTAAAACCTATGCTTGAGCAAGCAAATCTCGGATATGGCGCTTCCGGTGTAGTCGAATCGCGGTATGAGAATTATGTTGCACTGAACCCGCTCAGAGTGGACGAATATGGCGTTCCTGAACTGGAAGTCCAATTCTCGTACAGCGCCAAAGACAAGGAAGTGATTCGACGGATGGGCGAAGGAATTAAGCGGGCAATGGCTGCCTCGCAAGCGACGTTAACATCAGTTTGTACGCTTGCTACCGGTCTGGTATACCATGATATGGGAACTTGCCGGATGGGTTACGACCCTGCCGCTTCCGTAACCGATCCGTACGGTCAGGTCCACGGTGTGCAGGGCCTTTATGTAGCGGACAACAGCGTAATACCGACGAGCGGTGCGGCGAACCCTACGCTCACAACCGTCGCTCTGGCCATTCGCACAGCGGACTATTTGATGAAGCAACTCCGGTAGAAGCAGATCGGAAGTCATTTTACAAGAAAGTGGAGGGGATGTAGATGCAATTTTCCGTTTCCATCGATGCCGTGTATTCAGGCAGAGATTTTGTCAAAAGCATGCAAGAGATTAAACGAGCAGGTTTTAACGCTTTTGAGTTTTGGAGCTGGTGGGATAAAAATCTGCAAGCGATTCAGGCTGCGAAAGAGGCGCTTCAACTTACGGTTGCAGGGATTGTGACCAAATACATCAGTTTGACCGACCCTTCCAAAAGGCAGGAATATATTGAAGGTGTCAAGCAAACGATTGCCGTTGCTCAGATGCTGGGATGCAACCACATTATTTCTCAGGTCGGACAAGAAATACCGGGCGTTCCCCGGGAGGAGCAGCACCGCAGCATTGTAGAAGGGCTGAAGGCATGCGTGCCTTTCCTGAAGCAGGCGGGAATTATGCTGGTGATCGAACCGCTTAATACACTGGTCGACCATCCAGGCTATTATTTATACAACTCCAAAGAGGCGTTTCAGATTGTTGACGAAGTCGGCAGCCCTTATGTCAAAGTGCTTTACGACATTTATCATATGCAGATAATGGAAGGGAATATCATTTCAACCATTACCCAAAATATCGATAAAATCGGGCATTTCCACGTGGCCGGAGTTCCCGGAAGACATGAGCCTTATACCGGCGAGCTCTATTATTTGAACATATTAAAAGCGATTGAGGCCACCGGGTTTAGAGGATATGTAGGGCTGGAATATTTTCCGGTGGAAGACGCTGCGTTGGGACTCATGAAGTTTGTTAACTGGGTAAAGTCCGGAGGCATTCGCTTAGACTGATCGATTTTAAACGGGAATCTTGAAAAAAGAAGTGCCACGTATCGAGAAAGCCGATGACATTATTGAGCTAGAGTTTCCAGTTAGTGAAGTCCTTCCCTATAAATCCTGAGATAATCGAACCATATCCCTACACTGTATCCCGTTCTCATAAATCTCATTTGGGTAATGCCTGATGAAAAAGTCTACATCAACACCAACAATTCTAAAGCCGCATTTTTGATAAAGGGCTAGTTGTCCTATGCCTGAGTTTCCTGTACCCATTTCTATTGTTTTATATCCTCTCGACCTGGCTGTTTGTATTGCATGCAACACTAACTGTTTCCCTATACCTCTACCATGCATCTCTTCCGCAACCGCAATGTTCACCAATTCAACCGTTTCAGGTCTTGTAGGTAAAAGTACGTAAATTCCAATAATTTGATTGTCATTTTCAGCTATAAAACATTCCCCTCTTATAACGTATTCCTCAACAAGTTTTCGAGAAGGGTCTGCTAATAACAGCAGTTCCATTGGGTAGTTTTCATTTGAATTTAGTTTTCTGATATTCAATTCTTTCTCCTTTAAGTCAGATGGCACTTCATATATGAATCGGATCAACATTTAAAATCGGCTTCGTTCATCATTATGTGATTTTATTCATATACATATAATGGAACCATAGTTTGTTTAACATGACTTATGCAGTTCGCGAGATTAATTGGCAATTGTGAGAATCTATGCTTGAATAAGCCGGTCGCTAAGTTAGGAGTAATACATAAGCGAGAAGTTATTGTATATATCCATCAAAGCGCTCTGGCTTTTTACCAGCTATATTCTATTCAGCGGCCAGAATCGATTCGATCCGGCTAAGCTCCCCGTCACTGAAATCCAGGCGGTTCAAGGCCGCGACATTGTCGTCGATTTGCTCGACCCGGCTCGCGCCGATTAAGGCCGAGGTTACTTTACCGCCTCTGAGTACCCATGCGAGCGACATCTGGGCAAGCGATTGTCCGCGCTCCTGCGCAAGCTCATGAAGCTGCTTGATCTTGTTCAGCTTGCTGTCCGTAATTTGATCCGTCTTCAGGAACACGCTTGGACCTGCCGCGCGCGAATCGGATGGGACGCCGTTCAAATAACGGTTCGTCAGCATGCCCCCGGCAAGCGGCGAGAATACGATCGAGCCGATGCCTTCCTGCTCCAGCACATCCTGCAGCCCGTTCTCGATCCAGCGGTTCAGCATCGAGTAGGAAGGCTGATGAATCAGACATGGCGTGCCAAGCTTCTTCAAAATGGCGGACGCCTCAGCCGTTTGCTCCGCGCTATAGTTCGAAATGCCGACATAAAGCGCTTTGCCCTGCCTCACGACATGATCGAGCGCGGCCATCGTTTCCTCAAGAGGCGTATCCGGATCCAGACGGTGGTGATAGAAAATATCGACGTAATCCAGGTTCATCCGCTTCAAGCTTTGGTCCAGGCTGGAGATCAAATATTTTCGGGAGCCCCATTCGCCGTACGGACCCTCCCACATATGGTAGCCCGCTTTCGTCGAGATGATCAGCTCATCGCGGTATGCGGCGAGATCCTGCCTCAGTATTTGGCCGAACGTTTCTTCAGCTGAGCCCGGAGGCGGACCATAGTTATTGGCCAAGTCAAAGTGGGTAATGCCTAGATCGAATGACCGGCGAACCATGGCCCGTCCGTTCTCAAGACGGTCAACGCCGCCGAAATTATGCCAGAGTCCCAGAGAAATAGCGGGCAGCTTCAAGCCGCTGCGCCCTAAACGGTTATACTTCATGCCTTCATATCGATTGTTCGACGCTGAATAAGTCATGTTCGAGATCCCCCATTTGATCGTTAGTATCGTGATTCCAAAAAAATGAAGCAAGCCTGCAGCTTCTATTGTAACGCTATGTCTCCGTAAAAGAAAATGCGGTTATTTCGCCAGCTTGCGCTCCAGCTTCAAATGCGGACTGCTCCGGATCGTCTCCTCAAAAAACGGCTGCTGCTCTTGGACCAGCTTCTGCCACGCTTCCACGCAGCGCGGATCAAAATGCCGGCCGCTCTCCTTCACGATAATGTCCATGGCCGCCTCATGCGACATCGCTTTGCGGTAGGACCGCGAGGAGGTTAGCGCGTCATACACGTCGGCAACGGCCGTCACGCGCGCGAGCAATGGGATTTGCTCGCCGGCCAGTTGGTCCGGATATCCGCTTCCGTCCCATTTCTCATGATGCGAGCGAATGACGGACAGCTCCTCCGGCATAAAGCCCAGCCGTTTGCACAAATCGTAGCCGGATACGGGATGCACCTCAATGACCTGCCGCTCCTCCGGCGTAAGCTTACCCGGCTTGTTCAAGATATGATCCGGTATTCGCAGCTTGCCGACATCATGGACGAGCCCGCCCTGCGCAATGGCGCGCAGCTCCGCGGGCGACAACGACAGCTCCTCCCCGAGTTTCAGCGCATACAAGGCAACCCGGTAATTGTGGCCTGCCGTATACGAATCGCGGGCCTCCGTCGTCATGACCAGCTCTCTGACGCTGGTGGACATATACGTATTGATCCAATCCCTCGGATTTGCCCGGAACATCAGCCTGACCGATGCCGTTATGGATCTGGAGCTGACATATTGATTGATGATGCCTGCGACCATAATAATAACGGAGGCAAGCAGTAAGAAGTGATACAGCCACCAGCTGGCATTCCAGGGTTGACCGCTTACGATGATGAGCTGGGCGATGATCATCCAGCCCGTACTGTATACGACGGATAGCTGCAGAGGAAACCTGGAGGACAAATAAGTCTGCAAATACCGGTACATCGTCCATCCGTTCATGCCGACTATGAAAATCGTAAAATACCATTTTGCCGGCGATTCTTTCAAATGGAAATAATGAGTGAAGTCCGGGAATAACCATAAAAATACGCAGAATGCGAACAGCATCAGCGTCCATATCGGAAGCAGCAGCCGCTGCCATTGCGCGAACCGCTTGATAAGCGGCTGATCGACCGAAACCGAGGATAACCATAGCCACACGACAGCCAGAATCACGCTAAGCTGAGCGGCGCTGCCTGAAATGCCGGAATGATGCATGAGAAAGCCAGGGGTAGACAAGCCGTGCAGGACGAACATCGCTGCCAGCGACACATAGGACAGCGACAGGAAGCTAATCTTGATGTTGCGCAGCTGAATCGCCACGATTCCGACTGCGACCGCGAGCGCAAGCGCAAGCCCGGAAACGAGACTAACGATATAAAAATGCTCTTGCGGCGCATTGATGCTCTTGTCGATTGCCGATTCCCGCAGCAGCGCGTAGCCAAGCAGCGGGACGAGCATCGATACGATCAACCTTGTGAAGACCCCCGTATTTTTATGCAAGCGTATTTCCTCCTACATTTCATTCATAATAAATAATCGTGAACATACCGCCTGTCGGCTCAATCGGATAAGGGTTGTAAAATGGTCAGAATATGGGAATGATAAGATGAAGCTTTCCCGGCTGCCGCGAATCGTGTAGGATAATGTTGGATTATCTTTTTACACTATCATATCATCCCTCCCGCTTCCTATAAATAGTGAAGTTAATGCGTGCGGTATTTGCCTTAAGCCAGCCACATTTTTATTTTAGATTAAGGTTTTTTCGATTCCATTTTGTTATAGTATGGGAAGTACGGCAAAATCGAAGGGAGTTCATGGAATGAATAACAATGAATCGCAGTCCAAAAAAGACGCAGAAGAGAAAGTGACTGCGAAAGAAGAGCTTTACACGTACGACAATGCGGAACAGCAGAATCAGCTGTCCGAACAGGACGCTGCGATTGAGAAAGAGCTTCAGAAGGAAGCAGCGGAAGAACAGCCGGAGGCTTCGAATGACGAGATCCGCGCGGCGGCAGCCTCTTCGAATCCGGAAACGGTACAGCAGGCGCCCGGCGGAGGCAGCGGCAAAATATGGATCGCCATTTCCGCCATTCTCGCTATTTTGCTGGTGATCGTTCTAATCAAGCCGCCATTCGGAGGAAGCAGCAACGAAGCCGTTGCAACCGTCAATGGCGTCAACATAAGCAAAGACAAGCTGTACGATGCTTTGGTTCTTGCGGGCGGCGAGGCAACGCTGGAGAACATGATTACAGAAGAGTTGATCAACCAGGAAGCAAGAGCTGCCAGCGTTGAGGTTACGGATGCTGATGTCGATGCCGAGATCGACATGATCAAGAAAAATTTCGGATCGGACGAGGAGTTCAATAACACACTCGCTCAATATAATATGACGCTGGACGGCTTGAAGAAGGATACAAAGATCAACTTAACGATCCGCGGAATTTTAGAGCCTAGGACCGACGTGACGGCGGAAGAGATTCAGCAATTTTATGATGCAAACAAAGAATCGCTAGGCACGCCTGAGCAAGTACAAGCCTCCCACATCCTCGTAGCTACGAAGGAAGAAGCGGATGCGATTCTCGCCGAGCTGAAGCAAGGCGGAGACTTCGCAGCTATCGCCAAGGAGAAATCCACGGATCCGGGCTCGAAGGACAACGGCGGCGATCTTGGATTCTTCGGCAGAGGGGCTATGGTTCCTGAATTCGAAGAGGCGGCTTTCGCTCTGAAGGTGAATGAGCTGAGCGGCGTTGTCCAATCGCAGCACGGTTTCCATATCATTAAGAAAACGGCTGAGAAAGCAGCGGTCGTACCCACGTTCGAAGAGAAGAAGGAAGAAATCCGGACGCAGCTTGTCGCTACGGAAGCGAATGAGCTGTCCGAAGCATGGATGACTGAAATCCGCGGGAAAGCGAAGATCACCAACACGCTTGCGCCGGAACCGGCAACGGCTCCTGAGGACGCAGCGACAACCGAGAACGCTGTAGAATAAAGCGCGAAGAAGGCGGAAGCTCCCTTTTGATCGATTAGATCTTAAGTGGGCTCCGCCTTTTTTTTGGCAATCCGCGCATGAAAAGATGACTCGGCGCATAAAATGCGAAAGCCGCCTTTCGCTCGGAGGGAGGAGCTTGGGGCGGCTCGCTTCAGAAATTAAAAAGTATCTCTCTGAAGCTACTATATACTATTCTATTAATCCGAATTGGCGCGGATATTTGATTTACTAGATTCGACCATTTTGAAACGCGCATTTTACCTGCTGCCGTTGGCGTACAGCTGGCTGATGACAGGGAGAGCAAAACGCCCCTATAGGCTGAATACCTGGGCGCTTTGCGCGAGGATTGTGATATGATTAATTTAAATGGTTTGCATTTAATCAATTGGAGGGAACGAAAGTGAGCAATTACGAAGTACGCAGCTATCAGGATACGTATACCTTGTATGAATTAACGGAACAAAGCACCAACTCGCGCGTGCTGGTATGTCCGGAGCGGGGCGGGATCGTTACCGGCTGCCAGCTGCACGGGCTGGAGCTGTTTTATTTGGACAAGTCCACGTTTGAGAACCCTGCCGCCAATATCCGCGGCGGCAATCCGATATTGTTCCCGATCTGCGGCCAGCTGGAGGAGCAAGCGTACGAGTGGAACGGAAAAACGTACAAAATGGCCAATCACGGCGTCGCCCGTACCGCGGTATGGGAAGCAGCCGGCACTCGGACGGAGGGCGAGGCTTCGATTACGATTAGGCTGCAGAGCAATGAGCAGACGCTGGAATCCTACCCTTTTGAGTTCGAGCTGCTGTTCACCTACGTACTGAAGGACGGCCAATTACATACACGCCAGCAATACCGCAATTTAGGCGAGTCTGAGGCGATGCCTTTCTACGCGGGCTTCCATCCTTATTTCGCAATTGACTCAGGTAAACGGATCGCTTATGAGTCGGATGCGACTCGCTATGTCGACTACAATGACAATGAGGAGAAGCCATTCGACGGGGTCATTGATCTGGAGGGACTCGTGGAATCCGTCTGCCTGCTCGATACGAAGAAAAGTGAGATTTCGTTCCCGGGTGCAGAAGGCGCCCGCGTGCGTCTGATTTATGACGATGTATTCAAATACATGGTGCTGTGGTCGGTGCAGGATCGTCCCTTCGTGTGCGTGGAGCCATGGATGGCCATGACCGGAGAGCTAAATCGCCAAGAGGAGCTCGTTATGCTGGAACCCGGCAAGGAGCTGCGCGCTAACGTGACAATCAGCGTCGAGCGCTAACCTTGGCTGTAAAATCATCGGAGTAAATGTAATGGTGAACTCCCTTCAATCAGAGTTCGAACACCCCAACTAGTACCCCTCACCCTGGCCGCCGGTTACGATGGCGATGCCGGAGCTTGCGCCGATGCGGGTTGCGCCGGCCGCGATCATTTGAAAGGCTGTTTCGCGGTCGCGAACGCCGCCGGATGCTTTGACGCCAAGGTCAGGGCCTACCGCGCGGCGCATGAGCGCGATATCCTCCACAGTAGCGCCTCCTTTGCCGAAGCCGGTTGACGTCTTCACGAAGTCCGCGCCTGCTTTTTTGCAAATTTGGCTTGCCGTTACCTTCTCTTCGTCCGTCAGTAGTCCGGTCTCCAATATGACCTTCAGCACCGCTTGTCCCTTTACAGCAGCGGCCACGCCTTCGACATCACGCTGCACGCCTTCCAAGTCTCCCGATTTCAGCAGGCCGATATTCAGTACCATGTCTACTTCCGTCGCGCCATCCGCGATTGCAAACTTCGCTTCAGCCGCCTTCGAGGAGGTTGTCGTCGCTCCTAACGGAAAGCCTGCAACCGTCGTAATGCCTACTCCCGAGCCCTTCAGCTCTTCTGCTGCCGTCGCAACCCAGCCCGCATTCACGCAAACCGTCGCGAACTTGTACTGCTTCGCCTCCCGGCAAACCTGCAAAATCTCTTCCTTTGTTGCATCCGCCTTCAAAATCGTGTGATCGATCATCGCGGCTATTTCCGCAGACGTATAATTGATACTGCTCATTAATGATTCCTCCGCTTCATTCCCTAGTATATTAAGTTACATTATACGAAGCTTTATTCGAAACAACAACGCCCCCTTGTCCAAACCGCCGTTTGTTTACTTTTGTTCATTCCGTACGCTATGATGGTTATAAAGGAGGTTCATCCCCCATGGAGAATATATTTAGCAAAATAAACGAAGCGGCTGCCTACCTGCGTGATCGGCTGCAAACGAAGCCGCAAATCGGCCTTATTCTCGGCTCGGGCCTAGGCGTTATGGCTGACGAGGTTACCGAACCGATCGTCATTCCTTACGGGCAAATCCCTCACTTCCCCGTCTCTACGGTAGAGGGCCACTCCGGCGAGCTCGTGATCGGCCGGCTCGAAGGCAAAACCGTGCTCGTCATGAAAGGCCGCTTTCATTATTATGAAGGCTATTCCATGAAGGAGGTCGTCTTCCCCGTCTATGTGATGAAGCAGCTCGGCATAGAGACGCTGCTCGTTACGAATGCGGCAGGCGGCATGAACCGCTCTTTCGCTGCCGGCGATCTGATGCTGATTACCGACCATATTAACCATACAGGCAGCAACCCGCTCATGGGAGCCAACATTCCTGAGCTGGGGCCGCGCTTTCCGGATATGTCGCAGGCTTATAACCGCGAGCTTCGCTCCATCGTCGCCGCCCAAGCAGAAGCGCTTGGCATTAAGCTGCAGCAAGGCGTCTATGTCAGCATCAGCGGTCCTGCCTACTGCACGCCGGCCGAGCTCTCGATGATGGCCGGATGGGGCGCCGATGCCGTCGGCATGTCAACCGCGCCGGAGGTCATCGCGGCGAATTACGCTGGAATCCGCGTGGCCGGCATTACTTGCATTACCGACATGGCAATCGGCGATGAGCTTGAGCCGCTGACTCATGAGCAGGTCGTTCGCGTAGCCGAGCAAGCACGGCCGAAATTCATTTCGCTCGTAAAAGCGTCGGTCGGAGCCATAAGCGTATAACAAGCGTAAACGACTGGCGCTGCGCACGAACCGTTAGCTGCGGTTGTTCGCAGCTCGGTTCTGTGCCGTCCTTTGTCGGCTAACACTACGGGAAGCGCCTAAGAGTCTACGACTTTTGGCACTTCCTTTTATTTTTCACTAACGAACTTTGTTGAAAAAAGTCAGTTCTATGTAATTATTGGTTGTATTTTGTAGACAAAAGGGTGCGGCTGATCTATTCTGTACTATAGGATACATCCGTGTCCAGTTCCTACAATAGGAGAGGTGCCAAGCTTGACCCTAATCCCGAAATCAAACCGCGATGCGGACCTGTTCCGCAGTTCTTTCCATTACGCGCCAATCGGCATGGCCTTAGTTGAATTAGAAGGCCGCATAATGGCCGTTAACCCCTCGGCTCTAGCCATGTTAGGCTATGAAGAGCAAGAGCTATATTGCAAAACCTACGCACAAATTACACATCCGGATGATCTCGAAAAAGGCCTCCTTTATACGAAGCAGCTGCTAGAAGGTGAAATAGATACGTTTCAGCTTGAGAAAAGATATGTCCATAAATCGGGAAAGCTCGTTAACGTGCTGTTAACTGTCTCGATTGTCTACGATGAGCAGGGCGTCCCGCTTCATTTCATTTCGCAAATGATGGATATAACGGAAAAGGTAAAGGCGAAATCCGAGGTGAAGCAGCTTAACCGTCGTATTTCGAATATTTTGGAAAGCATCTCGGACGCCTTCTTCTCGCTCGACAAACAATTCCGCTTCATCTATGCGAACAAGGCGGCCTCCAAGATGTTCAGGCGCAGCGAGGCGCAGCTAATCGACCATGTCATGTGGGACGTTTTTCCTTCCTTGGTCGGGACAATAAGCGAGAACGAATTCCGGCTCGCGATGGAATCGCAGCAGCAGCGAATGTATGAGCAATTTATTCCGCAATATAATCAATGGTTTGAGGCGAACGTATACCCGTCCGAGTTCGGGCTGTCAGTTCATTTCCGCGAGGTAACGGAGCGGAAGCGCACGGCGGATAAGCTGCAGGAAAGCGAGAAGAGCTTCCGGCTGCTGGCCGAAAATTCCAGCGACATGATCTCGAAGCATAGCCGCGACGGCTCCTACACGTACGTCTCTCCTGCCTGCTACCTCCTTCTCGGTTACCGGGATGACGAGCTGATCGGACGAACGCCAGCCTTCATCTGCCATCCCGATGACAAGCAGCGATTATATGAGAATCAGGAGCTTATCTACGATCAAATGGACGCAAACACGATTAGCTATCGGCTGCGCCGGAAGGACGGCACATACCGCTGGTTCGAAACGACGAGCCGGGTCGTGTTTCATGAGGAGGATCGGACCCACACGCTGGTAGCTGTTTCCAGAGACATTACGCCTCGCAAGGAGATTGAACTGAAGATGCTGGAGCAGTATCAAATTTTGCATGCGCTCTCGCATATCGATGAATTGACGAACATTGCGAATCGCCGCACCTTCGAGGAAACATGGAACCAGGAGTGGAAAGATGCGCTGCACCACGATATGCCTATTACGCTCATGCTTTGCGACATCGACGATTTCAAGACATTCAATGACACCTTCGGGCATCAGAAGGGCGACGAATGCCTGCGGCAAATCGCCTCTGCCATGCGGAAGGCGCTGAAGCGTCCGCTCGATATCGTCGCCCGCTACGGCGGCGAGGAGTTTGCCATTATTTTGCCGCAAACGAGTCAGGAGCGTGCGGCCACCATTGCTGAGCAGCTTCGCGAGGCGGTTCAACGCTTGCAAATCCCCCATTCCGAATCAACCGGCAGACCTTACGTCACCATCAGTCTCGGCTCAGCGACCTGGAAGCCCGAATATGCCATCACGCAGGATGGACTGTTCACGCTCGCCGATCAAGCGCTCTATCAAGCGAAGCGCGAGGGCAAGAACAGGTACGCAGCAACAATAGAATGAAGCTCGCCGCCGTAGCTATAAAGCATACGGTCGCGGGCTTTCTTTATTTACGAACTCTAATATACATTTCTAAAATACCGATTTATACTATAGGTAATGTGTACTAGACATATAGATTCCGTGGAAAAGAGGTCCCGTTCTATGCATTCACCTGCGAAACGCGAGCCGACAGCCGACCGCGTATATGCCTCTTTCCTTAACCAGCTTCTTCGCAACTACATCCTCGGATCGACCGTTGCCGTACTTGGCGTCGGAGGCGTCATTATGTTCTCGACGCTGTCGATTCCGTCCAATGAGCTTTTGCTGCTAGGCAGTATGCTGGTCGTATCTTTGTTTATTATGCTCAGCTGCGAGCTCTTCGTCTTCTATCGTCACCTTAAGCCGATACAAGCCGCTTTCAAAGAGCCGCATCCCGCCTCGAACCAGCTAAAAAATGCCTATCTGCAAACGCACAAATTTCCGACCTTGTCGGTTAGGCGTACTTTTGGCCCTCATTTTCTGGGCCTGGTGATACCAGCAGTCACTTTTGCCTATCTGTTAATTAAGCTGAAATGGGTAACACTTCCCTATTATTATATCGGGATCGCAGCTGGCTGCGCGTTCATGGTAGCCAGCATGCACGCGATGATTGAATTTTTCCTAACGTCCAAGACGATACGGCCCGTCGTTACTTTTATTCGCGACAAGCACATCGAGCTATACAAGCAGGATCTTACGCTAAGCGGTCGGGTTCTCGTATCGATCCGTACCAAGTTCCGGCTGAGCGCCTTCCTGATCGGAACGCTGCCGTTACTGTTGTTCAGCTTGGCCTCGCAAATTCGGCTCGACAACATTCCCATGCTGAGCACAGACGCCTATTGGCAATGGGCAGGCATTATCCTTGTCATCGGCATCTCATTTTCCCTGCTCGGCGCGACGCTATTGTCCCGAACTATCGAGGATCCCATACATACGATTCAAAATGCGATGAGCAGCGTGCAAGCCGGCAACTTCGAGACGAGCGCTGCCGACATTTATTCTGACGAATTTTCCAGGCTGGTCGCGGGGTTTAACCATATGGTGGGCGGGCTGAAGGAGCGCGAGCAGCGAAACAACCAGCTCCTCCAAAGCTACTTCATGACCTTGGCGGCCGCGCTCGATGCCCGCGATACGTATACCGCCGGTCACTCAACCCGTGTAGCCGGCTACTCCCTGCAAATCGGCCGCATGGGCGGATGGTCCGAAAGCCGGCTCGAGCTGCTGCACAAAACGGCGCTTCTGCATGACATCGGCAAAATTGGCGTGCGAGATGCGGTGCTTCTCAAGGAAGGCCGATTAACCGATGAAGAATTTGATCAAATCAAGCTGCATCCCGTGCTGGGCGAAAATATTTTAAAGCAAATCGAGCCTGCCGATGCGATGGCCGAGCTTCTGCCGGGCGTACGCTCGCATCATGAGCGCTATGACGGCAAAGGGTATCCGGACGGACTCGCGGGCGAAAACATTCCGTTAATCGGACGCGCTATCGCAATTGCGGATGCGTTCGATGCAATGACCTCCGATCGTCCCTATCGGAAGGGCATGACGTATGAACGTGCGCTCGCCATTCTGGAGGAGGGCAAGGGTACGCAGTGGGATCCAAAGCTAACGGCTTTATTTATTGCATCGCTAGGCAAGGGAAAATAAAATCGGTGCTATAGACATAGACAAGTAATATAGGGGCTGACCCAAAAGTCATGATTAATGACTTAGGGTAAGCCCCTTTTTATATGGCGTATCGTAAGCTGCTATCTTAATATTTGCTTGAGGGCATGACGTCCTAGCTTTTCTAGTCATAACCAGACTTCCGGAAACAGTGTTCTTACGGAACGAGCAGCTAGCCCGCGTTTTGCTCCGTAGGCTAACGGTTTAACGGACATCAGAGGCGTTATCATCCCAAAATGAGGTATTTGAAAAATCTAACGGACATGAGAAGCCTTATGGGACCGATTTTTGCCATATTCCCTTTGATTTATTGGAAATAACGTTCCTCACGTCCGTTAGATTTCGATAACAGTGGTTTTCTTTGAATTAGTGTCTCTCATGTCCGTAACACGTTGATAATCCGGCAGGCGACAGGCCGTTCATTGAGCTGTTTCAAATATCTATTTCACCCTTTTCACCCGTATGATGGCGATTTGAGTAAAATGAGGTATTTGGGATACAGGAATTACTTTGACTAACGTTTAATGAGCTTGAAATCATCGTAGTGAAAGCCCGGTGCTACGACGCACGATACGAGAACAGGCTCGTCGCCAAGCGGCCGCGCCATTTGCCATTCGTTCGCCGGCACCAACGCTTGAGGCTGATGTCCCGCCTCCACGTCAGGCCCAACAATGATTTCTTGTCTTGTCCTCGGATCGGAACCGGTTCCGCCAAGCGTCAGCAAGAGCGGACTCCCCGAATGCCACATCCACAGCTCGTCCGAATAAACGGTATGCCAATCGGAAAATTCGTCAGGATGCAGCAGGAAATAAATCGAAGATGCCGCGAATCTCGGTCCCGAATAAGGAGCCCCGAGCACTTCCTGCGGAATGGTGAAGCCGGCCTTCCAAATCTCTTTGTACCATCCGCCTTCGACATGCGGCTTCAAATCAAGCGACCGCACGAGGGGCGACAGCTGTTTCTGTAGAACTCCCATCCAGTTCAACCTTCTTTCTCTCTTATACACGTTTCATTATTCAAAAAACATCCCCCCATTCTATAACGCCAGGCGGAGATCGTCAATTCAGCAGCGTTGGGGTATGTGCTTTGTAATTTCGAAATTATAAGCTATACTTATATTAACTACTATTTTGGAGGTGAGCAGATGAACCATAGCTTGTACGTTCGCGGTCGTTTTTGCAGCAATCAATTAATGAATTTACTTGTTATCGTTCCTTTGCTGTTTGCAGCTCTGTTCGCCTACCAAGCCAGTAATTTCTTCGAGCTTACGGCCGGCACCAGCCGGATTAACGCTGTAGCCAGAACGGCATACGTGACGGTCGACAGGCAAAATGCGAATAAAAAGCACTTTTTGCCGCCGATAAACGTCCTGCCGGGCGCCATCGCGCACGCGCGTAAACTTATCTACTCGTTATCCATCACCCTTCGTTCCGCGTTAAGCACCTCCATACCCCAGAGTTTGCGTAATTTATTTTTGTTTCCGATCAAATATACCTCTCTGTTCGTTGGCTAAAATTCTCATTTCGTTCGTATACTAACAACAAATGAGGAGGCTGACACATTGAATATTAGAGAATCCGATTTGCCCGGCATCGGCCGCAAATACCAAATCATGACGAGAAGCGGTGACAAGTTTGTCATTATCATTCATGATGACGGACGCCGCGAAATGTACCATTTTGACTATGAGGATCCAGACGATAGCATTTCCATGGTTACGCTTGAGGATGAAGAGGCTAGGCAAATTGCCGCCATCGTCGGCGGTATGACCTACAAGCCGAAGGCGCTTGATACCATTGAAGTCGCCCTTGATGACTTGACCATTGAATGGTACAAAATCGAGCCTAACGCAGCCTGCATCGGCAGAACAATCGGTCAGGCGGACATTCGCCAGACGACCGGCGCAACCATTATTGCCGCTGTAGAGAAAGACGCTAAGCATATCAATCCCGGCCCCGACTATATTTTTAAAGCAGACACCACCCTTATCGTTGCAGGGGAACGGCAGCAATTGAAGCTTCTGAAGCTCATGCTGCAAAATGGGAGCCGTTAATTATGGATCACATGGTGCTGGAAATCGGACTTGCCGTTATACTCATCGCCTTAGTCGGGCTATTAGCTTCAAAAATTCGGTTTTCCGTCATCCCGTTTTACATTTTAATCGGCATGGCCGTAGGTCCGCATGCGCCGCACGTTGGCATACTGGACTTCAGGTTTATTCACAGTGCAGAGCTCATTGCATTTATGGGACGGCTGGGCGTGCTTTTCCTGCTGTTCTATTTAGGTCTGGAGTTTTCTGTAGGCCGGTTAATGAAATCGGGCCGCTCTATCGCGGTTGGCGGAACCATTTATATTCTTATCAACTTTACTTTAGGCTTGTTCTTCGGCTGGATCAACGATTTCCCTGTCGCGGAGACGATGGTTATTGCCGGTATTACGACGATATCTTCGAGCGCCATCGTGGCGAAGGTGCTCGTCGATCTGAAACGTACGGCCAATCCGGAGACCGAGATGATCCTTGGGATCATCATGTTCGAGGATATTTTCTTAGCGGTATATATCTCCGTCCTCTCCGGACTGGTGCTCAGCGACTCGTCCTCCTTAGGCGGCGTGCTGCTGTCCGCTTCGTATGCATTAGGATTCATGCTTCTCTTTCTCATTATTGGACGGAAGGCTGCGCCTCTCCTTAATAAAATTTTTGATATCCGCTCAAATGAGCTGTTCCTTCTGCTCGTATTCGGCGTCCTGTTCCTGGTGGCGGGTTTTTCCGAAACGATTCACGTTGCGGAAGCAATCGGCGCTCTGTTAGTAGGTCTCGTGCTTGCGGAGACGGTGCACATGAAGCGAATTGAGCATCTTATTCTGCCATTCCGCGATTTCTTCGGTGCCTTGTTCTTCTTCAGCTTCGGTCTTACGATCGATCCGTTCGCGCTTGGCGGCGCGGTATGGCTGTCGCTGGGGGCCGTTGCGATCACGCTGTTCGGCAACTTCCTCGCAGGCATGCTTGCGGGCAGGAGCGCAGGCCTATCGCCTAAGGCATCTACCAATATCGGACTCACTATCGTGTCGCGCGGCGAGTTCTCCATCATCATGGCGAACCTCGGCAAAGCCGGCGGCCTGCTTGAGCTGCTGCAGCCATTCGCAGCTTTGTACGTGCTCATTCTCGCGATTTCAGGCCCGCTCCTGACGAAGGAATCGAAGCTGGTTTACAAGGGCTTGAATAAAATTTTCAGATGGGAAAAAGCGAAAAAGCCCCGCAAGGCTGAGGCTGAGGCTGAGCCTGAGCTCGATCCCGTGAAGGACTCGGCTGGCGGCAGCTAAACTGCGTTTAGAGCAAGCTTAACTTATCTCCAAGATGCGCCCCTTAAAGTAGACAACGGAATAACCCTTTGGTTATTTCGATGAACTTTAGGGGGTATATTATTTATGGTGTGAAATATTTGGCTATGCTGGATTTAACCAGTAACTCCGCTCTCGCTGGCACCATCCGACGCTCCATGTTGGATTTATCCATTAACTTCGCACAATTACGCCCCATACGGCGTCCTATATTGGATTTGTCCAGTAACTTTACCCTCTCACGCCCCATTAGCTCTGAGTCCAGTTGACGCAGGTACGGACACATTAGATCTACTTTCTAGATCTATTTCGGCAAGATTAGTTAGTTTGGAGGAATTAGATCTAGTTTCTAGATCTATATCCGGAGCTGCGGCCCACAAGAGGCCAGTTGGAGCATGCACGGAGATTTTAGATCTAGTTTCTAGATCTATTTTCGCAGGATTGGTTAGTTTGGAGGAATTAGATCTAGTTTCTAGATCTATATCCGGAGCTGCGGCCCACAAGAGGCCAGTTGAGGCAGATATGCACATATTAAATCTAATTTTTAGATCTATTTTCGCTGGATTGGTTAGTTTGGAGGAATTAGATCTAGTTTCTAGATCTATGTCCAACGCGCAGGCCCGCTTGAGGCCAGTTAGAGCATGAACGGACCTACTAATACGAGTTACTTGCACGAAAAAGGGCTTTCCTGATGGTCATCTTCTCCGACCTCCAGGAAAGCCCTTATCTTTACCGATTGCCGAACTGAGCTTGGTGCAAGCGGCTGTAGATACCGCCTGCCGACACGAGCTCCTCGTGGCGGCCTTGCTCGGTGATGCCGTCCTCGGTGACGACGACGATGCGATCGGCATTTTTGATCGTGGCCAACCGATGCGCGATGACGAGCGTCGTCCGGCCGACGGACAGCTCGGCTAGCGACTGCTGAATCGCCGCCTCCGTCTCCGTATCAAGCGCCGAGGTCGCTTCGTCAAGTATGAGGATCGGCGGATTTTTCAGGAACATCCGCGCGATCGCGAGTCGCTGCTTCTGCCCGCCGGACAGCTTCACGCCGCGCTCGCCGATGACCGTCTCCAGCCCATCCGGCTGAGCGCGGATGAACTCCTCCAGCCGCGCTCGCCTTGCCGCCGTCCAAATGTCGTCCTCCGACGCGCCAAGCTTGCCGTAAACGATATTCTCGCGGATCGTGCCCGCGAACAGAAACACATCCTGCTGCACGATCCCGATTTGCTTCCGCAGCGATTCCAGCTTCAGGCCGCGAATATCATGGCCGTCGACGGTTATGCCGCCGGCCTCAACCTCATAGAACCTTGGCAGAAGGCTGCACAGCGTCGTTTTGCCGGCGCCCGACGGTCCTACGAACGCAATCGTCTCGCCTGCGCGAATCGAGAGGTTAATATTTTGCAGCACCTTCGCTTCGCCTTCATAGCCGAACGTGACGTTCCGGTAATGAATATCGCCGTGCAGGCGGTCGACATGAACCGCATTCGGCTTATCGGCCACATCTGGCGCCGTTTCCAGCAGCTTTACGTAGCGCTTGAAGCCGGCAATCCCTTTCGGATAGCTCTCGATAACGGCATTAATTTTCTCAATTGGCTTAAAGAAAATATTCGTCAGGAGCACGAAAGCGACGAATTGCCCGTAATCCAGCTCCCCCTTAATGACGTACCAAGTGCCCGCGATCAGCACGAAAACCATGACCAGACGCATGAGCATGTACGTAATCGAAGAGTTCAAACCAATCAGCTTATACGAGAAAAGCTTCGCATCGCGGAAACGCAGGTTGTTTACTTTGAACAGCTTGCGTTCATGGCGCTCGTTCGAGAATGCTTGAACGACGCGGATGCCGCCGACGGTATCCTCGACGCGCGCATTGAAATCGGCCATATCCGAGAGGAGCCGGTCGACGGCTTTTGTCATTTTACCGTTGAAGAACAGCACCAGCCAAATAATGATCGGCACGATCACGAACGTAAGCACCGCCAGCTCGAGGTTAATGAACGCCATTATGCCGAAGGCCCCGATCAGCGTCATCGCCGCGATGAACATGTCCTCGGGCCCGTGATGGGCAACCTCTCCGATCTCAAACAAGTCATTGGTCAGGCGGGATATGAGGTGGCCCGTCTTCGTATTGTCGAAGAACCGGAAGCTCAGCTTCTGCACATGGTCGAACAGCTTCTTGCGCATATCCGTCTCGATGTTGATCCCCAGCATATGGCCCCAGTAGGTGACTACTTATTGCATATTAGGTAGGTATTGTTGTGTGAATAAACTGTGGATAGTTACATGTCCCAAAACTGATTAGCCTTGACGGAAGGATCGA
>NZ_JAKGAP010000002.1 GCF_021532375.1 Paenibacillus alkaliterrae
TGCGAGAAAATGCGGCTCAAGATCGCACGGTTGCATGAGCGAATAAGCAACATCCGAACAGATTGCCTCCAAAAATGGTCTACCCAGCTGATTCGTGAAAACCAAACGATTATGCTGGAGGACCTAAGCGTAAAAAAACTTATGCATAATAACCCACTTTCCAAATCAATTGGTGAAGTGAGCTGGTCACGATTTTGCACGATGCTAACCTATAAGGCAGCGTGGTACGGACGGAGCATTGTAAGGGTGGGGAAAACATTCCCGTCGAGTCAGCTTTGCTCGGCATGTGGCGAACGCAACTCAGAGGTCAAGGATTTGACGATTCGAGAGTGGGTGTGTCCGGTTTGCGGCACGCGCCATGACCGCGACCACAACGCGGCCCAAAACATTTTGCATGAAGGATTACGCATTCAAGCCTTGGCGTAAGTGCCAAAGCTACAACCGCGGGAACCGCGGGTCTAGCCTGGTCAAACTACCTGCTGTTAGGCAGGCTTACCCAGGAATCCCCCACCTCAAAATGCATGGGCGTTTAGGTGGGGGTAGTTCAAAAGGACTGGATCAGCAGTGGTGAAGACATTGTACATTGGGTAGTTGAGAGAGACCCGAGTGATTTCGAAAAATTTTTGGAATTCCTCTATTCGGAAAACAGCGAGGAGAAACTAACCAATCCTAATTGGGTGCCTCACTCTACCTACTGGCTGTTGAATGAGGAGAATGTTCTTGCAGGCGCTGTAAACATTCGTCACCGCTTGAATCAGAAGCTGCTGAACTGCGGCGGCCATATTGGTTATGGTGTACGTCCCTCCCATAGACGCAAAGGGTATGCGAGCGCTATGTTATTCCAGGCGTTAAATATAACGAAAAAGATGGGCTTGGATATAGTGCTTTTGGTTTGCGATAAAGGCAACATAGGCTCGGAGAAAACTATTTTGAAGAATGGCGGAGTATTTGAATCAGAATTTACTGAGGATGATTGCAATATCGTCAAAAGATTTTGGATTGGATTGGGAGGAAACGTATAAGGTTTTTGATTTGGAGCCAGATATCGTACATATGAAAAAGTTGATTAAGGGAAGGGGATAAGGGACATGTGTATCAAAATCGTGACCGACAGACTGATCATCAGGGACTTCATTCAAGAAGACTGGCAAACCGTCCATACCTATGCTTCAAACCCTTTAGTGGCTCGGTACATGATTTGGGGGCCGAATACGGAAGATGACACAAAGAAATTTATTCAACGTACCATAGAAATGCAAGGACATAACCCTAGGAAAGATTTGGAACTAGCTGTTACTCTGAAGGATAGCGGACAGCTTATCGGGGGTTGTGGCATTCATGTAGAAGGCACCAATGGTGAAATAGGCTATTGTTTTCATCCTAATTATTGGAGGCAGGGGTATGCTTCAGAATCAGCGGCAGCATTACTCAAATTCGGATTTAATGAACTGGGACTGCATCGGATTTTTGCCACTTGCCGACCTGACAATATAGGCTCTTCAATGGTAATGGAGAAAATCGGAATGAAGCGGGAAGGGCATTTACGGGAGCACATGAAGGTTAAGGGTCAATGGAAAGACTCATTCTTATACTCGATTCTTGATCAGGAATTCAGGTCTTCACTGATTTAATGAAGATAGCTCAATATAGGAGTGTCTAACTTTCCTGCCTGAGTGTTGTGAAAATATTGCCGTGGACAAACAAAGACAGTTACAATTTCGATCCGCACCAAATCAGTTTCGCCAATGAAAGCGGCATGAGCGTTCTGGACTTTCAATTTGCCAATACCGTTCGTAAAATTTTCCGTGATCGAACGGCCGCCATGCGAGATCTCGATGTGATGTTGGCAGAAAGCAAAAAAGTTTCTCATAACCTCAACAATCTTGCGACGTTTATCGATAATTGTTTGGTATGTGACGAAAGTGGATTGACAAAAGACGAGATCGTCCATATAATTTAAATTAAGCGCTTACATTAAAAGTTGTTATAATACGATCGCGAAAAGGCCAACCGATCGGTCAAGTAATGGTTATAAAAAAATTAAAGGGCTATGCTTTTTTAATTGCCGGATATGGCTATTAAAAACAACCCCGTTATCCTGTAGTGGATAATTGGGTTGTTTTTGTTTGTAAAAAAAGGGGGCGAATAAATTTTACAGTTCGCAAGATGATCACAGAAATTGAGAGTGGAAATTTATAGAATTGATGAATTTATTGGGAGGTTGTACGAATGAGAAAAATAATGAGAATGTCTACTGCATGGATGTTGTCGCTCGTCATATCGTTGAATATCATCACTCCAGCACGAGCTGTTCCCGATACGGATTATTCGAATAAACAAAACTTTTCAACGGATGTTATCTATCAGGTTGTTACCGACCGCTTTGTTGACGGCAATAGCGCGAACAACCCGACGGGAGCCGCCTATGACAGCTCCTGCACCCAGCTTAAACTGTACTGCGGTGGAGACTGGCAAGGCATTATCAACAAAATTAACGATGGTTACCTGACGGGTATGGGAATCACGGCGCTTTGGATCTCCCAGCCGGTTGAGAATATTACAGCGATATTGAATTATTCCGGCGTTAACAACACTGCTTACCATGGTTACTGGGCGCGAGATTTCAAGAGAACGAACGCGGCTTTCGGAAGCTTTACCGATTTCCAGAACCTGATTGCTGCAGCGCACAGACATAACATTAAAGTCATTATCGACTTTGCGCCGAACCATACATCGCCTGCATCGCAAACGGACTCGACTTTCGGCGAAAACGGCAAGTTGCTCGATAACGGGACTCAACTGGCCGCATACAGCAATGATCCGAATGGCATTTTCCATCATAATGGCGGAACCGATTTTTCCACCATTGAGAATGGCATCTACAAAAACTTGTTCGACTTGGCTGACTTGAATCATAACAACAGCACGATCGACACGTACTTCAAGGATGCGATCAAGCTGTGGCTGGATCTTGGTATTGACGGTATTCGTTGGGACGCGGTAAAACATATGCCTTTCGGCTGGCAGAAAAATATCATGTCTACCGTTAATAACTACAAGTCTGTATTTTCGTTCGGAGAATGGTTCCTCAGCGAGAATGAAGTGGATCCTGCCAACCATTATTTTGCTAACGAAAGCGGCATGAGCCTTCTCGATTTCGAATTTGGGCAAAAGGTTCGCCAAGTATTCCGCAACGGTTCGGATAATATGCAGGGCCTTGACGCCATGATTTCCAGAACAGCTGCTGATTACAATGAAGTTAACGATCAAGTGACATTCATCGACAACCATGATATGGATCGCTTCCATCAAACAGGCGTAAGCGGCCGTAATCTGGAGCAAGCGGTGGCGTTCACATTAACGTCCCGCGGTGTGCCTGCCATCTATTATGGAACAGAGCAGTACATGACAGGTAACGGAGATCCGAACAACCGTGCGAAAATGTCTTCTTTCTCAACAACGACGACAGCATATAATCTGATTAAAACGCTTGCTCCGCTGCGCAAATCGAATCCTGCAATCGCTTACGGAACGACACAGCAAAGATGGATCAATAACAACGTGTATATCTATGAACGCAAATTTGGCAACAATGTCGCTTTAATCGCAATTAACAGAGATCAAACGAATTCCGCAAACATCAGCAACCTGTTTACGGCAATGCCATCCGGCACTTATACGGATGTTCTTGGCGGTTTGCTGAACGGCAACGGCATAACGGTTGGAACAGGCGGAGCCGTCAATACATTTACCCTTGGCGCAGGCGCAGTTGCCGTATGGCAATATACGACTGCAAGCAATACTCCGGCCATCGGTCATGTAGGACCAATGTCGGGTAAAGCAGGCAACACGGTAACGATAGATGGACGCGGTTTTGGCGCGACTAAAGGTACGGTTTACTTCGGAACTACTGCGGTCACTGGCGCTAACATCACATCTTGGGAAGATACACAAATTAAGGTAGTCATTCCGTCTATCTCTGCAGGTAAATACGGCGTTAAGGTCAGAACTGCCGGATCGGTTGACAGTAATGTATACAATAACTATGAGATATTGACCGGCGATCAAGTAACCGTTCGTTTTGTCGTAAACAATGCGTATACCACTATGGGTGAAAGCGTGAATCTGGTGGGCAGCGTCAGCGAAATTGGAAACTGGAATCCTGCTAAAGCCATCGGATCAATGTATAACCAAGTCGTATACCAATACCCATCCTGGTATTATGATGTCAGCGTACCTGCTGGCGCTGCGATTGAATTTAAGTTTATTAAGAAAAGCGGTTCTAACGTAACGTGGGAAGGAGGCTTAAACCACAAATTCACCGCGCCGACTACCGGTACGGCAACAGTGAATGTGAACTGGCAGCCATAATAAAAGCGCAATTCTTTACCGGCTATGCTGTCATGCGATTAATGCGATGCAGTGACAGACTGCGTTATCGTGAACGGAACAATGAATAAGTTAGGCAAAGATAGGGGCTTTTTCAAAGGGTTATAAACCTTAAGGAATAGCCCCTGACGGCATTTATTTATACACGATGCTCTCGAGAGCTGGGGTCTTTTTCATTTATCCAGTCACTCCCTAGCAGAGTGCCTTTTTATTATAGGATGAGTAACGGTTTCTCCTACTTAACTCAGGAAGAAACCGTTTTTTTATGCGTTGTTGACAGCTGCTTTAACGGGGGAGCGGGATGACAGCCGTTCAATAAATTGCGTATCCACGGTAATTTTTGTTTTTACAAGTTTGCCAGACTCGAGAGATTGAATCATTAAATCTACGGCTAAGTGTGCCATACGCTCTTTCTCGACATGAACGGTCGTCAGTTCTGGAGAAACGATTACCGCCTCGGATATATTATCAAACCCGACAACGGATACGTCCTCTGGAACCCGGTAACCAAGCTCGCTTAATGTTTTAACGGCGCTGATGGCGATATAGTCACACTCGCAGAACAAAGCCGTCGGCAGGGGGTTTCCTGCATCCAGATAGGCGGCTAGCTGATTTTTTAATGCTTCTTGAGATGAAAGAATGGTCGGCGCAACCGAAAACACACATGCTTCGTTAACTTCAAGGTTACTTTCGCGCAATGCTGTAGTAAATCCGCGTTTTCTTTCATCGAAATTGTGAATTCTTACTTGCGAGGCAATATAACCGATATTTCGGTGACCGAGTGCACATAAATGTGAACCCGCCTGATAGGCTCCCATCACATTATTTATTTCAACAAAATCGACCGGAAGTGTTTCAAAACAAGTGTCGAGTACGACAAGCGGTGTTGTAAGCTGGACTGCGACAGCTGCGATTTGTAATTGATTCAGGTTTGTTCCGAGCAGAATGACGCCGTCGCTTCGCTTTTCCTCCGCTAAGGCTTTGATGCTTTCCATGAAATTGTCCATCTCGATCGAAGTGAATATGAGCGAGTAACCGTTGGCGCGGCATCTTTCCTCGATGTAATGAATCAGTTCTCGAAAAAAAGGTTGTTGATAATATTGTTCCAAAACGATTCCGGAGTTGGCGAATGCAAGAAAGGTAAGAGATTTCATCGCCTGCTCTGTAACCGTTGCCCTGGACTTTGGCGTGTAGCCGTTTTCTTTAGCAATCTGTAATATTCGTTCGCGAGTTTCGGGACTGATTCCTTGCTTCCCGCTGAAAGCAAACGAAACGGCAGATTTTGAAACCCCCGCAATTTTAGCGATATCCTCCATTTTCACGTGTAAAAGTCCCTCCTCCTGTACAATGTTAGTTTAGTAAGTTTAGTTTACATTGTTAAGAGTGTAGAAGCAAGCGCGAACTGCAATATTACTAAAAATTTAGTTACAAAAACTGAATTTAAGTACTAATTTATATAAATTCATTGACTGCATGCCGTTATAATGTTAAATTTATGTTCAAAGGAACTTTCTAATACGTTAAAAGTTTAGTTTGTTTAGTTCGTTGAAATTTGTTTAGTTAAGTTTTTTAAGTGACCGATAGAGGAGAGGGATTCTGATGAAAAAATTTAAATTAGGATATGCGCCAACGCGCCGTTTTGTATTTAGCGCCGAGGATGCCTTCAAGTACAAAGTGTTGATTAAAGAGAAGGTAGAAAGCTTTGGCATGGATATCGATATCGTTGATCTTGAAGGTATCAACAGTGAAGGTCTGCTTTACGACGACAATATAAATGCTGATTTGATTGCAGATCGTTTTAGACAGGAAAACGTGGATGCGGTCTTCTTTCCTCACTGCAACTTCGGGACGGAGGATACCGTTGCCCGCGTAGGCAAGGCGCTTGGGAAACCAGTCCTCTTATGGGGACCGCGTGATGAATCTCCGCTCGAAGACGGTATGCGGCTGCGCGATACCCAATGCGGATTGTTCGCAACGGGCAAAGTGCTTCGCCGATTTAACGTACCGTTCACATATGTTACGAACAGCCGGGTGGACGATCCCGTATTCGAACGGGGATTTACCAACTTCATTGCGGCGGCGAATGTGGTTAAACAGTTCCGCAGTCTGCGAATTCTGCAGATCGGTCCCCGTCCGTCATCCTTCTGGACCATGATGTGCAACGAAGGCGAGCTGCTGGAACGATTCGGGATCGAAATTCACCCGATTACGCTAGTTGATATCCAGAGAGCTTCGAAACGAATCGAGAATGGGAACAGCTCCGAGCTCGCACTGGCAATCGATTATATTAAAGCAAAGCTGGACTGGTCGGAGGTAACGGAGGCAGATGTTAAACGCATCGCCGCTCTGAAAGTAGCGATGAAGCAGTACGCAATTCAAACAGGCAGCTCTGCAATCGCGATTCAATGCTGGTCATCCCTGCAGGATGCAATGGGAATTATGCCATGCCTGGCGAACGCGATCTTAACCGATGAACAAATCCCGGTCACCTGTGAAACGGATATTCATGGAGCCATCACCTCTGTCATGGTGCAAGCGGCGACGATGAATCAGCATCCTACCTTTTTTGCCGATCTCACTGTCCGGCATCCTGAAAATCCGAACGGCGAGCTGCTGTTCCACTGCGGCAACTTCCCTGTATCGCTTTCGGTGGAAAACAACCCAAAGCTGCGCAAGCACTTCCTGTTTGACGATCACGCTCCAGGTACTCATGAAGGCGAAATCAAAGGCGGCGATATGACGCTGGCACGCTTTGACGGCGATCATGGTGAATATCAGTTGTTCCTCGGCAAAGCCCGCGGCATTGAAGGGCCTTATACCCGCGGTTCTTATGTGTGGGTTGAGGTGAACGATTGGCCGCTGTGGGAAGAAAAATTGGTAAAAGGGCCTTACGTTCATCACTCCGTAGGTATCCATGCCAATGCTATACCCGCTTTGTATGAAGCATGCCATTATATTCCGGGTCTTACACCGGATCCCGTTGATCCGACTGAACGAGAAATACAAGCTTGGCTGCGCGGCGCAGGCCTATAAACAAGGAGGAGTTTAGCAATGGAAACGGCGGCATTGAAAGCGAAAGCGGCACAAATCCGAATGGATCTTCTTCGCATGATCCACGGCGCGAAGACGGGTCATACCGGCGGTTCGCTAAGCAACGCAGACATTCTGACCGCATTGTATTACCGGGTCATGAACATCGATCCGCAAAACCCGAAATGGGAAAAGCGCGACCGGTTTATTGCCAGCAAAGGACATTCCGTAGAATCGTTATGGTGCATACTCGCTGATCTCGGGTTTTTCCCGAAAGAGGAGCTAACGACGTTCAGCCAGTTCGGAACAAGGCTTATCGGTCATCCCAACAACAAAGTAGCAGGCATTGAGATGAATACGGGGGCCCTTGGCCACGGTCTGGCGATTTCTGTAGGCATGGCCTTGGCGTCCAAGCGGGACGCAAGCGGCTACCGGGTTTTCTGCCTGATGGGCGACGGCGAACAAGCTGAAGGGTCGGTATGGGAAGCTGCGATGGCCGGCGCACATTATAAGCTGGACAATTTGGTCGGCATTATCGATCGCAACCGACTGCAAATAAGCGGTTCAACCGAAGACGTAATGGGTCTTGATCCGCTGGAGGATAAGTGGGCTTCGTTCGGCTGGAACGTTGTCTCTATAGACGGAAACGATATGGAATCATTAGTTGAAGCGTTAGATGCCGTACCGTCCATTGCGAATAAACCGACGCTAATTATGGCGAATACGGTCAAAGGCAAAGGCGTCTCTTTTGCAGAAAACGTTCCGCACTGGCATCATCATGTTCCGAGTGACGAACAGCTGGAGATGGCTTTAAGCGAGCTTACGGCTTTGATGGAAAGCCATATTCAGGAAGGGCAGGTGCGATAATTCATGGCTAACAAAATACCAAACCGGCAAGTGATTTGCGATACGCTTCTGGATCTGGCAAAGGGCGACCGCGATATCATGGTGCTCGCCAGCGATTCGCGCGGTTCGGCTGCTATGGCTCCTTTCGCCGATACGTATCCGGAGCAATTCGTTGAGGTGGGCATTGCCGAGCAGAACATTGTCGGCATTTCTGCCGGTCTGGCGCACAGCGGCAAGAAGCCGTTCGTTACTTCGCCTGCCTGCTTCCTAAGCATGCGCAGTATTGAACAGATCAAGGTAGATGTTGCCTATTCCGCAACGAACGTCAAATTGATCGGAATCAGCGGAGGAGTAAGCTATGGCGCACTCGGCATGTCGCATCATTCCGTTCAGGATTTGGCGGTTATGCGGGCTATCCCGGGTCTAGCCGTCGTTCTGCCCGCCGACCGGCATGAAACGAAAAAAATGACCGAAGCGCTTGTGAAGCATGAGGGAGGCGCATATATTCGAATCGGGCGAAACCCCGTAGAGGATGTATATGACTCCGATGATTACGAATTCATTATCGGCAAAGCGGTCACGATGCGCGAAGGATCGGATATCTCGATCATCGCCGCAGGTGAAACGGTGAGGGTCGCGCTTGACGCTGAAGCTGAATTGAAAGAGGCGGGCGTGTCCTGCAGGGTGATCAACATGCATACGATCAAACCTCTTGACAAAGAAGCGATCGTTAAAGCCGCACGCGAAACCGGACGAATCATTACGGTTGAAGAGCACAGCATTCACGGCGGGCTCGGTGCGGCGGTGGCGGAAGTGGTCGTACAGGAGCATCCGGTACCTGTAAAAATTGTCGGCATTCCCGATGAACCGGCTATTGCAGGCAAGACGTCGGAAGTTTTTAATCATTACGGAATCAGCGCTGATAACATCAAGAAGATTGCCCTGGAGATGCTGGGCAGATAAGGACGGCAGACGATGGACAACTATATTTTGGCAATCGATCAAAGCACCTCGGCTACAAAGGCGCTTATTGTTGACCGGAAAGGAATCGTGATCGCTAGAAGCTCGGCGGAGCATAAGCAATGGTATCCAGCTCCCGGCTGGGTCGAGCATGATCCGCTCGAAATTTATAGAAATGTGAAGAAGACCGCGCTTGCCGTTTTGAAGCAAACCGGCATCACCTCCGATCAAATTGCTATCCTTACGATAACGAACCAACGTGAAACGGCCGTCCTGTGGGATCGGCTAAACGGAGAGCCTGTTTATAACGCGATTGTCTGGCAATGCCAACGAACGGCTGAACGTTGCGCGGAGTATATATTTGAAGGGCAAGAAGCGTCTGTCATCGCGAAGACAGGACTCATGCTCGACCCGTATTTTTCCGCTGCCAAATGGGGGTGGATGCTGCACAATGTCGAGGGCGTGCGCGCCAAGCTTGCTGAAGGCAGGCTTCTAGCCGGAACGATCGACAGCTGGCTCATCTGGAAGCTGACGGGCGGCAAGGTACACGCCACCGATTACACGAATGCCAGCAGGACTTCTTTGTTTAATATCCACACTTTAGAGTGGGATGAGGAGATGTGCGCTTTATTCGGCGTCCCGTCCATGCTTCTTCCGGAAGTAAAATATTCCGACGAGGTGTTCGGCTATACAGAAGCCGCAGACTGGCTGAGGGTATCTGTTCCGATCTCAGGCGTTATCGGCGATTCCCAGGCAGCCTTGTTTGGCAACCTGTGCTTGGAAGAGGGGATGGCGAAGGCGACCTACGGCACCGGCACATCCGTTCTGATGAACGTCGGACAAAAGCCGGCCCCTTTAGGTAACGGACTCGTCCAGACCATTGCTTGGGGAAAAGGAAAAGCTGTCACCTATGCGCTCGAAGCGGTCATCCGCACGTCCGGCGACAGCTTAAAATGGATTCGGGACAATTTGGGCTTATTTGAAACCTTTGAGGATATGGATCGTCTGCTGGAGAGCGCACCGGACAATCAGGGCGTCTATCTCGTTCCGGCCTTCGTTGGCCTTGGGGCGCCGTATTGGCAGCCTGACGCAAGGGCGGCAATTACGGGGATGAACCGCGGAACGGGCAAAGCGCATATTATCCGTGCTGCTGTGGAAAGCATCGCCTACCAGGTTCATGACGCGGTAGAGCTGCTGCAGTCCGTCTCGGGCGTTACCCTTGAAGAGCTGCGTGCGGACGGAGGGGCTGCGGATAATGCTTTACTCATGCAGTTCCAATCGGATATATTGAGAAAAAAAGTAGTGAGGGCCGGCGTCGTGGAGCTTTCCGCCATGGGCTCGGTTTATTTGGGCGGTCTGGCGGTTGGCATCTGGGGCTCGACCCGGGAGCTCGAAGCAATCGTTCGGTGCTCCCGCACATATGTCCCGCAAATGGACGAGGCTGAAAGAGACAATTCGTTGGCCGGATGGCACAAAGCGGTGTCCGCTTTGCTGTGCGAGGCCGGCGAGATTCCATCTTCAACGAAATGAATAGATCGAATGAGGATTCTGTGGCAGCTGCCGTAGAATCCTTTTTTTCGTTTTGTTATAGGATTGAAAAATCGATGTGATTGTATTTAGTATTTAAACGTTATGGCCGGTCCGGTCCGCACGTGGAAATTTTATAACGATCCCGCTCACGAGTGGCTGCTAAAGAAAACGAAAGTTTAAATGCGACGGCATTAATGCGATAATGTTTGCCAATCTGACCTCTCTCTGAGCATAATAGAGTATAGAACGAATCGTGTGAGCGAGGAATGTGAATGAAAGCGACGATTTATGATGTAGCTAGAGAAGCGGGGATACAGGATAGTCAATCCATGCGGGATTAAGGAGATATACATGATGAATTTATCGCTTAGCAATGATTGGTCGCGCCAGCTTGAAGCTGAGCTCTCAACGACGTACATGAGGGAGCTAGCGAGCTTTTTACAGCGAAAATATGCGGAGAAGACCGTTTATCCAAGACGGGACGAGATATTTAATGCGCTTCATTATACACCATATGAACAAACGAAGGTTGTCATTTTGGGCCAAGATCCTTATCATGGACCCGGGCAAGCGCATGGTCTTAGCTTCTCCGTGAAGAAGGGAATTAAAGTGCCGCCATCTCTGAAAAACATTTATAAGGAGCTGGAAGAGGATATAGGTTGCCGGATTCCCGATCATGGCTGCTTGGAGTCATGGGCGAAACAGGGCGTTTTGCTGCTCAACACGGTTCTTACCGTCGAGGAGGGAAATGCGAATTCGCATCAAGGCTTGGGGTGGGAACGGTTTACCGATTCAATCATCGAGGCATTGAATAACCGGGGGCAGCCGGTCGTATTTATTCTCTGGGGGAAGCATGCGCAAACAAAAGCTACTAACATTAATGCGGACAAGCATCATGTCATCATTTCGCCGCATCCCAGCCCGTTTGCTGCCCGTAAGGGATTCTTTGGGAGCAAACCATTCTCGCGGACGAATGCCTTCCTGGAGAGCATAGGGAGCGATCCTATTGATTGGAGCATTCCGATGTCGGCCGAATGACCGGGAACGCAGAAAAAAAGGCTTCTCTGCAGCCTGATCGTAAAGATCAGGTCCGCGGAGGAGCCTTCTTGTATTATTCGGCAATGATGCCTGTGCCGACGGATGAATCGCTCGACGATGAAGAAGCGGGCAGCTGCGGCTCGAATGCGGCATCCACATAGGTGGACACTTGAACGTCCGTAATTACCTGCGGGTACATTTTATCGGGATCGGGCATAACGGTCTCTACATGAATAATCGCTTGATCGCCTTCAAATACGATCGACGCGATACGAAGCCCATAACCAGGATGAGGCATTTGGGCGCTAACGGTTACTTTGTTCACTTCAGCGTTAACAGGAGCGACGTTTAATTTAAGCTTATAGGTCGGTTGCTCGGGAAGCGGTGGAATCGGCGTCGTCTCCTTCACGAAGGTAATGGAATCGTATAACCAGCCCGCAGCGACGCTGCGCGTAATCGGCTGCTTCGGATAAAAGTTGTTCGAGCTGTCCAGCGTTGCGATTTTGCTTATGAGAAGCTTCTGGATACTGTCACTATATGCGCTATTTACGTCAGCTTGATCCTTAAATTCGATAAAAATCTTGATAAACGCAAAATCGCCCTTCGTTAGAATAGCCTTAAACAAATGATGGGCGAACTGTTCGCGTGTCATTATGTTATTAGCTTTGATCGTATGCGGAATTTCAAGGTCGTACACGCCAGCGATTACGAAGGCCTGGGAATACCAGGCATCATCCTTAAGATTAGGAAATGAATCGCTCGCTTTCGGTTCTTTAATAAAGCGCATATGGTCAATATTAAGGTCCAGACCTTTCACAATCATAGATACGCCTTCCGCGTAGGTCAGCTTGCCCTTTGGGTTAAACTTATCATGTTTAGGGTTTCCCTGTATTATTCCTTGCTTCTTTAGCTCGGCAATCTTTTGTTCGTTCGCATCGTTTTTAACGTCGTTAAATGCAAAGACGGATTGTCCTAGCGTGAAAAGCATCATCGCAACCAGTGTCATTATTAGTATGGATCTTTTCTTCATAAACTCACCTCTCTTTTAATTTGCTGCAGCACTTACTTGACGCATGCTGAAGACAAATTGTTGCAATTTGGATGAATTTATTATGGCCCAACTAACAGGTAAGGAAAACGAAGAACTAAAACTTCATCAAAAAAATAAAAAAATGAGAATCTAATGTTGACGACGACTTCAATTGCTGATATATTATTAATTGTCGCTAACATGATCTGGTAGCTCAGCTGGGAGAGCACTATCTTGACAGGGTAGGGGTCACAGGTTCGAACCCTGTTCAGATCATACAGAAAAACCCTTGCACAGCAAGGGTTTTTCGCTTGTCTGGGGAATTTTACAGGCTTGATAAATAGCCCAACTAGCCTTCGTGGTCAAGAATTGGTCAAGAATGTATTTTTGGTCAAGCTACAGTTAAAAAATAAGCATAAAAATAGACCGTATCAATGTTCAATGTTGATGCGGTCTTTTCCTATTCAACTTATTCGTTGTCACCAAAAAGCATATTGCCAAAATTCTTTGCGGTTTCCTTTTGCGTACTAGGTCGGCATTAACCATTCGCATGGCGATGAATCGACATTTTATTAAACGTGTTTATCTGAACAACCGCCATCCGTTAACAGATTTTTATTGCTTGATTTTCCACTCATCACCTGAATAAAACATCCATTCCTTTTCTATTTCACGATAATATAATGCTAATATCTTAAACAAAAGGAGTGGTTATCAATGCCATTACGTCAAATTTCAATCTTTAATAAAAGAACGAAGAAAAAGGTAAAGAAAGGTCTCCCCGCCATAAAACAATTGAATGACTTGGCATCAGCTATCAATAATTTATATGATCGTCTCGATACGGACAGCGATTTTGCAAGGGATTGGAGAAATGCCTGCTCTCGATGCAATCGGAGATTTTTGCGCACTTCATTCGGTGAATCGACATTTGACCAGTATCACGGCTTTATTCGTTGTGTTACCCGTTCATTCAGACATCCTGATACCGGACATATAAGAAGATACCGTTGCTGTATTCTGTATTTCTGGGTGGATGATTTCATCGTAAGCTTCAATTTCTGTTATCCGAGAAGACGCCATATTCAATAAAAGTTTTCCTGAAGTTAAACACTCTTCCCATTGCTTTCGTACGGACCTAAATCTTTATAGGACACGCTTTGTAACCTCTGTTCAATATCACTTTGAAGTAGGGCGTCATCCACAAACACAACGTATACACCACTATGTAAAATGTACTCATTCCAACTTCTAAGACCCGTCATCCAGCGATGACGGGTTTTGGTTTGGCGGAAAAACCGCTCCTCTAAACTATCTAAACTATTTAAAAATGAAATCGCTTTCAAAGGAAGGGGCGATTCATGAATCATCTACGTACTATCGGATTGGCCGGAGTTAATTTTGGCGATCATCAGCGGTTTACGCTCAAATGGGCGATCGGCTCAACGCTAGTTATGCTGGTAACGGCTTTGATTATAGGAGTTGTGAACATTTAGAGAACAATTAGAATGTCATTTATGAACAATATGAACAAAATAGAACATCATATAAATTATATATTGTGGATTAAATAGCAATATGTTATACATTAATAAAGGAAAAAATTATCTTTTATTTTGAAAGGAGAACACAATGACTGCAGGACTAGGAATTAGTGGTATGGGGAGAATTGGTAGATTGCTGGTTAGAAAGATTTTATCTGGCGGTACGGGTCAAATCGAATTGAAAGCGATTAATTCCGTCTATCCTGCTGAAACGGTAGCTCATTTGCTAAAGTATGATACGGTGCATGGAACATGGGATGCTGCTATCACTGTAAAGGATGGAATGCTCGTTATTAATGGTCATCCTGTGCAGGTAACTTATCAACGTGAACCTGAAAACATTGGATGGAGTCAGATGGACGTAGACGTTGTGATTGATGCTACGGGCCAGTTTAATCATCGGCAAGGTGCACAGAAACATTTGAAAACCGGGGCATCCACCGTAATCGTCACAGCGCCTGGAACGCAAATGGATCTTACTGTGGTCATGGGAGTCAATGACCATTTGCTTGATTTGTCGCAGCATTCTATCCTTTCAGCGGCTTCCTGTACAACAAACTGCGTTGCACCTTTGCTAAGTATTTTGGATGATTCTTTTCAAGTTAAGAATGGTTGGATGACAACCGTTCACTCCTTTACTTCAGACCAAAATCATTTGGATAATCCGCATAAAGATTTGCGGAGAGCCCGCGCTTGCACGCAATCCATTATTCCGACTACAACAGGCGTAGGGAAGGCGCTTGCGGATGTCCTTCCTCATCTTGCTTCCATTATTGAAGGCATTTCTATCCGTGTACCGGTCCAAGACGTTTCATTAGTTGATCTCACCGTTCAAGTTAAACGTGAAGTTTCTTTGGAAGAGGTTAAATCGGCATTTATAACGGCAGCAAACGGGTCATTATCCCATTATGTCGGATTTACAAAAGAACCTTTAGTATCTTCGGATTTTATAGGGTGCGATAAATCAGCTGTTGTTGATTCCCTTTCTATCATGGTCATGGGAAATCAAATCAAAGTACTTGCTTGGTATGATAACGAATGGGCATACGCTAGCAGAGTTATTGAGCTGGCTCAAACCGTAAGCGAAAGGATGGGGCAAAAATGGCAAACTTCGTTGGCTCTGTAGAATGGGTTCGATCATGTGTAAACAAGGTTCATTATAATCTAGCTGTCCCGAATTTGGTTGAAGCGGCTTTGATGCGCAAGGAAGGAACAATTACTTCAACAGGAGCGTTTCAAGTGACTACGGGGAAATTTACAGGACGTTCACCAAAAGATAAGTTTGTTGTTAAAGAATCCCTTGTTGATCATCATATCGCCTGGGGGAAGGTGAACCAGCCCATATCTCCAGCTCAATTTGAAAAAATTTATGATAAAGTGTTGAATTACATGCATGATCGTGAATTGTATGTATTTGACGGATATGCAGGAGCAGACGGAAATTACCGTCTTCCTATCCGAATAATTAACGAATATGCTTGGCATAATCTGTTCGTTCACCAATTATTTATTCGTCCGACGCAAGAAGAACTTGTTTCTCATCTTCCGGAGTTTACCGTTATTACGGTACCAGGTTTAAAGGCGGATCCGATCGAGGACGGGACGAATTCTGAAACGTTTGTTGTTGTCTCTTTCGAAAGAAAACTAATCTTGATCGGTGGCACAGAATACGCCGGAGAGATGAAAAAATCGATATTTACTGTACTTAATTTCCTCTTGCCGTTTAAAAACGTTTTTCCGATGCACTGCTCAGCGAATGTTGGGGATAAAGGTGATGTAGCGCTCTTTTTTGGTCTTTCGGGCACTGGAAAAACCACACTCTCAGCCGATAATAACCGGCAATTGATAGGGGACGATGAACATGGATGGTCGGATCAGGGAGTTTTTAATTTTGAAGGCGGCTGCTATGCAAAATGTATAGACCTTTCCGTAGACAAGGAACCACAAATTTGGAATGCTATTCAATTCGGAGCTGTCCTGGAGAATGTTGTTCTTGATCCTATAACCCATCTTGCTGATTATAATAATAAGTCTCTGACTGAAAATACGCGTGCAGCGTATCCGGTCAGTAATATACCGAATGCGGTCATTCCTGGTGTGGCTGGACATCCGCAAGTCGTGATTTTTTTAACAGCAGATGCTTTCGGCGTGCTGCCTCCCATATCTAAATTGACAAAAGAACAAGCCATGTATCACTTCTTGTCGGGGTATACGTCGAAATTGGCGGGAACGGAACGCGGGGTGATAGAACCCGAGGCGACATTCTCCGCATGTTTCGGAGCGCCGTTTCTTCCGCTTCAACCAACGTTTTACGCACGGATGTTAGGTGAAAAGATTGAGGAACATGAAGTGAAGGTCTATCTAGTGAATACGGGTTGGACCGGCGGTCCGTTCGGGGTAGGAAAGCGAATGAATTTATCCTATACTCGGGCTATGGTAACGGCTGCCTTGAACGGAACGATAGAGCAGGCAAATTTTTCGGCCGATCCGATTTTTGGGCTCCAAATCCCTGATTTTGTGAAGGATGTGCCAAGCGAAGTTCTATACCCTCGAAATACATGGCAGGATAAAGAGGTATATGAAGAAGCGGCACGGGAACTTTCGGGACGTTTCATACGGAACTTTGAACAATTTACAGATGTGAACGAAGACATCCTGAATGCTGGACCGCAAATTCCGTTTGTTTAGAATCATTTGTTACTTGGACATAATTGATCGCCTCAATGATATATGGTATGATTGTGAGTTTGGGTAGGTTTTTTATAGACAGGAGCTGGGAAAATGATGTATAACAATGAGATCCATAACCATTTTGCAGTAGAAGTTATGAAATTAATTGGAAAGCAGGGTCTGATCCACTTGCAGAATGATACGGACTATAAATTAGTCGTTCAACGTTTTACAGGATTTGAAGCTGCGGAGTTTTATGATGATGAAAAAGATCCGATGATATTCAAAATTTCATTTATCAATGAATCCGGCAGGGAAGACGCCATTGAAATTTGGGACAGCGCGATTGAGAAGCTTGACTTTACGCAGCCGGAAGTGGAAGAAGAGTGGGTAACGGATGGACTCCGGTTTATGTTTGCTGCTCTGAAGGATGATAGCAACGCTATCGAATTTTATGGATTCTAAATGCAAGGCATCGTCTAACAAATCCGATTAGTTTGAAACAATCATAGTCAACAAACGAACCCCAAGAGCTGTTGATCTTGGGGTTCGCGTGTTACATGCGGATATCGATGTTTTGGCCCACGTCCCTAGCTACATTATCGCAAGCTACGATTCGTGAGGAATGTCGCATTTATTTCGGATAAAATGAATTTGGTTTCGAACCCGATTTAACTGCTGCTGCTTCTGCTCGTCGGATTGGCCTGCTTGTGCGGTCTGCTCCAGTTGTTCTAATTCCTGCAATAGGCTTGGTAAATCGGTTGATGCATTGGCGCAGTTATAGTCGATTTCTAGACTTTCGAGCATGTTTGTTCCTCCAATTCCATTGGGTTAGGCCTCAGAATGGTAATTCAATGACCGTTTTATAGTATGATCTGTACGGTTATGGATATACATCTTGAAAACAGATACTAATCAAAAGGGCGGCTGCATACCTATATAGAAAGCGCTCAGGAGGCGGTTTCTGATGGCTGCACAATATGCCTTTTTGGCCATTTGGCTATTAGGAATGTTTGGGATCATTGGGGTTGTTATCGGTGCTGTTGCGAGATTAGTGAGGTATGATACGCTGTCGTATGATGAGCAATTCGTATGGGGGAGGCAGCTCCCCCGCTGATTTCAATTATAAAAAAAAGCTAGAAAGATCCGGCTTTCGCAACCCACCATTGCGAATATGCCGGATTTTTTTGTCGCATCGGTATAGAAATTGTAGTGCTTTGGGCAATATAAATGTTGGCTAAATAATCTTGTTGCTTGAGAGGAGCGAATGAAATGAACGATCTTACTGGCGGGCAAGACACGAGAGAGCAATTCGTGGCGGTGCAAAAAAACGGAGACGGCGATTTGACCGCATTCAAAACAAGTAACGGCCGCGTTCTTGATTACGCGACTGCACTGCAAGAGGTGCAGGCCGGCCATATTGCAGGCGTTAATACCTTTAAGGGCAGAGACGGGGAGGTTTATATCCGCGGCGATGCAGACGGCGATCCGTCGAATAACCTGGATAACCTTCCTATCTTTTAGAACAGATCTTTAGCCTGAGATTAGTTTAGTCCATTATTACGGAAAGGCGCCCTCGACCTAAGGAGCGCCTTTCTTTGCGTTCTTTAAACCTCGTAACGCTCATGCGGCCTAACGATGCGCATATGACCTGTCCGGCCTTCGTAATCCTCGATTGCATCTCCGTAATGCATAAGCCATGTTTTCCTCTGAACAGACTCAGGAAGCGTTAGAAGCTCATCTAAACTGGCATGAACGACTCCCGGCGCTTCGAGCTGGCAGTCGTGAAAGATCGTGCTAATGCCCTGCTCGACGAGCTCCTGCAGCAGTCCGCCGTCAAATCGCATATCGGCTGAGTAAAAGAAGCGCTGGTTAAATAAGAAGGAATAACTTGGTTTGTTCTGAATATGCTTCGTTTGCAGCAGCTTTACATGAAGTCCGGGAGCGAGCGCTATATCTTTATTCGCCTCAAGCGGACGTACGACAAAAAAGTCCTCGAGCTTATTCAGCGTTTCCTGCGTAAGACCGCCCTTAAGCGTATGCTCCCAAAGCGGTTCAATTAGAGTGTCGGCTATGTATAATACCGGCTTTCGGTTATATTTAAACATCATTTGAAACGCGAGCTCTTCCAATCCGCCAACATGGTCCCCATGTATATGGCTGATAAGGACCGCATCCAGTTCGGGAAATGAAAAGCCCATTTGATGCAAAGCTTTTGGCAAAGTTATACCGCAATCTACAAGTAAACGAAAGCCGCCCGTTTCAATTAAGGCATTGTTATTATCGTATTTTTTCGCAAAAGCGCTTCCGGTTCCGACCATTTGAATGTGCATGGCAATCCCTCCTCGTCTTTCCTATATAAATGTACCAAATAATAGGTGCAGATGACAATTGTTGAAGCACATTCGCCCTGATCTACATACAATGCTATAGCGGTACGCTTAGTGGAGGGGATTATGGGATGAGCAAAGGAAAAGGGAAAACGGTTAAGAAAAAAAAACCGGCAAGTGATCGTAAGCACTATTCATACAAACTCGTGCTTTCCGATACTTGCGCAGTTTGTAAAACCCCTTGCACGCGAGGCATGAGCTATTTGGCAAGAATGAAACAGCCGGGGGCGGTTGGTAAGGGCGTTCCATGCATATTGACGAAAACGCTCGGGTAATTTTTTTATTTCCCAGGCAAGCGCAGTATTCAACATGTTTTGACACTCGCAGTCGAATGAAGCGAGGGACAAAAAAATTGTTCAGCAGCGCAACTTTGCATGAAACGGTGAGTATAACCATACATCCACGCAATCGGATGGAGGGTTTACATCTATGAAGTTCAGAAAAGTAGTTATTTTGCTGACGTTGCTTTCGCTATGGGGCGGATCGTTGTTGTTCGCGGACTCTGCAACGCAGAAGGTACGTGTCATTATTAACGGGATTGAGCAGGATGACGGAGGTTTAATTGCGGATAGTAGAACGTATTTGCCTCTTCGCGAGATAGCCTCAACTCTGCAAGCCATAGTCGAATGGGACAATCAGAGTAAACGGGCAACCGTTTATAAGCCTAACGTTCATATGTTCCTCTTCCAAAACAATACGGTATTTGGAAATGTAGACAAAGGCTATCAAGGAAGCTTTAAGGTTTTTGCCCAAATTGATAATTTGAAGACTGATATCGCAGCGGTTAGAGTATCGATCTTCGATCCTGGCGGCAAAGAGAAGGTTATTCAAACGGAAAATGTTAGCCCTAAAAGCGACAATTTCTGGTATGCTACGGATCATATCGACTACAAATTCGAATCCAGCGGAAAATATCCGATTCGCTTCTCCATTAAGCCTAGAGGATCGGATGAGTGGACGGTCGTATCCGAGAAGCTAATTTCCTCTCGTTAGAGCGATTAGTTCCGCAAAGCGCCCCTTTCACAAGAAGGGGCGCTTTGTTTGACCGTAAAAGCGTGTCGTGGTACGATACAATAGTCTGTATATATCAACGAAATGAGGTAATATCATGAGTGAGCATCAGCATGGAGACGATTGCGGCTGTGGGCACGACCACGAGCATGAAGAGCATGTCTTTATCGTAACTGACGATGAGGGCCAGGAACGCGAGATGGTCATGGTTTATACGTTTGAATCCGAAAATAATGTGTACGCGGTTCTGCTGGATCGTAATGATCCGGAAGCGGACGGCGTTATTTTCCGTATTGAAGAAGAAAACGATGAATCGTTCCTGGTTGGCATCGAGGACGATGCCGAGTGGGATCGCGTTACTGCGATCTATGAGGAAATCGCTCGTACAGAGAGCGAAGGTCAATAATTAGCTCCTGTCCATAGAATTAGAAACGGGGAAAAGGATCTGCGAGCATATGCCGCAGATCCTTTTTTTCTGTCCATATCGTTATTTCCGCGGATTATAATATATCGTTCGGCCGTTAAACATCGTAAGCTCTGCCTGAAGCTGCTTAGCCATATATTTGCACAGCTCGTTCGCTTTTGCCTTATCGCCATGCGTAGCTTCGTCCGGAAGCACGACTTGGATGCACGGCACCGTGTTGCCCGCCACACTCATCGTTTCGCCAGGTCCGAAAATGATGTGTTTGTACAGGGGATTTGTACCCTTCAAATAAAACCAACGATCATCCTGCTTGGATTCGAATGTATAAGGAAAGGCTGCTTCTGCGTAATTCCAATCGAGCTGCGAGCCGGTTAGAGCGGTTTGCTCCCGATAATGCATGAGCTTACTCCGCACATCCTCTAACGTTAGCCTCTCGACGGTTGAACCTTGCACGAATTTTATGTAAGCGCTTTGACTCATTGCATCTCACCTCTGTCAACATCATAGCATGCCGGAAATAGGTTTACAATATGTGGCTAAACAGGGGGACGCCATATAAAAAAGCCGTCTACAGCAGACCCTCGGGCTGTGTAACGGCTTGCTTCTTGCTACGATATGGCTGTTTCCTCGACGATAACCTTGACGAATTCAATGCTGCGGTCTTCGGGGCCCTTGACCGGCAAGCCGATCTCGACGTGCTCGACGATATAATTGATATTTTTTTGCGTGATGACCTCACCCGGCAAGAGGATCGGGATGCCCGGCGGATAGACGTAAATAAATTCCGCAATGATACGGCCTGCGGATTCCTTGAACGGAATGGTTTCCGTTTCGCCGTAGAAAGCGTCACGCGGAGAAAGCGAGAGCTGCGGAATATCCGGAATTTTAACGATTAATTCACGCGCTTCGGCGCCTTCATGGAATCGCTCGGAGAGGCCTCGCAGCGCAATTATCAATTTTGACACGGAATCGGACGTATCTCCAGGCGTAACTAAGCACAGAATGTTATACATGTCGCTCATTTCAATTTCTACATTATAGTTATCGCGGAGCCAATTTTCCGTTTCATAGCCGGTTATGCCAAGGTGGCGCACATGGATCGACACTTTGGTAGGATCGTAATCGTAGGTTGCCTCGCCGCCGAGAATATCTTCGCCGAAGCATTGCAGTCCCGGAATTTCATTTATTTGCTGACGGGCTTGATGGGCAAGCTGAATGGCTTGTTCAGCGAGAGCATGTCCATTCAGTGCAAGATTGCGCCTTGACGTATCAAGCGATGCGAGCAGAATATAGGACGTTGAGGTTGTCGTCAGCATGCTGATAACCGTTTGGATGCGGTGCGGGTTCACGCGTCCCTTACGAACGTTTAGCACAGAGCTTTGCGTCATGGAGCCGCCTAGCTTATGTACGCTGGTAGCCGCCATATCGGCGCCTGCTTGCATGGCGGACATGGGCAGCTTCTCGTGGAAATGGATGAGCACGCCATGCGCTTCGTCTACGAGCACCGGGATGTCGTAGCTGTGGACAAGATCGACAATTTCCTTCAAGTTGGCACAAATGCCGAAGTAAGTCGGATTGATGACAAGCACGGCTTTTGCATCCGGATGACGTTCCAGCGCTTTACGTACGGATCGCGTTGTAATGCCGTGATCGATGCCCAGATTGTTGTCGCGCGCAGGCGAGATGAATACGGGTCTGGCTCCGGCAAATATGATTGCTGCCATAATCGATTTGTGAACATTACGCGGTACGATGATTTTGTCGCCTGGTGCGCAAACGGTTAATATCATCGTCATGATGGCGCCGCTCGTTCCTTGCACGGAGAAATACGTATAGTCTGATCCGAAGGCATCTGCTGCAAGCTTCTGCGCTTCTTCGATAACGCCGGTTGGCTGATGCAGGTCATCGAGCGGTGCTATATTGATTAAATCGATTGACAACGCATTATGTCCGATGAATTCGCGAAATTCGGAATCGCTGCCCAATCCTTTTTTATGTCCGGGAATGTGAAACTGAACGGGATCCTGCTCCGCATGTCGGCGAAGCGCGCTGAAGAGCGGGGTTTTGTTATGATCCATCGCTTTCATCCCTGCCTTTCATTAGAGGTTACAAACAAAGTTGAGTATAGCAAATACAGGGTGGATTGCAAGCTTCATTTTTGAGCGAAAGAGAACAAGCTTCATTTGTTCTTCAATTGTTCATACATGTCGCATAAATGATTATGGTAACATAGGTTGGTGGAGGGGTTGCAGCATGAAAGATAAACGCATGATTATTGTAATGGCAATTTTGATGACAACATTTATAGGGTTTGGCATTATCATCCCGGTTATGCCGGAAATTATTCTAGCGACTGATCCGTCTCATGCAGAATTACATACGGGTCGGATGCTTGCTATCTACTCTCTCGTTGCCTTTATCTTGTCTCCGCTCTGGGGAAGCATGTCCGACCGGATCGGAAGAAGACCGATAATATTAGTGGGAGTGTTAGGTTTTGCGGCTAGTTTTCTGTTATTCGGCTTGTCCTCCGGCAATTTGGCGCTCATGTATCTTTCGAGGGTGCTTGGAGGTCTGTTCTCAGGTGCGGTCGCATCGGTGATTGTGGCATATGTGGCGGATATTACGCCGCCCGAGCAGCGTACGAAAGGGATGGGACTCGTCGGGATGTCCATTGGGCTTGGCTTTACGATTGGTCCGGGCTTTGGCGGCATGCTGAGCGTTATATCCCTGGAGACGCCGTTTTTTGCCGCCTCCGCCTTGGCGCTATTAACGTTTGTGCTGGCTGTTGTGAAGCTGAAGGAATCACTTGCGCCCGAGAAGCGGAGATCGATCTCTGAGAAGCGGGTTTCGCGCTGGTCAGCGTTCAGCGGGCCGCTTAAATATTTATACGTGTTGGCTTTTTTCGTTACGTTTACATTGGCGGGTCTGGAGGCTACCTTACAGTTTTTCGGTATTCGCCGCTTTGATGTTACGCCGTTTCAAGTCGGCATTATGTTTTTTGTATGCGGACTAGTCGGAGCGCTTGTGCAAGGAGGATTCGTGCGGCGGCGAATCAAGAAGGGGGATGAGCCGAAATATATTGCGATTGGCCTTGTGATCTCCGCATTAGGATTTTTCCTCCTGCTTGCCGCTCATTCCTTATGGTGGGCAACGCTGTCACTCGCCGTGTTCGGTATAGGAAATTCTTTGATTCGTCCTTGCGTTACCTCACTCATTACGCAGAAGACGACTGTCGGGCAAGGCGTTGCTTCGGGCCTCAGCTCGTCGATGGACAGCCTTGGCCGCGTCGCAGGTCCGCTGCTCGGGTCCTTCTTCTTTACGATCGAGTTAGGGCTCCCATATTTGCTTGGCGGCATATTGTGCTTAGCAGCGCTGCTTTTACTCGTACGATTCAGGCAGCTGGACAAGATCAGCCAGAGGGAAGTTTCCGTCGATCCTGCGAAATAAATTAATATATAAATAAACAAGCCTGTTGTTCATAAGTTGATGAGCAACAGGCTTGTTTTCGTTTAGGGCTTATGGGACGTACCTTGCTGTTGAAACTTAACGATGATTACGCTAATTTTATATAACACCTTGGACAAGATCAGCTTTTGAAATTGTTCTTGAAGATCTGGATGGAAAGGTATGGTTTTCCCCGACTTAGGTCGTAGCCTGCATCAGACTTAGGGCGAGATTAAAATATAGACCTAAGACGTTTTTGCAAATCTTTCCAAACCTCTATGATTAGAAAAGACAAAAACAAGATATCCGTAAAGGGAAAAGGAGTCGGAAACAAATGAGTAAATTAACGGAATGGTCCTTCCGGAATAAGGCCGCTATCATTCTGATTGTCATCATGTCGCTAGTAATGGGGGTAATCAGCTACTTAAGGCTGCCGATGGAGTTTTTGCCGGCCGCTGATAACCCTCAGGTGATGATCACGGCCATTGGACCGGGAAATGACGCGAAATCGATGGAGCAGTTAGTCACAAATCCATTGGAGGAGGCCGTAACGTTCGTCAAGGGCAGAACAGATATGCTCTCGACCTCGGGCGATGGCTATGCGCAGATTAATCTAAATTTTGATTCGAAGACGGATATGAAGGAAGCGAAGGCGGAAATTGAGCGAATCGTAGACCAGGTTCAACTGCCTGCGAATGTGATGAAGCCGTTCGTCGTTCAGTTTAATACATCGATGATTCCTATCGCGTGGGTGACACTGACGTTTGAAGAAGGAATAAGCGAGCAGAAAAAAGAAGCTAAGCTTAAAGAGGTAACGGCAGAGCTTCAAAAGTCAGAGGGCGCCGGACAGGTGAGCGTAACCGGGAAGTCGTCGCCGACGATTACTGTGACACCGCTAACCGAAAAGCTGACAGAAGCAGCCATACCGGTTCAAGCTCTCATGGGCGTACTGCAAGGTCGGGGAGCGTCCGTTGCGCTTGGCGAGCGTACGATAGACGGGGCTGCCGGCAACATTAATATTTATGATCATGTAACGGATTTGGAGACGCTTCGCAAGCTGCCGATTGCAGCGGGCGTGAAGCTTGGCGATGTCGCGGCGGTAGAGCTATCCAAAGACCAGGAAAGCATTAGCCGAATGAACGGCAAAGATGCGATTATGTTCACGGTTTCGAAATCCGCGGAAGCGAACGCCGTGACGGTAGGAAAGGGAATTGAAAAAACGGTCGAGCGGTTAAATGAGGATGTAGAGGGAATCGATGTATCCATCATACTCAGCACTTCCGATTCGGTTGTCTCTTCCGTTAACAGTATGCTTCGCGAAGTGCTGCTGGGCGCTTTGTTCGCTACGATCGTCATTCTGTTGTTCATGCGTAATTTGAAAGCAACGATCATTACGATTGTCTCGATTCCTTTGTCGCTCGGCATTACGTTATATTTGCTGCAGTTATCGGGCGTATCGCTCAATATAATTACACTAGGCGGCGTTGCAGTAGCGGTTGGCCGTCTCGTTGACGATAGTATCGTCGTTATTGAGAACATTTATAGAAGGCTGCAGAAGGAGGATTTTTCAGTCAGGCTTATAATAGATGCGACGAAGGAAGTCGCTTCGGCTATTACATCATCTACGCTTGTTACGGTGGCGGTATTTTTGCCGATGGGGCTGCTTCGAGGATCGTTGCAAGCTTTTCTGCTCCCATTCGCATTAACAGTGGCCTATTCCTTACTTGCTTCCTTATTAGTTGCTCTGACAGTCGTGCCGCTGCTCAGCGCGGTGCTGCTACGCAACACGAAAGAAAAGGAACATCGCGGATCACCAAAGTTCGCAGCGTTCATTCGTTGGAACTTGCAGCATAAATATGTGCCGTTATTGATCGCGTTTTTGTTGTTTGCGGGTTCCATCAGTGCCTATATGTTTATGCCGAAGGGTGCCCTTGATTCCTCCAGCGCTGAAAATATTAACGTATCGCTGCAATATCCGAGCGAGACGCCTGCCGATCAGGTGCTTGAGGCAGGGAAAAAGCTCGAATCGTATTTGACGGCTGACGAAAACGTGGAATGGGTGCTGATGTCGCTTGGCAATAGTGCCGATGCGGCCCAATATGGAGCTGTTTCGTCGCCTACATTAGTTACGTATATAATCGATTTGAAAGAGGGCGTCGATGCCGAGCAGTTCATGGATGACGTGAAGGCGCAGGAGGACAGCTATAACGAGGCGACCATAACGGCTAACGCAACGGATTTGATTATGGGAGGCGGTTCATCGCAAATATATATAGACGTCACCGGCGATGACCCGGAGCAGCTCAGTGAAACCGCTGATCAGCTTATCACGGCTATTAAGCCTATTGAAGGCGTGCTTAGAGTAGAAAGCAACCAAGAGGAGAAGAAACCGGTTTATTCCTTCAACGTCGATCCTACGCTTGCTAAAGGGCAGGAAGTGGCCATACAGCTGCAAAGCGCGCTGAATCCTATGCCTATCGGATCCATTCTTATGGAAAACAGCGATACTCCTGTCGTGCTTCTGCCTATCGTAAATCCCGACTCCGAGGAGGAGTTAAAGCAATTGACGGTTGTTACGGATGCAGGGATCGTTCCGATATCTTCGGTAGCCGAGCTGGTCAAGACGGAAGAGCCGAGCTTGTATTACCACAAGGAAGGCAAAACCTACGTACGGGTGACGGCTAATGCAGAGCCTAGCGAGCTCTCAGTCGTTGGCGATGAAATAACGAAAGTGACCAAAGAGCTTAAGCTGCCGGAAGGCGTCAGCTTAGCTGTCGGGGGCGCATCGACCGATCAGTCCAGCGACTTTGCGGATTTAGGATTAACGGCTCTTATCTCTATCGGTATCGTTTATCTTATTATGGTTCTTACGTTCAAAACGCTGCGCGCGCCGCTCGCCATTATGATTTCCCTGCCGCTTGCCGCTATCGGCGCCGTAACAGGTTTGCTTGTATCCGGTGTGACGCCGGACTTCACGGCCATGTTCGGAGCATTGATGCTGATCGGAATCGTTGTTACGAATGCGATCGTATTAATCGACCGGGTGAAGCAAAATGAGCAAACCATGCCGATTCGCGAAGCATTGATCGAAGCGGCTGCGACACGGATGCGTCCTATTATCATGACCGCAGTGGCAACGGTATCCGCCATGCTGCCGCTTGTATTCGGATCGCATGAATCGGGAAGCATCGTATCGCAAAGCCTTGCGATCGTCGTAATAGGCGGCCTGACTGCCGCCACGCTCCTGACGCTCATTATTGTGCCTTGCGTGTATGAATTGTTGTTCTTCCGAAGGTCACGGAAGCAAAGGCGCGCCGGCGCGACTGCTGCAACCGCAGAAGCTGCTGGCAGCCTTGCTTGATTAATCCGAAATGAAGAGGCTGTACCTAAAAGTCGTTGTTGACCTTTAGGTACAGCCTCACGGCGTTTATTCGTTATACAATGCCATTCGATAAAGGGGCATAAGCGTTTCATAGGCAGAGGAAGCAAATTGCAGCAATGCGTCGCCGTCTAACAGAAGAGCGTCACCGGCTTGAACGTGACGGCCGATAAGCAGCTCGGCTTTCTGCACGTCACGGAAACGGACCAACGCATCCGACCAGTCCTTTCTGGACATATCGCGGACTACGGTGGAATCCTTCTTCATATGATCGAGCGAAAGCACATAATCGTTCGGCACGGCAGCAATCATATCATCAAGCTGATTTATGAAGGCTGTCGCAATCCCTGATTTGTTCGGTACTTCATAGATGAACGCCAGCCATATAAATAAATGGTCATCGAACAGCCCAAGCTGAAAATGCGGATGCGCTTTATAGCCGCGTTTGTTGCTGCAAATCGCGAGCCAGGTGTCCTTAGGCGGGTTGACTTTTCGCCTGGCATGCCTAGCCACGTGCAAATACATTTCATTTCCGGCGTGGACGGCTATGTCAGCGCTTAGCCGTTCGCCGATTGCGCGAAATTTTGGTTGTATTTGATTTTGGATGGCAGCCATCCTCTCCTCAAGTCCTTGCAGTTGAAATACGTCAAAATCAGCTTGCGTAAAGCCGATAATTGCACTTGCTTTCGTCATAGTTGTCATGATAATCATCTCTCCTTGTCGTCCGGTTCATCGGTGCAACATTTTCAAATAAAAAATAGCGATTTGAGTACGGTCCCGAAGCTCGAGCTTGTTTAAAATTTCGGATATATAATTTTTGATCGTGCCTTCGCTCAGGAACAGCGTCGCGGCGATTTCTTTATTGGATTGGCCGTCGGCGATCAAACGGACAATCTGGCTTTCGGTCTGCGTCAGGCCGGTAATGGTTAAGGCTTTGCCGGCATCGCCGCGCGGCGCTTCCAACATTCCTGCCAGCTTGCGGGCGATATCGGGATGAATGAGCATGGAGCCATCATATACCGTCTTGATGCCGCTGATGATGCGGCTCGGCGGAACGTTTTTGAGCAAGTATCCATTCGCCCCGCAGCGTATGGCCTGCGCGATGTAATCGTCATCGTCAAAGGTCGTTAAGATCAGCACGGCTGGCAGGGCATCAAGCGCCCGCAGCAGCTTCGTTCCTTCGACACCGTCGCAGACAGGCATTCGAATATCCATGAGGACGACATCAACCGGCTGCTTTCGCACAAGCTCGGCTGCCTCCATACCATTGCCGCATACGCCGGTTACTTGAATGTCCTTATCCAGGTCCAGGATGACCTGCATGCTTTCTCGAATAAAAGGATCATCGTCCACTATCAGCACTCGTATCATAACCTCGATGTCCTCCACCTCAAAGTGATGTAAATAGCAGCTCAGCTGCCAAGCAGCGGAAGGACCGTTATGACCGTAAACCGATCGTCTATCTTCCATTCCAGACTGCCGCCAATGAGTGCGATGCGCTCTTTCATGCCGCGCAAGCCGAGTCCGGCTTCAATGGGCGCTTCAGGCAAAGCTCCATTATTCGTTACCGATAAAACGACGCTTTCTTCATGGAATTCTAAAATTACTTCAACGACGCTGGCATTTCCATGCCGGACCGCATTCGTAATGGCTTCCTGAGCGTTCTTAAATAAAATAAGCTCCATGCTTGGATAGACTGATCGAGGAATACCGCGAACTTCAAAGCTAACCGCTATTCCAAGCGCGGCTGCGGATTCTTCCACCAGCCGATCGAGCGCATATCGTCTTGTATCGCTTGCATCCGCAGCTGCGAGCCTTCGCACCGTGCGGCGCATGTTTTCCATGCTGTCCTGAAGCTGGTCACGTATTTGCCCTACCATGTCCCGCGCTCGGTGAGTATCCGCATCGAACAAGTGAAGGGCGGCCTCAGACATCATTTTGACCCGAATGAGCCGGTGACCGAGGTCGTCATGGATATCCTTGGCAATTCGGTTGCGTTCCTCGGATTGGGCATGCTGCTCTACCTGTGCGGCATAATCCAGCATGCGGCGCCTGGCGGCGTTCAGCTCCTCATGGCTTGACGCCAAAGCCTCATATAAATCTTCTATTTTGTGATGCTTGTTCTCAAACTCGTTTGCAACATAGAGAATAGCCGCAATCGTGAACCAAAGCACGATTACCGGAATGATGATCTCCGTGTCCTTGCCGTTCAAGCTGGTAAACAGCGCAGCCAGACCCAGCAAGGTCCATGCCAAGCTGACGTTCGGTGCCGGCTTTCTTCGAAAGATAGTCATAAGCGTGGAGAACAAGAGAAGATACAACATTCCTCCATACGAATAGGAAAACCATGCAAAGCTGAGCAGCTCCGCAATCAAAAACAGGTTAGCGAATCGTTGAAATGATGCTCCTGCTTTTACAAGGAGAAGAGCCAGCAGAACATAAGTCGTATATAAGGCGTATGAACCGGCAGCGACGTTTCCGATGTTCATAACAGCTGGTACCGCCACCAGCAGTGCGCGAATCCAGTATAGCAGCTTATTCATAAAGGCGAGGCTCCAGCAATTGAATTTGCTTCATTATAGCATATTCAGCTAGATTTGGACGAGCTTATTTATAATTATTCTAAATTACTACAAGTATAAAAAATGACTTTCGTCACCTCCATAAGGTGACTTTATAGACCTGATAAGCTTCAGCCGTTTGGATACAATTGGTTTATCATTAAGGAACCGAAAGGATGGGCCCATCATGAATCTCGTTTCATTTCATGAGGTTGTCAAGAAATACGACACCTCCATTATCGTAAATCATCTAACCTTTTATATTGGCGAGGGGGAAATTTTCGGCTTGCTTGGCCCCAATGGAGCCGGTAAAAGCACGACGATCAGCATGCTCTCAGGCCTGCTTTCTCCAAGCGCAGGCGACATTACGGTAGACGGTTTTTCGATCAGAAAGCAGCCGCTGGAGGTGAAGAGGAGAATCGGCCTAGTACCGCAGGAGCTAGCGATTTATGAAACGCTGACGGCAAGAGAGAATGTTACTTTTTTCGCCAAGCTGTATGGTCTGCGGGGAAAGCTGCTTCGTGACCGGGTAGAGGAAGCCTTGCAATTCGTCGGCCTATTGGAGAGGGCGAAGGATATGCCGTCTACGTTCTCAGGGGGAATGAAGCGACGCCTTAACATAGCGTGCGCGATCATGCATCGACCTAGACTTATTATTATGGATGAGCCGACCGTCGGCATCGATCCTCAATCGCGGAATCATATTTTGGAATCCGTTAGAGAATTGAATAGACTAGGCTCTACCGTTATTTACACGAGCCATTACATGGAGGAGGTTGACGCCATTTGCTCCAGAATCGGCATTTTAGATCAAGGCAAACTGATCGCATGCGGAACGAAGGAAGAGCTGAAACGGCAAACCGGCCAGGAGGAGAAGCTCATATTCGATATCGATGGCAGGTACGATGCGGCGCTGTTGGAAATGAAGGAGCATCCGGGCGTAAAGCTGGTTGAAGAGCGAGATAATGGCCATTGCTTGGAAGTAACGGTCAAGGAATCCTCATCCATTTTACAGGATTTGTTATTTATTACTCAGAAGCACGGCATAACGCTTAGGAAGCTTTCGCGGATTGAGCCGAATCTCGAATCATTATTCCTGCAAATGACCGGCAGAAGCTTGCGGGATGAATAGGAGGTACTCGGAATGCGGGCTTGTTGGATAACGGTTTATTATGAGCTGTTAAAATATAGTCGTATGCGGTCGGTTCTCATTATTTTGATAGGACTGCCATTACTGCTTATTTTGCTGCTTGGCAGCGCGTTTGATAGAGAGATTAAGCCGGCAAAAGTGGCATTATTCGTTGATGACCAAGGCGAAATGAGGAGCGGCATCGATACGTTCTGGAGCGATGAATCGATTGCCCCCTATATAAAACAGCTTCCCGCAGCATCCGAGAAGGAGGTTCAGGACTTAGTGACGGAAGGTATCGCCGACTACGGCGTATACATTCCATCCGGCTTCTCAAAGCGGCTGCTTGCAGGGGAAGAAGCAACATGGAAAACCTTCTCTGGACGATACGGAGAAAAAAATATGGCGGCAGATGCCGTAATTAACAGCTATATGACGAATTTGAATTTACAGCTGGCGGCAATGGCCACGCTTGGCCCCGATCAAATGGCTGGACGCAGTCAGGCGTCAGGCAGTGTTGAAACTAAAACCTCAGGCATAGTAATCGGCAACCTTGGCACAGAAGAAAATCAGCTGTTTGGGCCAACTAATTCGATGCAATATTATTCGGCAGCCTATTTAATAATGTTCCTCTTGTTCGGAGGTATGTCTGCGGCGATTGCATTGCTTGACCAGAAGGAATCCGGTACGCTTCAGCGCTTATACGGGCTGCCTTCTTCATTCGGTGCCAATGTGTTTGGGATCATCGTCGGTGCAGCCATGCTGGCGGCGCTGCAAGCTCTAGTTATTATATCGTTTACAACGTTTGGATATGGGGTGGATTGGGGCGGTCATTTTTTCTGGATTGCATGGATTTGCCTGCTTACAACAGCGGCCGGATCTGCACTAGCGATTATTATCGCTTCCTTCGCCAAGACGAGAAAAACGATGCAAACCTTGTTTATGATCCTTGTATTCGTGATGACGTTTCTCAGCGGGGGAATGATGGCCGGTATCGAAAATATGATCGGGAATGCAAGCAAGTGGACGATCAATCATTGGGCAAACGTGAGTCTCAGAGCGATTATGAGCGGTTCTGATACAGGAAGCGTTTGGCACGAAATTGGCATTTTAGCAATGATCGCGCTTATTCTTTCTCTATTTGCTGTCCTAAGACTGTCCAAGGTGGTGAAGCAGTATGGCTAGCATTCCTATTGCTGTTCATTTAATAAAGAGGACGATGGGCACGCGCCGCGGTCTAATTATGAACGTCCTTCTGCCCGCACTCCTTTTGTCGGTGATGGCTGGCTTGTTCTCGGGGCTGCAAGGCAATAAAGCGGTTATTGTCATTAACAATACGGATACTGGACTGCTGGGTTCATCTTTAGTAACTTCGCTTGAGAAGGAGACCCAATATGAAGTTAGATTAACGAAGGATATGACGGAGCAAGCGCTCAAAGCGCAGGTTTTGGATGGGGACGCGGATGCTTCGATCCATATTCCGCATGACTATACGCAAAAAATGATAGATGGAGAGCAGTCTAACGCTGTTCTCTATCGAATGGATGAGCAATTGTGGAACGCTTCGTTAGCCGCCATGCTAAATACGGAAGCCGACAAGCTTGCAGCCTCCGTTCGTCTTGTCCAAAACAAGGGCGCTCAAACTGTCGATTCCGATAAGCTGGCTGCGCTGCTCGCAGCGCAAGCATTCCCAAAGGCTGCCGCTGAAAGTGTCGGCATGCGCCTGGGGAATATTGTGTCGAATCCAATGATGATTGGACTGATCCTGATGTTCGTCATGATGCTTCTTAGCCAATCGATCGGACTTGTCATGGAAGACCGAGAGCAAAGAACGATGGCTAGAATGTATACGGCACCGCTTCGCTCGCTTGATATTGCCTTCGGAAATTTCGCAGGCAGTATGATCGTTGCCACCATTCAGCTTGTAATTGTCCTCGGCTTAACTTATTTCGCGTTCGGCTATTCGCCTGGAATCCCTTTCGGTTCCATGCTGATTGTTCTGGAATTTTACCTATTAGCGGCGCTGGGGCTGGTATCTGCCATTGCGGGTCTCGTGAGAAACAGCACACAGCTTTCGCAGATCAATAATTTAATTATTACGCCGACATGCATGATTAGCGGCTGCTTCTTCCCCTTATCCATGCTGCCGGATTTTTTGCAGAGGCTTGCTAATTTTACTCCGCAGAAATGGGCGCTGCAGGCGATCGACCGTTTAGGCGGCGGCGGATCTTTCAGCGACATTGGTCTCCATCTTCTCATCCTATTCCTGTTCGCGGCAGTTATGCTTGCCTTCGGCTCAGCGGTGCTGAGACCAAACAAAACGAGCTGATGGGATGAAGGCCGGGCGTCTGCGGTTTTTCTTGACTTCGGCATCTTTGCATTGTAAATTTGTCAAAAAGTTGAAGACATGTTAAGGGTGGTATCACGAACGCATTCGTCCCTTACGAGTGCGTTCTTTTTGTTTATTATCGGATACCTGACAATGGGGGGACTTTAAAATGAGACAAAGCCAACTATTCGTGCCTACTCTTCGGGAGGCGCCGTCGGAAGCAGAAGCGGCCAGCCATCAATTGATGCTGCGTGCCGGACTTGCCAGACAGCTTGCAGCCGGCATTTATACGTATTTGCCGCTCGGACGGCGTGTTCTGAGGAAGCTCGAACAAATCGTACGCGAAGAAATGGATGATGCCGGTGCTCAGGAGGTGCTTTTGCCCGCCATGCAGCCTGCTGAGCTTTGGCAGCAGTCCAACCGATATGGCGTTTATGGGCCGGAGCTTGTTCGATTGCGCGACCGGCATGACCGGGAGTTTGCGCTTGGCCCGACCCACGAGGAAGTTGTTACTGCGCTAGTTCGCGGGGAGGTAAGCTCATACCGACAGCTGCCAATGACGCTGTATCAGATCCAAACGAAGTTTCGCGATGAGAAGAGGCCGCGTTACGGATTGCTGCGCGGTCGGGAATTTCTTATGAAGGATGCTTATTCGTTCGACCAGGACTGGGACGGCCTTCATCGCAGCTATTTGAGCATGTACGATGCGTATAACCGAATTTTCACGCGCTGCGGGCTTAACTATCGGGCTGTGGAAGCGGATGCCGGCTCCATTGGGGGCGAGGGCGGAACGCATGAGTTTATGGCCTTGGCGGATATTGGCGAGGATACGATCGCGGCGTGCGACAGCTGTCATTACGCGGCTAACCTCGAGAAGGCGGAGCATGGAAGTGAATGGACAGCTTCTGCCGGACAGCCGCCTGGATATGCGGAGTTAGAACGGATTTACACGCCGGGCATTAAGAAAATCGAAAATCTCGTTCAAGCGCTGAATCTTGGCGCGGACAGCTTCATGAAAACATTAATTTACGTTGCCGATGGTCAACCTATTGCGGTTATCGTTCGAGGTGACCATGAAGTCAATGAAATCAAGGTGAAGAATAGGTTATGGCGATGACTGCGGGCATAGCCGGTGCAAATGAAAAGGACTATCATCTTGGGGGAATGAGACCGTCGGTGCATATGACGAACGCACAGACAGGCGATTACCGAAATGCCGTAGCTGGAGACGGCTGTCCACGCTGCGAGCAAGGCCGTTTAACGTTCCACCGCGGTATTGAGGTAGGTCATGTCTTTAAGCTGGGTACAAAATACAGCGAAGCTATGAATGCAAAATTTCTTAATGCGTCAGGTACAGAGCAGCCATTCATTATGGGCTGTTACGGAATTGGCGTATCGCGCATGCTCTCGGCTATTCTAGAGCAGCATTCTGACGGTAACGGAATTATGTGGCCTGCATCGGTCGCGCCGTATCACGTTCATGTAGTCCCCGTATCCGTGAAGGACCAGACGCAGATGGATTTAGCGGAGCATATCGCGGCGCGGCTCCAAGAGGCGGGCGTAGAAGTGCTGCTGGATGACCGCACCGAACGGCCCGGCGTCAAATTCAAGGATTCCGATCTTATCGGTATACCGCTTCGGATTGTCGTCGGTAAGCATGCGTCGGAAGGCCGCGTGGAGTTGAAGTTTAGAAAAGAAGCAGAGGCACGGACGGTTGATTTGGAGGAAGCCATCTCGATCGCATGCGATATGTAAACGAAATAATAGCCGGACTATTATACGGACGAACCGGAAAAGGAAATGTAAATTCCGTTGCTGCCTATTGAAAAATAGGAGCGGAAGGGCGCTGGCTGTCTTCGAATGAAGGCGTTTGCGCCCTTTTTTAACTTTAGTCGCTTATAAGCGTAAAATTAGTCAATAATCCAAGTTGCCATAACATAAGATGGAGTATAAGATAAAGATAAGAACAAATTATCAGACTATTTCGTCAACTACACTGAAGTAAGGGAGGGATTGCCGTGAACAAAAGCCACGAAGTCGAATATTGCAATTTGGAGCTGCGATTTGACCGCCGGCAAATCCAAAATCTCATCCGTGATCTTATTCAGGAAGGGTACTCCTTGTATTGGAGTGAAACGGAGGGGCAGTTCCTCGTATCCATTCGAACTGGCCGCAAGCTCGTAAAGCTTCAATTCCAGCGAATGAAGAACCGTTACAAAATTGTCGGGGATTACATCATTAAAGACGAGAAGCTTTCGGAATTGATTGAAAAGCTGATTAATGACACACGTGGACATGCGGTAGTAAAGCGCATTAAAGATCGTCAAATCGTCATTGAGAGCATTATGTTCGGTGAGATTATACGACTCGTGGAGGTGTCCGGTATGGAACATCGCATTATTTATCAGAAGAAACCTTTCGTTACGATAGAGGAAATGATCAAGGCGTTTCAGTCGAAGCGTGCGGAAGAGCGTGCAATCGTCCTAAGATACGAGCTGGATTATGAGCTATTGATGCTGCATGATGCTTTGCAGGACAATAATGAGGAAGCGGCAGCGGCTTCGAAGGAAAAACTAATGGTACTCCGTACAGAAATGCTGCAGCTAGAGCTTTGATGATGCCGGATTGCCTCTATACGCGAACATGAAACGATCGAATGCTGTGCGAAAGCCTGCAGCCTTTGATCGTTTTTAAGTCGTTTGATAAGGGTGAAGTAACAATTTTTCCAAGCAAACAGTTTTCTTCTTGTCATAAAAAGAGTAAAATAAAACTATTGTGACCAAAAATTATAGATGAAGGATGGAAGAACCTGATGTCAAAACAGCAAATTGGTGTTATCGGATTGGCGGTAATGGGCAAAAATTTAGCCCTTAATATTGAAAGCAGAGGCTTTACGGTTTCGGTATTTAACCGTTCCCGCGAGAAAACGGATGACCTCATACAAGAAACATCCGGCAAAAATCTTGTACCTGCTTATACGATTGAAGAGTTTGTTCAATCGCTTGAAGTGCCGCGCAAAATTTTGATCATGGTTCAAGCGGGAGCGGGAACGGATGCAACGATTGACTCACTCATTCCACACTTGACTGAAGGCGACATTATTATCGATGGCGGCAACGCTTATTTCCCTGACACCGTTCGCCGCAGCAAGGACCTTGAAGCGAAAGGCTTCCGTTTCATCGGTACAGGCGTTTCCGGCGGCGAAGAGGGCGCTTTGAAAGGTCCTTCGATCATGCCTGGCGGCCAAAAATCCGCCTATGAGCTTGTTGAACCGATCCTTACAGCTATTTCCGCGAAAGTAGGCGAAGATGCTTGCTGTACGTATATTGGTCCAGACGGCGCCGGCCACTACGTGAAAATGGTACATAACGGAATTGAGTATGGCGATATGCAGCTGATTTGCGAAGCGTATGATCTGCTCAAAAACGTGCTAAACGTAAGTGCTGAAGAGCTTCATGAAATTTTTTCCGAGTGGAACAAAGGCGAGCTGGACAGCTACCTAATCGAAATCACTAGAGATATTTTCTCGAAATACGATCCGGAAACAGGCAAGCCGATGGTAGACGTTATCCTGGATTCCGCCGGTCAGAAGGGCACTGGCAAATGGACAAGTCAAAGCTCTCTGGATCTTGGCGTTCCGCTTTCCATCATTACGGAATCCGTGTTTACTCGTTTCTTGTCTGCTATGAAAGAAGAGCGCGTAGCTGCGAGCAAGGTGCTTAACGGACCTGCAAAAACACCTTTCCAAGGCGACAGAGCGGCATTTATTGAAGCCGTGCGCAAAGCGCTGTTCGCAAGCAAAATTTGCTCGTACGCGCAAGGCTTCGCGCAAATGCGTGCTGCATCCGAAGAATACAATTGGGATCTTAACTACGGTGAAATCGCGATGATCTTCCGCGGCGGCTGCATTATCCGTGCGCGCTTCCTGCAAAACATAAAGGATGCCTACGACCGTGATCCTAACCTGCGCAACCTGCTGCTGGATTCCTATTTCCAAAACATCGTAGAGTCCTATCAAGGAGCTTGGCGTGAAGTTATAGCCGCTGCAGTTACAAACGGCGTACCGGTTCCAGCTTTCTCAAGCGCGATCGCTTATTTCGACAGCTACCGCACGGAGCGTTTGCCTGCGAACCTGCTTCAAGCGCAGCGCGACTACTTCGGTGCGCATACATTCAAACGCTTGGACAAAGAGGGCAGCTTCCACTTCAACTGGATGCAATCCTAATTTGGACAGCCATTTATCAATCCGGTTCGCTTGAAGTATCTTTGTTCAATCCGAAAGCTGCTTGTCGCAGCCAGTCGCGTAACCGATCGGCCTCTTGATCGCAGTAATGCCTTCGATGGATAAGGGACATGGCCGCTTCGGCAAAAAAATGAAAGTTTTGCATTAAGCGTGGCTGCGACAGATCCATTAACGCTGGATCTTCGTCAGCCACCTTTTTTTTAATAAATTCGAGCATCCAGACCACATCCTCGCGGCAAATGGGATGTTCAGGATCGAGAATGCTTTTAATACGCCTCTGTGTCGGGTGGAGAGCGGACAAATGAAGATCGCTGGTCATCGTTAACGTCACTCCTATCCTTAAATATGCATCCTTATCATCCATACGGCATATGCAACATTTTTATACCCGAGTCTGATAAAAAAATGTTATGATGTTGATGAAAAATGGTTTGGGAACTACGAAAAGGGTGAAACGGTTACGATGGAAAGGCAACAATTAAACAAATTAGTGCTAATCGGTTTTATGGGAACCGGCAAATCAACGGTGAGCATGCTGCTATCGGATAAGCTGGGGTGGAAACGTGTCGACGGAGACGAGGAAATCGAGCGGATTGAGGGCAGACGAATTTCTGATATTTTTGCGTGCGATGGCGAAGCGGCCTTTCGGAAGATTGAGACGAAAGTGCTGGAAGCTCTTTTGTCAGATGAAGAACCTGCAGTCATAGCTACTGGGGGAGGCGCTGTTCTCAGCGAATATAACCGAGAGCTTATGCTGAAGGAATCTTATGTGGTCGCTCTAAAAGCCAGCCCGGACAAAATTATTGCCAGGGTGCTGTCAGATACGGCTCGTCCCTTGCTGCAAGGGGATGCGGCAGAGAGAGTATATGTTTTGCTGGAACAGCGTAAAAACGCTTACGATTTTGCTCATTTTACGGTAGATACGACTATGATGACCGCTGATGAGGTTGTTGCTGCGATAAACGAGAATTGGACGTGTCAGCAATAAACGATGTTTACTACGCGCGATTCGGCTATAGGCCATCGTGCCTGCGTATATTTTATTGTAAAAGGAGATCATACGAACTATGGACGTTTTAGTAACGCCTACGCCAAGACTTGAAGGTGAGCTTCAAGCGCTCTCTTCGAAAAACTATACGACTCGTTATCTATTGGTGGCAGCTCTTGCCGAGGGAACGAGCACGATTTATTATCCTGCACATAGTGAAGATAGTGATGCAATGCGTCGTTGTATCCGTGATTTAGGTGCTATCGTGGAAGAGGATGAAGAGAAAATCGTTATTACAGGCTTTGGCCGTCATCCGAAGCCGGTCGATCAGCTTGATGTTGGAAATGCCGGAGCCGTGCTGCGGTTTCTGATGGCAATCGCTGCTCTTTGCCCGGACATAACGTTCATTAATCGTTATCCGGATTCGCTTGGCAAACGTCCGCATAGTGATTTGATTGATTCCTTAACAGCTATGGGGGTGTCTATTGATCACAATGAAGGCAAACTGCCGATCACAATTCATGGAGGAGCCCCTAAGGGCGGGAAAATTCAAGTGTCAGGAAACATCAGCTCGCAATTTTTGAGCGCGCTGCTGTTTTTGACACCTCTTCTCGAAGAGGAAAGCGAGATTGAAGTTCTGCATGATTTGAAATCGAAGGTCGTTGTAGGTCAAACACTCGAGGTACTGGAGCAAGCTGGCATCGTCATTCATGCGGATGAGGACTACATGCGCTTCCGCGTGCCGGGTCGTCAGAGCTATGCGGCTAAGACCTATTCCGTTCAAGGCGATTACCCTGGCTCAGCAGCTATTCTTGCAGCCGCGGCCGTAACGAATTCGGATGTTTTCGTTCACCGTTTGGAAGAGAAAAGCAAACAAGGGGAACGGGCAGTCGTTGACGTATTGAAGATGATGGAGGTTCCGCTAACGCATGAGAACGGAATCATTCATGTGAAAGGAAACGGCCAGCTGAAAGCGGTAGAATTCGATGGCGATCACGCGACCGATGCGGTACTGGCTATGGTAGCAGCGGCTGTTTTCGCCGAAGGCACTTCCCGGTTCTATAATGTAGAAAATTTGCGCTACAAGGAATGCGACCGTATCACTGATTATTTGAACGAGCTGCGCAAAGCGGGAGCAAACGTAGAAGAGCGCCAGGCAGAAATAATCGTACATGGCCGTCCGGAAGGGGTCGAGGGCGGTGTTGAAATTAATGCGCATTACGATCATCGCGTTATTATGGCCTTAACGGTTGTAGGCTTGCGCGCTAAGAATCCGATCCGTATCCGCGATGCTCATCATGTAGCAAAATCGTACCCGATTTTCTTCGATCATTTGCAGGCGCTTGGTGCGAACGTCGAGTGGCTTGAAAGTTAACAAGAATATAATGATAGGACTGGGGTGTTATGATGGCATTTGAGAATCCTGCGCGCGAGCAAATAAGGGACATTTTACAAAACAGCACTACCGTTGCCGTTGTCGGTTTGTCTGACAATCCGGAACGTGTTTCGTACATGGTATCCGAAGCGATGCAAGCGAAGGGTTATACGATTATTCCCGTCAATCCCAACGCCGAAACGATATTAGGACAAAAAAGCTACGCATCGCTCAAAGACATTCCTGAACCTATTGATATTGTCAATGTGTTCCGCAGAAGCGAGCATACGCCTCCGGTAGCCGAGGAAGCTGTTGCTATTGGTGCAAAAACATTATGGCTGCAGCTTGGCATTGCCAATGAAGAAGCGGCTGCTGTCGCTGCTGAGGGCGGTCTGCATGTCATTATGGACCGGTGTATTAAGGTAGAGGACTCCATCTTGCTGCCTGGCGGAAAATCCAAAACATAACATTTATAAAAAAAGGGTCACTCCTGCACAATAAGAAAGGCTTCAAGAGCGAGTGCCGAACTTGCAATTCGTAGCGGCGGCTTCTTGAAGACTTTATGAATGCATTCCAAGGAGGATACGACGTGAATCAATATTCGCAGCAGTCGGGAAATTACCAAGGTCAACAGGGCTTCCAAAACCAAGTGCCAACAGGCTATGTACAATCGCACTATCAAGGACAGCTCAGTCAACCGACTTTTGGCAGACAAACTAATTCGATTGTTTCGAATCAACCAGGCGGCTATCAAGCGACAAATTCGTATAGCCAAGGAACTCAGCACTTTATTCCGACAAGCTACACTTCCATGTCGCAGCCGACTGGCAATAACTATGCTTACACGTCGCATCAGCCTGTTCAAAGCCATGCGCAATCGCCAGCTGCAGCATTCGGCAATGTTGGCCCGGTAATCGCACATACTGGCTACCAAGCAGGCCAAGACAGACAGCAATCGTTCTATCAGCCTGCAACAGCTCATTTTGGAAATCAGTATGCGCAGCATGCAACTTCCAATTTCGGCGGTTCTATGCAATCCAACATACAAGGCGCTTATGGCCCTACGCCAATGCATTCCTACACGAATTCGCCGCACCCTGTGTATGATGCTACAAATGCATACCAGCAATCGGGTCCAGTCATTTCGCATGTAGGTTGGCAATCAAGCACGACAACGTCTCCGTATTCCGGCAATTCCCGCTAATCCTGTTTTAAAATAAAGAAAAGAATCATCAACATCGGCGGGCCTATCTGGCTCGCCGTTTTACTTTGACAAAATTCGAGTAAACGCTTAACATCGTTATAGATATTAGTGGACAAGGCATTTGCCATGATGCATTATGCAGGAGGTGTGAGATGATCTTCATAGGAAGTCTGCAGCAGCTCGGAAGGGCTTTTATGCTGCCGATGATTATATTGCCGGGAGCGGCTATTTTTCTAAGCTTAAGCAAGCTGCCTTGGGAATTTATTGGCTTACCGGGTATGGAAGGCTACTTGATTGCAGCCAGCGAAACGATATTCACGTTTTTACCTTATATATTTGCACTGGGCATTTCGCTTGGCTTGACAGGGAATGCTTTGTCGGCCGGAATGGCCGCGCTTGTAGGAATGATTATTTACAGCGGCATTACAGCGACATCACAGGTTCCCATTGAGCCAACCGTACTTATAGGTACTTTAATCGGGATTATGTCGGGTGTTAGCCATGAGCGCTTCAAAAACCTGCGGCTTCCTGAATATATTCAGTTTTTTGGAGGGCCCAGGTTCGTCCCGCTGTTCATGAGCGGCGTCACCCTTTTGTTTTCAATTGGGATGATAAAAGCAGCCCCTTACTTGCAGCATATGTTACTCGAATTAGGCGAAATAGTTGCTTCCGGCGGTGGATTTGGTGTGTTTCTATATGGATTCGTTCACCGGATACTGGTCGTTTTCGGCTTGCATCATTTGGTTAGTCACGTGTTTTGGTTTCAGATAGGCGGGTATGAAACGGCTGCAGGCGAAATGGTTTACGGTGATTTGCCTCGCTTTTTTGCTGGAGATCCAAGTGCGGGAGTGTTTATGGCTGGTCTGTATCCGACCATGATGTTTGCTTTGCCGGCAATAGCCTTTGCAATCGTACATGAAGCACGGGAGGACCTAAAGCCGAAGATTCGCAAAACCTTTCTTTATGCGGCACTCGCTTCTTTTTTAACCGGTGTTACAGAGCCTGTCGAATTTGCTTTTTTGTTTGTCGCTCCTTATTTATATGTCGTGCATGCACTATTGTCGGGCATTATTATGTGGGTTACATACGAGCTGGGCATAAAGCATGGATTCTCATTCTCCGCGGGTGCGATCGACTTTGCTATTAACGAGCATTTGGCTACACGAGGCTGGCTTATTATCCCGATTGGCATTGTGGTCGGGCTTATCTATTATTTTTTATTTCGATGGGCTATTCGCCGCTTTCGTATTCCGACACCGGGTCGGGAGGAAGGCTCCCAGCTCGATGAGTGGGCAGGCGATATCCCATATCGGGCTCCGCTTATCCTGCAAGCGATTGGCGGCAAGCAAAACATTGTGCGCATGGAATCTTGTATTACGAGGCTAAGACTTAAGGTATCGAACGAAAAGCTGCTAGATATCAATGCTCTTCGCAATCTGGGCGCAGCCGGCGTAATTAAGCTTGGTGGAGGACATGTACAGGTTGTATTCGGTACTTATTCCGAGCTGATTCGCGAGGAAATGATCAAAACGATCCATCGCGACCAAGCACAGGTGTTATTCCACTCGCCGATGCAAGGCAGAATGATACCACTAGAGGATGTGCCGGATCCGATATTTGCCGGCAAGCTGGTGGGACAAGGCGTAGCTTTCATCCCGGACAGAGGGGAACTCGTTTCTCCTGTCAAAGGCAAGGTAATTCATATTTACCCGACGATGCATGCGATTGGTATTCTCACGCCCGAAGGACTTGAGGTTCTGATGCATATCGGAATCGATACTTCCAAGCTGCAAGGGAAATCGTATTTCAATGCAGTGGTGAAGGAGGGCGACGAGGTAACTCCCGGAATGCTGCTCATACGTTTCGATTTACAGCGGGTACGGAGGGAAAGTAAGTCGCTGGCTACGCCGATGATTATCACAAATTCCGATCTTGTACATTCATGGAGGTACGCACCGTTCAAAGCGGTGAAGAAAGGGCAGTCCTCGGTTATGTCGGTTGTACTTAAAGAGAGAAATGGTGGAGGGGAAACGCAATGATTCAAGGTATAGGAGCGTCAGCAGGCATTGCGATCGGGAGAGCTTTCGTGCTGCCTAACTGGGAGTGGGAGCTGCCGGAGCAAAAAATTGATGTAGCCGATTTTGCCCGTGAATTCGAGCGCGTATACGAGGGAATTCGCACTTCGAAGTCGGAGATCGAACAGATCAAGGACGAGCTTAGAGATGTTGTCGGCTCAGAGGAGACCCATATATTCGATGCGCATCTCGCCATTTTGGACGATCCTGTTTTTATGAATGAAATACAAGGCATTATTCAACGCCAGTATAAGGCGGCTGAGGTTGCAGTAAAGGAAGCGATCGACCATTTCGTAACGATGTTCGATCTGCTCGATGATGAATATATGAAGGAACGCGCGCTTGACATTAAAGATGTAGGCAATCGACTTCTCAAGCATTTGCTGGGCGCTCCGGAAATTAAATTGCCATCGGATACGCAGCCCTTTATTCTGATCGCCAAGGAACTATCCCCGTCACAGCTTGCGCATATTAATCCGCAGCATGTGCTTGGGATTGTTACGCTCGCAGGCAGTACGACTTCCCATTCGGCCATTATGGCACGCGCATTAGGGGTGCCGCTTGTCGTCGGAATCGAGACGAAGCTTGAGGAGCCTATCCAGACGGGACAGACGATTGTTATCGATGGGATCGATGGAACGGTATTTATCGAGCCCGAGCAGCCAGTGATCGTCAGGTATACGGAGCTACATCGCTTACAAGCGGAAGAGAAGAGGAAGCTTCATGGAATTGTTGGGCATCGTCCCGTTACGCCTGACGGCAAGACGCTTGAGCTTGCAGCTAATATCAGCTCCTTCAAGGAGCTTGAAATTGCCTTATCGAGCGGTGCGCATGGGGTTGGATTATTCCGTACCGAATTTTTGTATATGGATCGGAATCGGTTTCCGCTGGAGGAAGAGCAGTTCGAGGTTTATCGCAGTGTAGCGGAGAAGCTTGGCGGTGAACCGCTAGTCATTCGAACGCTTGATGTCGGCGGGGATAAGCAGCTGGATTATTTTGAGCTTCCTGAGGAAGATAACCCGTTTCTCGGGTATAGAGCGATTCGGATCTCTCTCGACCGTCAGGATTTATTCAAAACCCAGCTGCGAGCCATATTGAGGGCAAGCCATTACGGCCAGGTGAAGCTGATGTATCCGCTTATTTCCTCTGTTGAAGAGGTTCGAGCGGCCAATGCCATATTAGATGAAGCAAAACGCGAGCTTGAGGCGGCCGGCCAGCCTTACGATAAAGGGATGAAGATCGGCGTGATGATTGAGGTGCCAGCGGCCGTTATGATTGCCGATATGCTGGCTGAAGAGGTTGATTTTTTCAGTATCGGGACGAATGACCTTGTTCAGTTTACGTTAGCGGTCGATCGGATGAACGATGAGATTTCTCATTTGTATGAGCCTTATCATCCTGCATTGCTGCGTATGCTTAAAATGACTGTTGAAGCGGCTAAGCGAAATGGGATTACAGTCGGTGTTTGCGGTGAGCTTGCAGGCGATTTAAGGGCTTTGCCGCTTTGGCTTAGTCTGGACGTAGATGAGCTTAGTATGTCATCACATTCGATTCTGCAAGTAAAGGAGCGGCTGCTCTGTACTTCGCAGGCAGAAAGCCGAGAGGTTTTTGAGCAGCTGCATGAATGCCGCACGAGCACTGAAATTTTAGCGATTTTGAACGGCTTCCTGGAGCGTATAGACAAAAAAACAGCGAATGGTTAAACCATTCGCTGTTCTAATGCATCTACGAAAGCTTTGGCATAAGGCGGCAGATCTGGCGGGCGACGTGCGGAAATGAGATTTCCGTCGACAACGACTGCTTCATCAAACCAAATCGCACCTGCATTTTCCATATCGTCGCGAATGCCCGGCGTTGATGTCACTTTACGGCCTTCCAAAATTTTGGCAGATATAAGTACCCAGCCGGCATGACAGATTTGACCGATCGGCTTGTCAGCAGCGTCAAGCTCCTGAACCAATTGCAGCACTTTCGGATAACGGCGAAGCTTATCGGGAGCCCACCCTCCCGGCACAAGCAGGCCGATTATGTCTTCGCTGTTCACTTCGTCAAAGGATAGATCCGCAACCGCGGGCACGCCGTATTTTCCGATATGCGTTTTACCTTTCTCCGGTCCCGCGTATAGCACGGTCGCACCTGCTTCGCGGGCGCGGTATACCGGATACCAAAGCTCCAAATCTTCAAATTCGTCGTCAAGCAAGCAGATGACGGTTTTGTTTTGCAATGACAATTGTATTCGCCTCCATCTATTAAATGTCACTATTATTGTACCGAAGGAGAAACCATGAAGCAAACGGATCTTGTATCGAAACGAATTCCTTGTCGGAGATTGCTCCGATTTGTGCCGGCAATAGCGTGGATGGCCGTCATCTATTTGCTATCCTCAAGAACCGGTGATGAAATAAATGCGATTCTCCCATTCTTTCAAAAATTTTTTCCTTTTATGGAGGATTTCAATTGGGGCCACTTTGTATCTTATTTCATTCTCGCCATGACCATAGACTTTGGCATAGGGGCCAGAGCTGACCGCTTTTGGGTAAAGATCGTTATCGTTCTTCTCTGCGGATTGTACGGCGTTACCGATGAATACCATCAATCCTTCGTTGGGGGAAGAATGCCTGACCCGATTGACGTTCGGAACGATATAATCGGAGCGGCGATATGGACTGCAGTTGCGGCCATTTCGCCCATTCGCGCGCTTTGGCGCAAAATCGCATCATAATTTCCTTGTCTATCAAATTGATGATGTTTGGCTCAGTAGTAAAAATTACAAAGCGGCTGTAAGCAGGAGTTTTTGCAAAAAAGGTCGAATAATTTATACATTGTAACTCTGAAAGGAATGTTTAGCGGCAATTGCCGCTATAAGAGGGAGTGGACCATTTTGCAAAAGAGGTGTCATTGTGGTGACATCATGAAGATGAAACTGCGAACAGTTATTTATTCGGGTAAGGTAGAGATCGATAACGTTCCGATTTATTCCTGTCCAACCTGCAATAAGAGCGAAGTATTTCCAGAGGTGAAGCCTGATCTAACCGGACTAATCGCTCAATTGGGCGCCCAGCCCGATAAACAGACGTTTTTATTCAATGAATGTAACGAATGGGCAGATCTGCTAGTGGAGGCGAAGGTTGATAAGCTGAAGACCGATCAGAATGCGGTAGAGAAGCTGATTGGACAGAGAATCAATAAGCTGCTGGATTTATATTTGCTCGCCCGCTCGCTAAATGACGAAGCATGGGTAACCGATATTAATAAGCGGCTTGAACAAATTAGCCGTCGCATCCTTCATACATAATACTCAGATTTGGCTTTTCACCTAACGGATCAGACCTCGGCTAGCGTGAACATTGCGAAAAGTAATATTTTGTCGTATGATTACGTTAATATGCGGCGTACGTAATGTTAAAATCTGAGCTAATGGAGAGAAGCATTGTGACGGTAACCATTTATGATGTAGCAAGAGAAGCAGGAGTATCGATGGCAACGGTTTCCCGGGTTGTCAATAACAATCCGAATGTGAAGCCAGCAACACGGAAGAAGGTTTATGAAGCAATTGAACGGCTCGGATATCGTCCAAATGCGGTAGCACGCGGACTCGCAAGCAAGAAAACAACTACGGTTGGGGTTGTTATTCCCGATATTTCAAATGCCATTTTTGCCGAGGTAGCCCGCGGCATTGAAGATATTGCGAATATGTATCATTATAATATCATTTTGTGCAATGCCGATAAGAAAAAGGACAAGGAAATCCGGGTCATTAACACGCTTCTGGAGAAGCAGGTTGACGGGCTGTTATTCATGGGCGGAGCAGTAACCGAAGAGCATTTGCAGGCTTTCAAGACAGCCAATGTTCCTATTGTGCTATGTGCGACCTCCGATGAAAGCGGACAAATCCCATCTGTTGATATTAATCATGAAGATGCGGCCTTTGACGCTGTCAAAAAAATATTGGAGCAGGGCCACACCCGCATCGCCATGATCAGCGGGACTTTACAGGATCCATCGCTCGGCTATGCGAGATTCCAAGGCTATAAGCGGGCGCTTGAGTCGGCTGGGATTTCCTATGACGAATCTCTCGTTCGAATTGGCAACTATCGTTATGAATCCGGAGCGGATGCGATGAATTACTTTATCGCGCTGGACAAGCGTCCGACGGCTGTTTTTTCGGCAACGGACGAAATGGCGATCGGCGCCATTCACAGCATTCAAGACTCCGGTTTAAAGGTTCCAGACGATATCTCGGTTATAAGCGTTGACAATAGCCGGATGGCATCCATGGTTCGCCCGCAGCTAACTGCCGTAGCGCAGCCCATGTACGACATTGGCGCCGTTTCCATGCGTTTGCTAACCAAGCTGATGAAGAAAGAAAATGTCGAACAATCCAAAGTGGTGCTGCCGCATGAAATGGTGATGCGCCAATCTGTTGGAGGAATATAGAAGAAATGGCTTTTAACAAAATTGGCATTATTGGCGCTATGGCAGAAGAAATTGAATTGCTGCATAAGCATGTGGACGTAGCATCTCAAACGACGAAAGCAGGCATTACCTATTACGAGGGGATGTTACACGGCAAATCGGTAATCTTCTGTAAATCGGGAGTAGGTAAAGTAAATGCTGCGGTATGTACGCAAATCCTGCTGGATTCAGGCGTGGATTGCGTACTGTTCACGGGTGTTGCGGGTGCTGTCGATCCGCAGCTTAATATAGGCGATATCGTTATTTCCACAAGCTGCATGCAGCATGATATGGATTGCTCGCCGCTTGGTTTTGCTAGAGGAACGATACCCTTTCATGCAAGATCGGAGTTTGCAGCGGATGAACGTTTAATAGAGCTTGCCGCGGCAGCGAGCAATCGACTTTTTTCAGGGAATAGCCTCAAAGGTAAGGTGCTGTCGGGAGATCAGTTCATTGCAAGCCGTGAAACAGTGAGACTGCTGCATGAAACGATGCAAGGCGCTTGCGCCGAAATGGAGGGAGCTTCGGTCGCGCAGGTTTGCGACATGAACCAGATTCCGTTTGTTGTCATTCGTTCGATGTCGGATAAGGCTGACGGCTCTGCGCATGTGAATTTTGCTGACTTTACAGTGACAGCCTCTAACCATTCCTATCAAATAATTGATGAGATGGTCAAGCATATGTAAGATGCGTTTTACAAGAAAAGCAACAGCTTCGGTCATTTATCGGAGCTGTTGCTTTTCGTTTCCAGCTGTTTTATGTGCACTCCTATTGATGCTATAAATCTTGTACGACGATTGCTTGTGTTTTTCTATTCTTTTCCGATATTTCGGCACGTCGAGGCATAGGTTCAAAACTGGCTGGATCATCTAGCCAAAATTCCGGGAGCTTGCAGGGGCTATGGGGTGTCCATCGTTCGAGCCAGCTCTCGGGCAATAATAGATCTTCGCCGGCCGCCGCTGCCGCCGCAAGGGGATGATCGATCATCGTTAGCCATACGAGGGACCAGGCTCTTGGCACAACGCGATAAATATCGTAGCCTCCGCCGCCGAGAGCGATCCAGCGCCCGTTCGTATGGGCATGAGCAATCTCGTGGATGATCGCCGGAATTTCAGCATAGATGCGCATACTGCAATGTATGTGGGAGAGCGGATCATTAGCATGCGCGTCGCAGCCGTGCTGGCTGATAATGACATCCGGTTTGTAAGCTGCGATTACTTTGCGGAGGGTGTAATTAAAGCTTTCCAACCATGATTCATCCTCCGTATAAGGCTCGAGCGGTACGTTAAAGCATGCGCCAAAGCCACTGTCTATACCTTTCTCATGTACAAAGCCGGTACCAGGGAACAAGAACTTTCCGGTTTCATGGATGGAATAGGTGCACACGTCAGGATCGTCATAAAATACCCATTGCACGCCGTCTCCGTGATGAACATCGGTATCGATATAAAGCACTTTCGCATCGTAAGTACGACGAATATGCTTGATCGCGACAGCCGCATCGTTATACACACAGAAGCCGGAAGCCCGATCCGGAAAGGCGTGATGCAGTCCGCCAGCCAGGTGATAGGCATGGTCGGCCCGACCCGACATAACGGCTTCAGCCGCTGCGACAGAGCCGCTAACGATTGAGGCCGCTGCCTTATGAATACCGGGGAAGAAAGGCGTATCCTCCGTGTTCAGCCCAAACTGCTGCGCGATGTTGTCCGTTTCATGCGTGGCAGAGCCCTCGCTTAGCTGCTTAACGGCGTTTAAATAGTCTGATCGGTGAACGAGTGTCAGCAGCTTGTCATCCGATAAGGGAAGCGGGGCTTCGATTTGTTCCTCCGACAAGGCTCCTGCGGCTTTAAGCAAATCAATCGTTAATGTAAGGCGGAGCGGATTAAAGGGATGCTCCTCGCCAAACTTATATCCATTAGAATCTGAATGATAGATGAATACAGCATCTGAAGCCATCGCTGTCCTCCTAAACGGTTTTAAGCTTGACATTAGTACATAAAGCGCTGTCTGAAACGGACGCGGTCGAATTGCTCGACGGAGCTTAGCGGGACTTCTTTGCCGATCCGCACCATAAGACAATTCGCGGGATGGGAGCATATTTCGGGATCGTCTGTCGCGAACCAGGTCATGCCGACTGCTTTCATCAGCTTTTCCATCATTTTGCGATAATCCCATACGTTTAGCTTCGTGCCTTCCAAATCCCAATGCCAGTAGTATTCGGTCGTAAAAACGATCATGTTCTCCAGCTGTTCCTCCGCAAACGCAAGCTGAATCATTCGTTTTCCGAGTCCAAAGCCCCGATAGTCATCCGCTACCTCGATCGCTCCGAGCTCGATAAGATCGGTCATGCCGCCGGTGGACCAACGCTCGAGCTCATCCGCATAATGGAACGTAACGTACCCCACGATGATGTCTCCTTCGCGAGCTAAAATAATGCGGCCTTCCTCGAGACCTGCTATTTCAACGAGCGCCTCGTGCTGTTCATGCGGTTTGCGGAAGGCGTCCAGTGCATGATGCATGTTTAAGCCTGTCAGCTTCCCCGGCAGAACAGGGCCTTCAATAATAAGTTCACGGCTGTCGTCTAGAGCGAGCTGATCCCGCTGCAAACGCTTTCGATGTTCCAAGGCCAAGGATGCCCCCCCTTTGCTGCATATGACTGCTCGAACTGTAATGTCTATTACTCTTTATAACAAACATTTGCGAAAATGAAAAGCGTAGTCGAATAGAAAAAGGTTATGCTATAATGGTTGTGGCGGTTCAAAGGCCACTGGAAGCGCAAGCGGATGCCGGTTTGTTTGCCTCGAGTATCGGCTTTGTTATGAAAGCGTATTCCTAGAGTCGGAAAAGAGATGTGATGGGAGAGTGATAGGATGGTCAACTTGCATCAAGAACGTATTCCAGCGACGGCAACAAATCCGAATTTACCGAATTATGAAGCGGCTGCCGCTTCGTTTGATTGGGACCAGATTGAAAGCCAGTTTAGCTGGCACAGCACAGGGAAAGTGAATATGGCTTATGAAGCCATTGACCGCCACGTCGACCAAGGCAAAGGCGGGAAAATCGCGTTATACTACAGCGACAAAGACCGGGATGAATCCTATACATTTGAACAGCTGAGCAAACAATCGAGCCGCTTCGCGAATGTATTACGCAAGCTTGGCATCGCCAAAGGTGATCGGATGTTCATTTTTATGCCGAGAACGCCAGAGCTTTATTTTAGCGCGCTCGGTGCTTGGAAAGTTGGAGCGGTCGTTGGGCCTCTGTTTGAGGCGTTCATGGAAACGGCGGTGAAGGACAGGCTTCAGGATAGCGAAGCGGCAGCGATCGTAACGACTCCCGCATTATTCAAACGGATTAAGCGTGATGAGCTGCCGAATCTAAAGCATATTATCGTGGTTGGCGAAGGCGTCCCGAAGGAAGAGGGAGTCGTCGATTTTGCGGAAGAAATGGCGAAAGCCTCCGATGAAACGGAGATCGAATGGCTGGACCGTGAAGACGGTCTAATCCTGCACTATACGTCAGGCTCTACGGGTAAGCCGAAGGGCGTTTATCATGTGCAAAATGCAATGATTCAGCATCTTTACACCGGACAAATCGTACTTGACTTGAAAGAAGACGATATTTATTGGTGCACGGCGGACCCGGGCTGGGTTACAGGAACGTCATACGGCATTTTCGCTCCATGGCTTAACGGAGCTGCAAACGTCATTCGCGGTGGACGATTCAGTCCCGGTGACTGGTATGGCGTCATCCAGAAATACGGAGTAACGGTATGGTACAGCGCGCCTACGGCGTTCCGCATGCTAATGGGAGCGGGCGACGACGTTTCGAAGCCATTTGACCTATCTAGCCTGCGTCATGTACTTAGCGTAGGCGAACCGCTTAATCCCGAGGTTGTGCGCTGGGGCATGAAGGTATACGGGCAGCGCATTCACGATACGTGGTGGATGACGGAAACCGGAGGCCAACTGATTTGCAACTATCCGAGCATGGATATTAAACCCGGCTCTATGGGCAAGCCGCTGCCTGGCGTAAAGGCTGCAATTATTGACGATAGCGGAAATGAGGTTCCTCCTTATCGGATGGGTAACCTGGCTATCCAAACACCGTGGCCGTCGATGATGCGCAAGATTTGGAATAATCCTTCCAAATATGAAGAATATTTTTATGTGAAGGGCTGGTATGTATCAGGCGACTCGGCCTATATGGATGAGGATGGCTACTTCTGGTTCCAAGGCCGTATCGACGATGTCATTAATACGGCGGGCGAGCGGGTGGGTCCGTTCGAGGTGGAAAGCAAGCTGGTCGAGCATCCTGCAGTTGCAGAGGCCGGAGTAATCGGCAAGCCGGATCCGATGCGGGGCGAAATCATAAAAGCGTTTATTGCGCTGCGCGAAGGATTTGAGCCGTCGGACGAATTGAAGCAGGAGATTTCACAATTCGTGAAGATTGGCTTGTCCGCGCATGCCGCTCCAAGGGAAATCGAATTTAAAGATAAGCTGCCTAAGACGCGCAGCGGCAAAATTATGCGGCGGGTCTTAAAGGCATGGGAGCTGAATTTACCTACCGGCGATTTATCTACAATTGAGGACTAGGCTTAATACGGCGGTATATCGGATTACAGAGAAGAGAGGACGCCTCCTGACGGAGACATCCTCTCTTTCTTTTTCTTTCCGATTCGCAAGCCATACAGTCTAGCGTTGAAATAGCTCGATTCGCTCGCGGTCCGGCCCCTCGACGAAGAAATATTGATAACCGTTCGGCAGCGTTGTAATTCCTTCATCCACGAACGTTACATTCAGCGTCTTCAATCGTTCGAACTCTGCTGCCGCATCAGGAACTGTCACAGCGAAATGATGCACCTTACCTTCGGAAGGAAGGCTATCGTTATAGCCTTGAATTAACTCAAGCTCCGTCTCATCAGAACCACCGAAGCCAAGAAAAGCCAGCTCGATTACTCCATTGGTATGCATGATTCGTCCCTTTAGCTCAAATCCGATTATTTGGGTGTAAAAAGATATGGATGCATCCATATCTTTCACCATTACTCCAACATGATCAAGTCTTTTGTTTACCATCGTAATCGTTCCCTTCTGGAATAAGTAGTTGGATCATGTAATTGACGATAGATCGTTTCTATCAGTTGACTATTAGTATTGCGGATGGACCCGACTCGCCTTTTTCGTTTTCGGATGTCACATAAAATGCACCTGTAACGAGTGGCGAAACATATTCAAAGCTCGTTTCCGAGGTGGATGCGATCCTTGCATATTGTCCGTCATTATTAGCGCTATAATATACATGATATTGCGTAACCTGCTCGGACACGGCGTTCGGTGACCAGCTTAGCCGTACACTGAGCGCAGTTTTCTCGGCCTGTAAGCCTGTCGGTGCTGCAGGAGCGGCTCCTTGCTCATTTCCTTCAGAGCCTGTTCCAAGACCCGGAAGCTCTGGAATAATCGGCGTGTTACCGTATTGGACAAGCTGACTCGGAGCAGATTCTTTGCCGACGATGTCAACTGCCGTTACATAGTAGGTATAGCTCTGCGAGCTTGAGGCATTGATCGCCATTTTTTTGTCCTCGCCTGCCAATATGGATTCACCGGTCTTCTCATAAGCTCCCTGATTAATCGATCTGTAGACGCGGTACCCCACGACATCCTTGGATGCGCTGTCGCCGAAAGTCAAGATGAGCGAGTCACCGCCGGACGAGGAGAGCTTAACGCTGCCAGGAGGCGAGGGTACGGCACCGTCGTCGACGCGAGGATCCGGCTTTGACGGGGCGTCATTCTCCGCATCAGCAGGCAGGAACACGGACATTGCGCGCCGGCTGCCGGCTGGCAGCTTTTCTTGTGCAGCCCGAATTTCATCCATAAGAACATCAATCGGCTTTTTACGTTTGATTACGATTTTTTCTTTGACCATATCGAGCGGAGTAGCAGGATTCGGTACGTAATTGACACCGTCATAAGTAATAATGGCCATCTTTACTAATGTATCGTCTGTTTTTTTAGGTATATCCTTTTTGTTGAACCAATCCGTTACGAGCATGCCCGCTTCCTTCGTCAATTGGCTTGGAAGCATTCCGCTTGCACTCGAAACGGTTGCTTTGATGATGCCGTCCGGCCGCTCGAAGGAATCGGTAACGAACATCTCCGGCTTTGTGTCCGTTAGTTTATTCATGATCAATGCCCAGATCGAACGTGCTCTTGCTTTACCGTTCTCGGACAAGGAATTAATTTGCTCCTCATAGCCCGCCCATACACCTAGAGTGACGTCAGGCGAGAAACCCATGAACCAAACGTCGCCATAGCTTTGCGTCGAACCCGTCTTGCCAGCAATCGGAATCTGGCCGTACTTATCGAATTGCGAGGTCAGTTTATTAGCAGATCCGCTTCTGCTGGAAATAACGGTAGAGAGCATATCTGTCATCAGGAAAGCGCTCTGCTCCGAGAACACTTGCTTCGGCTCCATCTTGTGCTCGTAAACGATCTTGCCGTTCGCGTCTGTAATTTTTTCAATCATAAAGGCATCATTGAAAACGCCCTTGTTCGGAATGGCGCCGTACGCATTCGTAAGCTCCTCAACCGATACGCCTGCGCTAAGTCCGCCTATTACGCCGGTCTGTGCGTATGAATCCTCTGGTACCAGCGTAGTAATGCCCAGTTTCTTCACGAATTCCCATGCATTCTCGATTTTGACTTCTTCATTGAAAATTTTCAAGGCCGGCAAGTTTAAAGATCGGTTTAATGCTTCCCTGGCTGTTACGAGACCGGCAAATTTTCTGTTTACATTCATCGGAATGTGAAAGCCCTTTTGGCCGTCCTTCAGGACGAGCGGGGCATCGTCAATAATGCTGGCCGGTTGAATAATGCCTTGCTCGATGGCAGGCAGATAGGCGGCAATCGTCTTCATTGTCGATCCCGGCTGGCGTGTCATCTGGGTCGCATAGTTTAGCTGCTCTTCATAGAAGTCGCGGCCTTCCAGCATCCCGATAATGGCGCCGGTTTTATGATCAAGCATAACCGCGGCGATCTGCTCGAGTCCTTTCTCCTCGCTGTAAGGCGTGAAGTTTTTTTCATTAGTGCCGATTTCGCGCATGAGCTGATAAATGTCCTTGTCAATCGTCGTATAGACATGATAGCCCCCGCGAAGCAGGTGATCGCGAGCCTCCTCGATCAGAGCAGCGTTTTCCTTCTTCTGCAAGTCTGCTTTCGTCATAGTTGGATCCTGCTGCATGAGCATAATCTCAGCAGCCTGACGTTCCGCTTCAAGCATGAGATACGGGTAGGTCGTGTACGCCTTCTCGCTTGGCTCCGCAAGCGTCTGCCTAATGTCGAATTGGAGCGCTTCGTCATATTCCTGCTGTGTAATGCGGCCTGTCTCGAACATACGCATCAGCACGGTTTGTTGACGGCCAATCGCTAAATCAAAGCCGTCTTGATTGAATTGTCCCTTGCCTGTAAACGCGGTATAGGCGGATGGACGCTGCGGCAAACCTGCCAAGTATGCAGATTGGGCGATATTAAGCTGATTCAAGTCGGTAATGTTGAAAATACCTTTGGCAGCCGCTTTGATGCCGAATAAGTTGTAGCCGGTGGAGCCATTTCCGAACGGAACCTTATTTAAGTAAGCCGTTAAAATTTCTTCTTTCGTTAAATACCTTTCCATGCGAAGGGATAGGAAAATTTCTTTTATTTTACGGCTGTCGGTTTTGTCCAAACTTAGAAATACGCGTCGTGCCAGCTGCTGGGTAAGCGTACTGCCCCCGGTCTGCGTATCCTCGTTGAGCAGTTTCTGCTTAACGGCACGGCCAAGCCCGTTTATATCAATGCCGTTGTGCTCAAAAAAATTGTTGTCTTCGATGCCCAGAACGGCATTGATCACCTGAGGCGGCAGATTATCGTATGTAATAATCATTCGATCCTCAGAGGTGCGAAGCTGCCCGACCAGCGAATCGTCATTAAAGTAAACAAAGCCGGTAATGGCATTCTCTCCGACTTTCTCTTCGATAATGGTACGAGGTCTTACTTCTTCGCCTTTCACGAGCGCGGCAACATAGCCGGTCACTGCGCCTCCGGCAAGCAAACCGATGAAAATACCAAAATAAACCATCCATTTGAACGTAATAAAAGTTATAAATCCGAATGTACGCCATTTGCTTCGTTTCATTGGCGATGGTTGACGTTCTTCTTGCATTCTATAGTCTCCTCCTCCAAATAGCAGACTTATTATATCATAAATCGTCAAAGTAAGCAGGCATTAACCTGATTGACTTCCTATAGACGCATATGGTATAAACACTATAAAGTTTTATCTATACATGGCAATGAAGGGCATGAGTAGACAGCGAATCGTATTTTTCAGAGAGCCGGTGGGCGGGTGTGAACCGGTATGCGCCGCTTGTTGAATTACCGTCTGGAGCTAAGTGGAGGAACAGGTTCGATTATTACGATGACAGACCGCAGGCTTATGGAGCCAGGGGGTCACGTTTCGAAGCCGCAGTAGTCCATTTCGGAGCAGGCCTCCGTTATCAAGCAACGAAGTGAGAGTTGCGCAGCTGTCCCCCGGACAGCAGGCGTGTTCTAACGAGGGTGGTACCGCGAGCTAATCCTTCTCGTCCCTTGGGGCTGGAAGGATTTTTTATGTCTATATAGACGCATACGAGGGAGGAAAAGTTTTATGGTGAAGTGGGAGCAATTGTCGAAGGAGCAGCAATCGGAGGTTGAACGTCAACTAGAAGTCATCCGGCGCGGTGTAGTGGAAATTGTGCCTGAGGATGACTTGAAGCAGAAGATAGCGAATGCTGTCGCAACGGGCACGCCGTTGAAGATCAAGCTGGGACTTGATCCTTCTGCGCCGGATATTCATGTCGGACATACGGTCGTTCTGCACAAGCTCCGTCAATTCCAGGAGCTCGGCCATCAGGTTCAGCTGCTTATTGGCGATTTTACCGGGCGGATCGGCGACCCGACTGGAAAATCGGAAACAAGGAAGCAGCTGACGGAGGAAGATGTGAAGCGAAATGCGGACACGTATCAGAAGCAAATTTACAAAATATTAGATCCGGAGCAGACGCAGCTGTACTACAACTCCGAGTGGCTTGCGCCGCTGAATTTTGCGGACGTCGTTAATCTCGCAGCAAAAGTTACGGTAGCGCGCATGATGGAGCGCGACGACTTCACGAAACGATATACAACAGGATTGCCGATCAGCATTCATGAGTTTTTCTACCCGCTTATGCAGGGTTATGATTCGGTTGCGCTGGAGTCGGATGTAGAGCTCGGCGGTACGGATCAGAAATTTAATTTGCTGATGGGCAGAACGCTTCAGAAGGAATACGGGAAGCCGGCGCAGGTGACGATTACGACGCCTCTTATTGAAGGCCTTGACGGTGTCAACAAAATGAGTAAAAGCTTGGGGAACTACATCGGGATCGATGAGGAGCCTAATCAAATTTACGGTAAGTCCATGTCTATTCCAGACGAGCTTATGTTCAAATACTATGAGCTTGCCACTGACTTAAGCAATGAACAGCTTACCGCTTTAAAGGCCGGACTCGAAGACGGCTCCGTACATCCCAGAGATGCGAAAATGCGGCTTGCAGCCACTTTCGTTCGCATGTATCATGGCGAAGAAGCAGCAAATGCAGCGGAAAATCACTTCATTACGGTATTTCAGCAGCGTACGCTGCCGGATGATATTGAAGAAGTTACCGTATCTCCGGAAGAACTTGATAACGGTCAGATACGTATCGTGAAGCTGCTAACTGTACTTGGCTTGCAGCCAACCAGCAGCGAAGCAAGACGCAGCGTGCAGCAGGGAGCCGTACGGATTAATGAAGAGAAACTGACCGATATCCAGGCAGAGGTTACTCTGCAGGACGGAGATGTACTCCAGGTCGGCAAGCGGAAATTTGTAAAAATTAAACTTGGATAATTGTTCTAAATAAGCTTGTTGAATCGATAAAATTCAACAAGCTTATTTTTTTAGAAACAATCTTCTGTTTTTAAACGTAATAAATAACGGGATTATTAACAGGTTATGGATACTAAGAAAGGAGGAGGAAGTTGGAAACTTTATATTTGGCTTGTCTTATTGGCGGCATTATGTATGCGGTCATAAGCGTTGTTTTCGGGGATTGGCTCGGCCAGATGCTCGATGGTGCGCTCGATTTTTTATCGCTGGATGGTCACTCTTGGCTGTCGCCTGCTGCGCTTGTGGGCGGTATTACGGTATTCGGCGGCGCGGGCATCTTGCTTGAACGGTACTCGGCGTTCGGCATGGCAGCAATCCTGATTATCTCAATGCTCATTGCAATCGTAGCAGGAGCAGGCGTGTTTTTGCTTTATGTCAGGCCTATGGAGAACAGCGAAAATTCAATTGCTTTTTCACTCCAGGGGTTATCCGGCATGCTGGCTGAAGTGCTTGTTCCGATTCCAGCTTCCGGCTACGGCGAGGTAATGGTAAAAGTAGGTGCGGGGTTTACAAATCAAATCGCTGCAAGCTTTGAAGGAGTAGACATTCCCGGTGGAGCACAGGTAGTCGTAGTAGAAGTAAAGGACAGCACCTTGTACGTTTCGGAAGTGAATTTAGCTTAATAATAAGCAGCCGAGAGGGGAAATGTCAGTGCCGGATTATTTTATCATTCCTGCGATTGTTGTAGGCGTTATCGTCGTGCTTGGTCTCGCATTTTGGGCAAGGTACAAAACGGTCAGCCCGGATGAAGCGATGCTCGTAACGGGATCATTCCTGGGAACCAAGAATGCCGCTACTGATGAATCGGGGCGAAAGGTGAAGATCATAAGAGGCGGCGGCGCATTCATCCTGCCGATCTTCCAGAAAGCCGAGTTTCTCTCCTTGCTGTCGCACAAGCTTGATGTGTCTACTCCTGAGGTATATACGGAGCAGGGCGTTCCTGTTATGGCAGACGGTGTAGCGATTATTAAAATCGGCGGTGCAATGGAGGATGTAGCAACGGCGGCGGAGCAATTTTTAGGCAAGCCGACCGAAGCGCTGAAAGGGGAGGCTCAGGAGGTGCTGGAAGGGCACTTGCGAGCGATTCTTGGTTCCATGACGGTGGAAGAGGTATATCGGAACCGCGATAAATTTGCGCAAGAGGTGCAGGGCGTAGCGGCCAAAGATTTGAAAAAAATGGGTTTGCAAATCGTTTCCTTCACGATAAAAGATTTGCGGGATAAGCATGGATACTTAGACGCCCTCGGTAAGCCCCGCATTGCAGCTGTGAAACGGGATGCGGAAATCGCCGAAGCGGAAGCGGTACGTGATGCCAGAATTCAGAAGGCGCATGCGGCTGAAGCTGGTCAGAAGGCCGAGCTATTGCGGGATACGAACATTGCCGAGGCAGAGAAGGACAAAGAAATGAAGGTTGCTTCCTTTAAGCGCGATCAGGATACGGCGAAGGCCGAAGCGGATCAGGCTTATTCGATTCAAGAGGCTCGCGCGAAGCAAAGTGTCGTCGAGGAGCAAATGAAGGTCGAGCTTGTGCGCAAGGAGCGGGAAATCGACCTCGAGGCAAAAGAAATTTTACGGCGCGAGAAACAATATGACGCAGAGGTAAAGAAAAAGGCCGATGCTGACCGTTATGCGGTAGAGCAGGCTGCCGAAGCGAACAAAGCGAAGCTGCTTCGGGAAGCCGATGCTCTTCAATACCGAATCGAAGCGGAAGCAAAGGCACATGCTGCTCAGAAGCGTCTTGACGGTTTAGCCGTTGCCGAAGCGGAGAAAGCGAAGGGGACGGCAGAAGCGGAGGTTATCCGGCTTCGCGGCTTGGCGGAGGCGGAAGCGAAGGAAAAGCTTGCGGAAGCGTTCGAGAAATTCGGTGAGGCTGCCATCCTCGATATTATTGTCAAAATGCTGCCTGAGCTTGCCGGCAAGGTCGCTGAACCCATTAGTAACATCGATAAGCTTACAGTAGTCGATACGGGAAATGGTGTAGGCGCAGCCCGTCTAAGCAATTATGTCACCTCTCTGATGTCTACGGCTCCCGAAATGCTGAAGAGCGTATCCGGCATTGATGTGAATGCGCTTATTAAAGGATTAACGTCTAAAGCGATTCCGAATTCTGCTCTCGCGAACAGGGCTGAACAATTGACAGGAGCTCCTGCGGCTCCCAAGCTTCCTGACGTATCCCCTTAATGCATATAATTTAATACGTTAAAAAAAAACCCTCGAACCAATGGATCGAGGGTTTCTACATGATTAACGGCTGTAGAACTCGACGATTTGTTTCTCGTCGATATCTTGGGAAAGCTCACCGCGATCAGGCATGCGGATAAATTTACCTTCCATTGCTTGATCATTGAACTCCAAGTAGTTCGGAAGGTGATGACGGCCTTCCATAGCTTCTTTAATTGTTCTTAGGCTGCGGCTGCGCTCGCGCAGGCCGATTACATCGCCAAGAGAAACGCTGTAAGAAGCGATATCCACTTTCTTGCCGTTTACCGTTACGTGACCATGCGATACCAACTGACGAGCTCCTGCACGGGAGTTGGAAAGGCCAAGGCGGTAAACGAGATTGTCAAGACGGCTTTCAAGGAGGCCCATGAAGTTTTCACCGGCTTTACCTTTCATTTTTGCCGCTTTGTCAAACAAGTTGCGGAATTGTTTTTCGTTCAAGCCGTACATGTGACGAAGCTTTTGTTTCTCTTGCAATTGAACGCCATAACCGCTAAGCTTCTTGCGTTGGTTAGGGCCGTGTTGACCTGGTGGAAATGCGCGTTTTGCAAGTTCTTTACCTGTACCGCTCAAAGAGATTCCAAGGCGGCGGCTTAATTTAAATTTAGGTCCTGTATAACGTGACATACGTAATGTTAACTCCTTCATCAAATAAATTTGTGAATGGGAATGTGTTTCGCCGAATACGTTCAACGTCCGAGCACGCTCGTCCCTGTCAGGCTAGTCAGCCGCTGGCCTGCAGCGAACGTATTTCATGAGGGTGACACAAAACCGTACGCCCATCTATTCATCAATAAATAATATATGAACGATACTGTAGTTGTCAAGATTCCAGCTTGAAATTTACACATAAACTAAGGGAATCGAAAGTCCTATATTTTGTGGGCATAGTAGTGCAAAACTCTTACAAATGAAGTATGATGATTGTATTATTAAGCGTAAAATGGGAAGCTCATCTCCTTGGTTGACACATGGAAGGGTTGGGTGCTGCATGGACGATCGGATAAAAAGCAATTTTCCTCCTCAAATAAAGTCAACAATGGTTGAAGTGTCATCTGAATTACAATCGATTTGGTTCCATAGCGAAGATTTTAGAGATGCGGACGAGCCCATGCTGCCATCGTTGCTCGAGGACAGCTTTGAACAGTGGAGCACAGAAGCCGCTGGTTTAGCGCTATTTCAAAATGGACAATTTGCTTTATTTAATAAAGAAGGGCATGAAATCATAGCGACAGTGCCATTACTGGCTTTAATGGGCGAGGGGCGTGACGCTGCTGCGGCTGCTGCTGTCGCCGATGCGTTGACGAGCCGGCAGACGGCTGCATTCGAGGCAGCGGCCCATTTCGCAGTAGCCGTACCTCAACGCAGACGAGTTGACGGAGCCGTATTCAGCGTAATCGCTTATGTTACGACAACCGATTTTGTTCAAATTAGATCTGAGGTCGAGGCATGCGCTCTTCATTTCCGCAGCTGCTTCTATCGCAAATTCGAGGAGATCTACATCAAAGACATGCTCCTTCAGCAGCAGAGAGCCGAGAAGGAAGCGATCCGGAAGGAAAGCTTATTTCATACCGCCAAACAGCTGTATAATCAGATAGACGTTGCCTCGGTCCTATCGGAATTGCTTCGAAGCTTAGAACAATTATACCCCCACTCGGAAGTGCATTTATATTTGTCGCAGGATCATTTGAATGGAGACCCGCGCGTAAAGCCGTTAGTATTCAAAAATGCAGAGCATGATATTGTGGCTAAAGCTTTCTTGAACGGAAGTTCGGTAACCGAGCATGATCGGGACGGAACGATAAGGCTGGCGGTCCCCATGACAGGTAAGCAGGCCGCATACGGCGTTCTCTGTATGACCATCGGTCCAGGCAAATGGGATGAAGCGGATTTGCCGGCATTCCTGCTTCTTGCTGATACTTCGGGCTCAGCTTTTGAGAATGCTAAATTATATGAACAATCTAATTTATTGATTAATGAGCTCCGGCTTATCAATGAGCTTACGAAACGGTTAAATCAGTCTCTGCGGCTTAAAGAAATATTTCAATTTGCGACTAGTGAGCTGTTAACTATATTTGAAGCGAATTATTGCTGCGTTCTGCAGCTGAATAAAGAAAGTAATCAATTTGTAGTCATGTCCAGTAATATCCCTGCTCTTGCGAGTGAGCAATTTTCCCCGGAATATGGTTTCTGCGGGATGGTCTACCGAACGAAGGAGCCTATGATTATTTCCGATTATTGGCATACAAGAGTAGTCACCTCGAAGCTAATGGATAACACAGGGTCAAGATCGTTGATTGCCGCTCCAATTATGGTTGACGGCGAGGTGGTGGGCGTTATTCTCGTAGCTCATAAAGCGCCGAATTTTTTCTCCTATGAAAATTATAAATTGCTGCAGGTGATGAGTACGCATATCGGCCTAGCCCTCACGAACGCATCCTTGCATGCGGAAGTGCGTAGAATGGTCATTACAGACAATTTAACGGGTTTGCATGCCCGGCATTATTTGGATGAGCAAATTCAAAATCGGCAACGGAAGGATCCTTTCGGATCTTTAATCCTTGTCGACATTGATCATTTCAAGAAAGTAAACGATACGTACGGTCATCAGGTTGGTGACCGGATATTAATTCAAGTAAGCGGCATTATATCTGCAGCAATCAGACAAGGCGATATTGCGGCACGCTGGGGCGGCGAGGAGCTCGCGGTTTACTTGCCGGGAATTCGTGCAGAACAGGCTTACCGCATCGCTGAGCGTATTCGAATGCATGTGGAGGGACAGACCGACCCGGTCGTCACCGTTTCCTGCGGCGTTTCCGAATGGACGTACGAGGATGATAAAATTAGCGTTGAATCGTTATTCTATAGAGCGGACATGGCGCTCTATGAGGCAAAGGGAAATGGAAGAAATTGTATTTTTATTGGATAAAACTAGGATGGATGTTAGCTATCATCCTTGTATCCGCCACGAGGGCGCCGTTTACGGCGTCCTTTTCGTGTTGCTGATTTTATTTAGAATAAGGAACTGAAAGGATAGGGAACCTATCATAGTAACAGGACGGACGGGAGGACTGGCGCGTGATGCGAATGAAAGTAATCGTGACTTTTTTATGGATCGCAGGATCTATGATGTTCCTATTTGGGTGCGGAAATACCGCTGGTCAACGATCACCTGAAGAGTTGCTGTCTTTATCTTACTCGGGTCTTGCTGCTACGGATCAATATGCGTTCACAGGCTCAATGAGCATAAAAACGGCTGACGGATTCGAGTTCAAGCCGCAAATTTTTGAAGGGAAAGTCGTCGATCACAAGCAGTTGACTTTGCAGACGAATAGCGAGGACACGCTGCACTGGAATCCCGTACAAGTGCTTGAGGCGCTGAATGAATCGAATGAGGAAGTAAGCTTGGTTAACGGCAGTAATGACCCGGAGACCGTCACCCTGCATATTGCCGAGAATCAGGCCGCCTCTAAAGAAAGATGGGAGCAAAGGCTTCGTCAAGAGCTTGAGCGTCTAAGGGAAAATGTTTCTCTCGAGGATCGTTCCTATAAAGACGAGTGGCAGAAGGAGCTGGAGCGGTCGGAGAAGCAATTAAACGATATGCTGAAGACCATGAAAGCCGTAACGGTGTATGAGCTCGTAATAGACCGGGATCGGCTGCTGCCCCTCAAAATGGACGAGAAAACGGTATTCAGCTATACCTACAATGGAAAACCGCTTTCAGAGGAAAGGCATACGACTGTACGGTTTCAATCGTTTGACGGTGCGTCCAGCGATACTGTTCAACGGACGCTCAGTCATGTTACGATGGATTTGTTAACCAGCGACAGTTAGAAGGAGAGGGATTACCATGCGCGATCCACGATTGCAAAAGCTAGCTCAAAATTTAGTCGGATATTCCATCGATGTCAGGCCTGGAGAAAACATATTAATCGATATGATTGGCTCAGAACGCGAGCTGGCGAAATGCTTAATCGAAGAGGTAGCCAAGCGGGGCGGGAGACCATTCGTAGAAACGAGTGATCGTTCCGTTCTGAGGACGCTGCTGCTGCACGCCTCGAAGGAGCAGATGGAGCTATGGTCTGCGCTCGATCTGGAGCGAATGAAGAACATGCAAGGCTACATCGCGGTTCGAGCAGGAGAGAACGTGAATGAGCTTGCGGGAATCCCGGATGCAAATATGCGACTGTATGAGCAAATCTATAGAAACCCCGTACATATGGAGCAGCGCGTCAAAAAAACGAAGTGGGTGGTGCTGCGTTATCCGAATGCGTCGATGGCGCAGCTTGCCAATATGAGCACGGAAGCATTTGAAGACTTTTATTTCGACGTATGTAATTTAGATTATGCGAAGATGGATAACGCGATGGATCCGCTGCAAGCGTTGATGAACAGAACGGATCGCGTTCGCATTGTTTCACCGGGTACTGATCTACGCTTTTCCATAAAAGGCATCGGTTCCAAAAAATGCTCCGGGCACCGGAATATCCCGGACGGCGAAGTGTTCACAGCTCCTGTCCGCGACTCAGTACAGGGGACCATTACTTACAATGCGCCTAGCGTATATTCCGGCGTGACGTTTCAGAACATCTCATTCACCTTCGAGAACGGCAAAATCGTAAAAGCGGAAAGCAATGATACGGCCCGTTTGAACGAAATTTTGGATATGGACGAAGGCTCGCGTTATATCGGCGAATTTGCTATCGGCTTTAATCCGCATATTTTGCATCCGATGAATGATATTTTGTTCGATGAGAAAATTGCCGGAAGCCTGCACTTTACTCCAGGTCAGGCCTATGAAGAAACGGATAACGGCAATCGTTCCTCCGTGCATTGGGATTTGGTGCTCATTCAACGTCCGGAGTACGGAGGCGGCGAAATTTATTTCGATGATGTGCTTATTCGGAAGGATGGACAATTCGTCCTTCCTGAGCTTGAAGGCTTGAATGCCGATCATTTGAAATAAGGGTCTGAATGTACAGATTTATGATGTATGAAATGGAAAATAAAGCGGTTTTCTTTTTTTCTCTTGCTGGATGTTTAATTTCGGGTTATCATGGTGACAAAGGTAAGCTTTACTAAAATATTTGGAGGGATCACCCATGTCCAACAATGCAGCTATTGTAGAAATTTCCCAAACGGCTAGCCAATTTACTTCTTCGATCGTTCTGCAAGCCGAGAGCAAATATATCGATGTAAAAAGCATTCTCGGACTGTTCACTACATTAGTTGGAGGACACGCCTACGAACTGCATGTACACGGCCCTGATGCCGAGGCAGCAAAGAAAGCAATGGCTGACGTATTCGCTAAACATAACTTGAACGTAACTGTAATCACAGATTAGCAGCATGATACGAAAACAGAAAAGCGCTCCTTCTTTTAAGAAGGAGCGCTTTTCTGTTTTCACCTTGTATAATCCCTCTTTTTCGTCTAATATAAAGGGTATAGAAGACGGCGGATACGCGCATAGGGGGGAAAACGATGTCTTCACCGGAAATTACGGTACAATTGCATGAGAAAGCGTTTCGTCTTCTTCAGGAAGATGCGAGTAAAATAGAAAAGTTAATCGAAGTCCAGATGGAGAACTTGACTACTCGTCAATGCCCGCTGTACGAAGAAGTATTAGATACACAAATGTATGGATTCTCCCGCGAGATTGATTTTGCCGTTCGTGCCGGTTTAATAGCCGAGATGGCGGGCAAAGAAATCGTAAACAGGCTGGAGAGGAATTTGGCTTTGCTATATGAAGCATTGGAAAGAAAAGAGTAGTCTCCTATAGGGGCTGCTCTTTTCTTACTGATCATCATATATTGGAATAAGGTCGTATATGAACTTTACCAATAAATAACAGATTACCATGTCCGTTTAAAAGCACTGTTCTTGCTTCACCACTTGCCATCCATTACAATAAACATATATGGAAAAATGAGGAGTGAGTCACATGAATGAAGAACTTCAAACAGGTATTATCCGAATTTCTGATGATGTAGTAGCGACGATAGCTGGACTCGCAGCACTTGAGACACCCGGCATAGCAGCCATGTCGGGCGGTATATCCGAAGGACTCGCCAAACGGTTAAGCGGTAAAAATGTGCAAAAAGGCGTTTCTGTTGAAGTAGGGCAGCTGGAAGCAGCAATCGATCTTCGTATTATTGTCCATTACGGAATTCCAATTCAAGAAGTTTGCCGTCAGCTTCAGTTGAATGTGCGGGAGTCGGTCGAGAACATGACAGGCTTGAATGTCGTTGAAGTGAACGTTAAGGTAGAGGGTGTTGCTTTCAAAGAGGATGATGTTGAAGAGCAACAGCAGCAGCGGTTGAAGTAATTTGCAGAGCATAAATAAAAGACGGTAACTCTTGTATCAGAGATTGCCGTCTATTTATTTATGCGCGGTATGTTCGGGAATTGGCCTGTTGTTTTAATGGCTTTTCCACTTTGTTCGATTCTCTTGAGATACTCAGCAAAACGCCCATACTCATCAGGGTCACAAGCAAAGATGATCCGCCATAGCTGATGAAAGGCAGCGTAACACCCGTTAGAGGAATTGCGCCCGTCACGCCGCCGATGTTAATAAACGCTTGCATCGCGATTAATCCAATGATCCCGACGCCAACGACCGTACCGTATTGATCGGGCGAGCGAAGAGCGACAATAAGCCCGCGCCATAAAAATAATAAATAAAAGAGAAGGAAAAAAGTGCTTCCGATAAAGCCAAACTCTTCGGCGATAATCGAAAAAATGAAATCGTTATACGGGTATTTTAGGTAATGTAATTTCTGTATGCTCTCACCGAAACCTGCACCGGTTATTCCGCCGTGACCAAGCGCCTGCAAGGATGAAACCAACTGCCAGCCGGTTCCTTGCGCATCGGCAAGAGGATCTTTAAAGGCTGTAAAGCGATCGATTCTGTACTGCCACTTTTCTTGCCACGTATCAGGGGAAATGGCCATTGTCAGGCTAATAACTACGGTAAAGAATAGAACAACAGCGCTTGCTGTAAGAAATACATGTTTAAGGTTTGCTCCGCCTGCCATAATCATAATGGTAGCGCAAGCTGCAATGACCAAGCACGAGCCAAGATCCGGCTGCAGCATAATGAGACCGCATATAAAGCCAACAATGACAATGACGGGAAGCAATCCCTTTTTAAAATCGCGGAACTTTTCTCCTTTTTTGGAAATAAGCGCTCCGAGATACAAGATTAGAGCTAGCTTAGCTGGTTCCGTGGGCTGAATACCGAGATTGCCAATACCGAACCAGCTTCGGGCTCCGTTTATCGATTCGCTTACGAAAGGAACGAGCATAAGCATAATCATGACGGGTATAAAGAAGAGCATAAATGCTTTCTTGTATATCTGGTAACGCAGGTTCATCATAAACAGCATAATAAAAGTGCCAAGTCCAGCCCACATGAGCTGGCGTTTCGTAAAGTATAATGCATCATTAATCCTTGGATCCACAACTGCCACGCTTGAGCTTGCACTGAACACCATCACAAGCCCGAAGCCGACAAGCAGAAGAGTTAAAATGAGAAGCAGAAAGTCCGGTCTTCCACGGCCACCGTTCTGCGCAGCTTTCATATTTGCCCCGTTACACTAACACTAACAGCTGTTTCAATTGCTGTAATCTTTGCGTTGCCGTATTCATGATTGGCTGCGGGACCGGAGATTCATACTCCATGCCGTGAGGAAAGGTTGCCCGCCCGATATACACGGACTCGATCACAAGTACAGCATGAGGCGATTCCAGCTTGCCTTCAACCGCGCGAGTTGCTATTCTCAAAAAATAATCGGAGCCGCTGGCACGGTCCTCGAGCTTCAAATCGTATGTAGCGCGATAATATTCCCATTGCCAGCGGACAAATCCAACCTTCTCGGCTGATTCATCTAAATGGTCCAATTCGCTTTTAACACCGTTAAGTCCGGTATTTTCAATAATCATGGTAGTTCCTCCCAAAGGTTTTGTGAAGCAAAACTGACTTTGCAAGCATATGCTTCCAGTTCAAAAGACAGAGTTGTACATTCTTTACTCATGATAGTATGTTTCCCCAGCTAGCGCAAGCCTTACTCCGGCTATACGCGGACTTCAAAAGTGACATTTTGACGAAATATATGATTCGCCTCCGAACCATTATGGATAAGCTTTCTTAATTCAGCATTTATCTGTTAAACTATATGGAACCATCTGATATAACGTTGTAGGGAGGTTTGCGATATGCAAACAGAGGATATCGTAGATCAAGCGCTTCAGAAGCTTTATCCAAACATGATTCGTTGGCGCAGGCATCTTCATCAATTTCCGGAGCTGTCGTTTCATGAGAGAGTAACAGCAAGCTGGATTGCTAGCCAATTGGCAGAATTAGACTGCGAAGTACGGACAGGTGTAGGCGGACATGGCCTAATTGCAGTCATAAAGGGAGATAAACCTGGACCTGTTGTCGCTTTAAGGGCTGATATCGATGCTTTGCCAATTCAAGATGAGAAAAAATGTGAATACGCATCCAAGGTGCCTAATGTGATGCATGCTTGCGGTCATGATGCCCATACTGCAACATTATTGGCAATTGCCGCTTATTACACCGCCAATCGCGCAATTATTTGCGGTGAACGCCGATTGCTGTTTCAGCCTGCGGAAGAGGTGACGCCTGGCGGCGCATTGCCGATGATTAAGGATGGCGCCCTCGAAGGGGTGAATGCAGTATATGGCGTCCATTTGTGGACACCGCTGGCGCATGGGCTGGTTGCATCGAAGCCGGGGCCGTTTATGGCTGCGGCAGACGAGTTTATTATTGATATCATAGGACGCGGAGGACATGGCGGCTTGCCGCATCAAGCGATCGATTCGATTATGATCGGTTCTTCTCTCGTCCAATCTGTTCAATCTATCGTAAGCCGCAACGTCAATCCGCTGCATCCCGCAGTCGTTACGATCGGTTCGTTTCAGGCTGGCTCCACGAACAATATTATTGCGGAGCGCTGCAGGCTCAAGGGAACGGTGAGGTGCTTTGACGAGCAAACCAGAATGATGATTCATGAACGTCTGGAATCGCTGATCAAACATACCTGCAGCATGCATAATGCCGAATATGAATATCAGATGCGAATAGGTTATCCCCCCGTTGTGAACGATGAGATCGAGGCAGAACGTTTCTTTAAGGTCGGAGAGCAATTGTTTGGCGATCAGTCCGTTGTGCACTCGGAAGCCATTACGATTGCAGAGGATTTCTCATATTATCTGCAGCAGGTACCTGGCTGCTTTATGTTTGTTGGGGCGGGCAGTGAAGAATGCGGTGCGGTCTTTTCCCATCACCATCCGAAATTCGATATAGACGAGAGAGCGATGTTCCGCGCTGCGCGATTGCTGATTGGCATGGCAGAAGACTATGCAAACGAATTTGTCAGATCTTAATATCGGCAGGCGGGGATAAGCCCTCATGCGATCGGAGATGCTAATTCTCGAATCACGACTCAAGGAGGGCTTTTTATGAAAACAGTGAAACAGATTATGTCCACAGATTGCGTTACCGCTACGCTGCAAGATAATGTGTATGAACTGGCTGTGAAGATGAAGCAGTTTGACATTGGATTCGTTCCAATCGTAGAGGGCAGGAAACTTGTAGGCGTCGTGACTGACCGGGATTTGGTTGTTCGCGGCTACGCGGAGAAGCATTCCGGTTCTACGGCTGTGACGGAAGTGATTACGAAAGACATCGAAACGATTACATCCGATACGACCGCAGATGAAGCAGCTAAGATTATGGCGGCTAATCAAATTCGAAGATTGCCGGTGGTTGATAACGGTGAACTGGTCGGCGTGTTGGCTATCGGGGATTTAGCTGTTCGGGAAATTTTCGTTAATGAAGCCGGCGAAGCGTTGAGCGCTATTTCCGAGCATGAGCCATCACCGGTCCATTCTTAAAAGGAATATGAAAAATAAGACTGCCCCGTCGCTGGGGCAGTCTTATTTTTGGTGCGGAGCTTATTGTCGTTACTCGTCTTCCCATACAGCAACTAGCTCGTTATTCGCATTATAAAGCTCGGCAGGGTCTGATTCGCTGTTGTTCCAAATATTTGATGCTCCCCACTCTAAAGCGTTTGTGACGGGTGCTTCGGATTCTTCCGCAGAGGAAATGAGTACTTTTTGCTTCGGCGCCAGCTCATAGGGTCCAAAAGGATAGGTTTGATTGCCCCGTACGCTAACAAGCTTCCAGCCATCCATCGTAATCGACTCATTCGTCGTATTCGTTATAGTAACAAGCTCTGCCCGCTTGTCGACCTCGATCACTATGCCGCTGCGAGCGGCCTTCTTGACTGGGATATCCGTATTGTCCGAATCGGATGCATTTCTCCAGATCCCTTGTTTATTTTGCTTGGCTTGCTGTTCAATCTGTTTGTAAACGTTTTCCATTTTCACGTTGGGCTCGACAATAAGAACCTTTGCGAGACCTTGCTCGAGTAACAGCTCATTTAATATTCGTCCATCTTTCAACTCGACAATCGCGAGCGTGCGTTCATATTTGTCGGTAAGCTCCTTGTCGAAGGTGAGTCTTACCTTCTTGGATTCATTTAACAGCTGTTCCGTATAGGCGGATGCTTCCGGTCCAAAAGGCTCGACAGGACTATTCGGCTTTTTGGTTTCCGGCGTGTCCACGTACAGAAGACGAATTGTAGTTATATCGTCACCCGTTTTTATTTTGAAAGTATCCCCGTCTACAAAGTCGTATACGGAATACCATTGATTCGATTGTACGGCGTTTGATGAAAGGTCGGCAATGGCCGAGCAGCCCGCAAGCGGCAAACCAATGAGCATGAGGAAAATGATTATGTTTCTTTTCACAGCTGAAGTACCTCCGACACATTTAGCTATATATTAGATGATCTTATCACTATAACACATTTTTCTCATAAATAACGTAAAGAGTATAGATTGGGTTTAGCATAAAATAGACGAAAACCTTTCATACTGACAATAGAGATACTCTGTTTAGATTTACGTTAGGAGGAGGAAGGATGCACGGGCGCGATGACAAGCCTTTGGTTGTTCAGTCGGATTTAGTAATTTTGCTTGACGAAAGTACGCCGAATGCGGGACAGGTCAGAGAGAAACTGATCCTGTTTACCGATGCGGTAAGAAGAGCGGGTTCGATCCATACTTACCGGATGACAGCATTGACGTTATGGAACGCCGCGGCTTCAGGAATAAGTGCCAATGACATTGTCGGCTGGCTGAGCGAATACGGGAAGTACGAGCTGCCGTTTCAAGCAGAAGCAACCATAAGAAGGTTAATCGGCAGATATGGCTGCTTAAGCTTAACGATGGATTCTGGAAAGCTCCTGTTTCAAGGGGAACCGGCTTTGATGGAGCAAATATATAGGCATTCGTCCATCATTGAATATGTGCAGAACCGATTAAAGCCGAATGAATGGGAGCTCTGCAACGGCTGCAGGGGAGTCTTTAAGCAGGAGCTGACGCGTCTTGGGTATCCGGTGATCGATAGGGCCGGCTATCACTCGGGCGAGGCGCTTGCTGTACATATTCGGGAGCATACACTCCGAAATCGTCCCTTTCGCTTAAGGGATTATCAGAAGGAAGCTGTAAAGCAATTTTATAAGGAAGGAACGGTGCAGGGGGGAAGCGGCGTAATCGTGCTGCCCTGCGGCGCCGGGAAAACCATAGTCGGTATAGCAGCTTTAGCCCAGCTCAGCAGTGCGACTCTTATTTTGACCTCAAACAGCACGTCGGTCAAGCAGTGGAAGGAGGAGCTGTTGGATAAAACATCGTTAACGGACGCAGAGATTGGCGAGTATTGCGGCACTTTGAAGCAGGTCCGTCCGGTTACGATCGCAACATATAATATTCTGACTCACCGCAAATCGAAGGAAGCTGCTTTCTCCCATATGAGGTTATTTTCGGAGCGCGATTGGGGTCTAATCATTTATGATGAAGTTCATTTGCTTCCCGCGCCCGTTTTTCGAATGACAGCGGATATACAAGCTACCAGAAGACTTGGGTTAACGGCGACGCTCGTTCGTGAGGATGGCTGCGCGGAGGACGTATATTCGTTAATCGGCCCCAAGCAATTCGACATGCAGTGGAAGTCGGCGGAAGCGGGTTCTTATATCGCTTCTGTCTCGTGTACGGAAATAAGAGTGCCGCTGCAAAAAGAAAAACAGGAGCTTTACCGTGACGCCAGCGCCAGGTCAAAGCTTAGGTTAGCCGCTGAAAATCCCGGTAAAATTCCAATTGTGCAACGGCTGCTGCAAGAGCACGCAGGCAAGCCGACTTTAATTATTGGACAATATTTGAATCAATTGCATGAGATTGCCGACAGACTTAAGGCGCCGCTGTTGACGGGAGAGGTTCCGCAGCAAGACAGACAGCTGCTATATGAACGGTTCAAAACGGGAGCCATCTCGGTTTTGGTCGTTTCCAAAGTTGCTAATTTCGCGGTTGATCTCCCTGATGCGGCGGTGGCTATACAGCTTTCGGGAAGCTTTGGCTCAAGGCAGGAGGAGGCGCAGCGGATTGGCAGGCTGCTTAGGCCCAAGGAAGGAAATAACTCGGCTTGGTTTTATACGATCGTAACCGATCAAACGAAGGAAACGGAGTTTGCTATGAGGAGACAGCTATTTATGCTTGAACAAGGATATCAATATGAGAGGCTTAGTTTGCCGATTGACGGTATCGCCGCCTTGGAGGAGGCTGCTCAATGAACATACAACAGCTCTTGGGCAAGCTGAGCGAACAGCGTGAGGAGCGGTTTATTCTAGCAGATGTTTGGCGGCCCGCCATGCAGCGCGGACTTAGCTGGAGAGAGGCCGCCTTAGACCGTGAGGCTGTACAGTCGGCTGCAGAGCGCCTATCGGCCAATGCTTTGCTCGTTTTAAAAACGATGCTCCGTTCTTTCGCCGCAGTACCCGCTCAGGAAGAACGTCTGATAACGGCTGTTCGAAAACATACTGGTTTGTCAGGCGCTGAATGTCATATGGGTCTTGTTGAATTAGAGGAAGCCGGGATTTTATTCTCTGTCCGGAAAGTGTGGGGGGAAAAAATATTTTTCATCCCGGTCGACTGCTTTAGCATCTGGCAGCAATCATTATGGCCATTCCAAACCGATCCATTGTCTTCCGCTAATCAAGAAAAATTAATTAACGGCAAAATACGGACTCATTGCAGGCCGCTCGGAAGACAGCTGCTTTCCGCTTTCGCTGCTTTAGCCCAAAGCGGGCTGGAGCTTACGAAGAAAGGAGCGCTCTCCAAGAAGACGGTTGCCAAGCTGGTGCAGGTTGTTGAGCTTGATGAGCAATGTCTTCACCGCTTCGGGCTGAAATGGACTCATCGGGAGCTCTATCCGCTGAAGGCTGCATTTATTTTAGAGGCGGGTGCAGCGATCGGATTGCTTCAATCGGGCGAGGGAGCATTGAAATGGAAGGAAGATTCGCTTACAAGCTGGCTGGAGCTGGACGAAGGCAGCAGGGAGCGTCAGTTAATGGATTGGTGCCTAAGGCTGCTCCTTCCGGCCGGAGGAGCAAGCTCGCATGCGGCAGCTGCTTTGATCGGTTTAGAGGCCCGTTTATGGTATTCCGAACGCGACGTGGAGGAATGGTTAAAGAAGACCCGCGTTGAAACATTCATGAATGCCGACTTGAATGTCCGCTGGCCCGCTCCTTGCTGGTATGAACTGTTCCACAGTCTAGGCTGGATGGAACTTGTTGATTGCTGCGGCTCAGACGGCCGCGAGCGTCTGTTCAGGTGGAAAGGATCTTATTCCGCGCATGCCCGCGGCAGCGCTGCGGTCGAGGTGAATCCTCATTATATAACCATACAGCCCAATGGTGAATTAATAGTCGAGCCCAGCTGCCCCTTTACGATTCGATGGGAGTTGGAATTGCTTGCCGAACGAGTATCGGATGAGCAAGTAGCCGTATATCAGCTTAAACCCGTTACGGTTGCGCGGGCATTGGAAAATGGAAGAACAAATAAATCCATTCAGTCCTTCCTTATGGAGGCATCCGGCAGTGACTCCTTGCCTTCCGCTTTCGAAGCATTGATGGAGGTGTGGACCAGCCGGGCATGCCGATATTCGTTTGCAGAGGCCGTCTTGCTGCGCTGCGACAGCGAACAGATGGCAGAGCTGGTTGAGAAGGATTCCGAAATGGCTCCTATGCTGTTGGCTAAGCTCGGAGCATCGGACTTTATGGTCGACAAGTCACAATTGGATGAGATTAGACGCCTGCTGCAGCAGGCGGGTTATCCGCCGCGGAAGGGCGTTCAATCCTATCCCGAAACCGATCATAAATGTTATCCTTTCGTTAAGCATTTGGCAAAAGCTTCACGAAATTCGGCGTTGACCTTCACACCAGAAATTAAGTCTGCAGATACCTTTATTTATGAAACATGTCCACTGCATCATTTTGAATTGACGGACGGCAGCGCCTCCGAGAGTATGCAGCCTTTTTTGCAACTGGAGCAAGTGCCTGCGATCTGGACGAAGCAGCTCCGCTCGTATCACCATTCCACAAGAAAAGAGCTCATTGAGCAGGCATTGGAGTGGCAAACGCCTGTTCAACTGCGAATCGAACAGGAGCTGCGTTCATTTGTGCCTGAGAGAATTGAGCAGCAAAATGGGACCTGGGCGGTTGTCGGGCTGCTGAGGGATGAGCAGGAACGACAGCTGATTCGTCTGACTCCCGACATGTGGGAAGAGATGCGTCTCGTTATTCCCGGCCTCGCCGATCCAACATAATCTCTATCTATTGGCTAAGCGAGTATGGTATGATAATGTAGAAATTAGCGAATTGGGATGGGGTGGATGAATGCCTACTGCTGAAGAGTTGGCGGCCGTTCAGATGGAACAACCGCAAGGCGTCGTTTCTTCGCTAGATATGGCGTCGCTATTGCTTTGCGCCTACGAGTTAGGGGATTGGATAAATCAATCGGCGGAAGTTGCCGAATATTTATATTGGAAGTCGGTCGTGAATGAGGACGATGAAGTGAAACAAATGACGAAGCGATTCGCGAAAGCGAAGGAACTGTTCGTCGAATGTGAACGTTTTGGCCGCTTTCATCCCGATTACAACGAAGCGAAAGATAAAGTGAAGCTAATCGAACGTGAGCTTAGCGAGGTCGAAAGCGTTCGCCGCTTCAAACTTGCCGAGCAAGTCGTGGATGAAATGCTTTTCGACGTATCCCGTACGATTGCCGAGTCGGTTTCGGACAATATTAAAGTGCCGGGCAACGAGAAGGCCGGCGGCGGAAGCTGCGGCAGCGGCGGTTCATGCAGCTGCGGCAGCGGCGGCTGCGGTTAAATCGAATAGATTACGAAGCAGGTTTGCTGCGCAAACCATAGCGAATGCTCACGAAGCAGGTTTGCTGCGCAAACCATAGCGAATGCTCACGAAGCAGGTTTGCTGCGCAAACCTTTTAGGAGGGACGAGATGTTACCGGATCGAACGGGTTATATTATATGGGTTAGTGATTTGAAGGCGGCGAGATCACTCGAGAGATTCGGATCCGTACATTATATGTCACGTAAGATGCATTACGTCGTTATGTACATGAATGCGGAGCGTTCGGAAGAAGCCGTAAGACAAATGGGAAAACTGCCCTATGTTCGCAAGATTGAGCGATCGTACCGCAACGAAATCAAGACCGAGTACAGCAAAGACAGTGAAGACAAAACAAGGTTCTATAGTTTGTAGCCTGCAGGGGCCGGCGATTCCAACCCTGATAATTTTAACTTACGTTGGGTTTGGCAATAATGAGATAACAGACGCTTCTCAGCATGATTTTATCGCTGAGAGGCGTCTTTTTCATAATTATATCCAAAAAGTTGCAAATATGGTCTGACTTTAATTTTTTGTTGTAAATACGGACAATCATGGTAAAATGGTATTAAATTCATAGGATAAAAGCCCTGGTTCTTTGGAAGGAGTAGGTTGCGTAATGAAAGATAAAATGACGAGAAGATGGAGTACATATGAGTCGTTTTATATCGATTTGGGGGATAAGAAGGTAGCGGATATCGTAATTACGAACCATGCTAAAAGCCGCTGGCTGGATCGAATCGAAAGCGAGAAAACCGGTTTCGAAGACATTGCCGAGTTTTTGTGGGAATGCTTGAAGCAAGGCCGGATCGCGCCTTATTACCGCAACGAACAAGATGTGTATCTCATTGATAACGATCTCGTGTTTGTCGCGGAATTTTCTGAATCAATCACGGAAACGGATATTATCGGAAATCCTTTACATAAGATGATCATTGTTACCTTTTTGGGACGTATGTCTGAAACAATTGAACTTAGGGACCTAAAATCCTATTATTCGTGGTTGCGCCATTCCCGGAGAATGACGCTTGTGAAAAGCAGCAGGAAGCGCAAGTAAGGCACATTAAAAGTTGAATATAAATGAAGGAGCGTTAATCTGAAAGGATTGAACGCTTTTTTTGTTAGTCGATTAAGGATCTGTATAAGCTTTGTAGTATAATAACGACATAAGAAAGGATGAATATTCGATGGCACTTAATTTTCATCAGTTGCACATTTTTTATACGGTTGCGGAACGAGGCAGTTTTTCAGCTGCAGCGCAAGCTTTACATATGACTCAGCCGGCCGTTACGATGCAGGTGCAGTCGTTGGAAGATTATTTCGGCACGAAGCTGCTGCAGAGATCTACCAAGCGGATCGAGTTGACGGAAGCGGGCAGAGCGCTTATGCCTTATGCTCAGCGGAGCATTGATATAATTCGTGATACGGATCAAGCGATGTCCGCTTTCACGAAGCAGCTCAAAGGAAGGCTTCAACTGGGCTCCAGCCTGACGATTGGGGAGTATATTTTACCTCGGTTGCTCGGTCCGTTCGGCCAAGAGTATCCGCATATCTCGATCAGTATGAAGGTTATGAATACTTCACAAATAATGGAAGATATATTGAATCATCAGCTTAATTTCGGCTTGATCGAAGCACCGGTTAATCACCCGGACATGCATATGGAAGCTGTGATGAGTGACGAGCTCCGCCTGATCGTTTCTAAGGACCATCCATTAGCCGATCGCTCTTCGGTGACGCTTAAGGAAGTCATGGAATATCCGTTTGTTTTGCGTGAGCAAGGCTCTGGAACACGGCTTGTCATGGAGGAACAGCTAAGGAATAAGAACATCGACCCTGCCTCAATGAAAATCGTAATGGAGCTTGGAAGCACCGGCGCTGTGAAATCGGCCGTCGAGGCGGGGCTTGGCATTTCATTCATTTCCTCGTCTTCGGTAAAGCATGAGGTCGCGCTTGGATTAATTCGTATGATCAAAATCTCGGATACGAAATTTCAGCGTCAATTTTACTCGATTTATTTGAAATCAGCGCTGCTTCCTATTTCTGCAGTTACCTTTTTAACCTTCTTGAGAGAGAGGGATTTGCAACAATGGCTCTAATGCGCGGGCTGGCAGATCTGCATACGCATACGACCGCATCGGATGGCATGCAGTCACCGGCGGAAAATGTGCGGCTGGCGAAAGCGGCTGGTCTTGCGGCCGTTGCCATAACCGATCATGATACGGTGGCTGGCGTAGCGGAAGCCGTCCTGGAAGGGATGCGTACAAATATTATTGTTGTTCCAGGCGTTGAGCTCAGTACCGCAGCGAGCGGCATTGATATACATATTCTTGGTTATTTTACGAATAACGAGGATGAGCGGTGGATTGCAAGGCTTACCAGCCTAAGGGGTACAAGAGATCGCAGGAACGTTATGATAGTGGAAAAGCTGCGCGGGCTGGGCATTCCGATTACGATGGAGGAGGTGCTCGCGGCTGCCCATGGCAGCAGTGCTGAGGACTCGTTGCTGAATTCGGAGGGAAGCGTTGGCAGACCTCACATCGCGGAGGTGCTCGTTCGCAAAGGCATTGTGTCCAGTATGAAAGAGGCCTTCGACCGCTATCTTGCTTCAGGAGCAGCGGCATACGTCAATCCGCCTCGCCTGCATCCCATTGAGGCAATGGAATGGATCAAGGAAGCAGGCGGAACGAGCGTCATTGCACATCCGGGCCTATATGGGAACGATGCGCTGGTAGAGGAGTTGATTCAACATGGCGTTCAAGGAATAGAAGCGTATCATTCCGATCACGGGTCTGAAGAAGAGAGCCGCTATACGAAGCTGGCCGATATATATGGTTTGATAGTTACCGGAGGCTCGGACTTTCACGGCATACGCCGCGGCCAAATTTTTCATGGCGCAGTCGGCAGCCGTGCGGTAGATGTGCATGTGCTTCAGCAGCTTCGGCCTAGTCGGGAGAAATCGGAATGATGGCCCGCCTCTAAAAAACTCTATCGGAAAAATAAAATCACGGCTTCTTATTTGATCAAAATAAGAAACCGTGATTTTTTATTTCGCTTCAACAGCAAGTGATTTGATCCGCTGTTCATCCGGCGTAATGAACAATGTCTTTTGATTGTCGTAAATGACGAAGCCAGGCTTGGCGCCGTTAGGCTTGCGCACATGACGAATAGTCGTGTAGTCGACCGGGATCGAGCTGGAATCGCGCGCCTGGCTGTAATGTGCGGCAAGCATGGCCGCTTCCTCCAGCGTAGCGTTGCCGAAATCGTTGCCTCGTATGACAACATGAGACCCCGGTATATCCTTCGTATGCAGCCACGTATCAGAAGGCGCGGCGAGCCGATTCGTCAAATATTCGTTTTGCGTATTGTTCTTGCCTACATACACGATTGCCCCCTCGGAAGAGGTGTAGCAAAGCAATGTCGGGCGCAGCGCCTTCTTCTTCTTGGGACCACGGCGGCCGCGTTCCTTCATGTAGCCCTGCTCAACGAGCTCATCGCGAATTTCTCCTATATCTGCGAGTGAGGCATTATCCAATTGCTGCAGCAGCGCTTCGAAGTACTGTATCTCCGTACGAGCGATCTCCATTTGCTCCGCCACAATGGCCAGGCTGTTTTTATGCTTCGTGTAACGCCGGAAATAACGCTGTGCGTTGTCAGAAGGCGTTAGCTGCGGATCAAGCTCGATCTTTACCTCCGTCTGCTCCTCGTCATAGAAGTTAATGAGCGTTATGGCCGTGTCGCCGCGCTTTATTTGGTGCATGTAAGCGGTCAGCAGTTCGCCGAGCACGCGATATTTTTCCGCGTCCTTTGCTTCGGCCAGCGTGTCTTCGAGCTTTTTTATTTTTGTTACGTTTTTGGCTTTTTCGTTTTGTACGAACCGGATCAGATCCGCAGCGCGCTGCTTCACGGTGTCGCGTTCTGCTTTATTGCCATAGAAGCCTTCCAAGCAAGCGCTGACGTCAGAAAATATTTTCGCATCTCCTTGAATATGCGTAAGCTTCGTTATGGAGAAATACGCTTTACCGCTGTTTTGCTCCGTTACTATGGTTGGAGCGTATTGGTCGGCTTTCACTTCGCCCATAAAGCTTGAGAAGCTGTTCCAAAGTGTAGAGAGGCTATCCGCTTCATCGTCTCCTTGCGACCGGTATACGAGTTCCTTGGCAAGCAGAGGACTGAAGCCGCTAAGAACGTCTACCAGACGCTTATACATCGGAGAAGACTCATCCGCGGACTGCAGCGCTTCCCCGAATTGCTGCTCATTTTCTATCATTAACGGATCAACCTTCCCTTGATCGGGAGGCGAGGCATAGCTGCTTCCGGGCAATACGATGCGGTGGCTGCTTATAGCAGGCGTGACATGATGAATGCCGTCATGGATGATGCCTGTCTGGGGATCCATCAAAATAATGTTGCTGTGACGGCCCATAATTTCAATAATGATCGTCTTGTTCGATAAGTCTCCCAGCTCGTCGCGATGCTTGACCTCGATATGAATGATGCGTTCGCGTCCGATTTGCCGTACCGACTCGATGATGCCGCTTTCGCAATGCTTGCGGAGCAGCATGCAAAACATAGGCGCCTCCATCGGATTAACGTAGCTGCCGGTTGTCCAATGAACTCTAGGGTAAGTTGGATTAGCGGATAAGAGCAGCTTGCCCTGCATGCCCGCTCCGCGGATGCCAAGCACAAGCTCGTGGTCGGTGGGCTGATGAATTTTATGTATACGGGCGCCGACGCAGCGCTGGAGCTCCTGCGTGATCGCATGGGTGACGATGCCGTCTAATGCCATGGTGTATCGTTCCTCTCTTCCGTTTAAGTCTTTCTCTATCATGCCATAGTTGAGACAAAAACTTAAGCCCTTGTTGGGATATTTTATAGGCTGTCCGAATACATTTACCCTAGAAGGGCTGTCCGAAGGGCCGGCATTGCTGCAGCTTGGCTCGGCATATCACGGAAGGGAGTTATACCATGGAACAAGTGAAATGGCATCAAATGGGGACAAGTGAGCTGATAGATACGTTAGTCAGCTCCCCGGATCAAGGGTTGACGGCGGCCGAGGCGGCGCAGCGCCTCGAGAAGAACGGGAGAAACGAGCTGTCAGAAGGTAAACGCATATCGCCGATTATCCTTTTTCTAAACCAGTTTAAAGATTTTATGGTGCTCGTATTAATGGGTGCGACTTTAATTTCAGGATTGCTCGGCGAGTATTTAGATGCGATTACGATTGTTGCAATCATTGTTTTGAACGCGGTGCTCGGGTTTGCGCAGGAGTTCCGTGCCGAGCGTTCGTTACGCGCGCTAAAAGAATTGTCTGCACCTTCGGCGAAGGTTAGACGCGGAGGAGAGCTTGTAACGGTTCCCGCGAAGGAGCTCGTTACAGGTGACGTCGTTTATTTGGAAAGCGGAGACCGCATTCCGGCGGACTTGCGCTTGTTCGAGGCAAACAGCTTTTACGTGGAGGAATCCGCGCTTACCGGTGAATCCGTGCCGGTTGGGAAGCATGCCGCGGTCATTTCCGAGGCTGATCTCCCGCTGGGCGACCAGCGGAATATTGGCTTTATGGGTACGATGGTTACTCGCGGCACGGCTAAAGGTATCGTTGTCCGCACGGGAATGGCTACGGAAATGGGGAAAATCGCCGGCCTCATCGAACAGACGGAATCGATGGAGACTCCTCTGCAGCATCGGCTGGAGCAGCTTGGTAAAATATTGATCATCGTCGCGGTGGGCTTAACCATTATGGTAGTCGTCGCGGGAATCCTGCACGGTCAGCCAGCCTACGGCATGTTCCTTGCCGGTGTCAGCCTTGCGGTGGCTGCCATTCCGGAGGGCCTTCCGGCTATCGTGACAATCGCGCTGGCGCTTGGCGTACAGCGTATGATTAAACGAAAGGCGATCGTAAGGAAGCTGCCTTCCGTTGAAACGCTTGGCTGCGCATCGGTTATTTGTTCGGACAAAACGGGCACGCTGACGCAAAATAAGATGACGGTCACGCATGTTTGGATCGGCGGCAGAAGGCTGGAGGTAAGCGGAGAGGGCTATGTGCCAAGCGGCTCGATCTATGAGGATGGCAAAGCTCTTGATGTAAAGCATGATTTATCGATTAAACGGCTGCTGCAGATAAGCGCCTTATGCAATAATGCCCAACTGGTACAGCTGGCAGAAGATGAGCCGAAAAAACGGAAAAGCAAGGAGCCGCAGGAGGAGTGGACTTTGAAGGGCGATCCGACCGAGGGAGCGCTCGCTGTACTGTCGGCAAAGCTCGGTTCTTCGGCAAAGTCCTTAGAACAGCTTTATAAACGAGAGAAGGAATTTCCGTTCGATTCGGAAAGAAAGCGGATGTCCGTCATAGTCTCCCATCAAGGTGGGCGGCTTATCTGTACGAAGGGTGCGCCGGACTTGCTGATGGAGCACTGCACCTATGTGCTATGGGACGGCAAGGTCGTGCCGTTCACTCCTACACTTAAGCGCAAGTGCGCGGAAGCCGGCGAGGTCATGGCGCAATCCGCGCTGCGCGTGCTTGGACTCGCATATCGCGATTTGCGCGCAGGCGATGTGTGCGATACGGAAAGCGATGCGGAATGCCAGCTCGTATTTGTTGGATTAACGGGCATGATCGATCCGCCGCGTCGCGAGGTGAAGGAAGCGATCGCGACTTGCCGGCGCGCCGGCATCAAGACGGTGATGATTACCGGCGACCATCAACTGACCGCGGAGGCAATCGCAGGACAGCTTGGCATCATGCCGCGAGGCGGCATCGCCATGAGCGGCAGGCAGCTGGAAGCGATGGACGATGAGCAGCTCGATCGGCTTGTCGATAATATTTACGTATATGCCCGCGTCTCGCCGGAGCATAAGCTGCGCATCGTGAAGGCTCTTCAGCGTCAAGGCCATGTCGTTGCGATGACGGGCGACGGCGTAAATGACGCGCCAGCCATAAAGGCTGCCGATATCGGTATCGCGATGGGCATTACCGGAACGGATGTCTCGAAAGAAGCCTCGGCGCTCGTGCTGAGTGATGACAATTTCTCGACCATCGCAGCAGCTATCGAGGAAGGCCGCGGCATTTACGAAAATATCCGTAAATTTATCCGTTACCTGCTTGCATCTAACGTCGGTGAAATATTAGTCATGTTCCTGGCGATGATGGCGGGTTTGCCTTTGCCGCTCGTTCCGATTCAAATATTGTGGGTGAACCTCGTAACGGACGGGCTGCCCGCAATGGCGCTCGGCGTTGACCAGGCGGAGAAGGATCTGATGCAGCAGAAGCCGCGCTCGGCGAAAGAAAGCATTTTCTCGCGCAGGCTGGGGTGGAAGATCATTAGCCGCGGCATCTTGATCGGCGTATGCACATTGGGCGCGTTCTGGATTACTTTAAAAGAAGGGCAAGGAAGCGCAGACCAATTAATAAAGGCGCAGACGGTAGCATTTGCGACGTTAGTTATGGCGCAGCTGATTCACGTATTCGACTGCAGAAGCTCGCGCTCTATTTTCCATCGCAATCCTTTGCAGAACAAGTATCTCGTGCTCGCGGTTATTTCGTCCTTGCTTCTTATGCTCGGCGTGCTTTACATTGAAGCGCTGCAGCCTATCTTCAAAACTGTTCCGATCGGTTTCCGTGAATGGTGTCTCGTCTTTGTCGCCGCAGGAATTCCTACGTTCCTGATGGGAATTGGCAGCGTCCTTGGCAAACCTAAGAAAACGAATACGAAATCCAAATGGCCGCTCGGTCCGCAGACAGCTGCCAAATAACAGAAAAATGCAAATGATGATACAAATTATGAATAGCGTTTCTCCTTGCTTTGCGGTATGCTATTAGAAAAAATCATAGCGAAACGAGCTATTGCCGAAAGGACGGCATTAGCCGTTTTCACTTGTACCGAAAGATATGGCGAGGAGAGAGCATTCATATGAATTTCACGAAAATGAACGGATTAGGTAATGATTTCGTAGTTATAGCAGAGGAACAGCAGCTTCCGGATAACGCCGCAGAACTGGCGATCGAACTATGCAACCGGTTTTTCGGTATTGGCGCCGATGGACTTGTCTATATTTTGCCATCGGAAATCGCCGATTTTCGGATGCGCATTATTAATTCCGACGGTTCAGAAGCCGAGCAATGCGGCAATGCGATACGGTGCGTAGCGAAATATGTATACGATAACGGTTTGACCGATAAAGAAGAAATTACGATTGAGACACTTGGAGCCGGCGCGCAGAAGGTACAGCTAACGGTTCAAGAAGGCGAAGTTGTGTCCGTACGCGTTGACATGGGTCAACCGATTCTGAATGGCGTGCAGGTGCCTACAACCGTAGACGCAGAGCGTGTCATCGAGCATCCTATTGAGGTGGACGGACGCGAATTTCGGTTCACCGCCGTATCCATGGGTAACCCGCATTGCGTTATTTACGTGGATGATGCCGTCCATTTCGATCTGAACACGTGGGGGCCGAAGCTTGAAACGCATCCGCTGTTTCCTCGCAAAATCAATGTCGAGTTTGTCACGGTCAATTCCCGTACTCATACGGATATGAGAGTCTGGGAGCGCGGCGCCGGCCCTACGCTCGCTTGCGGCACAGGAGCATGTGCAACCGTCGTTGCTTCCGTTTTAACCGGAGCTACCGACCGTACGGCGACGGTTTCGCTTAAAGGCGGCGATCTGCTTATTGAGTGGAACGAGTCGGATAATCATGTGTATATGACTGGACCTGCTGCGGTATCATTCCGCGGCACTTTGTAAGAGCAACGTAAGATGGGTGGAATGAATAAAATGAAACCGGATTTGCGGGAAGCGCTAGCTGAGCGTATCTTGACCGGGGACGGCGCAATGGGAACCTATCTGTATCAGATGGGGTTCCCTGTCGGCGTTTCTTATGAAGAATTTAATATCCTTCGTCCCGATGTCATCGAAAATATTCATCGCCGGTACTACGAGGCCGGAGCTCGCGTCATTGAGACGAACACGTTTTCTGCCAATTTGGAGAAGCTTTCGAAATACGGTCTGGAAGGCGAGATGGAAGCGATTAACCGTGCAGGCGTCCGCGCCGCGCGTGCGGCGATCGGCGCGGACGCCTATGTCGTCGGTGCGGTCGGTTCCATTCGTGACGGCAAGCTTAAAAACCTGCGAACGTTAAAAGTATCCGAAGCCTACGAGCGTCAAATGCATGCCCTGCTTGATGAAGGGGTGGACGGGCTGCTGCTGGAGACGTTCTACGATCTTGACGAAATGCGGCTTGCGCTTCGGATTGCACGGGCTTCTACCAGCCTGCCTGTCATCTGTCAATTTGCCGTGGAGGATGTTGGCCGCACGCAGGAAGGCAATGGCATGAAATCCGCGTTCGACCAGTTGCAAGAAAGCGGCGCCGATGTAGTCGGCTTCAATTGCCGCAGCGGTCCTAACGGAATCATGAGAGCGATCGATTCGATGACGGGTCCCGCAGGTTTGCCGGTATCGGTCTACCCGAATGCGGGTATCCCGGATTATATTGACGGTAAATATACGTATTCCGCGGGTCCTGAATATTTTGCCGAGACGGCAAGGCAATTCGCAGATCGCGGTGCGCGATTGATTGGCGGCTGCTGCGGAACAACGCCTGAGCACGTAGCGGCGATGGCCGCGGCACTGGATGGTTACGTTCCTCGTATCGGACAATCATCCGCAGCACCTAAACCCGCGGAAATGATTGCCGTTCAACCTGTCGCAAAGCAAGCTGAGCGTACTTCGTTTATTGACGAGCTTAAGAAGCAGTCGGTACGCGAGCCTTCCATCGTTGAGCTCGTAAGAGAGCGGCACACGGTTATCGTCGAGCTTGACCCGCCTCGCGATCTTGATATTCGCAAGTTTATGGACGGCGCCGCCGCTTTGAAGGAAGCGAAGGCGGATGCAGTGACGATGGCCGACAACTCGCTGGCCGTCACCCGTATGAGCAATATTGCGCTGGCCGCTCTCGTACAAGAAAGAGTGGGTATACGTCCGCTCGTTCATATCGCATGCAGAGATCGTAACCTTATCGGTACGCAGTCCCATATGATGGGGCTCGATGCGCTTGATATCGATCATGTGCTCGCCGTTACCGGAGATCCGGCGCGCTTCGGCGATTTACCTGATTCAAGCTCGGTGTATGACCTAACCTCGTTCGAAATGATACGGATGATTAAGCAGCTTAACGATGGAACGGCCTTCTCGGGCAAGCCGCTGAAGCAAAAGGCGAATTTTGTCGTGGGCGCCGCATTTAATCCGAATGTTAAGCATTTGGATAAGGCGGTTCAGCGTCTCGAGCGGAAAATCAAGTCAGGCGCGGACTATATCATGACCCAGCCTGTATACGATCCGACTCTCATCGAACGCGTCGCAGAAGCGACCAAGCATTTGACTGTGCCGGTCTTTATCGGCATTATGCCGCTTGCAAGCGGCCGAAATGCCGAATATTTGCATAACGAGGTGCCAGGCATTCAACTGTCAGACGAAGTGCGGAAGCGGATGGCAGGCCTCGAAGGCGAAGCGGGCCGGACGGAAGGCGTGCAAATTGCCATGGAGCTGCTGGATGCCGCATTGCCGTATTTTAAGGGCATCTACTTGATTACTCCGTTTATGTTTTATGATATGGGTGTTCAGCTTACGAATTACGTCTGGCAGAAGACGCAGCGTAAGTAGCTAAATAGGGGAGAATGGATGCGAATAACAGGCTTTTTTTGCTTGTTTTCGCATTTTCGCTTGTTCGATTGTAAAAAATCAATTAAAATAAAGCATGGATACAGTTGCCATGCTGAGTGCGGCATAGCAAGGACATGCATTCAAAAGTGGCATTGGCATAAGCTTTAGCTTGCTTCATGACGTATGTACCGCACTTTTTTCGTCAACAATAGTGCAGTAGTTCTGTCGTTATTTGGAAAGAACAGAATCTTGCCGTATTCACATTTATAATAAACAATGACGATTTAAAGGCAGATGCACAAGGAAGACCGTAGGCGGAGGAGGAACCAGGCTTGGCTATTAAACTCATTAATATCGGATTCGGTAATATTGTATCGGCAAACCGCATTATTTCAATCGTAAGCCCGGAATCGGCTCCGATTAAGCGGATCATTCAAGAAGCGCGGGACAGACATATGCTTATTGACGCGACATATGGGCGCCGCACACGCGCTGTTATTATTACGGACAGCGATCATGTTATTTTATCAGCGGTTCAGCCGGAGACGGTTGCACATCGATTGTCTACGAAGGACGACGATAACGACGAATAGTACGGGGAGTAATATGGATAAGGGATTGCTAATTGTATTGTCCGGTCCTTCAGGGGTCGGCAAGGGGACGGTTTGTTCTGTTCTCCGTAACAAGGTGCCTGACTTAATTTATTCGGTTTCAGCAACGACTAGATTGCCGCGTCAGGGTGAAGTGGACGGCGTTAATTATTTTTTCAAGAGCAGAGAGCAGTTCCAGGATATGATTGCGCGTGACGCCCTTTTGGAACATGCCGAATATGTTGGTAACTACTACGGTACTCCGCGTGATTTTGTCGAGCGCACTTTGGCGAGCGGCAAGGACGTTATTTTGGAAATTGAAGTACAGGGAGCACTTAAGGTTAAGCAGAAGTTTCCCGATGGCATTTTCGTATTTTTGTTACCTCCTTCCTTAGATGAGCTCAAGCAGCGAATTACTGGCCGCGGCACGGAATCCTTGGATACGATCAACAATCGTATGTCTGTCGCTGTAGAGGAGATGAACCTGCTCCGTCATTATGACTACGCGGTTCTGAATGATGAAATCGATGCTGCTTGCGATCGTATTCGCAGCATTATAATTGCCGAGCATTGCCGTAGAGACCGGTTCGTGCCTTATGTTTCGGACATGGTAGCTGCAATCGAGAAAGCATGAGTGAGGAGAATGAACGATGTTGTATCCGTCTATTGACGAAATGGTGAAAAAGGTTGACAGTAAATATACGCTTGTCGTAGCGGCTTCCAGACGCGCCCGTATGCTTCGCAACGGTGACAAGTCTGAGCTTCGCAATCCGCGCTCCCGCAAATTTGTCGGCGTTGCACTGGAAGAAATTTATGGCGGACTGCTTCAGGTCGAGAAGCTTCCTGTGAAAGAAGATTAGTTTTTCTAATAAAAAATGAAAATAAGAAGGATTGCAGACTGGAGACAGTTTTGCACTCCTTTTTTATTATATGGTGAAGTATGCGCAGCTTAAAATAGAGAATAAATGGGCTGGGCAAATCGCGAAGTGCTCATCTAAGGACTGACAGAGGAAGTTAGTGGATTTATACAGTATAGTGAATAAGTGTTTCGGAGCCGCTTTATCACCTGCTGTTTGTAAGAAAGGACATTCCCGATATTCTGTGGTTGATTCGTATACCCTAGGAGGTAAAAATGGATCCTATTTTATTTTTTATTATCTGTTTGGTCGTTTTTCTGCTCTTGTTGTCTATTGTTATTCGAGGGGCGATTAATTCCTCAAAGCTGACAAAGCAGCTGGAGGAGCTGACGAATGAGGTTCAATGGCTGCGAATAGAAATAAAAGAGAACAAGCATATTGCCGATAAGCGTGTTTAACTGGCAGAGGCTGTAACGAGTTAACTAGCCCGGAGGTGAGAGACTTTGGCGGATGAACAGGAGATACGCGAGTTGAAAGAATCGCTCGAGAAGTTGGAGCGTGATGTCCAAAGGCTGACGGCTGCGTCGAAGCGTGTGAGGACGGGCTGGCAGAGCTTTCTGATTGGATTTTTGATCGTAATTGTTGCGATGCTTATTGGAATCGGAGTTATACAATTCTTTCTTGCTTAATAAAATAGCCTCACGGTATTCGATGAGATTGGCTAGCCTCATCGCTAGTGAGGTGGGAACTCTACCCTACCTGCCTCGGTGAATGCCGAGAGGCTATTAAATAAATGAAGAGGAAGTCTGTACGCATGAATAGTAGGCTTAGCCAGTATCCTGCCTTGTCAAAGGGTTTTATTATGAGATTCGTAGAAAATTGTTTTTCGCTTGATTATGACGTGGAGGAGCATTTGATAAGCAATATTAGTATCATTCCGACGGTTGGCGATCAATATGTACAGGCCGCATATCCCGCATCCTGATTTTGTCCGGCTTGTCGGATACGGCGAGGTTAAGCTTGTCGGAGAGCCATTAAATCCTCCGGATGGCGAGCAGGTAATCGCAGTTGAAATGGTCGACATCGATGAGGCGGTTAGAAAGTTTGAGGAGATCGGCAGGTCTGATATAGCCGAGCTTTATAAGATGGCGCATCGTATAAGAAATGAAAAGCTCTAGTTAGTTTTTGGAGTCTCGTATGGTATGATAAAAGGTGTGAATAATGTGGCTGGGATCTAGAACAGGAGGGAACGGAATGGACAAATTGCGTTATCCAATTGGGAGATACTCGTTCGAAGGAATGACCGTTAAGCATCGTGAGCAGTGGATTTCGGAGATGGAGAAGCTGCCCGCCGGGCTGAAGGCAGCGCTTGCAGATTTGGACGATGAGCAGTTGGATACGCCATACCGGAGCGGCGGATGGACGTTGCGCCAGGTTGCGCATCATTTGGCGGACGCTTCGATGAATTGCTTCTCGCGCTTTAAGCTTGCACTAACGGAGGCGAATCCGACGATTAAGCCGTTCGATGAAGAAGGGTGGGCAAATACCGCAGACAGCCTGCAGGCTTCGCCCGAAATAAGCTTGGCGATCGTGGAGGGCATATATGCCCGCTGGGTCATGCTGCTTCGTTCGATGAATGCCTCAGACTATGACAAAATGTTTTATCATCCCGAAAAAGGCAGCCAAATTGGCTTGGCCTACTTTCTTGGATTCGTTGCATGGCACGGAAGGCATCATGTTGCGCATATAACGAGCTTAAGGGAACGCAAGGACTGGTAGCTTAAGCGGATTTTTTTCGCTATAGATCGTCAGACGCAGTTTTTTTGGACGGGAGATACACCATGCTAAAAGGGAAATCGATCATACTAGGCATAACAGGCGGAATTGCAGCCTATAAAGGCGCGGCGCTGTGCAGCAAGCTGGTGCAAGCCGGCGCGAAAGTAAATGTCATCATGACGGAATCGGCTACAAAATTTATTACTCCGTTAACATTGCAAACGTTATCGCGCAATCCGGTCTATATCGATACGTTCGATGAACGGGACCCCGCGGTCGTATCGCATATCGATTTGGCTGATCATGCGGATTTAATCGTTATCGCTCCTGCTACCGCAAACGCGATAGCGAAGCTTGCGGGAGGTCATGCGGACGACATGCTGAGCACGACGCTGCTCGCGGCTGCTTGTCCGATCTTGATCGCTCCTGCAATGAACGTACATATGTATGAGCACCCGGCCGTAGTCAGCAATCTGGAGCTGCTCGCTTCGCGCGGCGTTATGTTCGTAGAGCCGGGTACGGGACAGCTTGCCTGCGGCTATGTTGCGAAAGGAAGGCTTGCCGAGCCTGAAGAAATTGCAGCCGCGATCGAGTCCTGGTTTGCCAGAAGTGGAACGCTTGCAGGTAAACGGGTGCTTGTAACGGCAGGCGGCACAATGGAAAGGCTTGATCCGGTAAGGTATCTAACGAACGATTCATCCGGCAAAATGGGCTTTGCGATCGCGGAGGCCGCATTGCTGATGGGAGCTGAGGTTACGCTGGTCGCGGGACGTACGGCCGTGCCGCCTCCCGCAGGCGTTGAGCTTGTCCGGGTAGAGTCTGCGCAGCAGATGCTTGATGCTGTCACCGGCGTTTACGACAAAATGGACATCGTCGTGAAAGCGGCGGCTGTGGCCGATTATCGTCGTGCGGCTGGCGTCAGCGATCATAAGCTTAAGAAGAGCGGCGAGCGGTTAACACTGGAGCTCGAAAGGACGACGGATGTATTAGAGACGCTGGGCAAACGGAAAAATCATCAATTTCTCGTCGGCTTCGCGGCAGAAACAGAACAGGTCGAGCGTTATGCGATGGATAAGTTGCGCCGCAAGCATTGTGACCTTATCGTTGCCAACGATGTAAGCATAGAGGGCGCCGGCTTCAATGGCGATACAAACATCGTGCAGGTATATGGCGAGGAGGGTCTTGTGGAAGCACTGCCCCTCCTCTCGAAGCGAGAGGTCGCGAATCGCTTATTGGAGCTGATTGCAGACAGGCTTCCCCGTTCTGGAGGGAAGGAAGCATGATCGCTAAAGTCATTGTAGACGTGCCGAGCCGCCAGACGGATCGGCCGTTTGATTATGAGGTGCCTTCGGTTATGGAGGATTGGATCGAGGTTGGCAGCCGAGTGGGCGTACCTTTCGGGGGGCGGGTGCTGCAAGGCTTCGTCACGCGGCTTGCGGCGGAAGCGGATATCGATCCGATAAGGCTAAAGCCCATTTCCGAGCTGCTTGATCCCGTTCCGCCGCTGCTGCCGGATCTCATTGAGCTCGCGAAGTGGCTCAGCGACAAATATTGCTGCTCATGGACTACGGCGCTGCAGGCGATGATTCCTGCCGCGTTAAAGGGCAAGGCTGAGCGGCTTGTCGGCATTCAGGATGAGGAGGCCGCAGCCGGGGATCTCCCGCCGGCATTGATGGAGTGGATAGGCGGCAGCGGATCATTCGTCAAGCTGGAAGCGCTGCTGGAACGGTTTCCGGAGTATGCGAGTGCGGTAAAGACAGCGCTTCGAGCGGGCGTGCTGGTCGAGCAAACGTCCATTCGCGACCGTCTTGCCATTCGTAAGGTGCTGACTGTATTCCTGCCGAGCACTGCGGAAGCGGTTCGTGCTGCCTTGGAGAAGCTGCCTGCAAGGGCGGCTAAGCAGCGAGAGGTGCTTGCGTATATGCTGGACCATGGCGGGCCGCTCCCGCTTCAGCAGCTGCTTGCGGGAGCGGGCGGCTCGGCTGCAAGCGTGCGCTCGCTTGCAGAGAAAGGCTTGCTCGAGCTTCGCGAGGTGGAGCAGCAGAGAGATCCTTATGCCGGCCGGGATTTCGAGCGAACGATCGCCTTGCCGTTAACCGAGGGCCAACAGGAGGTATATTCGCGCATTTCACGGGCGGTGGACTCCGGCGAGCCTCAGACGATGCTGCTGCATGGCGTAACAGGCAGCGGGAAAACCGAGGTATACTTGCAGTCCATCCAATTTTGCCTGGAGCAGGAGAAGCAAGCTATTGTGCTGGTACCGGAAATATCGCTCACCCCTCAGATGGTAGAGCGTTTTAAGGGACGGTTCGGCGATGCCGTCGCGGTGCTGCACAGCAGGCTTTCAAATGGCGAACGTTATGACGAATGGCGTAAAATTCGCAATCGCCAGGTTCAGGTAGCCATTGGAGCGCGGTCTGCTATATTCGCTCCATTCGAGAGAATAGGCCTTATTATTATTGATGAAGAGCATGAGTCCTCCTATAAGCAGGAGGAAAGTCCGAAATACCATGCGCGGGACGTTGCCGTGAGGAGAGCGAAGCAGCACGGGGCTGCGGTCGTGCTCGGGTCTGCCACGCCTTCTCTGGAGTCGTTCGCGGCGGCAAGCCGTCCGTTGAATGCGCTCGAACGGGGACGTGAGCCCGCACTGCTGCCGATGCCGGACCGTGTCGGAGGCAGACCGATGCCGCCAGTCACAGTGATCGATATGCGCGAGGAGCTGAAGGACGGCAACCGTTCGATGTTCAGCCGTTTGCTGCACAGCTCGCTGGCAGAGAGGCTGGGGCGCGGCGAGCAGTCGGTGCTGCTGCTTAATAGGCGAGGGTATTCGACATTCGTCATGTGCCGCTCCTGCGGTTATACGGCAGCTTGTCCTCATTGCGATATTTCGCTTACCTACCATCAGAAATCACGGGCACTGCGTTGTCATTATTGCGGGCATGCCGAACAAGCGCCGGCGACCTGCCCCTCATGTCAGAGTGAGCATATTCGGTATTTCGGCACGGGCACACAACGGGTAGAAGAGGAGCTCGCGAAGCTGTTCCCGGGCATTCGGGTCATTCGAATGGATGTCGATACGACGACGGAGAAAAATTCGCATGAGAAGCTGCTCAAGCAGTTCGGGGAACGCAAAGCGGACGTGCTGCTTGGTACGCAAATGGTAGCGAAAGGGCTCGATTTTCCATACGTTACATTAGTGGGCGTCATCGCGGCGGACACGTCGCTTAATTTACCGGACTTTCGCGCCGCGGAGCGTACGTTTCAACTGCTTACGCAGGTGGCGGGCCGGGCGGGTCGGCATCATTTGCCTGGAGAGGTTGTCATTCAAACGTACGTGCCCGAGCATTATGCGGTTGTGACGGCACAGAAGCATGATTATGCCGCTTTCGTTAGTGAAGAGCTCCGGCACCGCGGCGCTATGGGTTATCCGCCTTATTGCCGTATCATACTCGTGACGATGTCGCATGAGCAGCTGCCCCTCCTGTCCTCGGTCAGCGAGCAGTTTGCGGCTGGGCTGAGGGAGCTGGCGGAGCATGAAGGCGTGCTGCTGCCGTTAAACAGCGGCTTTAACAGGGCGCTGGAGGTGCTTGGACCCGTCGCTTCGCCTATTTCCAGAATGAAAGATCGCTACCGTTTTCAATGTGTGATAAAATATCGTGGGAACACGGATGCATCGGCTCTCGTTCGCAGGGCGCTCGTTCCGTTTGCGGATGGGCCGCCGCAGCGGCAGGTGCAGTTCAGTATTGACGTTGATCCTCAAGTTATATTATAAATTGCAATTACTATTTTAATGTTCGTAAAGGAAGGGAATACAATGAGTATCCGCATAATTGTGAAAGAACCAGATCCGGTATTACGGGAAGTGGCAAAGGAAGTAACGAAATTTAACGCCAATTTGCAAAAGCTGCTGAAGGATATGGCGGAGACGATGTATGATGCGGAGGGCGTTGGCCTTGCCGCGCCACAAATCGGCATCTCCAAGCGCGTTATCGTGGTGGATGTAGGCGATGAGAACGGTTTGATAGAAATGGTTAATCCTGTCATTGTCGAGCAGGAGGGCGAGCAGCTTGGACCGGAAGGCTGCCTAAGCATTCCGAACCTGAACGGGGACGTGCTGCGTGCCGATCGCATCACGGTTACCGGCCAGGATAGCAGCGGACAGACGTTTACGGTCGAGGCGCAGGGCTACTTCGCGCGTGCGTTCCAACATGAAATCGACCATTTGAACGGGATATTGTTTACCGATTTGGCGGAGAGCATCTACGACATTTCGGAAAGACCGAGAAAAGGCGGCGAATAGCTTCATGCGTATTGTGTTTATGGGAACGCCGGAATTTGCGGTTCCCGCTTTAAAACTGCTTTTAGAGCAGAACTACAATGTTGTCGCTGTCGTAACGCAGCCGGATCGGCCGAAGGGCCGCAAAAAAACGTTGACGCCGCCGCCTGTAAAGGAAGCGGCGTTGTCGTTCGGACTGCCTGTGCTGCAGCCCGAGCGCATGAGGAGCACGGAAGCGGTCGCTGCCGTTGCCGAGCTTAAGCCGGACCTCATCGTTACCGCGGCTTACGGCCAAATCCTGCCGAAGGCGGTGCTTGAGCTGCCGCGTCTTGGCTGCATCAATGTGCATGGCTCTCTTCTGCCGAAATACCGCGGCGGGGCGCCGATTCAGCGCTCGATCATCAACGGCGAAAGCACTACAGGCGTTACGATCATGTACATGGCCGAAGGGCTGGACACGGGAGACATGATCAGTGTCGTCCAGCTCCCGATTACCGATGAGGATACGTCGGGGACGATGTTCGAGAAACTGAGCATTGCAGGCGCGGAGCTGCTGGGGAAAACGCTGCCGTCCATTATCGCGGGTGAAGCGAAGGCGGAGCCGCAACAGGATGAGCTGGCGAGCTATGCGCCTAATTTGACGCGCGAGGATGAACGAATCGATTGGAACAAATCCGCTCGCCACCTATTTAATCAGGTGCGGGGACTATCGCCAATGGCAGGCGCGTTTACTTTTTTATACGGTGAAGTGTTTAAAATATGGGCCTGCGCCGTAGTTAGGGATGGCGCGGAAAGCGCGTCGGCTGCTGCACCCGGAACCGTTATTGCGGCTGATAATAATGGCATTATCGTACAGACTGGCGATGGCATGCTTGCGCTGAAGGAGATTCAGCCGGCCGGAAAGAGGACGATGAGCGCAGCGGATTGGCTGAAGGGGGCTCGGCTTGAAGCGGGCACCCGGCTTGGCGATGGGGGTGCGGCATGAGTGAAAGCAATACTCGCAAGCCGAACCGCGCGGGCGGTATGACAAACTCCTCTAGCGGAAAATCCAAGTCCAAGCGACCCCTGACCCGTCCGTCTAACGGAAGCGGAACGGCAATAGCCGGGCAGCAAGGTGCGCAAGCGCAGCGGAAATTAAAATCGCCGCGCGAGCTGGCGATGGATACCTTGGTCAAGGTTTCGCAAACCGGCGCCTATAGCAATTTGCAGCTTAACCGTACGCTGCAGGAGGCGCAATTGCAGCGGGCGGACGCAGGACTGGTGACCGAGCTCGTTTACGGCACGATTCAGCGGCAAGCCACTCTCGACTATTGGCTCGCCCGTTTCGTCTCCAAAGGATTACATAAGCTTGAGCCATGGGTTCACCAGCTGCTGCGCATGAGCGCCTATCAACTGCTGTATTTGGATCGCATCCCGGCGCATGCGGCGGTGAATGAGGCTGTAACGATTGCCAAGAAGCGCGGGCACGCCGGCATTTCGGGCATGATCAACGGTGTGCTGCGCAGCATCGACCGCGGCCGCTCGGAGCTGCAAGCGGCGGAAATAAAGCATGCGGATCCCATCATGCAAATCGCGTTAAGACATTCTTATCCGGAGTGGCTGGTCAAACGCTGGGCAGCCGCTTATGGCGCGGAGACTGCGGAGGCGATTTGCGCGTCCGGCAACGAGCAGCCTCATGCGAGTATCCGGGCGAACACGCTGCGGAGCAGCCGCGAGGCTTTGATCGAACAATTGCAGGCCGCGGGCTATTCCGCGGAGGCATCGTCGATAGCTCCGGCAGGGATTATCGTAGATAGAGGCGGAAACCTTGCAGATACGGACGGTTTCCGCGAAGGTTTGTGGACGGTGCAGGACGTGAGCTCGATGCTAGTTGCCGAGGTCGTCGCTCCAAAGGCGGGCATGCAGGTGCTGGATTGCTGCGCCGCTCCAGGCGGCAAGAGCACGCATTTAGCTGAGCTTATGGGCGGCAAGGGCAAGGTATGGGCCAATGATTTGCACGCTCATAAGCGCGACCTGATCGTCTCGCAGACAGAGCGTCTGAAGCTTCGCAACGTGGAAGCGATCACCGAGGATGCCTTGAAGCTTGGAGAGCGCTTTAAGCCGCGGTCGCTCGATGCGGTTCTTCTTGATGCTCCATGCTCGGGGTTCGGAGTCATTAAGCGAAAGCCGGAAATCAAGTGGACCAAAACGGCTGGCGACGTTTCGGATATCGCAGCATTGCAGCAGCGGTTGTTGAATGCGGTATGCGAGCTCGTTCGTCCCGGCGGGGTGCTCGTCTACAGCACTTGTACGATTGAACGAGCAGAGAACGAGGAGCAGGTGGCCCGCTTTCTTCGGGAGCATCCTGAATTCCAATTGGATGCCAATTGGCCCGAAGACATCGTGGAGCAGCTAAGAGAAGCGGGCGCGATCGGCAATGCGTTTGAAGGTCAGGCGCAGCTGCTTCCGCAGCATTTTGACAGTGACGGCTTCTTCATAGCGCGGATGTTGAAGCGCCCATAGCGGAGGCTTATGGCTCGACATGGGCGTTTGTGGTAAAATAAATCGATGGCGGCACGCTTATAGCGTGATCGCCCTACTATAAGGTACAGGTGTGATGAAATGAAACCGTGTATATATGACTTCACGCTCGAACAGCTTCAACAATGGATGAAAGACAACGGTGAGCCGGCTTTTCGCGGCGGACAGCTGTTTGACTGGTTATATGTGAAGCGTGTTAAGAGCTTCGAAGATATGTCCAACCTGTCGAAAGCGCTGCGCGACAAGCTTGACGAGCACTTTCAGATTTTGACGCTAAATGAAATTACAAGATTCGAATCCAAAGACGGAACCGTCAAGTTTCTGTTCGGACTGCATGATGCGCATGCAATCGAGACGGTTATTATGCGTCACAACTACGGCAACAGTATCTGCGTTACGACGCAGGTTGGCTGCCGGATCGGCTGTACGTTCTGCGCCTCGACGCTCGGCGGCTTGAAGCGGAATCTGACTGCGGGCGAGATTGTGGCTCAGGTCGTGACCGCTCAGCAAATGCTCGATGCGACAGGCGAGCGCGTCTCCAGCATCGTTATCATGGGTTCGGGAGAGCCGTTCGAGAACTACGACGCGACGATGACGTTCCTTCGCCTCATGATTCACGAGAAGGGCCTAAACATTGGTCAGCGCCATATTACAGTATCGACTAGCGGTATCGTGCCGAGCATGTATAAATTCGCAGATGAAAATACGCAAATCAATTTGGCGCTGTCGATTCACGCGCCGAACGATGCTCTTCGCTCCAAGCTGATGCCGGTTAACCGCCGCTTTCCATTCGAGGACGTTATGGCTGCCTGCCATCATTATATAGCGAAGACCGGCCGCAGAATTACGTTTGAGTATGCGCTCATCGGCGGAGTGAATGACCGTCCGGAGCATGCGCAGGAGCTTGCGGAAGTGCTGGAGGGCATGCTGTGCCATGTTAACTTGATTCCGGTTAACCACGTTCCCGAACGGAACTATGTTCGGACGCCCCGCGAGGATATTTTCGAATTCCAGCGGGTGCTTGAACGCAATAAGGTCAGTGTAACAATCCGCAGGGAGCAAGGGCATGACATTGCGGCAGCCTGCGGTCAATTAAGAGCGAAACATATGGAGTCGACGACGAGGTGATGACGGATTGTTAACGGCAAACCGCAGTGATATCGGACGGGTTCGTCAAGTGAATGAAGACCAGGCATGGGTAGGCCAGCTGGGTAACGGGATAACGCTCGCTATCGTTGCCGATGGAATGGGCGGTCATCAAGCCGGCGATGTTGCAAGCCAAAAGGCGGTAGATGCGTTTCGCAGCATGCTGGAGCAAAGCGCCGCAAAGTCGGATTTGTCCGTGCAGGAAGGAAAAATGCTTATTCGGCAAGCGATAACGCAGGCTAACGAAGCTGTGTTTGAATTGGCATCCCATAATGAGCTTTATCATAATATGGGAACGACGATTGTAGCAGCGCTAGTGAAGCGGGACAACGCCATTATCGGGCATGTTGGCGACAGCCGTGCTTATAAGATTACGGAAGGCGCCATAACGCAATTAACGAATGATCACACGCTCGTGAACGAGCTGGTCAAATCCGGCCAGCTCAGCGTGGAGGAGGCTGCTCATCATCCGAGACGCAATGTGCTTACGCGCGCGGTTGGGACGGATTCTCACGTTGAAATCGACGTTCAAGCGGTGGAGTGGTCCCCGCATGATGTGCTGCTGCTCTGCAGCGACGGTTTGTCAAATATGGTGAGCGAGCAGGAAATGCTGCAAACGGTCAGGACGGAGCAGCTGGAGCTGGAAGCCAAAGCTGACCATCTCATTCAGCTTGCGCTGCACGCTGGCGGGGACGACAATATTACGGTCGTTATCCTGCAAGAAGCGGCTGGCACGAATCGAGAGGGGTGACGGGTATGATCGGACATGATTTAGGCGGACGTTATGAAATTTTGACGCGAATCGGCGGCGGCGGAATGGCGCTTGTATACAAAGCGCATGACGTGCTTCTAAACCGAAATGTAGCGGTCAAGGTGCTGCGTCAGCAGTTCGTGCATGATGAGGAATTTATTCGCCGTTTTCGCCGCGAGGCGCAATCGGCAGCTGCGCTGTCTCATCCGAATGTCGTCAGCATCTATGATGTGGGTCAAGAAGAGGATACGCATTACATCGTTATGGAATACGTTGAAGGCCAAAATTTAAACGAAGTCATACAAGAGCGGGCGCCGCTGCAAGCGAATGAAGCGGTGCGCATTGCCGTACAAATTGCGGATGCGCTTGATCATGCTCATCAAAATCATATTATTCATCGCGACATCAAGCCTCATAATATATTAATAGGCAAAAACGGACGGGTGAAAGTAACCGATTTCGGCATAGCGCGGGCAGTCACTTCGTCCACGATTACGCAAACCGGATCGGTCATCGGTTCGGTGCATTATTTTTCTCCGGAGCATGCGAAAGGTATTAACGCCGGGGAGAAATCCGACTTATATTCGCTCGGTATCGTGCTTTATCAAATGCTGACGGCAAAGCTTCCGTTTCTTGGCGAAAGTCCAATCAGCGTAGCTTTGAAGCATTTGCAGGAAACGTTCGAAGAGCCGCGGATCGTAAATCCTCATATCCCGCAAAGCGTGGAGAACGTTATTCTCAAAGCGATGCGCAAAAATCCCAATGAGCGCTACAGCTCCGCGCATGAGATGCTGCTTGACCTGGATGGCAGTTTGCGTCCCGAGCGGCTGAATGAACCGAAAATATCGTTCATAAGCGTCAATGATATGGATGAAACCCGCGTTATGCCTGCCATTCGCGGCGAAATTCGACCGGAAGCAGTTAAGGAACGCGAGGATATGGCTGCGACATCGAATACGAATGTGCAGTGGAATAATAACGAGGAGCAGCAGCAGCAGAGAGCGAAGGGCTGGAAAAAGCCGCTTACCGTCGTTGGCGTTACGCTTCTCATATTAGCGCTTATTATTTGGGGCTTTATTTGGCTTCTTGGCAGATTGGACGTAGCTGAGGTGGACGTGCCGTACGTGGTTGGCAAGACTGAGACTGAAGCTAGGCAAATGATTGAGGCGGCTGGACTTAAGGTAGAGGATCCTGTCATTCGCGAGCATAACAAAGAAATTCCGCTCGATCAGGTTATAAGCCAGACGAAGATGAACATGCGAGTCAAGGAAGGCTCACTCATTCAGCTTACCGTCAGCGACGGACCTGAGCTGGAAGAGCTGGGCAATTACATCGGAAAATCGCTGCAGGCCGCGATCGATGAGCTCGGTGCCCTGGGAGTGACGGAGGAGCAAATTGTCGTAGACCCCGTGTTCAGTGAGCAAGCGCCGGATACCATCATTCAACAAACGCCAAATGCAGGGGAGCAATTTAATCCGGAATCGGCAGAGTTTACATTCATGGTCAGTAAGGGTCGTGAAACCGTTCCGATGCCGAACCTGATCGGCAATAGCTTGGATGAGGCGAAGGATTTGATCAAGGCTAGCGAGCTGGTGCTTAAGGATGCGGACATTTTGTATGAACCAAGCTATCTGCACCAGAAGGATTATGTAATCAGCCAGCATCCTTACGAGCCGAAGGACCAAGCAGCTAAAGGGTCGAAAATTTCGATAAGCGTTAGCTCAGGACCGCCTAAGGATGCGAAGGAGCACCAATTCAATATCGTAATATCACCTGCGGAAGCAGGGAAAACAAGCGAAATCCGAATTGTATATTCCGATGCCCGCGGTGAAGATATCGAGTGGGACAAACGGCAAATTACGAGTACGCAGACATTCCCCGTTACGGTCGTTCTGGCACCTGACACGGAAGCTAGAGTTACGGTATATCGCGACAATCAGTTCATCGATACGAAATCCATTTCGTATGAGGAGCTTGCACAGGGCACCGATTCGTCTACCTTGACGATCCCGGGTGAAGAACCGCCGCCTTCTGAGGAGCCGGCGCAAGCGGAGGTTAACGAAACCGATGAGGAAACAGACGAAGAAGAGCAGCAGCCTTAATGCCGACAGCAGCTCTATCCAGCTAAAAGGCACGATCGTGAAGGCGCTAAGCGGCTATTATTATGTGCGGGCAGAGGATTCGGACCCGAACGCGGATATGGTTCAGTGCCGCGCTCGGGGTGTGTTTAAGAACAAAGGTATATCTCCGCTCGTTGGCGATGAGGTTATGTTCAGCTTAACCGAGAATGGAGAGGGCACCGTTGAGGAGATATTGCCGCGTTCCTCAGAGCTGATTCGTCCGCCGGTCGCTAATATCGATTTGGCGATTCTCGTATTTTCTGTAACGGAGCCTGCGCTGAACCTGCAGCTTCTCGATAAATTTCTCGTTCATATCGAGCATGCGGGCATCCCCGCGGTGCTTTGCCTGAGTAAGCAGGATTTAGAAAAAGACGGTGTGGAGACGGAGGAGGCGCAAGCTGCGGCCGCCTCCGTTAATCGTATTTACCGTTCCCTTGGTTATGAGGTTTTTGGTACGAGCTCGCGCCTTGGCGAAGGCATCGACGCATTGCAGGAGCGGCTTAAGGGGCACCTGGCGGTATTCGCCGGGCAGTCGGGCGTGGGTAAATCATCGCTCCTTAATGCGATCGTGCCAGGCCTTGAGCTTGAAACGAATGCAATCAGCAACAGACTCGGACGAGGGAAGCATACGACCAGACATGTAGAGCTAATCGAAATTGGCGGAGGTCTTGTGGCGGATACGCCTGGCTTCAGCCAGCTGGATTTTACGGAACTGGGCATTGAGGATTTAGGCTATTGCTTTGTTGAAATGAGAAAGCTTTCGCCGGATTGCAAATTTAGAGGCTGTACTCATTTGCAAGAGCCGGGCTGTGCGGTGCTTGCTGCGCTCGAGGCAGGCGTAATTGAGCGAAGCAGGCATGAAAATTATGTGCTGTTCATGGCTGAATTGAAAGAGAAAAAACGGAGGTACTAACAACTATGACAATAATCGCACCTTCTATTTTATCGGCGAATTTTGCGCGTCTGGGCGAAGAGATCGGGGCTGTTGAAGCGGCGGGAGCGGATTGGATTCACGTCGATGTCATGGATGGACATTTTGTCCCGAATTTGACCTTCGGCCCTCCCGTTATTGCTGCTGTACGTTCAGCTACCTCGCTGCCCTTTGACGTTCATCTGATGATCGAACGCCCGGAGCTGTCGGTTGCCGACTATATTGCAGCGGGAGCGGACCGGATTACGGTTCATGCCGAAGCTTGCGTTCATTTGCACAGGACGGTGCATGACATTAAAGAAAGAGGACTGCCGGTCGGTGTGGCGATTAATCCCGCAACGCCTGTAACCGCCTTGGAGCCTATTTTGCAGTATTTGGATCTCGTGCTTATTATGACGGTAAACCCTGGCTTTGGGGGACAAGCTTTCATTCCTTATTCGCTCGTTAAATTGCGTCAGCTTCGTGCGATGCTGGATGAGAGGGGTTTGAACGCGGTCGACATCCAGGTGGATGGCGGCGTTAACCCAAGGACTGCTCCGATGATTCGCGAGGCAGGAGCTAATGTGCTTGTGGCAGGCAATGCCGTGTTCGCCGAGAGAGACCGTGCAGCGGCAATCGCTGCGCTGCGTTAGGAGCGGCACGCGATGAATGATCGGTTCAAAACGGCGCTCTGGCTTATCGGCTACACGTTTCTTGCAGGTTTGATGCTGGCGATTTTCTCCATGCTGACGGAAATTTATAAGTATTTGTTTTCGTTGCTGGCGTTATACATAGGGATAAGATTTTTTCGGAGATTTGAAACGTTGGGGATGAGAATTGCCTTCTTTGTACTAGCGATCGTTTTTTATTTGCTTATCGCGGTCATTATTGCCGCAGTCATTTATTTGCGGGATAATTCTTTGCCCGTAACCGTTTAATAATGGGCCCCTCCGGACAGACTCACGATGGAATAGGACGAACTGACGAAGCATAGGATGGTTACATGAGCGATGGTTCTTGTCACGGATCAATTCGATGAGCGTGTCTGAGGAGGGATGAGGCATGAAATTTTACACGATAAAACTGCCGAAATTTTTGGGCGGGTTCGTTAAGGCTATTTTGAATACCTTTCAAAAAAATTAGATCCGAAAGCCGGCGGATCCCCCGCGGCCGCGATCGTAAACATGAAAAAAAGCACCTGAGCGCTCAGGTGCTTTTGTCTATGGCCGCAGCCATCATTATACGCGAGTAACTTTACCGGACTTCAGTGCGCGAGCGCTGACATAAACACGTTTCGGCTTACCGTCAACCAGAATGCGAACCTTCTGCACGTTTACGCCCCAAGAACGACGTGTTTTGTTGTTAGCGTGGGAAACGTTGTTACCTGTACCAGGTGCTTTACCTGTAAGAAAACATTTGCGGGACATGACTACACCTCCTTTAAGTTTTGCGGGTGCAAAACTGATTCCGTAAACAACGGCTTCGTTAAATTATAAGAATTTACAAGTTTCACGGCTATAAATTGACTTATAATTCACCGCAAAACAAGCTTAGCCGCCAATGGACAGCGTCAGCCGTTTACGCTTGTGCGTGAGGATAACTTCAATCGCAAGCGAAATTACATTTAAACACACTCGAATATCGTATCATAAACCTCGGGACTGTTCAACCTAAATATACACCTAAATATACATTAGAGCCTGTCTCTCAAGCAGGAGAAATCGTGATATACCGCGGAATGACTGGATTTGACGAACGGACTTCTATAAAGAAGCCGTTTATAGTACAATGATACAAAGTCCATAATACATACAGTAAGGGAGTGAATTTCCATGCCTCTGCAGCTCAGCACCGAACTAGGTTCCATCCATATCACAGACCATTGCATAGCCACCCTTGCAGGCTCGGCAGCCATGGATTGTTATGGACTTGTCGGAATGGCCTCTCGTAAACAGCTGAAGGACGGAATTGCCGAGTTGCTCGGACGAGAAAATTTCACCCGCGGCGTAGAGGTTAGACGGGAAAATGAAAAGCTGCATATTGACCTCTACATCATCGTGAGCTATGGAACAAAAATTTCCGAGGTAGCGCATAACATTCAATCGAAGGTAAAATATGTGCTGAATGACGTAATCGGTCTACAAGTGGAAGAAGTTCATATATTTGTGCAAGATGTCAGGGTATCGAAGTAACACAGGGAGGGAATTTTCGTTGGGTAAGCGCTCTATAAACGGATCTGATTTTGCTGCAATGGCACTGCTCGGCGCGGACTATTTACAACGTAACGCAGAGTACGTGAACGCGTTGAATGTGTTCCCGGTGCCGGATGGCGACACGGGAACGAACATGAATTTAACGATGACCTCCGGTGTCCGCGAGCTTCGCGGCAAGCCATCGGCAAGCATCGGCAAAGCAGCAGAAGCATTGTCCAAAGGGCTGCTGATGGGAGCTAGGGGCAACTCGGGCGTTATTCTATCGCAGCTGTTTCGAGGCTTTTCAAAATCGCTTGCGGGTTTCGAGGAGGCTGGCGCCACCCAGGTAGCGGCCGCGCTTCAGCACGGCGTAGACATGGCTTACAAAGCCGTTGTGAAGCCGGTAGAGGGAACCATTCTTACGGTTGCCAAGGAAGCTGCCAAGCATGCGGTGCAATACTCGCGCAGAACGAATGATGTTGCCGAGCTGTTGCGGGAGGTCCATCAGAAGGCGCATGAAGCGTTGCAGCGCACGCCTGATTTATTGCCGGTGCTTAAGCAGGTCGGCGTAGTCGATTCGGGCGGACAAGGTCTCGTCTTTATTTATGAGGGTTTCGTGCGGAGTTTGTTAGAGCTTGACGGAAGCGGGTATCAGGATTCATATTCGATGCCATCGGAAGCGGCTCCGCCGGAAGAGGTGGCTGTTCCTGCTGCTGCTCCTGTTCCGCGAGCGCAAGAGCCGAAATCGGCACAATCGCGCTTATCGACGGAAGCGATCGAGTTCTTATACGATATGGAATTTTTTATTAATCGCAAGCTAAGCGGAAAGACAGCGGTCTATTTTGATGAATCCGCTTACAATCGTGCCCTTGAAAAAGACGGCGACTCTATATTGGTTATTGCAGAGGATGATATGATTAAGGTTCATGTACACTCCCGCAAGCCTGGAGACGTCCTGAATTTGTCGCTTCCGTACGGCGAATTGACCGATATTCATATCCTTAATATGCGTGAGCAGCATCGTGATTTGCTCGAGCGCGAGGCGGTTGACGTTAGCGGCGCGGATTATTCCTCCACGGAGTTGCTTGCCGGCCAGGCTGTACCTGTCACTCCGCCGGGACAAGTATTCGAGCGGGCTCCGTTCGGCATTATCGCGGTTGCCATGGGCGAAGGAATTGCGGACATTTTCATGGAAAACGAAGTGGACTCCGTATTATCGGGCGGCCAAACGATGAATCCGAGCACGGAGGATTTTGTTAAGGCGATCGAGGCGTTATCAGCGGAACATATCTATATCTTGCCGAATAACGGCAATATCATATTGGCGGCCGAGCAGGCGGCCGAGCTGAGCGGGCGTAACGTATCGGTAATCCCGACACGCACCATTCCGCAAGGATTGGCGGCGGTACTTGCTTTCAAGGAGGATGAGTCTGCTGAGCGGAATGCGGCATGGATGAAAAGCGCGGCCGAGCAAGTGCTCTCCGGTCAAGTGACGAAAGCTGTGCGCGACACAGCGATTGAAGGCGTGGACATCCGGGAAGGAGATTTTATCGGGATCAAGGAGAAAACGATAGTCGTTTCCCATGCAAGCCTGCTTCAGGCTTGTCAAGGGCTAATCGGAAGCCTGCTGGATGGCGGCGGCGATTTGCTGACGGTGCTGACGGGCGAGGATGCTGAATCATCGGAGACGGCTTCGCTTTGCGAGTGGATCGCAGAGCAATATCCGCAGCTTGAGCTTGAAGTGCAAAAAGGCGGTCAACCGCTATATCCATATGTGTTTGCAGTGGAATAACAGATTCGTTTTAAATTTGGAGGGGATAGATGGTGGGGAAGGTCAGAATCGTAACAGATAGCACGGCAGACATTCCGGCAGAGATCAGAGAGCGGTTAGGCATTTCGATGGTGCCGCTTAAGGTGATCTTCGGGGAGGAGACCTATTTAGACGCTGTAACGATTGATAACGAGCGGTTCTATGAGAAGCTTGCGCAGTCAACGGTGCTTCCGACCACCTCGCAGCCTTCGCCGCTCGAGTTTTCGGAGGTTTACGAGCGCTTGCTTGCAGAGGATGCCGACTCGCCGATTATTTCGATCCATCTGTCAGCGGCGCTCAGCGGCACTTATCAATCGGCGGTTATCGCGCATTCCATGCTTGAGGCAGAGTCGGATATTACGATCATAGATTCGCAGTCAGCTTCCTACGGGTTTGGCATGCGTGTCGTAAAAGCGGCCGAAATGGCGCAAGCGGGGGAAACGAAGGAAAGGATCATCGAAGAGATCAAGCAGCTTCAGCGTGATACGCAGCTTTATTTTCTCGTTGATTCACTTGAATATTTGCAGAAGGGCGGCCGGATCGGCAAGGCTTCCGCGCTTATTGGATCTATTCTAAACATTAAGCCGATCCTGTCGCTGGATCAAGACGGCATCGTACATGCGGTAGATAAGGTGCGGGGTTCCAAAAAAGCGATGACACGCATTGTCGAGCTGCTAGGGCAAACTTTCGGTAATGAGCCGGTCAGCGTTACGATGGCTTGGACGCAGCGCAATGCTACCGCCGAGGAGCTAAGCGAGCTCATTAAGAGCCGGTTCAATGTACAGGCGATGGATTGGACGACGGTAGGAACCGTTATTGGCACGCATACCGGACCAGGCACGTCAGCCGTGTTCATGCATAGGTTGTAATCCGTATGATGAAGCTGGATCAAATTTCAGTTCGGCAAATCAAAGGCGTGAGCGCTCCTAAGGAACAAGAGCTTCACGCCTTTGGCGTGCAAACCGTCGCTGATTTAATCGATTATTTTCCGTTTCGGTATGAGGATTATCGGATTCGCGAGCTTACGGACGTGAAGGAAGGCGAGAAGGTTACGGTGCTCGGCCACGTTCGGGGAGCGCCTGTCCTGCAGCGTTACGGGCGCACCAAGTCCAGGCTGACATGCAAGGTAGAGGTAGGGCAATGGCTAGTGACGGCCGTATGGTTCAATCGGCAATTTCTGCAGGATCAGCTTGTAACCGGCCGTGAAATTATGCTAACCGGCAAATGGGAGCAGCAGCGGCTCCAGATCACGGTGTCGGACTCAGAGTTTCCGGGCAGCGGAGGGGCCGCGAAGACCGGGACGCTGCAACCGGTTTATTCGGTTGGCGGGAGCATCACGCAAGCCTGGATGCGCAAGACGATTCGGCAAGCCATGACGCAGTATGGAGTCATGATCGAAGAGATGCTTCCGTACGAGCTTGTTCAGCGGCATGAGCTGATGGGAAGGCGAGACGCTGTCCAGCGCATTCATTTGCCGGATGATACGAAGGAAGGACAAGCCGCGCGCAGACGGCTGGTGTACGAGGAGCTGTTCCTGTTCCAATTGAAGCTCCAGGCGTATCGCGCTCTCAATCGAAAGCGGAATGACGGCATCGCTCATCGGATCGAAAGCGAAACGATTCGTCAGTTCGCCGCCACTTTGCCCTTCGAGCTGACGGACGCGCAGAAGAAGGTCATTAATGAAATTTTGACGGATATGCGAAGGTCCTCTTGCATGAATCGGCTGCTGCAGGGCGACGTTGGATCGGGTAAAACGGTAGTCGCGGCCATTACGCTTTACGCAGCGGTTAAAGCCGGTCATCAGGGCGCGCTTATGGTGCCGACCGAAATATTGGCCGATCAGCATATGCGTTCGCTGCAAAGGCTGTTCGCGGATATGGGCATCGAGGTCGCTCTGCTTACCGGAAGTCTGACCGAGCGTAAGCGGCGCGATGTGCTTGCCGGTCTTCAGATGGGGATGATCGATATCGCGGTGGGGACGCATGCGCTCATTCAGGAGGATGTATTCTTCCGCAGTTTAGGACTTGTTGTTGTTGATGAGCAGCATCGCTTCGGCGTTAATCAGCGGAGCGTGCTTCGCCGCAAAGGAATGAATCCCGACGTGCTCACGATGACGGCTACCCCTATACCGAGAACGATGGCGATTACCGCTTTCGGCGATATGGACGTCTCGACGATCAAGGAACGGCCGATTGGACGTAAGCCGATTAAAACCTATTGGGTGAAGCATAGCATGATGGAGCGCGTGCTTGGCTTTATTCGCAAGGAGGTCAGCAAGGGGCGGCAGACGTACATCATTTGTCCGCTTATTGAGGAATCCGAGAAGCTTGATGTCCAAAATGCCATTGATCTCTATGTGCAAACGCAGCAATCCTTTCCCGATCTTCGCGTCGGCTTGCTGCATGGCCGGCTAACCGCCTCCGAAAAGGACTCGGTCATGAGCGCCTTTGGGGTTAATGAAACCCAGGTGCTTGTCGCGACTACTGTCGTAGAGGTTGGCGTCGACGTGCCGAATGCCACGCTCATGATCATTATGGATGCGGAACGGTTCGGGCTGTCACAGCTTCATCAGCTGCGCGGCCGGGTAGGCCGCGGCGAGCATCAGTCGCATTGTATTTTGGTGGCCGATCCGAAGTCGGAAACCGGGCGCGAACGAATGAAGGTCATGACGGATACGGATGATGGCTTCGAAGTATCGAGGCGCGATCTCGAGATACGCGGACCGGGCGATTTCTTCGGTACGAAGCAGAGCGGGCTGCCGGAGTTCCGGCTTGCGGATATGGTCGCCGATTATGAGGTGCTGGAGCAAGCCCGCGAGGATGCGGCTGATTTGACCGCGAGGGATGATTTCTGGACGAGTGAGGTATTTGCAAAAGTGCGGCAGGTGCTGCAGAAAGATCCATTTTTTCAAGGGGAACAACTGGACTAGGCAAGATTTACCGGCATTCGGCATATAGTTTAAAGATGTGAATGGATTGGATTGCCGGATGGAGGTGTCAAGGCGGTGAGTTACCAAAAGTACGGCATACGGCCGCAGCTCGTCGAGCGTGTCAAATTTAAATTAAAAAACCCTGTTACGAAGGATCGGATTAGGGAGCTTCTGGGAAACGTGACGAAGGTTGATTTGCAGGACCGGCCGAAGGTCAGGAAGCTTGTGAAATCGGCAGCCGTTATTTTGCAGGAGCAGCTTACAGATACGCAGGAAGATCAAATCGTCGCCTTCGTAATGGGACAAAAAATCGATCCCAACAACACGTTTCATTTGCTGAAGCTGTGGGGGATGTTTCGCTGACCGTAACAGGTCGGCGATTTTTTTTGTACGGCTACCATAGCTCCAGCTGCTCACCTGCCTCAAACGGCTCGATGAGAGAGGCGTCGTCGTTACGCACACTGCCTACAGAGCAGGATACGGCATAAGCCTCGAGCTCGTCCGCATCGTACGGACGCAGGAGTGGTGTCAACTGTTCTGCATCCGTTAATGAACGATCCAACCAGATTGTCCTTATTATACAACGCCAATTCGAGAAGCGCATATGCTGCTTATATGGTATGGCCAACCGCTCCGTGGAGGATACTGGTTAATACAGGTATGACAGATAACGATGACGTCTGAACAAGGAGCGCTGACGATGGACGACAAGGATGGGGTTCGAATGCATCGCCGGTCAATCGGCTATTGGCTGGGGCAGCTGCTTGCGCTGCCAGGCGTGGCGTTCGACTATGCGGCAGGGAAATGGGGGGCAATGAGCGCTTCGCACTCGATGGTTGCAGAGGCGGTACCGCTGCAGCTCTCGCAAGCTGCGGTAGCGAAGCTTACGGCTGCATGGACAAAGCTCGGCGGTTCTGCCGCTGATTGCCAGGTATCCGCCGCCTTTACCGCGGAAGAGCTCGCTCTCATTGCCCGCATTCGAGCGGAAACCGCGGCCTGCAACCGGAATAACGTAACGCGAACCGAAGCTTATCGCTCGGTTTATTTTCGCACGCCGGAGCTGCATTGGTCGCTGCTTGCGCATATGGTATCGCGTAACGGCGGCTGGAACATGACGGATTTGCAGGGAGAGTGGCTTCCGCTTCTCCTTAGTTCCGAGAAGAGGGAGGCCTTATTCCGATTTCTGGAGCAGGCGAACGCGTTTATTTTCCAAGACGCTTATCCCCAGCTAAGGCTCTGCGAATGGAGCCTGCGGGAAGGGCGGAGCTTATTCCATCTGCTGCCCGCGTTCGGCGTTTCGAGGTTCATGCTGCCGGCATGGAAGCAATTTTGGCGTGAACGGGATCCCGTGCCGCTAACGATTGCCCTCATTGTTAATGAGCAGCATTATATCGAGCGGAGAGTCGTGCAGCAGCCGTATTTTCGCGATAAGGTGCTCCATACCTTGTTTTTTGGTTTGCAGTCGCTGCTGCAGCTTAACGGCGTGGTTTTCCCCTACGGGAGCGGGCAAGAAACAGAAAGGGGCGACGGTGCAGCGGCGCTGCGGCTTTCGGGACTCATCTTGGAGCGGTTCGAGCATTTGAAGGAGCGTATCGAATTCGGAAAGCGGCTGTATGCGATGTTGTTCGGCATTCCGCGCGTTTATGAGGGCGCACGGAGCTTCGCGGGTGCGATTAAGCATACGGGCTCGCGTGCCGACTACGCGCCGCATCTGTTCGCGAAGGTGCGTCATCAGCCGCCCGGGGGCATCTATGCAGAGCGGCTGCTCGGCGGTAGCCTGAAGCCCGGCGCGGAGCCGATCTACAGCCCGGAGCTTTGCGCGGCGTGGAGCGACCGGCCGCTGGAGACGCCCGGGCACGGCGATTGGTTTCGTTCGACGGCCGATGCAGTGCCTTATTTCCAGAAGCTGCCGCTGCCGCATAGGTTTGAAATTACGAATGAATACGGGCTTATGCTCAATAAGATCGAGCTGGCGGTGCTTGCGATGCAGCGGGGCGGTCAGGATCCGGAATGAAGCGGGATATCGCCGAATTACGGAGAACACTTACTCATCCGCAATAGCCCCCACGATATCATGGATGGCGAACCATTCCCCGTCGACCATAAAACGGCCATTCAGCTGATCGACGCGGTCCACGATGCCGATGACGGTCAGCTCCTCGACCGGATGGAACAGCCGCAGCGTAATTTGCTGCCGCAGCCGCAACGACTCGGTCACGGAGCGTACGACATGCTCCCACTCCTGCTCGTCAAGCTCGACGCGCTGCCGCAGCCGGAGTGCCGCCTCATGCTCATTAATGGCGACCTTGTGCTCGGGCAGCATCATGCGGCTCGATTCCCAAAGTCCGTTTCCTTCCAGCTTCTTTCTCATTTGTAATGTCCTCCAATTTTCTCGGAGCGGTGCCCGGCCTGCCCGGCAGGGGTAATCGAAACCGCTCTTAAAATAATAGCATCACCGTACTTCCGCTTAATCGCATCCGTCGCCCTCTCAAGCGCCATCGTCTTCTCGCGATGCGGATCGAACAACGAAAGCTGATATTCATCATCAGCCGAAAATTGCGAGAGGCTGACGCCAACCTTCCTCACCGGGCAGCCGTCCCAGTGCCGCCGCAACAGCTCAACGGCCGCGCGATAAACCTGATTCGTCACGTTGGTCGGATCGTCCATCTTCATTTGGCGGCTGAAGCCGGTCGGCCGGTCATAGTCGGCTCCCATGCAGCCGACGGAAACGACATGGCCCATATACCCTTTCCCGCGGCAGCGCTGGCAGACGAGCTCGGTCAGCTCGAGCAGCACAACCTTTATTTCCTCAAGCTTCCCATAATCACGCGGCAGCGTCATCATATGCCCGACCGACTGCGGCGCCACCTCGTGGGTGCCGGGGGTGACGGGGCTGTCATCGATCCCGTTCGCCATACGCCAGTACAGCTCAGCGTTAATATCGGAATTTTTGCCGAATTTGCGCCGCATCATCAGCTTCAGCTTCTCCAGCGGCGTTTCGGCCAGCTTGCCGATCGTCTCCATGCCCATGGCGTTAAAATGGCGCGTCATGCGGCTGCCGACCATGAACATGTTGGCGATGGGCAATGTCCACAGCGTCTCATGAAGCTTATCCTTCGGCAGGACAAACACGCCTGAATCGTTTTTCTTGGCGTAGTTGTCGCAGGCCGTCTTCGCCAAAGCTTTGTTCTCGGAAATGCCGAAGCGGGTGTATATCCCAAGCTCCTCTTGAATTCGTGCCTGAATGATGCGTGCGAGCTCCTCCGGGGATCCGTATAAATGCAGCGAGCCCGTGACGTCGAGAAATTGCTCATCGATCGAATAAGGCTCGACGAGGTCGGTATACGATTGATAAATGCAAGTAATGATCATCGAAATGTCGATATACAGCTGCATACGCGGTCTAATGATGACGAGGTTCGGGCATTTGGCCAGCGAATCTCCGAGGCGCTCCGCAGTCGTTACCCCGAACGACTTGGCGATGGGGCAAGCGGCAAGAATAATGCCGGATCTCCGCTCCGGATCACCCGCCACGACAACCGGCAAATCCCGATATTCGGGATGCTCCGCCTTCTCCACTGATGCGTAAAACGATTGGCAATCGGCAAGCATGACGACTCTGTCAAGAGACATAGACGACACAACCGATCAAGCCGAGCCATTTTTCCAATGTCATGATGCTTCCCTCCAGGCGAGAACGTTTGTTCTTATTATATACAGAACGCTCGTTCTTATTCTACAGGTTTTTTGTGGTTATTATTTACAGGGGTTGAAAGCCCGGCTTATGCGGTTCGAAGAAGCGTATTTTTCCATGAGCCGATGGATAAATTTTCAGAAGAACGTAAAAGATACCTTATATAATATTTCTGTCATTATGAAAGAAATAAGCAAATAGCAGCATTAGGGCGGTGATGAAATGCCATTTATGAAAGGGTTTAAAAAATCAAATAAAAAAACGAAGGCCGCTGCTCCAAGCCAGAAGTTAGCTGCCCATGAGCACGATCAAATCAGCGGCAATCTTGAGGATACCATTGCGTTCATCAATGATTTATTGGGCGCAAATATGGATCTTACGGTGCGCCGGTTCCATGTGTTTGGCAAGTATCAGGCGGTTATGTATTATTTCTCCAATATGATTAATCAAACGGTAGTTAACACGGACATATTAAAGCCGCTCATGTACATCCCTCCGCATTTGGAAGGGAAAAATCTAGAAATCCAGCAGTTGGAAGAGGTATTGCTTAACGATACCCTTTATCACAGCGAGGCCAAAATGGAGAGTCAGCTGTCCACTCTGGTTGAGGGAATATTACGCGGAGATACAGTCGTAGCGATTGAAGGAATCAAAGAGGCGTTAATCATCGCAACTCGTACTATTGATAAGCGAGGCATTGATCAGCCTGCAACCGAGCAGGTCATTCGAGGGCCGCGTGAAGGCTTCATCGAAATGTTAGGAACCAATATAGGACTGCTTCGATATCGGTTACCATCGTCGGACCTTCGCATTGAATCAATGGAAATCGGTCGCCGAACCAAATCGAAGGTTGCCATTTGTTATATGGAAGGCATTACGAATCCCGAGCTTGTTAAGGAAGTGAATACCCGACTGGCTAAGATTGATATCGATGCGGTGCTGGATTCAGGCTATTTGGAGCAGTTTATCGAGGATAATCATCTGTCGCCGTTTCCTCAGGTGCAGTACACGGAACGCCCCGATAAAATCGTTGCCAATTTATTGGAGGGCAGAGTTGCCATTCTGGTTGACGGTTCTCCGCTCGCATTGGTCGTTCCGACGGTATTTAACCAATTTTATCAGACGGTGGAAGATTATACGGAACGATTTCTGATGATGAGCGCGGTCCGATTGGCCAGACTCGTGGCTTTGATGTTCTCATTGATTTTCCCATCGTTATATGTCTCGATCATCTCCTTTAATCCCGAGTTGATTCCGACCGAGTTTGCGGTTGCTGTAGCCGGGGGACGAGCAGGCGTCCCTTTCCCTGCGGTCATAGAAGTGCTCATCATAGAAGTATCCATGGAAGTATTGCGGGAAGCGACGATCCGGCTGCCCCAGCAGGTCGGGGGAGCCCTCTCCATCGTCGGTGTGCTTGTTGTCGGACAAGCGGCCGTGGCTGCAGGCTTCGCCAGCCCCATCACCGTCGTCATCATCGCCTTAACGACAATCGGATCATTCGCAACGCCGGCCTATAACGCGGCGCTGGCTTTGCGCCTTCTTAGATTTCCGCTTATTATGATGGCGGGTACCTTTGGCCTTTACGGCGTTATGATTGGTTTAATCCTTATCGCGAACCATCTCTTATCGCTCAAATCGTTTGGAGTGCCGTACTTAAGTCCGCTTGTACCCGGGAACTTTCAAGGTATGAAGGATTTGATCATACGAGGACCTTTAAGCTGGATGAAAAACAGGCCTTCGTTCCTGAATCCGGTCGACAAAGTTAAAGTGGGTGATGTGACAGCGGGGGAAGCTCGAAACGGTTCCGATTCTGCACAGACCCCATCAACGAATGAAAAAGAGAAGGAGGGTTAACTGCATGGAAGAGCAGCGCCAGATTACGGTTATTCAAACAGCCGCCATACTTGTCAGTACGATTATCGGAGTGGGGGTGCTTCCGCTTCCGCTCTTTGCCGTCCGCGCGGGCGAATCGGCCGCTCCGCTGGTAACCCTTTTCGGTATGGCGGTTGCGTCAATCGGCTTGGTATTAATAACTTGGCTGGGCATGCGATTTTCGAATAAAACGATCATTCAATACAGTGAGGATATTATAGGGAAATGGGCAGCCAGGCTTGGGAGCCTTCTCATCATCGTCTTCTTCGCCGTGCTAACCTCGCTTACCGCCAGGGAATTCGGGGAAGTAGTCGTCACATCGGTTCTCAAATCAACACCCGTAGAAGTGACGGTCATCGTCATGCTGTTACTCGCAGCCATTTCTACACGCAATACGATTACCACCTTTGCCTATATCCATCATTTTTATTTTCCACTGCTTTTAGTTCCAATCCTATTAATTGCGTTTCTTTCCTTTAAAAATGCAGAGGTTATCAATCTCCAGCCCATATTTGGAAATGATCTGAAAGGCATAATGATGGGCACCATGACAATTGCTGCCTTATTTCAAGGCTCTTTCATCCTGACAATGGTCATTCCTTCGATGCGCAAACCCGAGAAGGCGATGCTGGCAAGCTTCTGGGGAATGCTTATTGCGGGAGGCTTGTATTTATTAATCGTCGTGGCTGCGGTTAGCGTATTCGGCGCGGAAGAAATTAAGAATCTGCTCTGGCCGACGCTGGAATTAGCCAAAGCAACGTCGCTGCCGGCGAATATATTGGAACGGCTGGATGCGGCAGTTCTTGCGGTCTGGGTGACAGCTGTATTTACGACGTTGCTTTCAAGCTATTTTTTTACTATTTATGCTATAACCCAATTATTTCGATTAGCCGATCACAAAATGTTTTCTTTTTTCCTTCTCCCATTTGTCTTCATCATGGCAATGCTGCCTCAAAACATTGTACAGATGTACGATATCATTGAAAACGTCGGACGAATTGGATTATACATTACGATCGGGTATCCAGGTCTGCTGTTCATGATTTCTATCCTACGCAAGAAGAGAGGGAATCAAAATGGAGACGAATCAATGGATAAAATCGGTTAAGCTGGTATGCGTCATGCTGATTACGGTTCCATTGCTCACAGGATGCTGGGATCAGCTTGAAATTGATGAGCGCGCTGTCGTTCTGGGGGTTTCCATCGATGTGGCCGGTGAGGATGCCGAACAAGAAGAAAGCGAGGTTGGACATGTTCAAGGGGCAGTCCCCGCACCGCGAAGCGGCATGGTACGGGTTGGAGTGCAAATTGCCCTTCCAGGGAGGATTCCTCTTGGACCGGGGGAAGGCGGAGGAAGTCAGGAGGATTCGCAGCAAACCGTCTGGGTCATTGAAGTAGTGGGTCACTCCATCAATGATGCCTTCATGAACTTGCAGCAGCAAATATCCAGCAAGCTATTCTTCGGACATTTGCGTGTCATCGTCATATCTGAGGCACTAGCCAAAAAAGGCTTGGAAAATGTGAACGATTACTTCCGCCGCAATTCGGAGGTGCGCAGAATGGCATGGATGATGATTTCGAAGGGACATGCGATGGGCTTAATGCGTGCTGCGCCTAAACTGGAACGAATGCCTACGCTGTATCTCATGTCAACCTTGGATGAAGGGATCAATTTGGGCAGGTTTCCAAAGGATTATTTAGGAATCTTTTGGAGCAATACGTCAAAGAAAGGACAGGAAGGGTTTTTGCCTTATGTGGAAATGAAGAAGGAACAGAACGTCGAAATTATGGGCTTGGCCTATTTCAAAAACAATAGAATGGTCGGCGTAACGAAACCGCTTGAGATTGCCGGATATTTAGGGCTTAAAGGGGTCAACCCCGCGGGATATAGTGCGGTTATTAACCTGGAAGGAATGGATGAATCCGTAATGACCAACGTCACCCAGCGCGGTTCGAAATTCGATCTTCAAATTAAAAACGGGCTGCCGCATTTTACAATAGACGTTAACCTTGAGGTGAATTTAGAGGAGAAAATGAATGATGAGCAGCTCATAGATAATACGGAAACCATTAAATCAATCGACCGGAAGCAGGAAGAGGTCTCCGAAAAATTTTATAAGGATATAATAAGAAAAACACAGGAAAAAGGATCGGATATTTTCGGCTTCGGCGAATATGTGAGAGCGAAAAAACCGGGTTATTGGAATAAGCGAATCAAAACCAAGGAAAACTGGCAGCGCATGTATAAGGATGCAACATTCGATGTTAACGTTACGGTAAATGTTCGACGGATTGGAATGAAGGCAAAGTAAACGTTCGTATGCGGAAGTGCTAAGGAGACGGACAAACTATGATTGGTGAAGGTTATACCGTGAGTTCCCTCAGTTACATTGTATTCTTATGCCTGATAAGCGGATTTTTAATCTTGCAGGCTGACGCAAGAGGTTATAAGGCGAAGGCGATGAACAAGGAAAAGAAAGTATCCCGTGTCATCGGCTGGCTGAATATCGTATTCGGGCTGCTTATGTTAATAGGGATGTTCGTCCTCTAAGCCGATACATATTTGCACCCATAATGCGCCAAAATAGAAGCACCATGGAAACGAAAGGTGCCATTATGAACAAACAAAGCGCAGAAGCGTTAACGCCCTTTAGTCCGTCGCTGCATGCGAACGTGCAAGCTATTCGCAATCGCTTCGGAGGCAGTTGCGATTTAGTTATCCGGTTGTTTAGCAGCGATGCAGCTCCTGAACGTGAGCTGGCCATCATTTACGTAGACGGTATCGTGGATTCGGAGACGATTAACGAAAGTATTATGGAGCCGTTAATGTCATTAAAGCTGCCGCAGTATAGGTATCAGAAGGGCGGAAAGCTTCTGGATGCCCTGCGCAGCTGCGTCGTTTCAATCGGATCGGTTCAGGAGATCAACACGATGGACGAGGCGCTTCTGTATATGACCGACGGATTATGCATTATTTTGGCTGATGGATGCGCGGCGGCGTTAACCGCGGATGTAAATGGAGGCAGTCAAAGAGCCGTCTCCATCGCACAAACGCAGACGGTCATTCGCGGGCCGCAATACGGCTTCGTGGAAAACATAAGGACAAATATAAGCTTAATCCGCCGAATTATTCGATCTCCCGACCTTCACGTACAAATGCATAAAATCGGTAAGCAAACGCATTCGAACGTAGCCGTGCTTTATTTGCACGGGATCGTGAACGAGGGGATTTTAAAGGAGGTTTACCGCAGGCTGGCGGCAATCGACATTGACGGCGTGCTCGAAAGCGGCTATATCGAGGAGTTTATTCAAGACGAGACGTTTACGCTGTTTCCTACCCTATTGAATACGGAGAGGCCGGATTCGGTTGCCGCGGCGCTGCTTGAAGGAAGAATAGCTGTTTTGGTTGACGGGACGCCGATCGCTTTAATGGCTCCAACGACCTTTTTCTCTTTTTTCCAGTCGCCGGAGGATTACTATCAGCGGTACGACATCGCTTCTTTCGTGCGCATCATCAGGTACGTGGCCTATATCGTGTCTATGCTGCTGCCCGCCTTATATATTGCGGTAACGACTTATCATCAAGAAATGCTGCCGACCACACTGCTTATCAGTCTCGCTGCCCAGCGGGAGGGGATTCCGTTTCCCGGTCTTGTCGAGGCGCTTCTTATGGAGATGACATTTGAGGTGCTGCGCGAAGCCGGCTTAAGGATGCCGAGGGCGATCGGGCCGGCGATTTCAATCGTTGGCGCTCTCGTATTAGGACAATCCGCCGTTCAAGCGGGCATAGTGTCGGCAGGGATGGTCATCGTCGTCTCGTTTACGGCGATATCGAATTTTGTCATGCCGGAATTCAATATGGCGGCTACATCGCGAATTATTCGGTTTGGTTTCATGCTGATGGCCGGGATGCTCGGGTTTTTCGGTATTTTCGTATCGGTACTGTTCATGCTGATTCATCTAACGTCGCTGCGCTCCTTCGGCGTGCCTTACATGTCGCCGCTCGCGCCTGGACCGACCAGGCAAGGATTGTTTCGAGATGTGTTCATCAGGCTGCCGTGGTGGGCAATCGTGCTTCGGCCTCTCGATATGAATTTGCGCAATCCGAAGCGAAGGCCGAACGGGAAGAAGCCGCCCGCACAGCGTCATACCGATAAGCCTTAGCGGAGGGAGAGGGAGCATTGAATTATTGGAAGACTACCGTGCTGCTGCTGCTGCTGGCTTGCTTGCTCGGCGGCTGCTGGAACCGGGTGGAGCTCAATGAAATCGGCATTGTTTCGGCTACCGGGGTGGATTGGAAGGATGGGAAGTGGCAGCTTTCTTATCAGGTTGTTATTCCGCAGGCCATATCCAGTCAAAGCCCTTCTGCAGGCCCGTCTGCTGCCGTAAACGTCTTCTCGACGACGGGAGACAACTTCCGCATCGCAACGAGCAAGGCCAGCCAGGAAACGTCGCGGCAGCTTTATTTTGCCCATAATCAAATTATCATTATTGGACAGGAGGCTGCGCGTAAGGGACTCGGCCAATTGTTCGACGTTTATTTGCGAAACGCCGATTCCCGCGAGACGGTCAGCGTATATTTGTCAAAGGGAAGCGCAAGGAGAATGCTCGAGCAGCTCATTCCTTTGGAGAAAATACCGGGCAATGCCATACAGGGCATGATTACAAATGAGGAAATGAACAGCTCGGTTTTTCGGCAAATGACCATGCATAAAGTCGTGCTGGATTTGCTGGGTACGTCGCAAGCGGTCGGCATTCCAAGCTTGGTCGTTGGAGGTACGGGCGAGAGCATGGACCGGTCAAGCAAGTTAAGCCGCACGAATACGCCCTCGAAGGTAAGGCTCCATGATCTGGGATTAATACAGAAGGATAAGCTGGTCGGATGGATTACGAAAGAGGAAAGCTTCGGCGTAATGTGGCTGGCCGACCATATTAAACGGACGACGGTAGCGTTCGGGTGCAAGCAGGAGGATAAGGAGCCGGAGGAGTCCTCTATGCGCATCATAAGCGCGAAGACGAAGCTTCGTCCGGAAAAATCGGGCGGCAAATGGATCATGCATGTTCATGCTGAAGCTGAAGGAACGCTGCTCGAATACAATTGCGGGGGAGACATGACCGAGCCGCCCGAAGTGGAGAAGGTGGAAAGAATTGTCGAGAGCGAGCTTAAGGCTGTCATGGAAAAAGGGTGGCAGGCCGTTCGCAGGCACCGGGCGGATATCGTTGGGTTTGGAAGCGTTATTCACAAAAAATACCCAAAGGCATGGAAAGAAATGAAGGATGAGTGGTCTGAGCATTTCTCACGGATGGAAGTAAAGATAACGGCTAACGTGAAAATCAATTCTACGGGCATGAGCGGCAACGGCTTTAAGAAGACGCAGGAAAAGTCCCGTTCGTAGCTGGAAAGGAGACGGTATGCAGCAAATCGGCAAAAACCAGCTGTCCATTCTCATTATTATTTTCCTCATCGGCAGCACCCCTTTGTTCGAGCTCGGCATTAAGGCGAAGCAGGACGCATGGATAGCTATGACTGTTGCCGCGGCTGCCGGTTTGCTGCTTACCGTGATGTATATCCGCATTCAGAAACGCGCTCCGGAGGCCGGGCTGGCCGAGCTTTACATGATGCATTTTGGCAAATGGATTGGAGGGGCCGTGGGGCTTATACATGCCTGTTGGTTCGCGTATGAATCGATGCGCAATGTAAGAGATGTCGGCGAGCTGACGATGATGGGGCTCCTGACGCTCACTCCGAAGTGGATTGTCATGCTGCTGATCTTAAGCGTATCCGCCTATACCGTCAGCAAAGGGCTGGAGGTGTTCGTTCGGATCGTACAGCTGCTGTTTCCAGTTGCAGCTCTTAGTTATTTGTTTGTTATATTGCTGCTTCTCATTTCCAGATTGCCGGATATAAGCCGGTTGCAGCCTGTTCTGGAGAATGGAATTGCGCCCGTCATGAAAGCGGCCTTTCCGGACCTGCTGTCCTTTCCTTTTGGCCAAATGATCACAATGCTCGTATTCTGGAAATATGTGCACGAGAAAAAAATAATCGGCCGTGTATCGTACTGGTCCCAGGCAGGGGTATCGCTATTTTTGATTTTGATGAACATGCTCATCATGAGCGTGCTCGGCCCGGAATTGTCCTCTTTATCCGCATTGCCGTTGCTGGAGGTCGTCCAACTGATCAGGCTGGCTAACATTTTGGAGCGGCTTGACGTTATCGTTACCCTGCTTCTTTTTATCGGGCTTTATGTGAAAATGACGGCTCTGTACATGGCTTCGGTATTTACGTTCAGCGCCGTAACCGGCATTCCGTACCGGCACTGTGTCATGCCGATCGCTCTCGTTATTTATGCGTCGTCGTTTTTGGAAGCGAACAATACGTATCATATATGGATCGGTCTTGATGTTACGTTGAAAATTGTCCCGTTGTTACAGGTGGCGCTGCCTTTGCTCATGCTTGCGGTTGGCATAAGGAAGAAGTACAAAGATGCTAAAATAGCGGTTTAGCCGCTAAGCCCCGATCAAACGGACCGATATTGAAGGTATCGATGTCCGGCACGCTTTTAAGAAGCGGTGATAATCGTTTTCAAAAAAGACTGGCATTTTGATCGGGTTTTGTTTACAATTGAACATGTTGACGAAACTTAATATGTTCCGGGGAGCTGGTTAAGCCGGCTGAGAGGGGATTCTTTTCACAATTCCGACCCGTTAAACCTGATCTGGGTAATGCCAGCGTAGGGACAGAAGCTCTGTTTATTCAGCGGCTTGATTAAAACGATCAAGTTTATGCATGGGTTATTGGCAGCGCAGCCGAATGTATGGCGTCCTCCGGATCGGGAGGACGCTTTTTTAATTGTTGTTGCATCCATGAACCGGTTACTAACGAGTGCTCGTCATCATCATTTATACAAATAGTAGCTGTGGAGAGGGGAACAAACATCATGAATCAGAATAAGACGGTACAAGCATCATGGAGAATCATCACGGCTATGCTCGTATTCGTATTGGCGCTGGCAGGCTGCGGTGCGAATAACGCGCCGGCAAGTGATGAGCAGCAGGAGCAGCATGAGCAGCAGGAGCAGGGACAAGAACAAGAGGGAGCGGACAAGCCGCTCGAGAAGGTGCAGGTCGTGCTCGATTGGACGCCGAATACGAATCATACGGGACTTTATGTCGCGAGGGATAAAGGTTTCTTCAAGGAGCAGGGCCTGGACGTTGAAATTATTCAGCCGGGTCAGAGCGGCGCCGATCAGATGGTTGCCACGGGCAATGTGCAGTTCGGCGTAAGCTATCAGGAATCGATTACGATGGCCCGCATCGCAGACGTTCCGCTCGTATCGCTTGCAGCCGTCATTCAGCACAACACCTCCGGCTTTGCTTCGCCGCTTGAGAAGGGCATCGATTCGCCTGAGAAATTCGAAGGCAAAACTTACGGCGGCTGGGGAGCTCCCGTTGAAGAGGCGGTTATTCAATCGCTGATGCAGGAGAAAAACGCCGACATTAGCAAAGTGAATATCATCAGTATAGGCGACGGCGATTTCTTCACGGCTGTTAAGCGCGATATTGATTTTGCCTGGATTTATTATGCATGGACAGGCGTGGAAGCAGAGCTTCGCGGCGAAAAAATCAACATGGTTTATTTGACTGATTATAGCGATAAGCTGGATTACTATACGCCCGTTCTTACGACAAATGAAACGATGATCGCAGAGAAGCCGGAAATCGTTAAATCGTTCACGGCGGCAGCTGCCAAAGGATATCAATATGCCATTGAAAATCCGGAGGATGCAGCCGAGATCCTGATTAAAGCGGAGCCGGACCTCAATCCCGAGCTTGTACGCGCGAGCCAGAAGTGGCTGAGCCCGAAATATCAGGACGATGCGCCGCGCTGGGGCGAGCAGAAGCTTAGCGTATGGGAGAATTACGCGGATTGGATGTTCGAGCACAAGCTGCTTGAGAAGGAGCTTGAGGCGGAGAAAGCATTTACGAACGAGTTTTTGCCGGAATAGCTGGATGCGGCTTACTTATCATTAGGGGAGAGAAGGATTCGGATGGCAAACGCATTAGTAAGCATACAAATACTGCCGGCAACGCCCGGCGGCGATAGCGTTATTCCTTATGTGGATCGGGCTATCGAGATTATTAAACTAGCGGGTGTGCCCTATCGTGTAGCTCCGCTCGAGACGACGATGGAAGGCGAGCTTAGCCATCTGCTAAGCGTCGTGCAGTCGATGAGCGAGGCGATGACGGAGTTGGGCTGTCCATCCGTCATTTCGCAGGTGAAAATTTATTACAACCCGGCAAACGGCGCTTCCATGGGCAGATTGCTGGAGAAATATCCAGATGGCCATTAGGAAGAGCGGCTGGGCGAAGGCTTGGCCTCCAATGGCCGTACTGGCGGGTCTGCTAGCTTGCTGGCAGGCGGCGGTAACGTGGGGAAAGGTCGATAAGTGGCTGCTTCCTTCGCCGCTTGCGATCGTACAGGAGGCGATTCAAATATGGCCTCGGCTTATGGAGCATACGGAAGCTACGGTGCAGCTAACGCTGCTCGGCTTCGCGGGAGGATCGGCGGTGGGCTTCGTGCTCGCCGCTTTGCTGCATCTAATTCCAGGCTTCCGCTCAGCCGTGTATCCGCTGCTGGTTCTGTCGCAGAACGTCCCCATCATCGCTATTGCCCCGATTTTAACGATGCTGCTCGGCTACGGGCTCCTGCCTAAGGTGCTGCTTGTCACGGTAGTTTGCTTCTTTCCGATAACCGTGGCGATGCTTAGCGGCCTGTCAAGTCCGGATGCGCAGCTTCGCCATTATTTTCAAATGATCGGAATCGGCAAATGGCAGCTGTTCTGGCGGCTTGAACTGCCGCATGCCATCGTTCACTTGTTCTCCGGCCTGAAGATATCCGCATCCTACAGCGTCCTGAGCGCGATTGTGGCGGAATGGCTCGGCACGAATAAAGGGCTGGGCGCGTTCATGCTTATATCGTTCAAAGGGTTTATGCCGGATCGCGGCTACGCGGCGGTCTTTATCATTGTGACGCTCAGCCTTACGCTGTTCGGACTGATCGTTCTGGCGGAGCGTATTGTCATTCGGTGGCAGCCTGTGAAAGAGGTGGAATAAATGATGAGCGATAAAGCAAGCATTCATGCCATGACGACGCTGCAGGTACGGGGCATTCGCAAGTCTTTCGGGAAAAGGGCCGCGCGCAAGGAAGTGCTCGGCGGGTTATCGTTATCCGTCGCAGACGGGGAATTCGTCTCGATCGTCGGTCCGTCCGGGAGCGGGAAGACGACGCTGTTTAAAGTCATCGGCGGCTTGGAGCAGCCCTCGGAGGGCGAAATATGGGTGGAAGGAAAGCAGACGACCGGCGAGCGCGGCCACATCTCGTATATGCCGCAGCAATCGGCTTTGCTGCCATGGCAATCTGTTGCCGGCAATATTGAGCTGTCGCTTGCGATTTCCGGCTTGGACCGCAAAGCGGCGAAGCTGAAGACGAAGGAATGGCTGGAGCGGATCGGCCTGGATGACTATGCGGATGCTTATCCGCATATGCTCTCCGGCGGCATGCTGCAGCGGGTTTCATTCTTAAGGGCGCTGCTTGCGCCGCAGCGATTGATGCTGCTTGACGAGCCGTTCGGAGCGTTGGATGCCTTGACGAGATTGCAGATGCAGCAATGGCTGATGTCGATCTGGGATCAGAACCGCAGATCGGTGCTGCTCGTAACGCACAGCATCGAAGAGGCGCTGTTTTTATCGGACCGCATCATTGTGCTGTCCGCTTCGCCAGCCGTTGTGCTGGAGGAGTTTGTCGTGCCCTTCGAACGACCGCGCAGCGAGGCGCTTTGGACGAACCCGCTCTTTAATGAGCTGAAGCAGCAAATTTACGAGCTGCTTAAGGCAGGCGGGAAGGAGGCGAATGAATGACGGCAAAGGGGACGGACGGCGCTTCGTGCATGGACGCGCATCTTCACGTTGATTTGTATCCGGAAGCGGAGCGCGGCGCACTGCTGGAGGGAGCCTTCAAGAATGGCGTAGCTGCCGTCGTAGCGGTTTCCATGCATTTGGCATCCTCGGCTGTGAACCGGGAGCTGTCGCTGCGGTATCCTGGCCGGGTTCACCCGGCCTACGGTTTTCATCCGGAGCAGCCGATTCCTTCGGAGGCGGAGATCGATGAGCTGCTCGGTTGGATTCGTATGCGGCATGACGCGGGCGAGCGGTTCGCGATAGGCGAGGTCGGTCTTCCGTACTATACGAGAATGGAGGCTGAAGCGAAGGGAGAGCGTTTAGACGAGGCGCCGTATTTGGTGCTTCTGGAGCGATTCGCAGCGCTAGCGTCGGAGATGGATCGGCCGATCGTGCTTCATGCGGTATACGAGGATGCGGATAAAGCATGCGATATTTTGGAGAGACATGGCGTTCAGCGGGCTCATTTCCATTGGTTTAAGGGCAGTGCTGCCGTCCTGCCGCGAATGGCCGAAAGCGGCTATATGATTTCGATCACGCCGGATGTGGCGTACGAGGAGGAGATTCAGCGGCTCGTCGGGCATTATCCGCTTTCGCTTATGATGGTGGAGACGGACGGTCCGTGGCCGTTCGAGGGACCGTACGCCGGGGAGTCTACGCGGCCGGCAATGGCTGCTGATGCAGCGAGGCATATAGCGGCCTTAAAGAAGCAGCCTGCAGAGCAGGTAGCTTGTCTGCTGCTTGCGAATACGCGGCGCTTTTATGGGATTTAGCCAAGATTTCATGTTAGGAGAAGTCCGGCTCGGAGGATATCGGATTCTTCGAGGCGGGCTTTTTTTATCATTCGAACCAGTCCAAATTGCATTTTTGGCAGCGGAGTAAGTTTGTCCGCCCGGGTTGAACCTTCCTTCGTACCGATTTGTCCGTTGCCTTTCGCGCTGCTGCTGCATACAAAGGTAAGAGCGAGGTAAGTTCCAGGTAAACCTAATAGAAAGGAGTCTGACGATGGCTAAACTTACGAGGAATCAATTTTTTGCGGTATTGGCGCCTACCGTTATTCGAATAAAGCGGGAAGGATCGACTATGTTTCCTTCCGTGCGGCTTGCGCAAAATTTGCTCGAAACCGGCGGCGTCATTCATTCGTGGAACAACTTGGGCGGAATAAAGGTAGGCAGCGGCCAGACGAATGCTTATTGGCATGGCGAAGCGGTGGTAAAGGGAACCTGGGAGTACATTGATGGTCGGAATGCCAGCACGAGAGCTGCTTTTCGGGCCTACAAAAGCGTGTATCACTTTTATAAAGATTTGGATTTGCTGCTTGCAATGCCGCGTTATGCACGCGTTCGAAATGCGCCGACGCCAGAGAGCCAAGCCGAAATGCTGCAGGCGTGCGGCTATGCGACAGATCCGGCGTATGCGACCAAGCTAAAGTCGATTATTGAACGATACGGGTTAAAAAGATACGATGCGTTAGGCAGCAGGCATGTTCAGAAACCGGAGAAGCTGAAGGATGCAATCGCAATCCCGGTTGTGTACGAAGGTCAAGTGATTTCGGACGGATACTTGCTAAACGGGGTGACATGGGTTCCGGCGAGGCAGCTGGGAGAGGCGCTTGGAGCGGTGATCGATTGGACGGGAACGGAAGTGACCGTAAACGGTAAGGCGATCGAAACTATTCTGTCGGAAGCAACCGGCTATGTGAAGGTTCGCGATCTGGCAGCGGAGCTTGAATTACAGGCGAGCTGGGACGCCGGGGCAAGTGTCGTATTGCTCGGAATCGGGTAAGGTAAGCTTGTCCATAAAAAAAGAAAAACTGGCTTCCAACCCCTTTAAGGCAGGAATGTCAGTTTTGTCGTTCATTTGCCTTTCCTTGATGCGGCCCAGAATGCGAGTATGATAAGGGGAATGAGAATGAACCATGGAATAGTAATCGTTCCGCCAACGATAAAAGCTAAAGCCATTACTGCAATAATGCCGATAATAATGTACAGACAGCCTCTGCCGAATGTTTCCATCACGATCGCCTCCTAAAGGTTTTGCGACAGCAAAACCATCTTCGTAAGCATATGCTCCATGAAAGTATATTCGTTTATAACGTTATTATGGTTTACAAGGTTTCAAAAAAAATGACCCACATCGCTGTGGGCCGGTGTCTTATGAACAATATCCAGGGGGAGCTTCGACGCAGAATTACATTCTGTTCATATTCAACCCGGTGTGAACATTTTATCGAGGGAGTGTCTTGCTTCCTGTACCAGAGCCTTATTGACACAGCCGGCAGGTTGATGAACGCCGCTGCCAAAGTGCACTTCCCGCACTTGAGACGCTTGTAGAAAAGCGGGGAGCGACGGTATGCTGAGTCCGCTTCCCGCCATAATCTCTATGGATGAATGAGTGCTGAGCCGTTGGAGCCGCCATAATTGCCCTGCCGCATGCAGCACGGAAGGCTGCCCGGCAGACGTTAGCACCCGTTTAATAGACGGATAGCGCATTAATGTGCAGAATGCTTCGTCGAGATTGGGTGTCGCATCGAAAGCACGGTGGAATGTTATGTCCATCTCGCCAGCCTCGTCTAGAAGCAGCTTAAGTGCCGTTTCATCGATAAGCCGTTCATCTGTAAGGCAACCCATTACAATGCCTGCGCGTCCAAGCCGCCTTACCGACCTGATATCGGCAAGCATCGTTTCCAAGTCGTCCTCGCTGTAGACGAAAGAGCGGCTGTGGGGGCGAATCATCACTTGCACATCTATCGAGACTGCGTCCAGTGTTCGTTCTATCAGCCCGATGCTAGGCGTCAGGCCGCCTTCCGATAGTGCGGAGACGAGCTCGATTCGATTTGCGCCGCCAGCTTCGGCAGCAAGCGCATCGCTTACACTCATCGCAATCACTTCCAAAGTGATGCCCGGTCGGTTCAAAGGCACATGTAAGTTATGCATTGTTGTTATCTCCTTAAAGAGGCTGCAGATTGAAAACAGCTTCGTTTCGGCCGACGACCAAGTTATTGTCATTGTAAATAGCGGCTGGTGCCAGTTGGCGCAGCTTCTCGATAGTCGTATGGTTGTCATACCCGAGTTGTTTCAGCACGGACGCTGCAATGATTGGCCATTCATCTTCCGATCCGTCAAGCACCTTAAGGGCAATGCCAAGCCGCTCCTTCTTCAAGGCGAAGCAATAGACGCCTTTCGCGCCTCCCTTGGCAACAATATTGTCATCGCTGTTGAGCGCCGAACAGATTAGACCGGTTCCGCTCACCATCTCCGGATGGCGGTTCATTAATCTGGTAAGCTTCGTGACAGCTTCCCGCACTTCTTTATTTTCAATGAGATCCGGGCAAGCAAGCTTCAAATACGCGGTTGCCAAATGGTTAAGCGGCATAGCGAACACCGGAAAACCGCAGCCGTCTGTTCCTAGCGTTATGAGCGATTGATCTATTTCGGCCATCATGGCCAGCGTGGCGATAATTTCCCGTTGAACGGGATGGTCTTCATGCCAATAATCGGACAAGGAATAGTCCTTGTGAAAACTGAGCGCTAACACGCCCAAATGTTTACCTGAACAATTGTGGTACAGCTTCCGCTGCGGGCTTCCTGCTGCAATGAGCGTTCGGCTTGCAGATATATTGAGCGGATAAGTTGGATGACAGACGAGCGACTGCTCCTGCAGTCCGGTCTTCGCTATAATCGATTCCAGAGCTTCGACGTGAAAGGGCTCCGCACGGTGCGAGGCCGTTAAAATCGTTAATTCTTTTTCGTTAAAAGGGTAATGTCTGTCCGTACCGTTGACAAAAAACGGAATAGCTTGAAATGGTTTTCCCGATGATCTCAAATAAGTAACGTGATTTGGATTACCTGCCCGGTACACGACGGAACGGTTATCATTTACGATACAAATATGGCCGGAGTGCACGTTTTCAAGCATTTCGCCACGATATTCTTCCACTAATCTAACTTCCATGCGGAAACCTCCCAAAAGTAATTTGTGCTGCCTCTGCTTTCATACCCTATTCTTTGACGGCGCCAGCACTAAGTCCATTCTCGACTTTTTCTTGGAATAATAGATAGACGATAATGGTAGGGATGATTGTGATCATAATACTAGCAAAAGTTGGGCCCATTTGAACAGAGCCATATTGACCGACGAAAGACATAAGTGCTATTGAAATATTGAATAGGCTTCTATCGGAAATGAGCAGAACGTTCCAAATAAGGTCATTATAGATACTGAAAAAAGCTAATATTCCAGCCGTAGAAACGGCGGGCATTGTGAGCGGCAGTAAAATTCGGAACAGCAGCGTTCCGGGTTTGCATCCATCAATGACAGCGGATTCGTCGATTTCCTTACTAATGCCGCGCATGAAACCCGTAATGAGAAAGATGGTGAAAGGAAGCTCGATGACTGCGTACAGTACGATTAAAACGACATAATTGTTAAAGCCGTTCACCGTTCCTATAAGTCTGGAGATCGGTATCATCAAGGAGAAGACAGGAATCATCAGCCCAGTAATAAAATACAAATAGATCGCTTCTCTAAACTTAAATTTGATGCGGGATAATACAAACGAGGCCATAAGCCCGAGTATAAGAGCAAGCACCGTTCCTGCAGCAGCATAGAGGAAGGAGTTCAATACGGCCCAATCCATATGGCCTTCAACGATCGCCCGCTTATAATTGGACCACAGCCATTGCGCAGGAAGCGCAAACAAGTTTTCGCTATATATTTCCGTATTGTCCTTCAATGAGTTTTGGAACGAGAACAGCAGCGGATACAAAAAAACCAATGAACATAACACAGAGAAGGCATATATCAATAAACGGAATGGAGACAATTTCATAGATGTTTTCACCTGCCTTGAATAGTTTTAATGGTCTGCTTTGGAGCTCATTAGCTTATTGAGTACAATGGTCGCCAAGAAGCCGACAACAATAATAAATGTGCCGATACTGTTGCCCATGCCGAAGTTGTTGTATTTAAAGGATTCGTTGTAGAGCATCGTTGTCGGAACATCGGTCGCACCGTTCGGTCCGCCGCCTGTCATGACATAAATTTGCCCGAACACGCGCAGTGACTGTGTAACGGCCAGCACCGCAAATATTTTAAACGTTTCTTTCATGAGCGGAATCGTAATGAAAAGTATATTTTTCCAGCCGACCGCTCCGTCAATGGATGCAGCCTCGTAAATTTCTTCTGAAATCGAGACAATGCCGCTTGCGAAAATAATCATGTTTAAGCCGCAATATATCCATGCATTAACGGCAACGACTACATAAATGGCGATATTCGGTTGACCGAGCCAATCTTGCTGGAGCATGCCGAGTCCGATTATTTCAAGCAGCTTGTTTACAAGACCGCCGTCGCCTTTAAGCAGAAACTGCCACATTAAGCCGACTGATGTTAACGGAAGAATGGCGGGCATAAAATAGGCCACTTTAAAAAACCGGCGGCCTTTCATTTTGCTCGTAATGATCAAAGCCAGCGAGAAGCCGATCGGCAAAATGAGGACGAAGGAAGCGACGATAAATACGCCTACATTTTTTAAGGAACGGTAAAACTCAGCTTTTTTAAACATGTCGATATAGTTGCTCAAGCCGACGAACTCTAGCGCGACGCTCTTAATACCGTTCCAACTGAAGAAAGACATGTAAGCCGTTTGAAATACCGGGACAATGAAAATGAACGTATAAAGTAAGAAAACCGGCAGCAAAAACAGAATGACAGTCGGATATACTTTTCGTCCGAACATAGGGCAGCCTCCTAACTTCTAATTTACTTTCATATCGTTCGAAATAAAACACCGTCCCGCTTATCACCCGTCCGCGAAATGGGCGGGATGATGCGGGACGGCGCAGTCGTCTTACGAGTGGTGCAGCTTATTATTTCCGATTGGATTGAACAAAGCTTTGAATCGCATCGGCTGCTATTTGCGGCGAATTTCCTGCGAACATGCCTTGAATTTCGTTTCTTACTTTGTCTTGAAGCTGAGCAATAGGGTCATAGGCGTAAATTTCGCCTTTAAAGCCTGAAGCTGAAGCTTGTGCAGCGGCAAAAGCTTGGGTAATCGGATCGACGGCATCCGGTGCGATTTCCATTTTGACCGGATAGACGCCGCCTTTCGTAAATTCCAGGTAATATTGGAAGGATTCAACGGAAGTAAGGAATTTCACCAGTTTGATCGTTGCGTCCAATTCTGCGCCCTTGGCTTCCTTAGAAACGGAATATCCGCCCGCTCCTCCGAACCAAAGATCTTTCGTTTCCGGTGCATCTGCAAAGGCTGGAAATGGAATGACGCCGATTTTGTCTGCGATAGCGGATTCGGCAAGCTGGCTGATTCCCCATGAGCCTTCGTAAAGCATTGCGCTTTTGCCTGCAATGAAGTTAGCTGTAATCGTATTGTTGTCGGTTGTAACTATGTTGTTGCCTAGAATGCCTGCCGTTTGCCAGTCCTTCATCAGTTGAAGCAATGAAGTCATGTCAGGATCATTCCATTTTGCAGCGTCGGTTACAAGCGCCTCGGTTTTGGATTGTCCGAACTTTTTCAGAGACAGGTTTGTCAGCATATGACCGCCGCGGAAGTTTTCCTTATCGGCGATTGCCATCGGCGTAATACCGATTTCCTTGAACTTGTCGGCTACGGCTGACATTTCTTCAATGGTAGTTGGCGGAGACATCCCGATTTTCTCGAACAATTCTTTATTGTAGTAAATCGCGATGCTGTAAAATTCGGTCGGAACGCCATAAGTGCCTTTTACATCCTTGTACTGCCATGTATCAAAAAGGGGGAGGAAAGCGCCGGACCATTCCGGATCTTCGTCCAAGTAAGGTTGAAGATTAAGGGCGATATTCGTAGCATATTCTTTAAATGCTTCTCCGCCGTAGTTGGTCCAAATGTTCGGCACATTGCCGGTCGCAAGTGATGTTTTCAATTTGTTGTTGAAGGCGTTCTCGTCATTCAGCGATTCGTCAACGACAGTGATGTTCGGATTCTCATCCATGAACTTCTTCAACAGGTTCTGAAACGCGACTGCTGTCGGACTTGTTCCGGAAGCGCGGGATAAAATCGATATCGTCACTTTTTCGTCGGTTGCAGCATTTTCCGTATTGCTGCTGTTCCCGTTTGTGTTCGCCGGCACATTCGTGTTAGATCCGCATGCAGCAGTGAATACCGAAACGAATAACAGCATTGTCATTAAGAATGAAAGTCTATTTTTCTTTACCATTCTCCAAAAACCTCCCATTATGTGATATATTATCGGCAGCTTATGTCCCGATATCGTCATTATATAGAGCGGGATGGGGCGATTGAATGGAATTTCTTTACCGGACCGGTCATATTTTTACGATAAAAACGCTTTCACTATAAAATGGGACGGGGGAAGCCCGTAATGTTTTTTGAAACATTTGCTGAAGTAGTGGGGATCGGCAAAACCTATTTGCTCCGAAACTTGTGATAGGTTCTGATAGCCGTTGTCCAGCAGTTCTTTCGCTTTCACCATCCTGCATTTCGTTAAATAAGTGACGACAGAATAGCCTGTCTCTTTCGTGAAAATGCGGCTCAAATAGCTGGGATTGACATGGATGCTGGCAGCGATGCCGTTTAAGTCAAGAGTGGAATCGGCATAGCTTACGTCGATAAATTGCTTCGCTTTTTCCACAAGTAAGGCCGGCGTTGATCGTTTCGGAGCACCGCTTGCGCTGAGTATTTCCTTATAATTATCGCAAACCCACGCTTCAATTGCGTTCAGAGATTCAAGCTTTCTTACTAATGAGTCAGGAGCGAATACTTCGTTAATTTCAGTAATGGCGGTTATCCGGTACTCAGAAGCGTATAATCTTAATGCAGCAACGAGTTCGCTCAGCAGCAAATATAATTGATCGAGTGTGGTTGGATTATCCTTCATTTGCTCGAATAAGGAGTGAATCGACTCTAATGTACCGAGCAGGCTGCCTAGACGAAGCTGAATGAGCATGTCTTCGCGCACAGCAAACAGAGCTGAGCCCGTACCCGAACTAGAGAGCTGGTTAAAGTGAATGATACGGTCGCTGCCGAGCAGCGTTTTATTCGCACTGGCAATGGACGCTTCTCGGAAGCTGACCGGGAGTTCGGCAATCCCTTCCTTCACGGCACCGACCCCCGTGGTTATGGTGAATGGCGTCGTATTTCGAATCCGGTTCATCGCAATGCGGCATGTTTGCAGCAGCTTGTCCATGCGGGTACTGGTATAAATAGCGCCGGTGTTTGCTGCTACTATGAATTGATCGTTGTCGATAAATGCTTCCGCACCGGGAACGGTCGCGAAGCATTCGCTTAAGACCGCGAAGAGGTTAGAATAATCCGGCTGCGCAGTCGTGCTTGCCCGGTCGATGGTCATTATTATGGATACGAAGCTGGTCCCGGTGAGCTCCGGACAATAAAGCGACAGCTGCTCCGGATTAGGGAGGGGGGCCGATTCGGTCACCAGCTTACGCATAAACGTATTCCGCAAGACGGAGTGGCTTTCCTGCAGCTGAAGCTGTATCGTCGAGGCGGAATGTTGTTCTGCTGTTTCCTTATGAATGCCCACAACAAGCTCACTGACGGCGCTGATAAGCTCTATCGTATCAACAGGCTTGAGTAAGTAATCACTAGTACCAGCCTTCAAAGCGGACTTTGCATACTCGAACGTGCCGTAACCCGTCAAAATAATAATTTTTACAGCGGGATGCGTTATACGGGCTTCTCTTGCAAACGCCAGCCCATCCATAATCGGCATGTTGATGTCTACAATGGCCAGTTGGATATGCGCTTCTGTAAGAAGAAGCATAGCATCCTCGCCGTTATCTGCTTCTGCAGCTATTTCACATCCCAGCGACTGCCAATCCAGACCGAGCTTTAATCGTTCACGTACCAAATATTCATCGTCGACAATCATGACGTTAATCATTGCTGTTCACTCCCTTCATGCAGTGTCGGCAGAATGGCTGTAATGGTCGTACCTTCGCCCTGCACGCTGTCGATTTGCAGGCCATACTCCGGACCAAAATATAGCTTAATCCGATCATTCGTGCTTTTTACTCCAAAGCTCTCCGCTTTATGACCGCTGTCGCTCCCACGGATGAGACGGCGTGCTAATTCAGGGTCCATACCGACTCCGTTATCTTTCAACTCAAGATAAAGGCGATTCGCTTGCACGTATCCGTTTATTTCGATAAGGCCTTTGCCGCGCTTGTGCTTTAATCCGTGATAGACCGAATTTTCCACTAGAGGCTGCAGCAACAGCTTCACTGTAACTAGTGAAAGAATGGAAGGATCGACGTTTATCGCGTAATTGAGCTTGTCTCCATATCGAACCTTCAATATGTCCAAATAATGCTGCGTAATCATCATTTCATCGCCCACAGAAATAATGGCGTTTCCTTTGCTGAGAATACCGCGGTAGAAACGAGCGAGCTGATTGACGAGCATGATGATGTCACCGTTGCGCTTAAGCTCCGCAAGCCCGCAAATGCTTTCCAGCGTGTTGTACAGGAAATGGGGATTGATTTGCGCCTGGATGGCAGCAAGCTCGTATTCCTTCCGTTTCTTTTCTTCCTCCAGATTACTTTGCATTAGAGCTTTCGTGCGGCTTACCATTCGGTTGAACTCCACAGCTAATTCGCCGATCTCGTCACGAGATTCAATATCCAGAGAAACATCGAGCTCGCCTTGCTTAACCCGCTTGACTGTTTCTTTAATTTGGTGGAGAGGCCTCGTAATTGATTTTGTAATGAGCAGCGTTAGAATTACGGCAAGCCCGATAAAGACGATGCCTAGCGTGAACAGCCGGCCGGTCAGCAATTGGTTGTCCTCTGTAATTTCGCTTATGGGGACGACACCTACGATTGTCCAGTTCAGCCGCTCGTATTTACGTGATATGACTAGATAATCGGTTCCGTCGATCAAATATTTATTGCCGCCCTGCTGCTGCAGAACCGCGGGATAGAACGGCATATTGCTTATAGAGCTGTAAAGCTGATCTTGGTGCTTGCCGGATACGATTTGTCCGTCATCGTTAATGATGTAAATCTCGCCGCTGTGACCAAGCTGAATATTCGCATATTGATCGCTAATATAACGCTCCTTAATCGACAATTGCAAAATGCCGAGCGATGCGGCGGTCTCCTGCGAATTAAACCGTTGAAACAACGAAACGACGCTATTCTGTTTCGAGTCCTTCCAATAATTGCTCGGCTTTGTTTCTTCCCATGCAAGTCCAAATGCAGAACCTTTGAACCGATCGAAAAACGCCATGCTGACATCCTGAATCGATTGCAATCCGCCGGAGTCGTATATTTGATGATCATTATCGTACATGATGATGGCATCGACAAAGGATTTGCCGTCGGCGATGCTGCTTAGCGCGTTTTGTACAGTAATATAACGTTGATAGTAAGAGAAGGAAGTATCCGTGTTTGCCGGAGGACTCTCCGCGGAGATAAGGGTCTCCTGAATGATCCGGTTTTGAATCGATATTTTTGCGTAATTTTCGGCGTTGTCGAAGATGAGATCAAGTTTTTCAGAGACTAGCACTAAATTTTGCGATGTGCTGTTAATGGCATTTTTGATAAGGATGACGGATGATATTTGATAATTGGATACGGCGAGTGCCGTTATGAGCAGCGAGAGGGCGACTGTGAAAAATAGGATGATACGCGTGTGAATGGATTGGGAATATGCCCAGCGATTAAATCGTTTGGATAGTTGCAGCAGCATGTGAGAGCACCTCCGCATCAGTTTGTGGCTGCCGTCCGGGCAATAAAAAGACGACCGCTCTGCACCTTGGAAGAGCGGTCATTATTCGTTCATTTATTATTATAGTAAAAGGGATAGTGCAAATTGTCTATCTATTCGCAATAAATAGTTTAAATGAATCTTGACAAGTACTAATTAATATTATTATATTCTATTACTACCATTTGATGGCATTTTATCTGATCAATTTGATAGTGAAGGTCATCTCCATCTACAGTAAATGTTACTTTGTTCAAATCCGGGGCAGTGTATACGCCGGTAATCTCTTTGCCGGGCAATCGAACCGTTACGTGAATGCCTGATAAAGGAATGATATCTTCAATGATTTCTACACCGTCCCCGCGTTTAACCGGACTTGCATAAAGCAAATGGTTAACGTAGCGGCTCTCGGAGGATTGCTTCTGCAGTGTGACGATGCCCTGAGCAGGCAAGTTGGTTTGAAGCGTTTTGTCTGGCAGCAGCAGGTTCAAAGCGTAAACAATCGTTTCCTTTAACGCCAGCGTACCTTTGACGGCATAATCCTCGAATACGTTCCATGCTACGTAAATGCCGTTCGCGCTCTCTACCATTCCGGGACCGCCGTCGTTTAGGCTGCTGGGGGTATGCTGGTGGGAGCAGAAGTTATAAACATCACGGTTAAAATAAGGATCCTCGCGCTTGCCGAGCTCCGTTCCGCCATCCAGTTCAACACGGCGGCCATTCGCATAGAAAATGTAAGACGCTTCTCCCAGCGGCTCGAGCGGGAATAAAGGCCTGAAATAATCAGGCTGATAGGGATTGCTTCCGGCATCCCGCACACCCAGATCGATCACGAAATGAGTTTGCCCGGGGTTAAGTCCTGAATTGCCGGTTGCCAGAAGTTTGCCGCCGCCTTCCAGGAAGGAAGCGAGCTTTGCTTGCAATGATTCATTAATAACGACGTAATCCGGGAGAATGATTACTTTATACCGGTTGAAATCCGATTCGAGGTCAATGACATCGAATAAGAAATGGCCTTCCAGCAGCATGCGCACGGCGCCTGCATCGGATTTACCTGTAAACATCGCGTCATTCTCTTGATTCGCGCCCGAAGCTTCAACCGTCAGCAGTCCGATATCTGCTGCATGGGTTACGTTGACACACCATTTTTCTTTACGTTCGACCTCCGAGTAGGCTGCGCCAATTAAACGGTAAGTGGCCGGATCCATTAATCCTTCCGGATGCAGCTGATCGCCAATCGAACAACGGGCGCCGTTCGCAAGGCTGAGCGCTGTTTCATATCGAAGCGCGTTCGGATGCTTGTAACCGCCGAATTCGCCCCAGAACGTGTGGAACTTGCCTGTCATACCGAGAAAATCCATTCCGAGCTGTTGCGCATAACGCGCTGACAAAGGGAAGTGGTCATAGCCCCAGCCGCCGGTAGGCAGTGATTCGAGCTCAAGATGCGTATTCATTGCTGCAAGATCACGTCTGCCTTGACTGATGTGTCCCGCATTATGGAAGATCGGCATATCGGGTTTGATCGCGTGGATCGCTTCTTCGACTCTGCGCGTGTAGTTCCTGTAGATGCGCTCGCCAAGCTCGATAATGTTCGTTTTCACGCGAGGATCCTTGCCTTCACGATGCAACTGCGCGATACATGTGTGGCAATAGCATTGACGTACGCCGACAATGTCCAGGAAGATACCATCTGCATCATATTTTTGCACAACCTCTTCGATTTGCGTAATCATCATATCGAGGTAAGGCGAATTTAAGCAAAACTGATGGAAGCCCGGGGTCATAAATCCGTTTACCCAATTGGTTTCATCCTTCTCATTGCGCATCAGCCATTCCGGATGAAGGAGGGCCATTCTCTCGTCAAGTCCGACGGATAAGTAAACGGGAGTCTTAACGCCAATCTCGTGAGCAGCTTCAATTTGCCGCTGAAGCAGATCAAATTCGAGATGAGGGTGGATTTCGTTTGTTCCGGAAGGAAAGTAAGCCCATCCATGATGGCATTTGGCGAATACAGTAATCGAATCAACGTGCCCGAGACGCAGCATTTCTTGAAATTGCTCTTTTGAAAAGCGCTTTGCAATGTTTGTAATTTTTTCAGTGGTATGGAAGTCGAGATGTACTTGTCTGAATCGCATGGTATACGCTCCTTTATAAATAAATAATGTATTCCCTAGTAATATAGGTCTATTGTAAGATGATAAGAGAAAGCGTGTATTTAAAAAAGATTCCTTCATTTATATAAAATTCCGCTAATTTAACGATTGAAAGGAGGGCGAGCCTATGAAGAGGCTTACCGAAATGACCGTTTATTTGCGATCCGCCCACACTTATTCTTATACTGGAAGCATTCACGAAGAAACGCGGGTAGGTCACGCCTTTGCGTTCCATCTGTTCGTTCAAGGGAAGGGGATTATGTTTGTAGAGGGGAAGAAATATGAGGTAGGGAAGGGCTCGCTTCTGTTCATCCGTCCTGGACAAGCACATTCGTTTCATCATAATCCCGGTTTGCAGCTGGAGGCGTTCAATATTTACTCCGACTTATGGGAGATTCCGGGCAGCGGTTCCTCGACATTTTCCTTCCAAACCGATTCAGCCGACCCTCGTCTGCTCACGCTGCAAGAGATTTGCCCGGAGCTGGATGAGTTGCCGACCCATGCGATGATTACCCCTTATCCGGACGCCGTCGATTTGTTTATTCAAATATGCGGCTTACATGGCTCGGCCGGGTTTTACAGCGAAGAAATGAGCGCTAATTTGATGGCGGGGTGGTTGATGCGTTTCTATAATATCGTTCGCGAAAGGCAGCCGCGCGACTACCGGATTATGCATGTGCTCGAAGAGATCGACCGCAGTCCGGAACGGCAGTTCCATTACGCCGATTGGTGCAGGCGGTACGGGCTGGAAAAGACGCATTTCTATAAGCTGTTCAGAAGCGTTACCGGGATGACGCCAAAAGCGTACCAGCTTAAGCAGAAGATGACGAAGGCTTCCGTGCTTCTGCTGGAGAGTAATCAGTCCGTTACTTCGATTGCGGAGCAGTTGGGGTATGATTCGATCCATTATTTCTCCAAACAATTCGCGGACGTGATCGGCGTGCCGCCTTCAACGTACAGGCTGAGAAACCGCGGCGGGAGCTTGGGGTCATTTAATTTTCATGGAAGCCGCTGAAGGCTGCGGCGTCCGCTTCGGGCAAATGCTGAAAACGGGCACACCGAAGGGAGTGCTAGTCAATAAATTAAATAGAGGGAAGGAGTGATGGAGATGGCTTTTCTAATTGCGATCTGCGACGGCCATGGGATGGCGACTGCCGGCAAACGCACGCCTGTGCTGCCGGACGGAACGGTCATGAGAGAAAATGAATTTAACCGGGCGGTAGCCGCTTTGCTCGATGAGCATTTGAGGCGCAGCGGGTTTCAGACATTGCTCGTTGCCCCGACCGATGCGGATACGCCGATTAATACGCGCACGCGCATTGCAAATAACGCGAACGCCGATTTTTATATCAGCATTCATGCTAACGCATTCGGAACGACCTGGAACAGCGTGCGAGGAATTGAGACGTATCATTATACGGGCAGCTCCGAAGGCAAGAAAGCTGCGGATATCATACACCGCTATTTGATTGGCGGCACGGCGTTACCCAATCGGGGAGTAAAGACGAGAAGTAATTTGGCTGTATTGCGGGACACCTTCATGCCTGCCGTGTTGGTGGAGTGCGCATTTATGACGAACTTGGATGATGCAAGGCTGCTTCTATCCGGCTCCTACAGAGCCGAGTGCGCGTACGAGCTGGCTCGCGGCATTTGCGAATATTTCGGCATGCCGTTTATCGAGAGAGAAGAAGAGGACGAAGAGGTGGAGGCGAGCGGCAGTATGACAGCAGAGGATGCAAACAAGATCATACTGTTTTTAAGCGCAGCCTACTTTGCAACGACTAACCAAGAAGCGCGGGAAGAATTCAACCGATTGGCGAACGAGCTGCGCATAGCGAGCGGTCAGGCTACGGAGTAATAACAAGGAGCTCACGGAGGTGGGCTTTTTTTAAATATAAGAAAGTGTAAGTTTGAAACTTATACTTTCTTATATTTCACCGCGAAACGAGCTTTTGCCGCCAAAGGACGGCATCAGCCGTTTACGCTTGCGCTATGATAATGTCTTTTGGCATGCATCCGGAATGGGTATATAATGATAGGTACTCAGTGTGTAGAAGCAATGAAGAAATAAAAGAAGAGTTTGGAGGAGAGTCAATTGGCAAAGGGTCCAAAACGGCCGACGAGGGATGAATATCAATTAGAGGAGCTCGGCGAGCGGTTAGTAGAAGCGCAGCAGGAAGAATCGGAATTATTATTTACGGTATGGAATTGGGACGTTCAACCACAGGGGAAGATTGTACATATGGATTCACGTACGAAAACGGTTCATGTGGCTTATCAAGGGGAGACCGTTAAAATTCCTTTCTTAGACATTATGAAAGTAGAAAGCGCGTATTGATTGCGATATCATTTGTTTTCATATTCTTAAACGAGTAGTGCGAAAGCGGCGTGCCCTTTGATGAAGGGCGCGCCGCTTTATAACGCAAAAAACCCATAGAATGGGCCTTTCGCGTTGGAATTTTTAATGGATAGTCTTTCATGGTTTACATGGAGCATAATTTCTAGTGGTTCTTAATAGACGAAGCCGCCCATGCAGCTACAAGCGATAATTACCAATAAAATGAAAAGGACCAGAATGGAACCAGTGTTTGTGAAAGCACCACCTACGTATCCGGACATGATTCAATGCACCTCCTCATGTTGTGAGTACTCTGTAGGTTATGCATGGCTGCTGTTTTGTGATTGGGTGTTTGTAACGGAGATATATCATCACTGTCATTAGCCCATCGGTTCATAAACTCCTCCAAATCCGATTAATTTGGGTTGACGCAGAAGCCCTGATTCCGTGAATTCAAGTGCTGATACGCTACACGGGAAATGTACCCCAAGCCAGACGATATCGGATTTCTGCATACTGGATGAGATTGAGGGGAAGGGGCATTCCCCGGGATAGTCTTGCATAAATTGCTGCAGCATCTTCTTAGAGGCGTTGTCCAGTCCCGACACATGTCCGATATAACGGTCCTTGTAACGCAATACAAGGCTGGAGACCCGGCCCTCTTTACGTTTTATCCCTACAACGTCTGCAACGATCCGTATTTCTTTCCTCTTTTTGAACCAATCTTTATGTTTTTTTCCTTCGATGTAAGGGCTGTCCAGCCGTTTCGAGATCATTCCTTCCCATTCGCGTTCATTAAGCCATTCCCAGAGAGCGTGACCATCGTAAAAAAGGTCAGTCACAAATAACCGCGGCTCTTTATTAGGAAGCTTAGCTGCAAGCCGCTCGAACCGATCAATGAAAGGGAGCGGACGAATGTCTCTACCGTCGTCATACAGCAAATCGAACATGACGAAGATGAGGGAATCATCATTCGATCTTTTCCTTACCCCTAATCGGTCCCGCAGGAATTTTGGTCTAGTTCCATCAAAATAAGCAATCTCGCCGTCAAGCACACATGCGCCGATCTTTAACGGCTTCAATAATTCTACGATCTCAGGAAAAGTATCGTTCCGAGGTTCCATCCGTTTCGAAAAAATCTCTACGCCGCCGTTGCCATCCAACCGGACTAAGGTGCGGACGCCGTCCCATTTTATCTGGTATCCCCATTCTGTACCGACAGGTATATCCGGCGAGGTGACAGGAGCCATCGGAACAGAGGGCAGCGACATGCTCATGAAACGTTATCCTTTGTATTTTTGGATGTGCTTTTCCGTTTCCTCTTTGCAGCGGCAGGCGGTGTTTTGATTGCTTCCAGGCTTGCCTGTAGAGCAGCCATAAGATCGATAACATTCGACCTGCCTTCAGCAGGCGTTGATACAATATCTACACTCTCGCCAGCAATCTTCTGTTCAATCATTTCAAGCAATGCTAAACGGTAGTCGTCCGTATATTTCTCAGTCTGAAATTTTTCGCTCAACTGCTCGACAAGCGTTTTGGCCATCGACAGTTCCTTTTCATTAACGGCTGTTTGCTCGGGCAGATTAGGGATCTGGGATATCGAACGGATCTCGTCCGGAAAGTGCATCGTCTCCAAACATAAGCAATTATCGACGACACGTATGGCGGCTAAGCTGCTTTTGCTCCGGATTGAGATTTTGGCGATACCTATTTTTCCGGTTTGCTTGATTGCCTCGAGCAAGAGACTATAAGCACCTGCGCCAGCCATATCAGGCGAGAGGTAATATGCCTTTTGAAAGTAGAGGGGGTCGATTTCCGAAAGGTCTACAAAGTCGAGAATTTGAATCGTTTTAGCGGATTCCGGCTTTATTTTCTCAAGCTCTTCTTCTTTGACGATGACGTACTTATCTTTCTCATATTCAAAGCCCTTTACGATTTCATCAGGCCCGATTTCCTTATCGCAATGACGGCATGTTTTTGCATAAGAGATCGGCATTCCGCATTCCTTATGCAGGCTGCGGAAATGGATGTCCTTATCTTCTGTAGCCGTAAACATTTTCACCGGAACATGAACAAGGCCGAAACTGATCGCGCCTTTCCATACTGTATGCATAAATTTCCCGCCTTATCTTTTTCGATTAATTATCGCTGTTTAGCCAGCGCTTTCCTGTCATCTGACATTGGCGGTTGTTCCGCCAATGAACAACCAAGTCAAACCGTTAATTCCTCCACGAGTAATCAATTTTATTGTAATGTAGTATATCCACAAACTGATTTAATTACTAATCGTAACTGTAACTTCCATGTGAATATTTTTCGGATAGGGAGGAAAAATAAAAATGTAAATTGGTAACTATTGGATTATGGAATTTATTGGGAATTTAGATGATGTCCAAAAAAGCATTAGCAACGTTTAATAAAATATTAGGGAAAAGTTGGGAAGGGAATGGGGAAATGTGACCGTACCGAGGCTCTACTATGGAGTATAGCTTTACCAGGATTTGGGCAAATATTAAACGGCAAGTTTTTAAAAGGGCTATTATTGATTGGCTTGGAATTTATAATCAATGTTCAATCCAATTTGAATGAAGTGATAATCTCCAGTTTTCACGGTGATATTACGAAAGCAATAGCCCAAACGGATTATCAATGGTTAATGTTTTACCCCTGTATTTATATGTTCTCTATCTGGGATGCTTATAAAGAAAGCAGGGGCACTCCTTCGCCGTATGCTGTTGTTCCTGTCGCGTTTGGGGCGTATTTCGGAACGATTGGCGTGATATTCTCACGTGACCTATTAGGTGCCGTATGGTTAGGCCTTCTAGGAATGTTCGTGGGGATTGGTGTGGGATTAATGATTAAAAAAATACTGATTAAAAGGGCAACCGTTATGTAAAGTAAACTGGTTGCCTTTTTGCTATGATTTGAATCGGTAAGTTTCGGGAACACGACATGATAGGACCAATTGTTTACTTTTTGATGAATTAAGATTGGAATATTAAGTATCTCGACAAAAAAGAAAGCCCATATAATGGGCCATCTCATTCATTCTATTTTAGGAGTTGACGTACGGAGGTTACGTCGCAGGGGTACGATTAATAGCCATAGCCACCAAAGAAACCGCAACTACAAACGATAATTACCAACAAAATGAATAGGACCAGAATGGAACCTGTATTCGTGAAAGCGCCACCTACGTTACAGGACATTGTTAAATGCACCTCCTTCACATCTTGAGTACACTGTAGATTATGTATGATTTTGGGTTTATGATTGGGTGTTTGTTACGGAGAGACATTTGCCCAATTTCAAGATCATTGAGAGGAATAATCATCGACTTAGCCGCCATCTATTTCCTATCGGCAATGCGGCATCCTTGCAACCAATTAAATTAGACATACATTTTGCTAGAAATGAATGGCAGCTTTCCCATTGAAATTCACTATCATAGCGGATCGTTTCGCTATAAAATTTACTCTCGTAATCTATGAAATTACGGGAGGAAGTTATCACTTGAATATAGCTTTTCGGCGAATGATTGTCGTTTTGATGTTTGTTGTTTTTACGTGGCAAGCGGCTGCGGGAACGGCAGATGCTTTAGGTTCCAACATGTTAAACGGGAAGCCTTTGCAAACCGCTGATTACGTAACCGTGGCGAAAGTAACGCATTTATCCGCTCCGGTGCATGTAAAAGCACTTTCCGGTTCCGCGAAAGTGGCTACTTTAAAACGCGGGGTTGAATATCCGGTCATTTCAGTGGCTAAATACCATTACCAAGTGCAGCTGCTTGGAGGAAAAAAAGGTTGGATTCGCAAGTCGTATGTGTCCGTTCGCAAGGCTAATCGTTATGTGTCCGGTTGGAACTACCTTGGAGGTACGGACAAATTTATTGAGGTCAGCGATATAGCGGCTCTCGATGTCGTAATGCCTCGTTGGTATAGATTGAGTCAGGATGGGCTTGTATCAACTTCACCTGACAAACGTTATGTTGATTGGGCGCACTCAAAAGGGAAGAAGGTTTGGGCGATGCTCGGCAATGGGTTCGATATGGAACTCACGGATCGTGTTCTGTCTTCTCCCGCCAATCGTCAGGAGGTAATCAGCAAAGTAAAGGATTCGGTGCTTGCGAACGGGATTGATGGGATTAATGTTGATTTCGAGAACATGAAGCTGGAAAATCGTGAGGAGTTCGTCATCTTTATTCGCGATTTAAAAAAATCCTTATCCGCTGGCAACAAGCTCGTTTCCGTCGATGTGACGCGGGAAAATCCGGACCCGAATTGGTCCGGGAGCTACGACCGCGCCGGTTTGGGCAAGGCTGCGGACTATGTAATCATGATGGGCTATGACGAATATTATGAAGGGCGCGGCGAAGCCGGCTCTGTCTCATCCTTGCCATGGGTGGAAGAAGGATTGCGCTTATTGCTTAAGGATGTGCCTGCTCATAAGGTGATCCTTGGCGTACCGTTTTATACCAGGGAATGGACGGTTCCCGCCGGCGGCGGCAAGGCAACGTCTAAAGACGTATTTATGAAAGACACCGATGTTTGGATTTCTGAGCGTGGGCTAACCAAGAAATGGGATTCGGTCTCCCGACAAAATTACGTTGAATTCACCGATACGGCCGGTCGGCATCGTTTGTGGGTGGAGGATCGGATATCGATGGCTGCGCGTTGGAGCCTTGTGAAGAAATATTCACTCGCCGGTATATCCGCATGGGCCATCGGACAAGAGTCGGCAGATATTTGGAGCGTGTTTAAGTAAATAGGCGATTATAAAACCGTATGAGTTATATAACATAGATCAATAATAAATGTATTTGAAAAAATCGGGCGCCCCTTACGGGGCGCCCTTTCATGGGAGAGGAGAAACCGGACGAAGAGCTTATGGGGAAACGTAAGTCTTCTCCGCGGTTGTCTACGACATCTTGCGACGCCGATAAATTTATCTTGTCCGCTTTGAGGGGAAATATACATTTTTAGGACAACATTTATTTTTGCTCCACCGGAATTGATTACTAGGACATGTTTTTCGACACGCTTCCGCTTTATTAACAATGGGATTCTATGGTACGATAGTCGGTAACGAGAGAAAAGGGGGCAATTGCAGTGAGAGTCATTGCGGGCGAGGCCAAGGGCCGTACGCTGAAGGCTGTGCCCGGTATGAATACTAGGCCGACAACGGATAAAGTGAAGGAAGCCATATTTAGCATGATCGGTCCTTACTTCGACGGAGGAACGGCGCTGGACCTGTTCGCAGGTACGGGCGGCTTGGGCATCGAAGCTTGGAGCAGAGGCGTAGAACGAACGGTTTTTATTGATCGGGAGAAGATAAGCGTCGACACCATTCGTCAAAATGTAGAAACGGCAAAGATGGGCAGCGCTGCCGAAATTTATCGGAATGATGCAGAGCGTGCAATGAAAGCGTTAGCTAAGCGGGAACAGAAGTTCCGGCTTGTTTTTCTTGATCCGCCATACAAAATGATTACGATGGATGTGCTGATGTCGCAATTGGCGGATAATGGAATGCTGGAGCCTGCGGCAATCGTAGTCGTGGAGCATGATGCTGATCATCGATATCCGGAACAGCTGGAATGTTTTGAGCAAATCAAGCATGCCAAATACGGTGATACTGCCGTGTCCATATACAAATACAACAGCCGTGACAGTCACGACGGGAGTGAAGCCGATGTCAACGATTAAACAAGAGCGGGTAGCCGTATATCCCGGCACCTTTGATCCGGTAACTTATGGCCACCTCGATATTATTCGCAGATCCGCCAAGCAATTTGACCGGCTTATAGTAGCCGTTTTGAATAATACGAGCAAAAATCCGCTGTTCACTGTGGAAGAACGCAAGATGCTGCTCGCCGAGGTCACGCGAGACATTCCTAATGTCGAGATCGACAGCTTCCGGGATCTGCTTGTTCGTTTCATGAAAACCAAACAGGCGAACGTCATTATTAGAGGCATACGTTCCGTTACCGATTTTGAATACGAGCTCCAGCTCGCTTCGACCAACCATTTGCTAGACGATGAAATCGATACGATGTTTATGATGACTAATCCAAAATATTCTTATTTGAGCTCCAGTATTGTCAAAGAAATCGCCCAGTTTCATGGAGCGGTGCATGAGCTCGTGCCGCCTGTCGTGGAGCAGCGGTTAAGAGAGAAATATAAATCGCGAACGTAAGTTAGCGTGAAGGAAATAGCAGGTTGGAATTTGACGTTTAATGCGATTTACCGGCCCGCCGATAGGGCAACAGCATTAAGGCAAGCGTAATCCCGATGACGGCGATCAGCAAGCTGCCGGTTATGGAATATGGCCACAGCGAGGGCAAGTCGGCCGTCTTCACGCCAACGGCCGAATTCGGAACAAAGGAATCGGCAGGAGCTGTCGCAGGCATGGCCCCGGGCCCGGGCTCAAGCACGATGCGAAGCAGCGATGTGGCAGGCTTCCACAACAATAGCATGAACAAGGCGGCATGAGCGGCGTGAACAGTTCTGAGCAGAACGAACGGCAGCAGCTTGAGATCGGTACCTGAGATCGCATAGCCTGCTTGCAATATGCCGCTCAGCCCGCTCCAAGCAAGCACGGCGGCAATGGCGGCGGCGTTAACAAGCGTGCCGGTTCCCGGCGCATCCCATATGGCGGCGGCATATGCGCCAAGGTGGCTTTCGAAGAACGCTTGTGTAATGAAGCCAAGCCCGAAATCCCTCAGCAGCGGATCAAAGAGTGGCTCTGACAGCTTCGCAAGCACGGCGGCGAAAATCATGAAGCCTCCAATCATCATCAGCTTCTGAAAGCTGGCGGAGACGGCATCGCCAAGCGCTTTGCCGAAGCTGCGGCCGTCCTGCTCCCTGCCGAGGCGAAGCGCATCCGCTGCCCTGCCCAGCAAGCTGCCGCCCGGTTTATCTGCTGCGGGAGATTGTCCAGTTTCATTGCGGCTCCATAACGTAGTAAGAAGGATTAGCCAAAGCGCCGACAGCCATACGGCTGCCGCAATTATACTTCCAGCAATGGGCTTGTGAAGAAAACCGGCACCGATCACGACAAGCATAAACAAAGGGTTAGGCATGTGAGTAAGGGCTAGCAGACGCTGGCCCTGTTGTTTTGTGACAAGATTCCGTTTGCGAAGAGAAGCAACTGCTTCTGCGCCTGTCGGATATCCGCCCATCCAGCCTAGGACGATCGCAAGAGCGGACTCTCCGGGGAGCTTGAATAGCCGCTTCATTAATGGCTGGAGAATAGCTCCGATCGCATGGGCAAGCCCAAAGGCTGTTATCATTTCAAACAGGACGAGAAACGGCAGCAGGCCGGGGAATACGATATTCCACCATACGGTGAGCCCTTGCAGCGAAGCTTGAAAGGCGGCATCCGGCTGCAGGATGATCGCAACGACTAGAAGGATAGACAAAATTGCTAACGTAACCGTTTTGGCCAATGCCACTCAGCTCCTTGTACTGTACGGGGATTATAATAAGGTTCAACGACCACTCCTGACATGAATAAGTGGACAAACGTATACGTTAAATAGTACGCATATGCAGCGGGCGATAGACCATTTAGGAACGAGTCATATTAAGCCTGCTAAATTATGCCCTTACGCCGCCGATTATTTTTGGATTCAGTTGGGAGTGATAGGATGCCATTGAAACGATCCGATTTACGCCGCATCGTGTTTATAGCCGTATCTGCCGCTGTTTCGATGTGGGTGCTGCTATACGCTCCAACGCCTTATGTCATCTACGAACCGGGCCTTGCGGTTCCCGTAAAGCCGATGATTGCGGCCCAAAAGGGCGATAGCCCGGGTGAAGGCGCATTTTTGCTCACTGCGATTAAATTGACGGAGCCTAATTTTTTGCAGACCATTTCATCCATGTGGAGCCCGAGAAAGGATGTTCATCTGAAGCGGGATGTGCTAAGAGGCTATACCAGGCAGCAATATGCGGAGAGATTGAATGTTATTATGCAAGGCTCGCAAAATAATGCGATCGAGGCGGCTTATCGTTATATCGGAATACCGTATGAAAGCAAATCGCAAGCCATTATCGTATCCGATATTCAAGCGCAGAGACTGAATGCAGTCTTGCCTTTCGAAGCGGGGGATAAGCTGATTGGCATAAAGGGCGGCGAACGTTTTGGCAGCATCCCGGAAGCGTTCGATATTTTAAAGCGGCTGGATGCCAAGCAGGAGTCGGCTTTTGAGGTGGAACGGAGAGGTGAAATGGTTAGCGTTCCATTCTTTGCCGGCGCCTTCCATTCGTCCCTGTCGGCTGAACAGATGCTGCAGGCGCTTGGCGTTACGGGATTGACCGAGCTGCGCGGCTTGGAACCGGCAGACAGCCGCAACCGTCTTACGATCGAAGCTGGAGATATAGGCGGCCCTTCAGCAGGCCTTGTTTTTGCGCTGCAGGCGCTTGACCTGTTGACCGCGGGCGATTTGACAGGCGGACATCGTATTGCCGCTACTGGAACGATAACGGTAGATGGCAAGGTTGGCGCGATAGGCGGAATCGAGCAGAAAATCGTCATTGCAAGCGAGGAGGGCGCTCAGCTGTTTCTGGCGCCCGCCCGTAATTTTGAGGAAGCGCAAGCCAAGGCGAAGTCGCTTGGCACTTCAATGAAGGTCGTTAGCGTTGCGACGCTTCAAGACGCCATGGATCACGTGGAAGCGTTCAACGCGGCGTCTCCAAAGTAACCGGCTTGTCTATATAATCACGGTAGAGGGATTGGAAAGCTGCTTCGCGGGGCATTCCTAGCATATATACGCTGCTCGCTTGTACATCCAGCTCGAGATATCTGTAAGGACGGGGGGATCTGGCTGCGCTAAGCAGAACCGGCAGCTTGGCTGAATGGCGCATGCGCCTCAGCAGTTGCTTGCCTTTTTCGCTGAAGCCCAGTATTCTTATATACTCAATGCCGGAGGCGAGCTTCTCCGCTGTGAAATCTGCCTTGGCATGTCCTAGCAAAATGGCTAAAAGCGCTCGTTGAAGCTTCGTACGGGTGTAACGCTTCGTCTTTAACAAAGCCAGCAAATCGTCGAATTGTCTGGCGGCAAGCTTAGGCAGCGAGCGGCGAATGCGGTGCTCCAGCCCCTCCGTGACCTCATGCAAGCATGCGAGCTCCGTAGCCGATCGCGTAACGATGGCATGGAGCAGCGGGTTCGTGAACTGCTCCCAGCTAATCGGGCAATGACCGGCGGACCATTGCTCTTGCAGCGTACGGAAGGTGGAATCCGGCACGAAGGAGCGGGCGCCTTCAAGCGACCGCTGGTCGAGCAGCAGCTTGCGGATAGCGGTCGCGCTTGCTATTTGGCTATCGGATGCGGTGGTTTGATTATATTGAGCCTTTTCCCGAGCAATAGTAAAGGGCTCCATTTCTCCGTCCATTCGTTTTAGCGCCAGCAAATAATGCAAAGCCAGCGTATGATTGGGCAAGGAGAATGGAAAATTAGCGGCAGAGGTATTTCCTTGGTTTGATAAATAGGCAGAAACAGCCTGGCTATACGCGCTCGGATAGCTGATTCCCGTTTGAAGCAGCTGCTTTAGCAGCGATTTAAAAGCGGAAGACTCGTGGGCGATCGCTTCGGCCGCTTGCAGAAGGGGACCAAGGTCGCCGCTTTCCGTACCGAAGCAGAAGGAGTCCACGATACCGGTTGCTTCTAACAAGGTTACGGCACCGTATGCGAACCATTCCGCGGCTTGAGTTGCGTAAGCCACCGGGAGCTCAATGACAAGATCGCAGCCTCCTTCTAACGCCGTTTTCGTTCTAGACCATTTGTCGAGGAGGGCAGGCTCTCCCCGCTGCAGGAAATGACCGCTCATAACGGCTACGACGGCATCCGCCTCCGTTATTTTGACCGATTGTTGCAAATGATACAGATGACCGTTGTGAAACGGATTGTATTCAACGATAAGACCGACTGTGCGCATTTGCCTGATCCTCTCTTTGTTAAATGTTGGTTGTATTACTATAGCATAGAGAAGTCCATTATACATGGTCAGCTTGCGCAAATAAGGAAAACCAGTGTGGAAATGTTGACAAAACGGTAGGCTGATAGATATAATAATCTTTGTTTGTTTGGGGTGATCAGATGCAGTTTCATATGCAAGAAACGATGTCCAAAGGTTTGAAAACGACAGTCAACGAGCAGTTAGATGTCAGTGACCTTTATAAAGGACGCCAAGATGTTTACCGTATAGGACCGCTCCAAGTATCGTTAGCGGTAACCGGACATGAAGGCTTTATCGAAGCCGATGGCGAGCTTGCCATCGATCTCGAGCTTGCATGCTCCCGCTGCCTTGAACCGGTGCAGGAACGCATTGTCATTCCTTTTTCTGAAATGTTCAAGCCGGCTGCGTCTGACGTGAAGAGCGACGAGTATACGGAGGAAGAGATCAGTGACTTTGTTGAAGTGAATGCGGAAAGACTGGACCTGAAGCCTTATGTGGAAGAAGCGCTTGAGCTGTCCATTCCTTATGCCCCGCTTTGCGGCGATGACTGCAAGGGACTCTGTCCAACATGCGGACAGAACTTAAATGAGCACAAATGCAGCTGCGAGACGGACAAGATTGACTTGCGCTTTGCAGCGCTAAAGGATCTGTTTAAGGAATAAGCGATTTGCCGATTGATTTTTTGAAGGAGGTGTTAAATATGGCAGTACCTCAACGTAGAACATCCAAGACACGCCGCGACAAGCGTCGTACTCATTTCAAGCTTGCAGTACCTGGTATGGTGAAATGTGAGCAATGCGGAGAGCTGAAATTGGCTCATCACGTATGCAAAGTTTGTGGATATTACAAAACAAAAGAGATCATCGCTCAATAATGGGATGGTTTCAAAGGTAGCACTTCATCAGCCGATGAGGTGCTATTTTTAGTGCGATGGTCTGGCTGCAGACATTTTTTCATGCTTCGTTGCGCTGGGGCATATTTTTTTATATACTTAATTAGTACCAGGTGATAATATCAAGTAACATACATACCGCAAGGAATGCGCATGCTATTATCAAGACGCTGTTAATATGCTTTAACAGTCACTATACGGTAGAAGGTGGTGCCGAACATCGAACGAATGCCCAAACGGCAGCGGCATCAGCAGCTTGCCCGATTAATTGATGAAAATCCTTTTATAACGGATCGGGAGCTCACGCGTCTGCTTAAAGTAAGCATTCAGACGATTCGGTTAGACCGGATGGAGCTTGGCATCCCGGAGCTTAGAGAACGTTTGAAGCTGATGGCCGAACGCTCCTACGATTCCGTAAGGTCGCTGCCTTTGCATGAAGTGATTGGCGATATCGTGGATCTTGAATTGGACAAAAGCGGAATTTCGGTGTTTGAGATTCGTGAAGAGCATGTATTCTCCAGAACGGGGATCGCACGCGGACATCACGTATTCGCTCAAGCGAATTCGCTTGCAGTTGCTGTCATAGATGATGAAATAGCACTTACCGTAACAGCTGATATCCGCTTCATTCGCCCGGTTAAGCTGGGAGAGAAATGCATAGCGAAAGCTTATGTGCGTTCGGTTTCGGGGGAACGAAGCAAGGCGAAGGTTGAGTTGTTTACTTATGTAGGCGATGAAATGGTGTTTCAAGGCAACTTTGTTATTTTCCGGTCCGCGGGAGAACATGGCAGTGAAGGGGGAGACGAACGTGCGGATCGCTATTGATGCAATGGGCGGGGATCACGCTCCTGGCTTAATTGTACAGGGAGCGCTGGAAGCTGCGGCGCAGTGGCCGGATACGGAGCTGCTGCTCGTCGGGGATACGTCTGTAATTGAACCGCTCATGAAAGGACAGAAACCTGCGAATATGACGATTTGTCATGCGGACGAGGTTATTGGTCCCGATGATGAGCCGGTGAAGGCGGTGCGGCGGAAGAAAGGGGCGTCCATGGTCGTTGCAGGGCAGCTCGTGCGCGAGAAGCAAGCGGATGCTATGCTGTCCGCAGGCAATACGGGCGCGCTTATGGCAACGGGGCTGCTCGTTGTCGGCAGGATGGACGGCATTGAGAGGCCGGCGCTTGCGCCTATGATGCCGACGATGGATGATATTGGAGTGCTTGCGCTCGATCTGGGCGCTAATATGGATGCAAAGCCAGAGCATTTGCTGCAGTATGCGATTATGGGCAGCATTTATCGAGCCAAGGTGCATGGGATGAAGAAACCTCGCGTTGGATTGCTTAATGTAGGCACTGAAGCGAAAAAAGGGAATGAAATATCGAAGGTCGCTTATGAGCTGCTGGAGCAGGCGCCAATCCATTTTATCGGAAATGTTGAGGCAAGGGATGTACTGACACGAAATTGTGACGTGCTTGTCTGCGACGGCTTTGCCGGCAATATTATGCTGAAGGCGATGGAGGGAGCGGCCGGTACGATTTTCACCTCGCTGAAGGATGCCTTCGGTCAATCGTTAATGACGAAGCTGGCTGCGGCAATCATGCTTCCGAAGCTGCGTACGATAAAGAAAAAGATGGATTACAAGGAGCATGGCGGAGCGCCTCTCCTTGGTTTAAACGGCCTTGTCGTGAAATGCCACGGCTCGTCCGACGTTGTCGCGGTGAAGAACGCGGTCCGGCAGGCGCGGATTGCCGTACAGGGTCAACTAATTGAATCGATCGCAGATGAAATCAACGGGAAGTGAGTGAGGAAAATGAGTTTACATCCTGTAGGCATAATCGGAACGGGCAAATATGTTCCGGAACGTATTTTAACGAATCAAGAGCTTGAACAAATGGTGGATACAAACGACGAATGGATTGTTACTCGTACAGGGATCAAAGAGAGACGATTGGCTGCTGATGAGGAAGCTACCTCTGATCTTGCCCTGATTGCATCGCTCAAAGCGATCGAGGCAGCCGGCTTAACGGCTGAAGACATTGATTTAATCATTGTAGCGACCATTACGCCCGATATGTTTTTCCCATCGACCGCATGTTTGCTTCAAGATAAGCTGGGCGCGAAGAAAGCCGCTGCTTTCGATTTATCGGCAGCCTGCTCAGGCTTCATTTATGGGCTTGCAACCGGTTCGGGCATGATTGCCTCCGGCATGTATAAGCATGTCCTTGTCGTAGGCGCCGAAACGCTTTCGCGCATTACCGATTACACGGACCGCAACACATGCATTTTGTTCGGCGACGGAGCTGGCGCTGTCGTACTGGGACAAGTGGAAGAAGGCCGCGGCTTCCTTTCGTTTGAGCTAGGCGCGGACGGCAGCGGCGGAGATCTTCTTAAGGTTCACGGCGGCGGCTCGCGGGTTCCGGCAACGGAAGAAAGCATACAGTCCAAGCAGCATTACATTTATATGGCCGGCAATGACGTATTCAAGTTTGCTGTACGCATTATGGGAAGCGCCGCCGAGGATGCCTTGCAAAAGGCTGGCATAACAAAGGATGAAATCGACCTTCTGGTTCCGCATCAAGCTAATATCCGAATAATTCAGTCCGCGCTTAACCGGTTGAACCTGTCGGAAGATAAAGCGATGATCAACCTTGATAAGTATGGAAATATGTCGGCTGCGTCGATCCCGGTCGCACTTGCGGAAGCAGTAGAGCAAGGACGCGTGAACGAAGGCGATTGCGTCGTGCTTGTAGGTTTCGGCGGCGGTTTGACATGGGGCGGTTCGGTACTCATTTGGTAAAATTATAACGAATGCTCTGTTTAGGAGGAAGCACGCTTGAGTAAAACAGCTTTTGTTTTTCCTGGGCAAGGCGCCCAGGCGGTTGGTATGGGGAAGGATGTATACGATGCCTTTGACCGTTCGCGTACCATTTTTGAACAAGCGGATCAGGCGCTTGGATTTTCACTGAGCACCATTATTTTTGAAGGCCCTGAACATGCGCTTAAGCAAACCGCAAACACACAGCCTGCTCTATTGACGGTTAGTATTGCGCTGCTTGAAGCGCTCGAAGGACGAGGTTTAAAGCCCGATTTTGTTGCGGGCCACAGCCTTGGCGAATACAGCGCGCTTGTAGCCGCCGGCGTACTCTCGTTCGAGGATGCGGTACGGACGGTTCGGGCTCGCGGACAGTTTATGGAACAAGCGGTTCCCAGCGGTCAAGGCGCAATGGCGGCCGTTCTCGGTGCCGAGCGTGAAGCGTTGGCAGCGCTATGCGCTAAGATTACGTCTGATGGTAATGTTGCCGAGCTCGCGAATGTGAATTGTCCGGGACAAATAGTTGTGTCCGGCACGGCTGCGGGCGTTCAAGCGGTTGTCGAACGCGGCAAGGAAGAGGCGGGAGCGAAAAGGGTCATTCCTCTGGAAGTAAGCGGGCCTTTCCACTCCTCGCTAATGAAGCCTGCCGCGGATAAGCTTGAGGCAGCGCTCGCGGGTCTTAAGCTGCTGGATGCCTCCGTGTCTGTCGTTGCGAATGTGACGGCCAGCGTCGTGACTGCGGCTGACGAAATTCGCGGTTTGCTTGTTGAACAAGTATATTCGCCGGTCCTTTGGGAGGACAGCATCCGTTACTTGATCGGGCAGGGCGTAGACACGTTCGTGGAAATCGGATCGGGAACGGTGCTTGCAGGCTTGATTAAAAAGATTGACAAGAACGTTCGCGTTATTTCGGTGAACAGCATCTCTGCGCTTGATGCGCTGCAGGTGAATTAACTTCAATTGGAGGGGATATGATGTTTGCCAGCCTGGAAGGGAAGAAGGCGCTTGTTACGGGAGCATCCCGGGGTATTGGAAGAGCGATCGCGATCGCTCTGGCTGAAGCCGGCGCAGATGTAGCCATTAATTACTCCGGCAGTGAAGCTGCGGCGGCAGAAACGGCGCAAGCGGTAGAAGCGCTTGGAAGACGCGCAATCGTTGTGAAAGCGAACGTCGGCAAAGCAGATGAGTTTGAAGCGATGGTGAAGGAAGTCATCGAGCAATTCGGAGCGGTACATATTTTGGTGAATAATGCCGGCATTACAAGAGATAATTTAATTATGCGTATGAAGGAAGACGAGTTCGATCAAGTCATTGAAACAAATCTCAAAGGTGTTTTCAATGGCATTAAAGCGGTCACTCGTTCGATGATGAAGCAGCGCTCGGGCCGCATCATTAACATTTCATCGGTCGTTGGCGTGCTCGGGAATCCGGGACAGGCTAACTACGTTGCCGCTAAGGCCGGCGTGATCGGTCTAACGAAAGCGAGCGCGCGCGAGCTTTCTTCACGCGGCATTACCGTTAACTGCGTTGCACCCGGATTCATTCAGACGGAAATGACCGATAAGCTCCCGGAAGAAATGCGCCAGTCGCTGTCGGGCCAAATTCCGCTTGCCCGTCTTGGTAACCCGAGCGACATTGCTAACGCGGTCCGTTTCCTTGCATCTGATGCTGCAGCCTATATGACTGGACAGACGATTCATGTGGACGGCGGCATGTATATGTAACATCTATAATTCCGTTCTTTGGAATTAAAACGGTTGCGTATGGCATTTTATCTTTAATTCTCGTATAATACCATGGAGGAGGTGAACCGGATGTCCGAAGTAGTAGATCGCGTAAAACGTATCGTCATCGACCGACTAGGCGTGGACGAAGCGGAAGTTACACTTGAAGCTTCATTTAAAGATGACCTCGGCGCTGACTCTCTTGATGTCGTTGAATTGGTCATGGAGCTGGAAGACGAGTTTGATATGGAAATCTCTGATGAAGACGCAGAGACAATCACCACTGTGGGAGAAGTAGTTAAATACATACAATCTCATACGTAAGAAGGACGAGTCCCGTTATAACAAACGGGACTTCTCTCCATCCAGACCGTTTTCATATTCTGATTATGCAAAGCGTTTTAGCTTTTATATATAAATAAAGATGATGCAAGCGCGGTCATCTACATTGCTGTCTGCAGAGGTGAATGGAATGAAGCAAAGAGTTGTCGTAACCGGTATGGGAGTTATAACCTCGCTTGGCTCGGATTTAGAGCAGTTCTGGGGGAATTTATTAGAAGGAAAATCTGGCGTCTCCGTCGTTGAGGCTTTCGATTTTTCTGAATATCCAACGAATATTGCCGCAGAAATCAAAAACTTCAGTCCTGAAGATTACGGTTTAGATAAAAAAGAAGCGCGCAGAATGGACCGTTTCGTACAATTTGCGGCAGTAGCCAGTCAGTTGGCGATTAAGGACGCAAATTTAAAGATCGGTGAAAATGCGGATGCGGAGCGTGTCGGCGTTATGGTCGGCTCGGGTATCGGAGGGCTCGGCACCTGGGAGGATCAGCATAACATTCTGCTCGAGAAGGGGCCAAAGCGCGTCAGCCCGTTTTTTATCCCGATGATGATCGCGAATATGGCCTCTGGCCAAGTCTCGATGCTGACCGGTGCGAAAGGCCCGAACAGTACGGCCGTAACCGCATGTGCGACGGGTACTCACTCCATCGGGGATTCGTTCAAGATGATTCAACGCGGCGATGCGGACGTCATGATCGCTGGCGGCGCGGAAGCGACGATCAGGCCGACAGGTATGGCCGGCTTCTGCTCGATGCGTGCGATGTCCGTTCGCAATGACGAGCCTGAGAAGGCAAGCCGTCCATTTGATATTGATCGGGATGGATTCGTTATGGGCGAGGGCGCCGGCGTACTCGTGCTTGAATCGCTTGAGCATGCTGAGGCGAGAGGCGCAATGATCTATGCGGAAATCATCGGTTACGGAATGAGCGGCGACGCTCACCATATGACGGAGCCGGATCCGGACGGCGCTGCGCGCTGCATGACGAAAGCGATCAAGGATGCAGGTATAGAACCAGCCGATATCGACTACATTAATGCGCATGGTACGTCAACTCCGGTTGGAGATCGTTCGGAGACGAAAGCGATCAAGAAGGCGTTCGGCGATCATGCCTACAAGGTAGCGATCAGCTCGACGAAATCGATGACGGGTCATTTGCTCGGCGCTGCGGGCGGCGTAGAAGCCGTTATCCTGGGCTTGACGCTCAAAAGCGGCGTTATCGCTCCAACGATTAATTTGGATAATCAAGATCCGGAATGCGATCTCGATTATGTGCCGAATAAGCCGCGAGAAGCGAACGTGAAGACGGCGCTTTCCAACTCCTTCGGCTTTGGCGGACATAACGCTACGATCGTGATGAAAGTATATGAAGCGTGATTCCTTCCTTGAGCTGCAGCAGAAGCTGCAGCTAAGCTTTAAGCGAACCAAGCTGCTGAGGCAAGCCTTCACCCATACCTCATATGTGAATGAACATAAACGAGGATCCGCGCAGGACAACGAACGGCTGGAATTTTTGGGAGATGCCGTGCTTCAATTGCTCGTGTCCGAATATTTGTTCACGACTTACCCGCAGCGTCCGGAAGGCGAGCTGACGCGAATGCGTGCTTCGATCGTGTGCGAGCCGTCTCTGGCACAGTTTGCTGAACGGCTGGAGCTTGGCTTCCATGTTTTGCTTGGGCGCGGAGAGGAACAATTAGGAGGCAGACAAAGGCAGGCTTTGCTTGCCGATTTGTTTGAATCGTTTGTAGGTGCCATCTTCTTGGATGCCGGCATCGAAAGAACGAGGAGCTTCTTGAATGAGCACATGTTTCCGTATGTTGATTCTAATGATTTCGGGTTGCTCATGAAGGATTCCAAGTCTAAGCTGCAGGAGCGCTCTCAGCATCATGGCCTTGGTTCGGTCGAATATCGAATCATAGAGGAGCGCGGTCCTGCGCATGACCGCGAGTTCGTTGTTGAGGTTTATCTCGGGGAAGAGCGCTATGGCGTGGGAAGCGGGAGAACGAAGAAGGAAGCGGAGCAGCGTGCGGCAGCAGAAGCTTGGCGCATGCTGTCGCAAGAGCAAACGTAAGCATGGAGAGTGTTCCCAATGGTCTGAGGACTGCGGGATGCTCTCTTTTTTTCGGTCAATATGAGTCGCGGAATGGTTATCAGGGGCTATAAGATGTGGTACAATGAGGGGTGAGGTGAAAACCAAAATATGTTTCTGAAACGGATTGAATTATCAGGCTTCAAGTCATTTGCCGATCGGACCGAAATGGAATTCGTAACCGGCATTACAGCGGTAGTCGGACCGAACGGCAGCGGCAAAAGCAATATTTCGGACGGCATACGTTGGGTGCTTGGCGAGCAAAGCGCGAAAAGTTTGCGCGGCGGCAAGATGGAGGATATCATTTTTGCAGGCAGCGACGCGCGCAAAGCAGTCAATTACAGCGAGGTTTCGCTTACTCTTGATAACGGAGACGGCGCATTGCCGCTTGAGTATAACGAGGTAACGGTAACCCGCCGGGTGCATCGGAGCGGCGACAGCGAATATTTAATTAATAAGCAGCCTTGCAGGCTGAAGGATATTACCGAGCTGTTCATGGATACGGGTATCGGTAAGGAGGCTTACTCCATTATTGGACAAGGCCGCATTGAGGAGATTTTGAGTACGCGCTCAGAGGACCGGCGCGGTATTTTTGAGGAAGCTTCGGGCATAGTGAAATATAAGTCCCGCAAGCGCGAGGCTCAGAAGAAGCTTGATGAGACGGAGCAGAATCTGCTGCGGATTCACGATCTGGTTTCAGAGCTTGAGGATCAAGTGGGGCCGCTGCGCAAGCAGTCGGAGAAAGCGATTCATTTCAAGCAGCTTAAAGAACTGCTCAAAACCAAAGAGATCTCGATGTATGTACATAGCATTGAACAAATACACGGCTCTTGGACGGAGGCAAACGGAAAGCTGGAGCGCTTACAGCAGGAGCAGCTCCAGCTTTCGACCGTCGTAAGTAAGCATGATGCGCATTTGGAGAAGGATCGTCAGCAGCTGCGCGAGCTCGAGCTCGAGCTTGACCAATTACATGAATCGATGCTGCAAATAAGCGAGGATTTCGAGAAATGTGAAGGATATGGCGAGGTACTCAAAGAGCGTAAACGCAATTTAGAGCAAAATAAGCGTCAACTGGAGGAATCGATTGCGGTGCAGGACGCGCGTATCGTCACGTTGACGCAGGAGGAAGCGGAGTTCCGCAGCAAGGCGGCGGCGCTGCAGCTTCAGCTTGCTGACCTGCGGGCTCAGATTGCGGATGAGGAAGCGAAGCTGTTAGGCGTTGCCGGCGGAGCGGTGGCCGATGCGGAGGAGACGCTGAAGGGAGAGCTCCTTGAGGTGCTGAGCTCGATGGCGCAGCATCGCAATGAGATACGCTATGCGGCTCAGCAGCAAGAGACGCTGCAGCGGCGAATGGAGCGGATAAGCGAGGATGAGACGAAGTGGCTGGAGCAGCAGGAGCGTCTGGATGAGAGACGCTCGGAGCTTGCGCAGGCGCTCGAAGCGACGCTTGCCCGTCTAGAACAGGCAAGAAGCCGCACGCTCACCGAGTCGGAGCAGACAAAAGCGATTTCGCAGAGCCTCGATGAAGTAACGGCTGCCATGCGGAAATGGGAGCAGAAGCTGGACAGCCATGTATCCAGACGCGACACGATGAAAGAAATGCAGGACGCGCTTGATGGCTTCATGCAAGGCGTCAAGGAAGTGCTTAAGGCATCGCGGCGGGGAAGCGGCGGCATTAGCGGCGTTCATGGCGCGGTGGCAGAGCTTGTCCGCGTGCCGGAACGAATCGAGACGGCTGTTGAGACGGCACTTGGCGGCGCGCTGCAGCATATCGTTATGGAGGATGAGAAGTCCGCTCGCGCAGCAATTGGCTTTCTGAAGCAGCGCCAGCTTGGACGGGCTACTTTCTTGCCGCTTGACGTTATTCGCGGCAGACAAGTGCCCGAGCACGACAAGCGCAACGCTGAATCGATTGAGGGTTTTGTCGGCGTTGCAGCGGAATTAGTCAGCTCCGATAGCCGTTATGAAGCTATCGTGAACAATTTACTCGGTAATGTCCTGCTCGCGGAAACGCTTGAACAAGCCAACCGGATTGCTTCCAAATGCCAGTATCGCTATCGCGTCGTTACTCTTGAGGGCGATATCGTCAATGCGGGCGGCTCGATGACGGGGGGCAGTCTGCAGAAGAAGGGCGCAAGCTTATTAGGCCGTCAGAGACAAATCGACGTACTCGATCAAGAGATAGCGGATGCAAGCAGGATGGCGGAGCAGCTCCGGAACAAGCTAAGTGATTTGCGCAAGGAGCAATCGATACGCTCGCATAACATCGAGGAGCTGCGCGCCCAAGGCGAGCAAAGCCGGATTGAGGAGCAGCAGATAAGGGCGGAGATTCAACAGCTTCATAACGAAGCCAAGCATTTGGACGAGCAGAAGCAGCTTTATACGGCTGACCGAACCACACATATTTCGGAGCAGAAGGATATACAGTCGGCTGCGGCTGCGGCTGAGCTTCGGTTGGAGCAGCTCATTCAGGATGAATCAAGGCTGCAGGATGCGATCCGTATGGCGGAGGAGCGGCGCAAAGCTAGTGAATCCGCGAAAGAAGAGCTGCAAGGCCAGTTGACCGATATTAAAATCGCCGCGGCGAAAACGGATCAGGTGAAGCTTTCGTTCGAGGATCAAGCGACGCGCGTTCGCGCTGATATACAGAGAGCCAAGCAAGAGTTAACAGGCTTGCGATCATTATCGGCGCAGCAGGAGGAAGAGCTGACGCGACACGCCGAGGAGAACGTCCAGCAAATCGAGCAGCTTAATCACTTAAGGTTACAGAAGCAGCAATGCGCGGAGCAGACCGATTTGAAGCGGGCAGCCCGCGCGCAGCGTATCGCGGAGCTCGATGAAGGCGAAAGTGAAACGAAGGAGCAGCGTGCAAGGCTAAGACAGGTTGAGGAGCAAATGCGGCAAACGGAAATCGCGGCGAATCGGCTTGACGTGGAGCTGGACAACCTGCTGCGCAAGCTGAGCGAGGAGTATGAGCTTAGCTACGAATTGGCAAAAGAGCAATATCCGGTTCCGGAGGATGTTGTCGGCACGCAGAACGAGGTCCGTGATATTAAACGGCAAATTGCGTCATTGGGAGAAGTGAATTTAGGAGCAATCGAGGAATATGAGCGCGTGAAGGAACGGTATGAATTTTTGTCCGCTCAAAAGGATGATTTGATCGAAGCGAAGACGACGCTCTACCAAGTTATTCGGGAAATGGATGAGGAGATGTCGAAACGCTTTAAGACGACATTTGAGGCGATTAGAGGTCACTTCGTCATCGTATTCGCCAAGCTGTTCGGAGGAGGACGGGCCGACCTTGTGCTGGCCGAGCCGGATAAGGTGCTTGAAACGGGGATCGATATCGTAGCGCAGCCGCCGGGCAAGAAGCAGCAAAATCTGCAGCTTCTATCGGGCGGCGAGCGGGCATTGACGGCAATCGCGCTGCTCTTTGCCATTTTGCAGGTCAAGCCGGTGCCTTTCTGTGTGCTCGACGAGGTTGAGGCTGCGCTTGATGAAGCGAACGTATCGCGTTTCGCGCAATATTTGCGCGAGTTCTCGGGCCTTACGCAATTCATCGTCGTTACGCATCGCAAAGGGACGATGGAGGAAGCGGATGTGCTGTACGGCGTTACGATGGAGGAAGGCGGCGTATCGAAGCTGGTATCCGTCCGTCTGGAGGAAGACGAGCCGGTATCTGCATAAATAAACGGGTCCGGTATTGCGAGTATGGAGGAATGGGAAAGATGAGTTTTTTTAAAAAGCTAAAAGAAAGCATCGCAACGAAAACGGAAGCGGTGACGAATGTTTTCAAGGAAGGCTTGGCGAAGACGCGCACGGCTTTCGCCCAGAAGGTCGAGGAGCTTATCACTCGCCGCAAGAAAATCGACGAGCAGTTCTACGAAGAGCTTGAAGAAATTTTGATCGGCGCCGATGTTGGCGTGAATACGGTTATGCAATTGATCGACGAGCTGCGCGTTGAGGTGAAGAAACGTAAAATTGAAGAGGCAGCGGATTTGCAGCCGGTTCTATCGGAGAAGCTCATTCAGCTTATGAAGGGCGATGATCATGCTGGTCTACGTATGGCAGCAAGCGGCATAACCGTTATTTTGTTCGTTGGCGTGAACGGTGTTGGCAAGACGACGACGATCGGAAAGCTTGCGCATAAATTTAAGAATGAAGGCAAAAGCGTGCTGCTGGCAGCCGGGGACACATTCCGTGCCGGCGCGATCGAGCAGCTTGAGGTATGGGGGCAACGAGTAGGCGTCGATGTTATTAAGCAGCAATCCGGCTCTGATCCTGCAGCGGTCATGTTCGATGCCGTTCAAGCGGCCAAGCAGCGCGGCGTAGACGTTCTGTTATGCGATACGGCAGGCAGGCTTCAAAACAAAACGAACCTGATGGAAGAACTTAATAAAATTTTTCGCGTTATCCAGCGCGAGCTTCCGGATGCCCCGCATGAGGTTTTATTGGTTCTCGATGCGACTACCGGCCAGAACGCGCTCAGCCAGGCGAAGCTGTTCGGGGAGAAGAGCGGCGTTACCGGTCTTGTGTTAACCAAACTTGATGGTACGGCTAAGGGCGGAATCGTCATTGCTATTCGAAACGAGCTTAGCCTGCCGGTGAAGCTTGTCGGTCTTGGAGAGAAAATGGGCGATCTGCAGCAGTTCGATTCGGAGCAATTTATACACGCTTTGTTTGCGGGATTAATTCAGCGCGAGGATGCTGAAGGGTCGGAGGAAACGGCTAAATAAGCGTGTAATAACTCTCTTTTTTCAACGGCTGCAGCATCTTGTTAGAGTGACAAGGGCAAATGCTTGACAGCAGCCCATATCGTCCTGTATGATAAGAGACGTTGTCAGCTGTAAAGGCCTTTTCCTTGACGGCTGCGCGTATGGTTGTGATACAGGAGGGTTTAGGATGAAAGCAAATGAACCAAATGCCTTATCCAAGACAACCCGAATCAATCTATTGTTCGACTTTTACGAGCCGCTCCTGACAGAGAAGCAGCGGACGTTCTTAAAATATTATTTTCACGACGATTTCTCGCTCGGCGAGATTTCCGCGGAGTTCGGCATAAGCAGGCAAGCGGTATATGAGCATATCAAGCGTGCAGAGCAGGCTCTAGAAAGCTATGAGAGCAAGCTAAGCCTACTGGAAAGGCATGAGTCGCTGCAGAATTGGACCGTCCAGCTGGTGAACGTCATCAATGATCTTTCGCTTAACGAGCAGGACAGACAGTCTCTGATGAATATCATTGCACAAATTAACTCGCCAGAATAATAAACGAATGAATGGAGGTGACGGTACATGGCAGCGTTTGAGAGCTTATCGAGTCGGCTTCAAAATGTGTTCAGCAAGCTGAGGGGCAAAGGCAAAGTTTCCGAAGAGGATGTTAATGATGCGATGCGCGAGGTGAGATTGGCGCTTCTGGAAGCGGACGTTAACTTCAAGGTCGTCAAGGACTTTATCGCGAAGGTGAAGGAACAGGCTGTTGGCTTAGATGTATCTAAGAGCTTTACGCCCGGCATGGTCGTCATCGATATCGTTAATAAAGAACTCACGGAGCTTATGGGCGGTACGCAGAGCAAGCTTGTGAAGGCCAATAAGCCGCCAACGGTCATTATGATGGCCGGTTTGCAGGGTGCCGGTAAGACCACGACGACGGGCAAGCTGGCTAAGCTGCTCCAGAAGGGTAATCATAAGCCTCTTATGATCGCATGCGATATTTACCGGCCCGCTGCGATTAAGCAGCTGCAGGTTCTCGGCGATCAAATTAATGCGCCGGTGTTTTCGATGGGCGATCAGACCTCTCCCGTGGATATCGCGCGTGCCGGACTTCAGCATGCGAAGGAGAACGGCAACGATTACGTCATCATAGATACAGCGGGCCGTCTGCATATTGACGAAGAATTGATGGAAGAGCTGAAGCAAATTCATCAGATTACGAAGCCGGATGAAGTGCTTCTAGTCGTCGATGCAATGACCGGGCAAGATGCGGTTAACGTAGCGAAGAGCTTCCATGAGCAGCTTGAGTTAACGGGCGTCGTCCTCACGAAGCTCGACGGCGATACGCGAGGCGGTGCGGCGCTTTCCGTTAAAGCCGTGACGGGCTGCCCGATCAAATTCGCGGCAATGGGCGAGAAGATCGACTCCTTGGAGCCGTTCCATCCCGAGCGTATGGCATCCCGAATACTCGGCATGGGCGACATGCTTTCGTTGATCGAGAAGGCACAGTCGAACATCGATGCCGAGAAGGCCAAGGAAATGGAACGCAAGATGCGTACCGCGGAATTTACGTTCGAGGATTTCCTTGAACAGATGGAGCAGGTTAGGAACCTCGGACCGCTCGATCAAATTATGGATATGCTGCCCGGCATGAACAAGATGAAGGGCATGAAGGATATGAAGGTCGACGAGAAGCAAATCGGCCGGGTCGAAGCGATCGTTCGTTCCATGACCAAGGAAGAGAAGCAAAAGCCTGAGCTTCTTAACCACAGTCGGCGTAAGCGGGTAGCGGCAGGCAGCGGAACGACGGTTGTCGAAGTGAACCGTTTGATCAAGCAGTTCGATGACATGAAGAAAATGATGAAGCAATTTTCATCGATGATGGGACCGAAAGGACCAAAAGGATCTAAGGGCGGCAAGAAAGGGCTCAAGGGTCTGCTCGGCAAAAATATGAAGTTTCCGTTTTAAATCGCATTTATCACTTGAAGGAGGTGAATTTCCATGGCAGTACGTATTCGTTTGAAAAGAATCGGTGCTCACAAGGCTCCTTTCTACCGCGTAGTCGTATCGGATTCCCGTTCGCCGCGTGACGGACGTTTTATCGAAGAGATCGGCACTTACAACCCGGTTGCACAACCGGCTCAAGTTAAGATCGACGAAGAAAAAGCGTTGAAATGGTTGCAAACAGGAGCTCAAGCTTCTGATACCGTTCGTGACTTGCTTTCCAAAGCTGGTGTTATGAAAAAGTTCCATGAGCTTAAGCAACAGAAATAACTGTTGAGCAGCGGAGGGCTTTGAGATGAAAGAATTGATTCTTGTTATAGCGAAGGCTTTGGTGGATCATCCGGATCAGGTTCAAGTCAATGTGAAAGATGATGACCGAGGCACGATATACGAGCTTTCGGTTCACCCTGAGGATATCGGTAAAATCATCGGCAAGCAGGGACGCATAGCGAAAGCGATGAGAACGGTAGTCACTTCTGCTTCCGTTAAATCGCAAAAGCGCGTCATTGTAGACATCATGTCATAACGCACGCACTCAAGAAGGGCCAGGATCAATATCCTGGCCCTTTTCCGATGGACGGCTTCGTTCGCTAACTTGGAACGAAGCCGTTTTTGCATGTATAATACGGTTATACGAAAATGAAGGGCTGGTTGACATGAACGAAAAGTGGTTTACGGTCGGAAAGATAGTTAATACCCATGGCATTCGAGGTGAGCTTAAGGTGCTCTCGCAAACGGATTTCGCCGATGTTCGGTTTGCGGCGGGCAGCAAGCTTCTCATGTTGAACGAAGAGAGCGGCGACTCGATGGAAGTGAAGGTCATTAGCTCGCGTTCTCACAAGAACGTATACATAGTGAAGCTGGAAGGCTTTAATGACATTAACCTCGTAGAGAAATACAAAGGATGGGTGCTAAAAGTGTCCGAGGCTGAATTAGTTCCGCTCGATGAGGGCGAATATTATTATCATGAAATTATCGGTTGCCGAGTTTTGACGGAGGAAGGCGAGGAGCTAGGCGTTATATCTGAGATCTTAAGCCCGGGAGCAAACGATGTGTGGGTGGTGGACCGTCCGAAGGGCGCAGGAAAGCAGCTCCTGCTGCCCGTCATTGACGATGTATTGATCAGCGTTAACATCAAGGAAAAACTCGTAACGGTTCGTTTGATGGAAGGATTGATTTAACGAATGAAAATAGATGTGCTGACGCTGTTCCCGGAAATGTTCGATGGCGTGTTTGGCGCCAGCATTCTGGGGAAAGCAAAGGAAAAGGGGATCGTCTCGCTGGAGGCGATTAATTTCCGGGCTTACTCGAATAATAAGCATAATACCGTTGATGATTATCCTTACGGAGGCGGAGGCGGCATGGTTCTGAAGCCAGAGCCCGTATTTGCAGCTGTAGAAGACTTGAAGCTCGAGGAAAATATTCGGCCAAGAGTTATTTTGATGTGCCCGCAAGGGGCGCAATTTACTCAGCAGAAGGCGGAGGAGCTTGCGAGGGAGCAGCATCTCGTCCTTATATGCGGCCATTACGAGGGTTACGATGAGCGGATCCGCGAGCATCTCGTGACGGACGAGCTGTCAATCGGAGATTACGTGTTGACAGGGGGCGAGGTGCCCGCTATGGTCGTAATCGATAGTGTCGTTAGACTGCTGCCAGGCGTACTTGGCAACGAAACCTCAGCCGTTACCGATTCCTATAGCACCGGCCTGCTCGAGCATCCGCATTACACGCGTCCAGCCGAGTTCCGCGGATGGCAAGTGCCTGATGTGCTTATCTCCGGACATCATGCGAACATTGAAGTGTGGCGCCGCGAGCAGTCGCTCCTTAGGACGCTGGAGCGCCGTCCAGACCTGCTGCAGCAGGCAAAGCTTACGGACAAGGAACGGAAGTGGCTGGCTGCCAGGGCGAAGCTGGACGCATCAGGTAACGAACGGTAGCAAGATGCAGTTAACAAGAAAGCCGCTGCGGGACATCAGCAGCGGCTTTCTTGTTAGCCTATGAATGGGAAACCGATTATGGTGTATAGAAGTATTGGGTATAATAGACATTATAGTATGATTGTTTAAAAAACGTGTTGTATTGCTCGGTTCTTTGTGGTAAAATTTCTAATGTTGTTCGTTAAGTCGGACGGTCCGCTATCAGCGATGACCCGATTCATAGGAATGCGGCGAGCTCATAAGAACGTCTATGGTGGAAGGAGTGAATCAAATGAATCTTTTGCAAACAATTGCGCTAGAAAACCTGCGTCAAGATCTACCGAACTTTCGTCCTGGCGACACCTTGAAAGTTCACGTAAAAGTTATCGAGGGAACGCGTGAGCGTATCCAATTGTTCGAAGGCGTTGTAATCAAACGTCGCGGCGGTGGAATCAGCGAAACTTTTACAGTGCGTAAAATTTCCTACGGTGTTGGTGTGGAAAGAACATTCCCGCTTAACTCGCCTAAAATCGAAAAAATCGAAGTGGCTCGCCGTGGTAAAGTACGTCGTGCGAAACTGTACTACCTGCGTAGTCTTCGCGGTAAAGCTGCTAGAATTAAAGAAATTCGTTAAGATCAAACGACAAGAGGGGCTTGCGCAAACAAGCTCCTTTTCGTTTTTCTAATTTCCCCATACATAATCAGCATATAGAAAGAAGGCGGGCAAAGTGGACTCACAGCAGCGTAATAACGGGTTGAACGACGGCAGCGATAATGATTCAACGGAAACGCAAAGTCATGCATTTCAACAAAATATACCGAACCGTGCCGCGGCCCATGCTTCCGGCTCTGGCAAGCAGAGCGGCGCTTATAAGGAAATCGTGGAATGGATCAAAGCGCTTGTTATCGCGGTCGTTCTCGTATTTCTCATCCGTCAATTTCTATTCTCGCCGTTTATTGTGGACGGGCCATCGATGCAGCCGAATTTTGAGACTGGTGAACGGTTAATTGTTAACAAAATTATATATGCGATTCGAGAGCCGAAGTTCGGCGAGGTTGTCGTGTTCGATGTCCCGGAGCAAGATCGAAAGTTTATTAAGCGAGTAATTGGCGTACCGGGGGATACGATAAGACTTGAGGGCGATGACCTTTATATTAATGAAAAGAAAATCGATGAGCCCTATATAAAGGAAGCTATTGAAGCGGCCCATGCGAAAGGCGAGTTATATAATTTGGCAGGACCAGACTCTAACTTCCCGAACTCAAGTAATCAGGAAATGACTGTTCCGGAAGGTGCGATATTCGCATTGGGCGACAATCGAAGGAATAGTTCGGACAGCAGAGTTATCGGTTTTGTAACCGATGATGAGGTGGTCGGACGGGCCGATATTATTTTTTGGCCGCTGAACAAGCTGGAATTTATTAAGCACTGGACTAAATGAGGTGAGTAAATGACCATTCAATGGTTCCCCGGTCATATGACCAGGGCGAAACGGCAAATACAAGACAAGCTGAAACTAATCGATCTTGCCATCGAACTATTGGATGCCCGGGTTCCGCTTTCAAGCCGCAATCCGATGATTGAGGAAATTTTGAACGGCAAGCCGCGGCTAATTGTATTGAATAAATCCGATTTGGCAGATCCGAAGACAACGGAGCAATGGATGGCTTACTTCCGTAACGAAGGTTATGAGTCCATCGCAATCGATTCATCGACAGGCACGAAGGTAAGTGAAGTTCCGCTGAAGGCGAAACAAATTTTACATGATAAAATCGCTCGTCAAATTGCTAAAGGAATCAACCCGCGCGCCATCCGCGGACTGATCGTCGGTATACCGAACGTCGGTAAATCAACGCTTATCAACAAGCTCGCAGGTCGCGCTATCGCGTTGACCGGTGATCGTCCGGGTGTAACGAAAGGGCAGCAATGGATCAAAGTCGGCACCGAGATGGAGCTGCTCGACACGCCGGGCATTTTGTGGCCGAAGTTTGAAGATGAGCTTGTCGGCTACCGTCTTGCGATGACCGGAGCCATTCGCGAACAGATTTTGAATGTGGACGATATCGCATTTTTTGCCATGCGTGAGCTTGTGGAGCGTTATTGGCCTACCATTAAGGAACGGTATGAGCTTGAAACGCCTCCGAAGAATATTTCCGATTCCGACGAGATCGTTCGTGTGATGGAAGATATCGGACGGCGAAGAGGGTGCCTGGTTAGTGGCGGACGCGTTGATTTGGAGAAAACTTCAGGCATTATTTTACGGGATTTGCGCTCTGGCAAGCTCGGTCGTATCACGCTTGAGGCTCCGCCCTATTAAGCGGATGCAGATTGGGGGAACGTGACGTGCTGCAATATGAACAGTCGTTATGGCAGGAAGGCTTTAAATCGATTGCGGGAGTAGATGAGGTTGGCCGCGGCTGCCTGTTCGGCGATGTAGTTGCTGCTGCTGTTATTTTGCCGCCGGGCCATATTATCGAAGGGGTAAACGATTCGAAGAAGCTCTCTGAGAAAAAGCGCGACCAGCTATATGATAAGATCGTACAGGAATGTGTGGCGTGGTCGGCGGCCCGCGTAGATGCGGAGACGATCGATCGAATAAACATCAAGCAGGCCTCTAGATTAGCGATGAAGCTTGCGGTTGAATCTTTGCAAACGCCGTCCGATTATATGCTCGTTGATGCGGAGAAAGTCGACGTGCCTTTGCCGCAGCTTTCGATTATTAAAGGGGATGCGGCCAGCCAGTCGATCGCTGCAGCCTCAATTGTGGCCAAAGTTACGCGCGATCGGCTTTGCGCGGTGGAATGGGAGCACCGGTATCCGGTATACGGCATTGCCGTTCACAAGGGCTATGCGACAAAGCTGCATAGGGAACGATTGCTTGAACATGGTCCGTGCCCGCTTCATCGCAGATCATTTCTTGGAAAGTTATTTCCAGAGGAGCAGTTGCAGCTGTTCTAGCCAATTGTAAATTTAAAAGATCAACGCTCGCTTGATTGCACAAGGATGATAAATCCATGTGTGATTGATGAGCGTTTTTTGTTTCTGTTTGTTTTGGAGGATTGGTGCTTCAGGGTTGGGGAGCTTTAGCCGATATAGTAGTTATAGGAATGACCTGATTCGTATGCGGAAACAAAATGACAGTGAAGTAAGCACATGTACGGAAGTCGAACGAAGGCGCTGCTGCGACGGAGGCGGGAAAATAGATGAATATTAGTCAAATGATGAGAAGCTTCCTGGGTGAAGCGTCAAGTACCGATACTCGGGCAATGGAGCTCAAGGTTGGTCAAATTGTACGGGGAGTTATTTTGCAAGTAATGGAAAATAACGAGGCGCTTGTGCAAATCAATGGCATACAAGTGCGGGCGAAAATGGAAATTCCGCTGCAGGCGGGCCAGACGGCGATGCTGCAGGTACAGCCGCAATCAAACGGAGCGCTTGTTGCGCTGAAGCAGATAGATCCGAGCGCTGCAGGATTGCCAGAGGATACGTTCAAAGAATGGGCCAAGCAGCTCGCGTTGCCTGAACAGAAGTGGGCGGCCTCGATCGTAAAGGACTTACGCAATGAAGGCGTCATTCTCAACCGCGAGGTATCGCAACTATTTCAACAGGCAGCAGCGTCGCTGCCTTCAGGCAGCGATGCCGAGCAATGGATGCAGGCGTCCACTGCTGCATTTAAACGAGGGTTGCCGATGACGGGCGCAACGATAGGCGCATTGCAGCAGGTCATGTTCGGGAGAAACGCCCACGAGCTTCTGGAGACGCTGGAGCAGCAGCTTGCGTCGGCCGCTAATACTCTCGACGGCGAGGAAGATAGAAAGCTTGTATCCCAGGCAATGGCACGTGTAGACAACTTGCTTGCTGAAGGAGCGAAGCTGCTTCGCGGAGCAGCTTCAGCTGGAGAACAGCCAAGCGCTAATTCGATAAATGACAAGCACACGGGAATCGTTGCACGTTCCGACAATAAGCTAAGCGGCAATGGATTGTCAGCTGTTGACGCTGATCATAAAGACCTTAACGCAATGCCCCAATCGGGCCGTGGCACAGCCAATCCATCCAATTGGCTTGGACAGATGATGAAATGGCTAGGCGTGGATCATGAGCTTCAGCTAACGAAATTGTTGACATTGGATTCTCAGGCAATGCAGAACGCGCTTGTGACGCAATCAAGCGAGACGGACAAGACTAATGTGACCGCAGAAGCAGAACGCAATCGGGTCGCTGCAGTAAAGGCAGGCGATGCGGCCGGTGCATTACAAGCCATTGAAGAGGAAGGGGATACGCATTCGAACCGTGCAGCAGCGACAGCTGGAAAACCTGCGGATATGGAAATTCAGCAGCCTGACCGGATGCTGGATTTGCGGAATCAAGTTGAACGTGCTTCTGCGATAACATCGCCGCCATTATCGATGGCGTTGGATAACAGTACCGCTGCCGATCCTGCGCAGCCAGTGCAGCCGGTACAGCAGGAAACGCTCAAAAGCGCGCTGCTTACGCTAATAGCGGCGGACGACGTTCCTCCCGCCATTAAGGAAACGGTCCAGCAGCTTGTTCAGCAAATTACCGGGCAGCAGCTGCTTTTAGCACCGGAACGGAACAGCTCGATGCTTACGCATGTGACGATGTTTATCCCTTTAAATAGTCCCGATGGCAGTCAAACGGCATCCGTACATATACAAACGCGCCGTGGACGTAAAGGAGAGCTGGATGCCTCCAATTGCAGATTATTGTTTAACCTCTACATGAAAACGTTAGGCGACACATTGGTTGATGTAAACGTAGTGGACAAAATCGTAAGCTTGAATTTGTGGAATGACTATCCGGCTATAGCAGCGCTTGCAGATGCTTCACGTTCAGAAATTGTGACAAGTCTACAGCAAGCGGGATACAAGCTGCTTTCACTGCGAACGATCCCCCTGCCAAAAGCGGGGCAGACAAGCGCGGAGGCGCTATCGGCAGCCGCTGCGAACATGCAGCAGCCTCCCGATTTATCATCGTTTTCTTCTACCCGCTACAAAGGAGTCGATTATCGCATATGAACAGCGAACAAGAGATGAATTCAGGGAAGCAGAATATAAAAAAAGCAGTAGCCTTAAAGTATGAGCCGGGTGAAGGCACCGCTCCAGTCTTGGTAGCGAAGGGAAAAGGAGAACTGGCTGAGCTTATTCTTGAGCGGGCGAAGGAGAATGGCATTCCGATCCAAGAGGACTCCTCTTTGGTCGAGGTGCTATCCAAATTGGATGTGGATCAGGAAATACCTCCCGAACTTTACACATTGGTTGCAGAAATTTTGAGCTTTGTCTATCGGTCGGACCGCAAAGCGAGGGAGATGAACGATGAGTGAGAAAGATCAAAGGATACAGACGGGAAAGTTTGGCGAGGATGCAGCCTGTGATTACTTGATCGAAGCGGACTATAAAATCGTAGAGCGGAATTGGCGCTGCCGATCCGGGGAAATCGATATTATCGCGGATGATGCGGGCAGATTGGTGTTCATCGAAGTGCGAACGCGCAAGACGGGAGGCAGGTTCGGAACGGCCGCGGAATCCGTAGACCGGCGCAAACAGCAGCAAGTCAGAGATACGGCACAGGTTTATTTGCGGAGCATAGGCTGTTCTGCGGAATCGATTCGCTTCGATGTCATTGCCATTACGATGAGCCGGCAAATGGACAGCATTCTCGAGTATAAGCATTACGAAGGTGCTTTCTGAAATTAAGTACGAATGCGATGAATACATAATAAACAGGGGCTTCCAAAGGGATTAAATCTAATGGAGAAGCCCCTGATTTAAGTTACCAATGCTGCGGATTATCTATTCTGCGGTATTGAATCGCTTCGGCTACATGCTCCGCTTCAACGGTCTCGCTTGCCTCTAAGTCGGCGATTGTGCGGGCAAGCTTAAGCATCCGGTCGTAGGCACGCATGCTGATGCCAAGCGCTTCAAAAGCATTTTCAAGCAGGCTCGAAGCTTCCGGCCTTAGATTGACTGTTTTCCGAAGTGCGGAGGCGGAAAGGTCGCCATTGAACAAAGTTCCGTGTCCGGTGAGCCGTTCATATTGAAAGGATCTTGCTGCAACGACCATCTGCCGCATTTGTGCGGAAGTAAGGGAGGGACCCGTTTGAGCGCTGTCGAATGAGATGGGGCGAGGCACCTCTAAATGCAAATCGATCCGATCAAGGAGCGGACCGGAAATTTTGGAGCGATAACGGCTAATGGCAGAAGCGCTGCAGATGCAGCGTTTGTCCCCGTATTCATGCCCATAGTAACCGCACGGACAAGGATTAAAGGAAGCGGCGAGCATGATATTTGCCGGAAACTGAAATACGGCCTTGGAACGTGATATCGAGACGATACGATCCTCGAGCGGTTGCCGCATCACTTCCAAAACCTGTCTTGGAAATTCGGGTAACTCATCAAGAAAAAGGACGCCCCGATGGGCTAAAGTCACTTCTCCGGGCTTTGGAATCGAGCCTCCGCCAATCAGTCCGCCTGCTGAGATCGTATGATGAGGGGCGCGAAAGGGCGGATGCGTGATAAGGCCTTGCGAGCTTTCCGTCAGCTTGCCGGCAACACTGTATATTTTTGTAACCTCGAGTGCTTCTTGCTCCGTAAGCGATGGCATTATACCGGGTAACCGGCGGATCATCATCGTTTTTCCGGTGCCCGGGGGGCCGTTTAGAATCAAATTATGCTTGCCGGCGGCTGCGATTAGCATGGCCCGCTTGGCTTGGTGCTGCCCGATGACATCCCCGTAATCTCCGATGCCGGTATGCAGTTCGTTTGTAGCGCCGCTATTCAACCCAATGTTGGAGCGAATGCCCATCGGGGGTTCTTGAATATGATCCCAGCCGTTTTGTTTATTCTTCTGAAGGTCAAGCTCCTTCAAATGCGACAATGCAAATAGCTCCATGCCGGATATCCAGGCGGCTTCCTTTACGTTGCCATGCGGCAGAAGGACTCGAGTAATGCCGCTTTGCTTGGCTTGTTCGATCATCGCAAGCACACCTGCAACGGGACGAACGCTTCCATTAAGCGAAAGCTCTCCGATCAGAAGCGTATGTTCAAATGGCACCGCGCTGATTTGTCCGCTGGAAGTCAATATGCCCGCAGCTATAGCCAAATCGAAGGATGTGCCTTCCTTGCGGAGGTCAGCCGGTGCCAAATTGACCGTAATCCGATCCATAGGAAAAGTAAAACCGCTGTTTTTTAGCGCCGCTCTTACTCGTTCGACCGATTCACGGACTGCAGGGTCAGGCAAGCCTACGATATTAACCTGCGGGAGTCCGCTCGCAATGTCAACCTCTACCGATATCCTTTTCCCATCGACACCGTATACGCTTGCGCTTTGAATTAAACTGAACATGACAAAAAGCACCCCCATCTCAGAATGAAGGTGCTTCCTTACCATCCGTACCATTAATTTTGCAGTTGAAAATATCATAATTTAGTTGGTTTCAACTTGTCAATGCACAAAAAAGAATAGCGTATAGGAACGGTGATTTGGCTATACTAAATGGCGTAGTTTGTCGGTTTAAATCGTTTAATCTCAATTTGAGATTAAACTCATATCAAAAAAGCCGTATTAATTGTGTGTGAAACTAAGGTAACAAATGGGGAAAGGTGCTACAATGATAGAGGTTTATGTACATATGACTGATTTCAGTCTGTGAAATGGAGGATTTCAACAATGAATATCCATGAGTATCAAGGGAAAGCGGTCCTTAAACAGTATGGAGTAGTCGTTCCGGAAGGTAAAGTAGCCTTCTCTGTCGATGAAGCTGTTGAAGCGGCTAAAGCGCTCGGAACACCGGTTGTCGTCGTGAAGGCTCAAATTCACGCAGGCGGCCGCGGTAAAGCGGGCGGAGTTAAAGTAGCTAAAAATTTGGACGAGGTGCGCGCATACGCTGGAGAAATTCTCGGCAAAGTGTTGGTTACGCACCAAACAGGACCGGAAGGCAAAGAAGTAAAACGTCTTCTGATCGAGCAAGGCTGCGATATTAAGAAGGAATATTATATCGGCGTCGTTTTGGACCGCGATACGGGTCGTGTCGTTATGATGGCTTCGGAAGAGGGCGGCACAGAGATCGAAGAAGTAGCCGAGCACTCCCCGGAGAAAATTTTCAAAGAGATTATTGATCCGGCTGTCGGCCTGCAGGCTTTCCAAGCTCGCAAATTGGCTTATTCGATCAACATTCCGGGCGAGCTTGTGAACAAAGCGGTGAAGTTTATGATCTCTCTTTATACGGCCTTCGTTGAGAAAGATGCTTCGATTGCAGAGATCAACCCGCTTGTCGTAACCGGCGACGGACAAGTTATCGCACTCGATGCGAAGCTGAACTTTGATTCGAATGCGTTATATCGTCAAAAGGATATCGTTGAGCTTCGCGACCTTGAGGAAGAAGATGCGAAGGAAATCGAAGCATCCAAATTCGACCTAAGCTACATCGCGCTTGACGGCAATATCGGTTGTTTGGTTAACGGCGCCGGTCTTGCTATGGCAACGATGGATATTATCAAATATTACGGCGGCGACCCTGCCAACTTCCTTGACGTAGGGGGCGGTGCTACGGCGGAGAAGGTTACGGAAGCGTTCAAAATCATTTTGTCCGACGAGAAGGTTAAAGGTATTTTCGTTAACATCTTCGGCGGCATTATGCGTTGCGACGTTATTGCTAACGGTGTTGTCGAAGCGGCTAAGCAAGTTGGACTTGACCGTCCGCTCGTGGTTCGGCTTGAAGGTACGAACGTAGACCTCGGCAAAAATATTTTGAAAGAATCGGGATTGAACATCGTGGCTGCGGATTCCATGGCGGACGGCGCGCAGAAGATTGTCGCTCTCGTGAAATAAGATAACTTGCTGTGCGGCTCGTCCGTACACGAATTCATTCAGGGGATGTGAGTTAAGAGTGAGCATTTTGGTCAATAAAGATACAAAAGTCATTACGCAAGGTATTACCGGCGCTACGGGCTTGTTCCATACAAAAGGCGCTTTGGAATACGGTACGCAAATGGTTGGCGGCGTAACACCGGGCAAAGGCGGCACGAACGTCGATGTTACTCTTGATAACGGATCGCTTGTTTCTCTTCCTGTATTCAATACAGTAGCTCAAGCTGTTGCGGCTACTGGCGCTAACGCTTCGGTTATCTATGTACCGCCTGCATTCGCAGCCGATGCGATCATGGAAGCGGTAGACGCTGAGCTTGATCTTGTTATTTGCATTACAGAAGGCATTCCAGTGCTTGATATGGTAAAAGTAAAACGTTACATGGACGGCAGCAAGACAACGTTGATCGGCCCTAACTGTCCGGGCGTTATTACGCCAGACGAATGCAAAATCGGCATCATGCCTGGTTATATTCACACCGCTGGTCACGTTGGCGTTATTTCCCGCTCAGGTACTTTGACTTATGAAGCGGTTCACCAGCTTACTACCCGCGGTATTGGACAATCCTCCGCGGTAGGCATCGGCGGCGACCCTGTTAAAGGCTCCGAGTTCATTGACATTCTAAGCAAATTCAATGACGATCCCGATACTTATGCCGTAATCATGATCGGCGAAATTGGCGGTACGGCAGAGGAAGAAGCTGCTGAATGGATTAAAGCGAACATGAAGAAGCCGGTTGTCGGCTTCATCGGCGGCGCAACGGCGCCTCCAGGAAAACGCATGGGACATGCAGGCGCCATTATTTCCGGAGGCAAAGGTACAGCTGCTGAAAAAATCGCTACGCTTGAAGCTTGCGGCATCAAAGTAGCTCCTACTCCGTCCGAAATGGGCTCGACGCTTGTTAGTGTGCTAAAAGAGCAAGGCTTGCTCGAAAAATGTATTACGCGCAAATAATCAAATAGCTCAATTTAAGGTAAGCAACCTTTCAATGACCCGAAAATGGGAGTTGGAAGGTTGCTTTTTTGTTTATTGGATTTCATTATTTTAACGGTTGACTTGCATTCTTTAGCTGTGTAACGCACAATAGATAAGAATGCAAGCCAATCCTATTAAAAAAAGGGGTTGGGCGAATTGAATAATTTTAATGACATTTGCAGAAAAATGATTATTGCTTTTCATGAAATACCCGGTATCGGTTGGCATACGATTCAAAAAGCTGTAAAGCACCAATTTTGGCAAAAGCGCTCTTGGAGCATAGAAGATTTACTTGAGATAGGTTTGCATCGCGGTCAAGCTCAGTCAGCTGCTGAGCGGTACGCCGAGCGACCATGGATATTAACTGAAGATCTCTCCGAAGCCGTTGCAAGAGCTAATGCGGTCGCAATAACGCCATTTGATGCGGATTATCCACAGAACTTGAGAGAAATCGCACAGCCGCCGTGGGTTTTGTATGCAAGAGGGAGATTGGAATTGCTGCAGCGTCCAGCAATCGCGGTAGTAGGAACCAGAGTGCCAACCGCTTATGGCAGACATTCAGCCACATCGCTTGCGCAGGAGCTGTCGGCCACGGGCATTACAGTCGTTAGCGGGTTAGCGCGAGGTATAGACAGCAAGGCGCATGAAGCCGCTTTGTTTGAAGCGGGAGGTACGATTGCCGTACTGCCTACACCTATTGACACCTGTTATCCGCCGGAGAACCTTTCTTTATTTCACAAGATTGCTCAGCACGGCTTGCTCGTATCGGAGACGCCAATTGGCACTCCGCTCCATCCCGGGCAATTTCCTCAACGGAACCGGGTTATAGCGGGCTTGTCCGTCGGCACTGTCGTGGTTGAGGGCGCAACGCGCAGCGGATCGCTGATAACGGCTCAGCATGCTTCAGACATGTCTAGAGAGATATACGCGATTCCCGGACCTATCTCATCGCCGAAGAGCGAAGGGCCGAACGAGCTTATAAAGCGAGGAGAAGCGAAGCTGATCAGCGGCGTGAAGGACATCATTGATGAGCTGAATTGGCTGCCTGCTGCCCTAGATGCCTATAAGAATACGGATAGAACCAGCGGTTATAAGCAGTCTTCTGAAAATATTGTGTTAACCGACGATGAGAACAAACTGATTGCTTTTTTACACGATCAGCCGCTATCTATTAACGAATTACACGAGCTGTCAGCGATTCCGTTTGGACATTTGAATGCACTTCTGCTAAATTTATGTATAAAACGGAAAATCGAACTGCAGCCAGGATCCATATATATGGCTTTATAGCAAGCAGTGGAGAGAGGAGGCGCCTCAAATGGCAGATTCTTTAGTTATCGTCGAATCACCAGCTAAAGCCAAAACGATCGGTAAATATTTAGGCAGCAAGTACATCGTTAAGGCATCTATGGGACATATTCGCGATTTGCCGAAAAGCCAGATCGGCGTCGAAGTTGAAAATGATTTTAATCCTAAATACATAACCATTCGCGGTAAAGGCAGCGTCCTGAAGGAATTGAAGGATGCCAGCAAAAAAGTGAAACATGTCTTTCTCGCAGCCGATCCGGATCGCGAAGGCGAGGCGATTGCTTGGCATTTGGCACATTACTTGGAGCTGGATGAAACAGACACCTGCCGCGTTGTATTTAATGAGATTACGAAGCAAGCGGTTAAGGATGCGTTCAAAACGCCGCGAAAAATAAACATGGATCTCGTAAACGCTCAGCAGGCCAGACGAATTCTGGATCGGCTAGTCGGTTATAAAATTAGTCCTTTGCTATGGAAAAAAGTGAAGAAGGGCTTGTCCGCCGGCCGCGTACAATCGGTGGCTGTAAAGCTCATAATTGACCGGGATAATGAGATTGACGCTTTCGAGCCGGAGGAATATTGGTCAATTACGGCTAAGCTTAGTCATTCCGGAATTACCTTTGATGCGAAGTATTATTCGATTAACGGGGAAAAGCGCGAATTGGGCAAGGAAGCGGAAGTGCAGGAAGTGCTCAGTGCGATGAAGGGCAGTCCATTCACCGTATCCGAGGTTAGGGAGAAGGAGCGTCTCCGTAATCCGGCGCCGCCGTTCATTACAAGCTCACTGCAGCAGGAGGCCGCTCGAAAAATAGGCTTCCGGGCCTCAAAGACGATGTCAGTCGCGCAGCAGCTGTATGAAGGCGTTGAGCTGGGCAAGGAGGGAACGGTCGGTTTAATAACCTATATGAGAACAGACTCTACCCGAATCTCGCCTGTAGCCCAGGAGGAAGCGAAGGAGTACATTACGGACAAATACGGCGCTGAATTTGTGCCGGAACAGCCGCGCGTTTACACAAAGAAAAATAGCAACGCCCAGGATGCACATGAAGCTATCCGGCCGACGTCGATTCTTCGTGATCCTGAATCCATGAAGCCGTTTCTAAGCAGAGATCAGATGCGATTATATAAGCTTGTATGGGAAAGGTTCGTATCGAGTCAGATGCAATCGGCTGTGCTTGATACAATGACGGTAGATTTACAAGCGGGCGATACGATATTTAGAGCTAATGGCTCCAAGGTGAAGTTTGCCGGTTTCATGAAGGTGTATGTAGAAGGCAATGATGACGGAACGGTTGAGGAGCATAAGTTTTTGCCGCCACTCGCTGCGGGCGATGTCATCAAAGCTGAAACCATTGATCCCAAGCAGCACTTTACGCAGCCTCCGCCGCGTTATACAGAAGCAAGGTTAGTGAAGACGCTTGAGGAGCTGGGCATAGGACGTCCGAGTACATATGCCCCAACGCTGGAGACGATTCAGAAGCGCGGCTATGTGGCGATGGAAGAGAAAAAGTTTATGCCAACGGAGCTTGGCGATCTTGTTATTCAGTTGATGGAGGAGTTTTTCCCGGAAATCCTTAATGCGGAATTTACGGCCAATATGGAAGGTAATCTCGACCATGTGGAAGAAGGTACGGAGGATTGGGTAAAAGTACTTTCGAATTTTTACGAAACCTTTGAGAAGCGTTTAGAAGTAGCCGAGGATGAAATGAAGGAAATCGAGATACAGGACGAAGTATCCGATGAACTATGCGAGAAGTGCGGCCGCCATTTAGTGTACAAAATGGGCCGTTTCGGTAAGTTTCTCGCCTGCTCGGGCTTTCCGGATTGCCGCAATACGAAGCCGATCATCAAAGACATCGGCGTTACGTGCCCGAAATGCGCGGAAGGCAAAATTATCGAGCGACGCAGTAAGAAAGGCCGGATCTTCTACGGCTGCGATCAATATCCGGGCTGCGATTACGTATCATGGGACAAACCGACAAACAAGCCTTGTCCTCAATGTGATTCGAAGCTGGTAGAGAAGCGCAAACGAAGCGGTGTAAAGCTAAACTGTCCGTCTTGCGGTTACTCCGAAGAGGTGCCTGACGAAGAAGATCAAGATATCGAGAACAGCTAATAATTTGCTTCCCGTTTAAGGTTAACCAACTGCTAACATGAGCAACCAAGTACAACCACAATATTCATGTAAAGTCTTACACCGTCCTCCCTCTAAACAGGGAGGACACCGTTGTTATACGATCATACAAAGTAACGATTAGCATTCACGACCCTTCCGTAAATAAAGGAAGGGTTTAAACATCTAAATTAAGACCGTACTCCGTACCCAAACGTAAAGCGTGTCCCTAAGGGACGAAAGCGAGCACAAAGCCAACCAATCACCAGAGCGCCTCTGCTTCGCCAACGTTACTCAGGAACAGACGGCACAGGCGTTCTAAATGGAAGCGTGTCCCTTAGGGACGAGGGCGAGCACTACCCAAACGGATCACACAACCGCCTCTGCTTCTCATACGTTACTTAGGAACGGGCGGCACAGGCGCTTAAAAAAGGAAGCGTGTCCCGCAGGGATGAAAGCGAGCACAAAGCCAACCAAACACCAGAGCGCCTCTGTTTCACCAACGTTACTCAGGAACAGGCGGCACAGGCGAGTCAAAAAGGAAGCGTGTCCCCCAGGGATGAAAGCGAGCGTTACACAATAGAAACTCACAACCGTCTCTGCTTCTCCTACGTTATTCCAATTGCGGGTGTCCAGAGGGTGCAACCCTTGGGGCCCTCCCTTGGAAGGGAGGGTTTGGGAGGGTTCGAAAGCCTTTGAAGGTTTGGATAGAAGCCTTTGAAGGTTTGGTGGAAGCCTTTGAAGGTTTGGATAGAAGCCTTTGAAGGTTTGGTAGAAGCCCTCGAGGGTTTGGGTGAATTTATACTGAAGGGATTGACTTATTATGTCACAACCGCAAAAAGTAACAGTCATCGGAGCAGGTCTTGCAGGCAGTGAGGCTGCATGGCAAATCGCATCACAAGGAGTTCCTGTTGTCCTTTATGAAATGCGGCCCGTTACGAAAACGCCGGCCCATCATACTAATCAATTTGCCGAGCTAGTATGCAGCAATAGCTTGCGCGCAAACGGCTTGACTAACGCGGTAGGCGTATTGAAAGAGGAAATGCGACAGCTGGATTCGCTTATATTAAGCTGTGCCGATAAGCATGCCGTGCCTGCGGGCGGAGCGCTTGCTGTAGACCGCGACGGGTTTTCTGGCGAGGTAACGCTGAGGCTCCAAGAGCATCCGCTGGTAGAAGTGCGTAACGAGGAAGTGACTGAAATTGCTGCCGACGGCATCGTGGTTATAGCTACGGGTCCTTTGACGGCACCGGGACTCTCTTCTCAAATCCGCGAGCTGCTTGGCGAGGAATATTTTTATTTTTACGACGCCGCTGCGCCAATCGTGGAAAAGGATTCTATAGATATGAACAAGGTTTATTTGGCTTCCAGATATGATAAGGGGGAAGCTGCCTACTTAAACTGTCCGATGACGGAGGAAGAGTTCGACATTTTCCATGAAGCGCTCACGACAGCAGAAACGGCGGAAGTGAAGGATTTTGAGAAAGAAATTTACTTCGAAGGCTGTATGCCGATTGAGGTCATGGCGAGCAGGGGAAAGCAAACGGTGCTGTTTGGACCGATGAAACCGGTAGGGCTCATTAATCCACATACGGGTAAGCTGCCACACGCCGTCATTCAGCTGCGCCAGGATAATGCCGCGGGCACGCTCTACAACCTGGTTGGCTTCCAGACTCATTTGAAATGGGGGGAGCAGAAACGCGTATTCTCGCTAATTCCAGGATTGGAAAATGCCGAATTCGTTCGATTCGGAGTGATGCACCGGAATACGTTTATCAATTCTCCGAGATTGCTAAAGCCTACCTATCAGCTAAATAATCGTGATACTCTTTTTTTCGCCGGTCAAATGACTGGCGTAGAAGGCTATGTGGAATCGGCCGCATCAGGACTAATTGCTGGTATTAATGCTGCCAGATTAGCCCGCGGTCTGGAGCTGGTAGTGTTACCGGAGCAAACGACTTTAGGAAGTATGGCTAACTATATAACAACGGCGGATTTCAAACATTTCCAACCGATGAACGCGAATTTCGGATTGTTCCCGCCGCTTGAGAAAAAGATTCGAAACAAAAAGGAAAAGAACGAAATGATTGCAAGCCGTGCTCTTGAAGGCATTGAGCAATTTAAACGGGAACATTTGCAATAAATTGCCGTAAACATCTAATATGATATTTTTATTATACAATTTTGAGGAGGTAAAGCGATGGAGATGCAATTTCACGCGACGACGATATGCGCGGTTCGGCATGAGGGAAAGGGCGCAATTGCTGGAGACGGACAGGTAACCTTCGGAAATAGCATGGTGATGAAGCATCAGGCCAAAAAAGTAAGAAGGCTGTACCGGGGGCAGGTCGTTGCAGGTTTTGCCGGATCTGTTGCCGATGCCATTACTTTGTTTGAGAAATTCGAGGCGAAGCTTGAGGAGCATCATGGCAATTTGCAGCGCGCAGCGGTTGAGCTGGCAAAGGATTGGCGCTCTGACCGAGTGCTTCGCAGACTTGAAGCGATGATGCTGGTTATGGACAAAACGGGTCTCCTGCTTATATCAGGTAACGGTGAAATCATTGAACCTGATGACGGAGTATTGGCAATCGGCTCGGGAGGAAGCTTCGCATTATCGGCGGCTAGAGCTCTCAAACGTCATGCATCTGAAATGGAAGCTAAGGATATCGCTCGGTCTGCACTCGAAATTGCAGCAGAAATCTGTGTGTTTACTAATCATAATATAATCGTAGAAGAGATTGTATAGACTGTATAGTTTGTATTAAAAGATATTTGACGTATCAAGCTTCGGAAGTCCATATGAACAAATGATATCGGAGGGATTTTAAAATGGGAAATGATGCATTGACGCCTCGACAGATCGTAGCGGAGCTCGATAAATATATTGTCGGTCAAAAGCAAGCGAAACGTTCGGTTGCTATAGCGCTTCGTAATCGTTACCGGAGAAGCATGCTTGATGAAACGCTGCGCGATGAAATCGTTCCGAAAAATATTTTGATGATTGGTCCTACCGGTGTTGGTAAAACAGAAATTGCACGCCGTTTGGCTAAGCTTGTGAAAGCGCCATTCGTTAAGCTTGAGGCAACCAAGTTCACCGAGGTAGGCTATGTTGGACGCGACGTCGAGTCGATGGTTCGTGACCTCATCGAAACCGCGATTCGAATGGTCAAGTCGGAAAAGACGGAAAATGTGAAGGACAAAGCCGAGATGCTGGCAAATGAACGAATCGTATCCTTGCTTGCACCATCCGCTGCGAAAGCAAAGACGCAAAAAAATCCATTCGAAATGCTGTTCGGCAACCAGCAGCAAACAGAGGAAACGAATGAGAATTCAGACATCGATCAAGGATTAGCTCAAAAACGTTCCATAATTAAGGAACAGCTGGCGGCCGGCAAGCTCGAAAACGAAATCATCGAGATCGAGGTTGAGGATAATTCACCGAATATGATGGATATGCTCTCGGGGCAAGGGCCGGAAGGTATGGGCATGAATATGCAAGAGCTTTTTGGCCAACTGATGCCGAAGAAGCCGAAGAAGCGAAAGCTGCCTGTCAAAGAAGCGCGTAAGGCGCTGACCCAAGAGGAAGCGAACAAACTGATCGATATGGATGATGTTATATCCGAGTCGATTATCAGGGCGGAGCAATCGGGCATTATTTTCATAGATGAGATTGATAAAATCGCAAGTCCTTCCAGGGGAACGGGACCAGATGTGTCGAGAGAAGGGGTTCAACGCGATATTTTGCCGATCGTCGAAGGCTCAACGGTAATGACAAAATACGGACCGGTCAAAACGGACTATGTGCTGTTCATTGCAGCAGGCGCTTTTCACGTATCCAAGCCTTCCGATTTAATACCTGAGCTTCAAGGACGCTTTCCGATTCGCGTAGAGCTGACAAGTCTCAGTTTGGATGATTTCGTCAGTATATTAAAGGAACCGAAAAATGCGCTAACCAAGCAATATTCAGCACTTCTGGAAACGGAAGGTATCCAAATCGAATTTTCGGACGAAGCTATTCATGAATTAGCATCGATTGCTGCGGACGTAAATCGTAATACGGAAAATATTGGAGCGCGCAGGCTGCACACGATTTTGGAGAAGCTTCTAGAGGATTTATCGTTCGAGGCGCCGGAGCTGTCTCTTGACAAAATGACGATTACGCCTGAATATGTTAGGGAAAAGCTGGGAACCATTGCGCAAAATCGTGATTTGAGTCAATATATATTGTAGTTGTTAAGAGTTTTGGGAGGCATTAGAATGACTTTACTTACAAAGACAAGGACGCTTAACCGGCTGCTGCAGCGTGCGGCAGGCAAAGCGCTTAGCTTCAGAGAAATGGCGGAGGTGCTATGCACAACCATTCAAACGAATGTGTTCGTCGTTAGCCGCAAAGGTAAAATACTTGGCTGCGCAGCCGTCGATGCTTATGATCATGATTTTATTCGTTCGCTATCCGCTGACGAGCTTCGCTTTCCTCAAGAGAGCAATGTTCGGTTTCTGGATATGCAGGAATCCATGACTAATGTGAAGCCTGATCATGGCGTATATGAAACCTTTCCTAAGCTGGGGGATCAAGAAATTATGACGGTAGTCCCTATTATTGGCGGGGGTGACCGTTTAGGTACGTTAGTGCTGACGCGATTGAACGGCACTTTTGATGATGATGATCTCGTCCTTGCCGAATATGGCTCTACGATTGTCGGTATGGAAATATTGCGGGAACGGGCGGAAGAAATTGAGCATGAGGTACGCAGCCGTGCCGTTGTTGCGGTTGCAATCGGCTCTTTATCGTTTAGTGAATTAGAAGCTGTCGAGCATATTTTTGAAGAGTTGGACGGGAGAGAAGGCTTGCTCGTTGCTTCAAAAATTGCGGATCGAGTTGGAATTACCCGATCTGTCATAGTTAACGCCCTGCGCAAGCTGGAAAGTGCTGGTGTGATCGATACAAGATCATTAGGGATGAAAGGCACTTACATTAAAATTTTGAACAACCAGTTGCTTCAGGAATTGGATAAAATGAAAGCATAACTCGGGACGTTTATACCAGTAAAGCCCTATCTTGAAACAAAGATAGGGCTTTTTTCTTATTGTAATAATTTAGTGATTTGTTGAATATTATCATGTTGGCAAAAATCGACACAGAAATCTCATTTTTTTAATTTTAGTGTCGAACGAAGCAGGAATGAAGAGTAATCTGTTGAATACATAAGAAGAAGACGTTCTATGTGAAAGTGGTGAAACTACGTGAATTTGTTGAATGGCGCAACATTTGGAAGAATGGAAGCCGCAGTTCTTGCCGCAGAAATGCGACAGCGCGTCATTTCTAACAATGTGGCTAATGCTGATACGCCGCATTTCAAACGGTCTGAAGTTTTGTTTGAACAATTGTTGGAACAAGCGATGGGTAATCAGAAGGATGGACAATTGACTGGAATACGAACGAACTCGAAACATATTGCAATTGGTAACGGTTCTTCTTCATTGCCAATACCCAAAATCATTACCGATGAAACAACCTCGATGAATAACAATGAAAATAATGTTGATATCGACCGTGAAATGTCTCTATTGGCCAAAAATCAATTAAGCTACAATCTGTATATCCAGCAAATTAACCATGAAGTGAAAATGATGCGTACAGCAATCGAAGGGAGAGCCTGATAATGAGATTGTCAACAGGATTTGATATAAGCGCATCCGCTTTAACCGCTCAGCGTCTGCGGATGGATGTAATCTCATCCAATATAGCAAATGCTGAAACGACTCGAGGAAGTTTCATTAACGGACAATTCCAGCCTTACAAACGGAAAATGGTCGTCATGGAACCTTTGCAGCAGTCGTTTTCTAATGTGCTCTCGAAGCAGCTTGGCGAAGGCACGGCTGCACAGGGTGTGAAAGTGACGAGAATTAAAGAAGACAAGTCGCCAAACAAACTCGTTTATAATCCAACACATCCTGACGCTGACGCTAACGGCTATGTAAATATGCCGAATGTCGATGTAACGAAGGAAATGGTTGATATGATAGCTGCTTCACGTTCGTACGAAGCAAACGTAACTGCGCTCAATGCTACGAAGGCGATGTTTGTGAAAGCACTCGAAATTGGAAAATAAATACATATAAGCATCATGTGATTTCATGGAGGGGTATTGATGATACAATCGTTGTCTCCCGGTCAAATGGGGCCGACTAAATTAACGGAATCCAAATCGATTCAACAATCCACGCCGGCGGAAATGACGCAATCATTCGGTCAAATGTTAGAAACGGCAATCAATAATGTGAGCGTACAAGAACAAAATGTACATAAGATGAATGACAAATATTTATTGGGACAGGTAGATGTGACTAAGGTACTAATCGCCTCTGAACAAGCACAGCTAAGCTTGCAGCTTACTTCGCAAGTCCGTAATAAAGTAGTCGAGGCCTATCAAGAAATTATGCGGATGCAAGTGTAATCGCGCTTTAGACCTAGCATAGTAATTGGGTGAGGTGACAACGTGAACGAGAGAATCGCCCAATATCGAGGAAGGCTCACTCAGTTTTGGAGCCAAATGGGCAGAAAACAAAAAATATGGCTGGGGGCATCAATTTGTGGATTGTTGTTAACGATCATATTGTTAACAATCGTATTTACAAAAACGGAATATGAAATCGCATTTCAAAATTTGGATACGACCGATGCAGCGGCCATCATGAATCATTTGGACGGCAGCGGAATTCCTTATGAGCTCAGTAACAATGGAAAGAGTATTTCAGTACCAAGCACGGATGCTTCGAGGATAAAAGTGGATGTAGGTTCACAAGGACTTGTGCGGAATGGATCTATTGGATTTGAAACTTTCAATTCCAGTTCGTCCCAATTCGGGACGACGGAAAATGAATTCAACGTCAAATATTTAAATGCTTTAAACGGTGAGGTTCAGCAGCTGCTGAATGCGATGCAGGGTGTAGAAGGCTCAAAGGTGCTGATTAATTTACCGGAGGAAAGTGTATTTTTATCGCCGGAAGATGCCGAAACCGCTTCTGCTTCGATCATGATGCAGTTCATGTCAGGCTATCGTCCTAGTCAAAAGGAAATAGATGGTTATTATAATCTGGTTAAAACGGCCGTTCCGAAATTGGCGGTCCAGCATATTACGATTTCCAGCCCTCAAGGGGAGCTTACATATTCAGAAGCAGGCGGCGTATCAGCTGGGAACACAGACGCTGTGGAATCACAATTCCAAATTAAACGTAAGTATGAAGCAGAGCTAAAAAAAAATATTCAGCAATTTCTAGGTCCGATTGTAGGGCCTGACAACTTGGTTATTCAGGTTTCAAGCAGCATGAACTTTGATAAGAAGCAGACGGAGGAAATACTGGTTAGACCGATAGAAAACAATAACAACAATGGTATTGTTGTCAGCGAAGAAATTAATAACAGTACTTCGACGGGTACTGCGGGACAAGCAGGCGGCGTCGCTGGGACGGGTGAAACCGACGTTCCCGGTTATGAAGCATCATCCGCTGGCGAGAGTTCATCGGAAACAAGCTCCCAAATTCGAAATTACGAGGTTAACCGGATTAATAACAGCATTATTTCCGGCCCATTCGTTTTAAAAGACCTTAATATTAGTATCGGCATCGAGCAATCCGAAATGAATGATGAATCAAGCAGAACCGCAATAATGACTTATTTAACGGCTCTGGTTAGAGCGCAGCTTGCTGACTCAGGTCAAGATGTGAATGACGATATATTAATGGGCAAAAAAGTAGCGTTGATAGCACGGACATTCTCAGGAAGTGATTCAGCCAATCAAACAGCCGGTCTGTCTATGCCGTGGATTATTGGTTTAGGCGTTGCGGCCCTCGCGCTTATCGGCGGTCTTGTCTATATGCTTGTACGCAAACGCAAAAAAGCGGAGGAAGAAGAGATCGAATTGGAGACACCTGTAAAAACGGAGTATCCAACGCTTGATTTGGAGAGTATCAGCAACGATAGCCAAGCTCGTAAAAATCTTGAAACACTCGCTAAACGCAAACCGGATGAGTTTGTTAATCTTCTTCGCACATGGCTTGTTGACGAATAGAGGTGGTTCAATTGTCAAAATCAATGCAAGGATTGACTGGTCGGCAGAAAGCGGCAATACTGCTCATTACGCTAGGACCGGAAGTATCTGCACAAATATTTAAACATTTGCGCGACGAGGAAATAGAGCAATTGACTTTGGAAATTGCCAATGTCCGAAAGGTCGATAGTTTAGACCGGGAAACGATATTAAGTGAATTCCATCAAATATGTATGGCGCAGGAGTATATTACGCAAGGCGGTATCACTTACGCGAAGGACATATTGGAGAAAGCGCTTGGCGAACAGAAGGCTCTTGAAGTGATTAATAGATTGACGGCTACGCTGCAGGTTAGGCCTTTTGACTTTGCGAGAAAAGCAGAGCCTACTCAAATCTTGAACTTTATCCAGAATGAGAATTCCCAGACGATTGCACTCGTGCTTTCCTATTTGCAATCCGAACAATCGTCGCATATTTTGTCTTCCCTTCCTCAAGAGAAGCAAGCCGATGTTGCCAGAAGAATTGCACTGATGGACAGTACCTCGCCTGAAGTAATCTCGCAAGTCGAACGGGTGCTCGAACAGAAGCTGTCGGCAACGGTTACGCAGGATTACACAAATGCGGGCGGTATTGATTCGATCGTACAAATTTTGAACGGCGTCGACAGGGGAACGGAACGTACGATATTGGATGCGCTCGAGATTCAAGATCCGGAGCTTGCGGAGGAAATCAAGAAGCGGATGTTCGTCTTCGAGGATATTGTCAATATCGACAACCGTTCCATTCAGCGCATTATCCGCGATATCGAGAATGCCGATCTGCAGCTTGCGCTTAAAGTGGCAAGCGAAGAGGTTCGGGAAGCGATATTCCGAAATATGTCAAAGCGCATGGCAGAGACTTTCAAGGAAGAAATGGAATTCATGGGCCCTGTGCGGCTGCGGGATGTAGAAGAAGCGCAAACACGTATCGTTGCTACGATTCGCCGATTAGAAGAGTCTGGCGAAATCATCATAGCACGCGGCGGAGGAGACGATATCATTGTCTAATTTGATTAAATCCTCGAGTGTCGTTTCTCTTGAACAGCTTAAGCATCTGCATTGGCTGCATCAACGGAATTTAGTTGTCGAGGATGAAATTGATGAGCAGATTGAAGAAGAGTCTGTACCCGATGAAGAAACGCTCTCCTTGCGAGATCAAATTTTAGGTGACGCTCAACTATTTGCAGAGGAACAACTTCGTGAAGCTGCACAAGCTAGCGAACAGCTTCTTGCGGAGACGCAGCAGCAAATTGAGGTCTGGTGGCTGCAAAAGCGTGCAGAAGATGAAGCAGCCGCGGAAGCATCCAAACAAGCCGGCTTCAAGCTTGGTTATTCCGAAGGTGCCGCCCAATCGGAAAAGGAAATGCGCGAGCAATGGGATCAGAAGCTCTCTGAAGCGGCTGCCGTTCTGAAATCCTCCTATGAGATGCGAGAGCAAATTATTAGCGAGGCAGAACCTTTCTTAGTCGAATTAAGCTGCTCGATTGCCGAGAAAATTATTGGGCTGCAGCTTACGTTAGCTCCTGAAATTATGATCGATCTTATTCGCAAATCATTGTCGAGACGCAGAGAACAAGGCGTTATTACTTTATGCGTTGCACCTGGTCAGCTGGCATTCGTGCAAGCGGCGCGTGAAGAGCTGCTATTCGCTATCGACTCTCAGGCTGAGTTGCAAATCTTGCCTGATTCGACGGTGAAGGATAGCGGCTGCGTTATACGCTCTTCATTTGGCAGTATTGACGCACGTATAGATACTCAATTGACGGAAATCAAACGCGAATTAATTCATCTGGCCCATCATAGCGGCGATGAACGAGGTCATTTTGATGATAGTGAATAATCTTGATGTATTAAAGTATATCGAACATTTGCAGCCGTTTGATCCCGTAAGAGTGAATGGCAAGGTTACCCAGGTTATTGGATTGACGGTCGAATCGGAAGGCCCTGACTCAAGTATCGGAGATGTTTGCTTCATCTACCCGTCGAAGGGCGCCAAGCCGATTAAGGCAGAGGTTGTCGGTTTCCGGGATAACAAAGTCATTTTAATGCCTCTCGGCGATCTTCATGCGATTAGTCCTGGCTGCGACGTCGTCGGTACAGGCAAGCCGTTATCTGTACAGGTCGGATCTGAGCTGCTGGGAAAGGTGCTGGACGGATTGGGCAACCCTTTGGATGGATCCTTTTTGCCAAGGCGGATGCCTCATTATTCGACTCATAATGAACCGAGCAACCCTTTAATGCGCCCTCGCGTTGTCGAACCGCTCGGAATTGGCGTTCGAGCGATTGACGGATTGTTGACGGTTGGCCGTGGCCAACGTGTAGGGATTTTTGCCGGCTCAGGCGTTGGCAAGAGTACCTTGCTTGGCATGATTGCCCGCAATACATCGGCAGATGTCAATGTAATTGCGCTTATCGGCGAGCGCGGCAGAGAAGTGCTCGAATTTATGGAAAAGGATCTTGGTCCGGAAGGGCTTGCCCGTTCAGTCGTTATTGTTGCTACATCTGATCAGCCTGCATTAATTCGTATGAAGGGCGCGTTGATTGCAACCTCCATTGCTGAATATTTTCGCGACCGCGGTCTAAACGTCATGCTGATGATGGATTCGGTAACGCGTTATGCAATGGCTCTTCGAGAGGTTGGACTAGCCATTGGCGAACCGCCTGCAACCCGCGGCTATACGCCATCCGTATTTGCAGCGCTGCCTAAGCTTCTGGAACGGGCCGGGACAGGTCCTGCCGGTTCCATAACGGCTTTCTATACCGTACTCGTCGATGGCGATGACATGAATGAGCCGATTGCCGACGCCGTTCGCGGTATTTTGGACGGTCACATTGTGTTGAGCAGACATTTGGCGCATAAGGGACATTTTCCAGCGATTGACGTATTAGCCTCCGTTAGTCGAGTCATGAAGGAAATCGTAACGGAAGAGCAGCAAGATGCGGCCAATGAATTGAAAAAACTTCTAGCTATATATAAAGATTCGGAAGACTTGATCAATATCGGGGCGTACCAACGAGGTTCAAATGCAGAAATTGATATGGCGCTGCAATCTATAGACACTATCCATGCTTATACAAAGCAGAAGACTAGTGAAAAAGTTAATCTGGAGGAAGCACAGCATCAATTAATAACGAATTTCTACAGGAGTTGAACCGTTAGATGGCATCGTTTCGATATACATTTCAAAAGGTTATTGATCTCAAGTCAAGTGAGAAGACGCAAGCGGAATGGCTGCTATCCTCCGCGATTGGCGCGCTTGCTGCCGAGGAGCAAACGTTGGAACAGCTGCGTTCGGAGCAAGAAGCATGGGAACAAAAGCTGCATGACAGTGCGCTGTCGGCTGTCCCGCTTTCTGAACTTCAGCTAATTCAGCACTATTTGGATTATTTAGTCACTTGTATTTCGAGTAAATTGACTGATGTGTTACATGCACAGAAGGCGGTTGACCAAAGCAGAGTAAAGCTTTCCGACAAAATGAAGGACGAGAAGGTATGGCTTAAAGCAAAGGAGCATGCGCGCGAGCGGTTCCAGTATGCCATGCAAATAAAAGATCAGAATGAGCTGGATGAGCTGGCAAGTGTCCGTTTCATGTTATCAACCCCATAAAGTGATGAGTGACACCGGCTAGAGGGAGTGAATGAAATTGGCTGGACCGAATTTGGAAAAGCAAGGCTACAGCGCATTAGAACGGATCATGTTTATGATGACGCCGATTTTATTTGCGATTGTATTGCTTGGAGTAATGTATACCCTCTTTAATATTGATTTTCGCAACAGAATGCTCGAAGCAGGCCAATCTTTACCTATTTTAAAAGACGTGCTTCCTGAACCAAATGTTGCAGGCGGCAATCTTGACGATCATGAGCTGAAGACAGCTAACATGTCCGCTAAAATCGCGGATCTTCAATCACAGCTCACAGCGATAGAAACAGAGCTTGCGGCCGCCAATCAGACGAAGGCAGCGCTTGAACAAGAGGTCAAGGATTTGCAGAGCGATAATTCAGAGCTCCAAACCGTGAATGAAGAGCAGCTGCTTGAGGATGAGCAATATCAAGCGAAAATTCAAGAGCTGGCGAGCACGTTTTCCAAGATTATGCCAAGCAAGGCCGCACCCATTTTGCAGAGCATGACACTCGAGGAAATGGTTCTCGTATTTTCAAGTATGCGGCCCGATGACAGAGTTCGGATTATGGAGAAGATGAATCCACAAACGGCTGCTGACGCGGCCATGATGCTGAAAGATAATGTCAAGACGAAGGATTTGCAAATAGCGGCGCTTCAAGCAAGATTGAATACGCAAAAGGCGCCTGAAACGAAGCCGGCATCCTCGGTTCTTGATCAAGAGCAGCTAAGCGCAACCTTTACGGCTATGGACGCAAAAAGCGCAGCCGAGCTGCTTATCAAAATGGTAGACGTCAGCCCTAGTAAAGTATTGCGTATTCTTAATGCTGTAAATAATGTAACGCGATCTGCGATAATTGCCGAAATGTCGGGCATTAATGAAACGGCGACGGCACAGCTTGTAACTAAACTGATGACCGGCAATTAATTTTCATAAAATCCTTCTTAGCTCTACATTAGAAAGGAGGTGAAAAAAATGGAAATGATGATTCCGCAAATCGTCGCATCCCAGCCGCAAGCACAGGCAGCAAGCAATAGTAATGCTGGCAAAGGCGCCAGCGGGGCCGGTTTTCAGAAAACGCTATTTCAACAGATCATAAGCGGTACAGCGGGCACTCCTTCAGCTGTACAGCCTGTACAACTGGTGGCCAATGTAATGAATACAGAGGTTCTCGCAGTCGATGAAAATCTGGCCGAAGCATCGCTTTCTGACATGCTTGCCATAATCGATGGACTAATCGATCAGCTTGAAGCCCCGGTAACAGAGGATAGTGAGAAAGTGCTGGAGGTTGAGGAGCAGATCAGGCAATTGGAAACAGCTCTCGAGCAAATGACAGCTCTACTTGCATTAATCGGAATGCCCGCTGCGCTTATCCAGTCTTTAGTTCCGGCAACAGATCTTAGTCAACGAGCCCAAGAGGTGAACCCGAATACAGTGCAAGCTTCAGCTCTGAAGGACAGTCTGCAGGATAGCCTGCTTCAATTGCAGGCCGTGCTTCAGCAAGGCAGCATGAAGCGTGTACAGCAGCAGGAGCCGGTTGCATTTGTAGGGCAACAGCTTCAAGCTCTAACAGCGATTTTGGAAGGCGATCCGGTGGATATGAAAAAAATGCAAACGAAATCGGACGCATTCACACAACAACTGTTCATAGCTCAAAGCGCTCCGCAAGCGGAGGTTAACACCTTATTAAAGCGTTTATCCCAACAAGCCGTGCATCCGTCTTATCTGGCATCTAACATCCAAACGAATGAGCCATCGGTACATAATGAAGCAGCAGGTTCAGCTCTAGAATCGATTAACCCATTTCAATTAGGCGCTAACAGTTCTGAGAACCTTCGGGGATTAACGCCGGTCGCGGTAAATGCAGCAGCAGCGACCTCTTTTGTAGCAGCTGATGAATTTGCTCAATCCATGACAGGATTAATCGTTCAAAAGTTTGAGCTAACCACTTTAAACGGGGTATCTGAAGCTAAGCTGATGCTGTTTCCGGAGCATTTGGGACAAGTAGACGTACGGATTACGATGCAAAATGGACTTTTAACGGCTATTTTCCAAACGGATACGGCCATGGCTAAGGATATGCTCGATAATCAAATGGCGCAATTAAGACTAGCGCTGCAAGCGCAAGGGTTAACAGTCGATAAGCTTGAAGTGTCCCAAGGACAACCGTCCGCCCAGCTATCCCATCAGCAGCATGGACAAGGCGGCAATCAACAACAAGCTTCTTCAAGATCGTCCTTTAAAGGGGAAAACGGATCTAACGAAACTCAAATTGAAGCCGACATGGTCGAACAAGCAGCCGTACAAGGTCTTGGATATGGCAGGGCGATAAACGTCAAGGCATAATGGCTGATTGGTACCGCCTGAAGGTCTGGAGGTGATCAGATATGACAGATAGCGTTTCGACACGTACGGTTTGGCCAAATTATAGTGCGGCCAACGTGCAGGCAGCAGCCGCCAAAAAAAACTCGGATACGCTGGGTAAAGACCAGTTTCTTAGTATTCTTGTTACGCAGCTTCGTAATCAGGATCCTATGCAGCCGCTGCAGGATAAGGATTTCATTGCGCAAATGGCTCAATTCACGTCGGTTGAACAGCTTATGAATATGGCAACAGAGATCACATTATTGCGTCAGAGCATTGGCTCGGCCTCCAGTCTGATCGGAAAATCGATTGAATGGAACGAGTATGACGACTCAGGTGAGGTTGTTGCCGTTAAAGGTGTCGTAGATTCCATCCTTTCGAAGGATGGCATCCTGTATGCATCGGTCGGAGGAACGGAGACAGCATTAGATTATGTAACTTCCATTTCCGAAAAAAATGATGCGGAGGATGAGCCTCGAGTTTCAAAAAATGCTTGATGCTCAAGTTCTTAAGTTTAGCCATCATGCGGAAGTTCGGATGCAGCAGCGGGGGATAAAGCTGCAACCGGAATCACTCACAAAAATTATGAACGCCGTGGAAGAAGCAGCGTCGAAAGGCGCACAGGATTCCTTAGTCGTGTTTCGGGATATTGCAATGATCGTAAACGTGCCAAGCCGCACGGTTGTGACGGCAATGGATGGCGGACAAATGAAAAGTAACATATTTACGCAAATCGATAGCGCGATTATTTTATCGTAAGGCTGGACCGAACAGGAAGCCTCATGCTGCGGACCGACGGAAGCAGCAATTAATCGTGTGTTTGTCTCTTTCAATTAGAATAGGAACTCATTTCGATCATTCGGGAGGAAAAACGTAAATGCTAAGATCGATGTATTCGGGCGTTTCCGGTATGCGCGGTTTTCAAACTAAGCTTGACGTCATTGGAAACAATATTGCGAATGTCAACACGGTCGGATTTAAGGCGGGACGTGTCATGTTTAAAGATATACTTAGCCAAACCGTTGCAGGAATTACGGCGCCTGAGGAAGGCGTTAGAGGCGGCGTAAATGCAAAGCAAATTGGTTTAGGCGTGTCTATCGGTTCTATTGATACGGTACATACGGCAGGCAGTGCAATGACGACGAATCAAGCGACAGATCTTCGAATCGACGGTGACGGTTTTTTCGTGGTAAGAGCAAATGAGGAATCCGAAATGCTCCTTACGCGTGCCGGAAACTTTACGCTTGATGCGAACAGACAGCTTGTAACAGGTGACGGTTACTTCGTCTTAACGGCAGAGGGAGAAACCATTACTCTCGATGAAGCGATCACGGCTTTCTCAATTGGACAAGATGGAACGATCATGGGCGTAACCGTTGATGGTACTGAAGCTATCGCACAGCTTGGCGTTGCTAAGGTAGTTAACCCAAGCGGTCTGGAGAAGCTTGGAGGAAATATGTACCGTGTAACGGCAAATGCTAATCCCGATGCTTCGATTGAGGATTTCTTAACCTTTGCAGGCGATCCTGAATTCGGTACTGGCGCAATCATTTCCGGGCAATTAGAAATGTCAAATGTCGATCTTACGGCTGAGTTTACGGAGATGATCGTGGCACAGCGCGGCTTCCAAGCGAATTCGCGAATTATTACGACTTCTGATGAGATTTTGCAAGAGGTCGTTAACTTAAAACGTTAGGTAAATGATAAAGAACGGGAGGCTTCAGGTCTCCCTGATAGGCGTGGGGGGGGGTAACTGATGATTACTGTAACGCGTTTAAACGGAACAAAAGTCACAATTAATGCTCTATTAATTGAAGTGATTGAGGAGTCTGCAGATACGGTTATAACGCTTACGACAGGCAAGAAGCTGGTTGTGAAGGAAAAATCAGCAGAGCTGTTGTTGCTAAATCAGCAGTATATTCGTTCAATTGGCCTCATAGCGGCGGCCCAAAAGAGTGAGCAAACGGAGGGGCCCTCAGCATGAAAAAAATGATTCCATGGTTAATCACCATACTGTTAGCCATCACGTTGATCGCAATTGTATCCATCATATTGTTTAAATCGTTTTTTACGGATCCTAAAGAGCAAGCGACTGAAACAGAAACCATCGAGGTAAAGGTATTAACTGCAGATGAACGTGTGGAAGTAACGTCCGAATTAAAAGATTTCAGAAGAAACTTAAAGGATCCGGAATATATCGTTGTCATGAGTTTTGCTTTCCAGCTTGACAGCAAGAAAACAAAGGAAGATTTCGATAAGCTGCTTGAAATTGAAGTTAGGCCGATCATTAACCGCACTTTGGCCGATATGACAGCTGATGAGCTGAAAGGCTCCCAGGGTGAAGATGCGTTTGAATCCAGGTTGCTGAACTTAATAAATCCAATCATTCCGAAAGGGAAATTAGTAAAAGTTGAAATTACTAACTTTATTATTACAGAAATTTAAATGACTACGCCGACATTCCTCGAAGGAGGTGAGATATTTGGTTGATGTTTTATCGCAAAATGAAATTGATGCGCTGCTTGCTGCTTTATCTTCCGGAGAAATGGATGCCGAGGATTTAAAAAAGGAAGAGACAACCCGCAAAGTCAGTGTGTACGATTTCAAGCGCGCCGTTCGTTTTTCGAAGGATCATATTCGAAGCTTGACCCGCATTCACGAAAACTTCGCGCGATATTTAACAACCTATTTCTCAGCGCAACTCCGCACATTTGTTCAGATCAATGTCGTGCAGGTTGAGCAATTGCCCTATGACGAATTTATTCGTTCAATTCCGAAGATGACGATTCTGAACATATTTGAGGCGGAACCGCTGGAAGGGCGAATGGTGCTTGAAGTTCATCCGAACGTAGCTTATGCCATGTTGGATAGAATGTTAGGCGGACAAGGTACAGCACCCTCGAAAATAAATAACTTAACCGAGATAGAAACCATCGTTATGGAGCGTATATTCAGTCGTACGTTTGAGAGTCTGCAGGAAGCTTGGAGAACGATCATAGATATTTCTCCAAGACTGGAGGCGTTGGAAACAAATCCGCAGTTTATGCAAATTGTATCTCCGAACGAGACGATAGCGCTTATTTCATTCAGCACTAAAATAGGTGATACGACAGGAATGATAAACCTATGTATTCCACATGTCGTCATTGAACCTATCATGTCAAGATTGTCCGTCCATCATTGGTTCGTTTCACAGAAGAAAGCCCGCGCTCCTGAAGAGGTTGAAATATTGGAGCAGCGTGTTCATAAAGCGAAGCTTCCAATCGTAGCTGAGCTCGGCGAATCTTCGATAACGATCAAAGAGTTTCTTGGATTGAATATTGGCGATGTCATTTCATTGAACAAGTCGGTAGACGAAGGACTGAAAATCAAGGTCGGCGAGAAGCTTAAATTTCTCGGCAGTCCCGGCTCTGTAAAAGATCGGCTGGCTGTACAAGTGGATGAGGTCATCAGCGAAGGAGTGGAAGAAGAACATGACGAGTAAGGATTATTTGTCGCAAGAGGAAATTGATGCATTGCTCCGTCAAACCGCCAATGAGCCTGAGCCTGTGCAATCAGCCTCGAATGCAGCTCAACTTTCAGATTATTTATCGTCTTTAGAGCAAGATGCCCTCGGTGAAATCGGTAATATTACGTTTGGCAGCGCGGCGACCGCTCTTTCCACGTTGCTTGGCAAGAAGGTGGATATAACAACGCCCCAGGTAACGTTAGTCAAAAAGGAAGAGCTTGCTGATATATTTCCTAAACCGCATGTCGCAGTGAGCGTACAATATGTCGATGGCTTCCAAGGCATTAATTCACTTGTTATCAAAACGAAGGATGCTCAAATCATTGCAGATCTTATGCTTGGCGGAGACGGTGAAATTACGTTGGAGGAGCTAAATGAAATTCATATTAGCGCCGTTCAGGAAGCAATGAACCAGATGATGGGCTCATCGGCTACATCCATGTCGACGATCTTCAATCGTTTCGTGAACATTTCGCCGCCAGGAATCGACATTTTGAATATAAATAGCGGCGATGGAATGGATCACCTGCCGCAAGTTGATTTATTTATTAAGATCTCTTTCCGTTTAACGATCGGGGATTTGATTGATTCAACGATTATGCAACTGCTTCCCATCTCCTTTGCGAAGCAAATGGTGGACATCTTGATGGGCGTAGTGGAAGAAGCGCCGGCGCAGCCAAGCGCACCGACTCCTCCGCCGGCGGCAGCGCAGCAAGCCGCTGCTATGCAGCAAGCCGTTGCTATGCAGCAGACAGCTGCCGCGCAGATGAACGCCATACCGTCGCAGATGAGTCAAATGGTGCCGCCGATGCAGGAAATGCCTTTTATGGGCTATCAATCTCCTCCGGCAGGCTATGACTATTCGATGCAGCCGCCAGGACCTCATACATATGGTCAAGCCGTTAATCGAAATGTAAATGTTCAGTCCGTGCAATTTGCAAATTTTGGAAATGCACCCTATATACAACCTGATGAAACAAACCTCAATTTACTTCTCGACATACCGCTTAAGGTCACTGTAGAATTAGGTAGGACCCAGAAGCAAATTAAGGATATTTTGGAGCTGTCGCAAGGCTCGATTATCGAGCTGGACAAGCTGGCCGGCGAGCCTGTAGACATATTGGTGAACAACAAGCTAATCGCGAAAGGCGAGGTTGTTGTCATAGATGAAAACTTTGGCGTCCGGGTAACGGATATCGTAAGTCAATGGGACCGCATTCAAAAATTACAATAGCATCCTAGGAGGATAAAAAGATGGCAAACCGCATTCTTATCGTAGACGACGCAGCATTCATGCGCATGATGATTCGAGACATTTTATCAAAGAACGGCTACGAAGTCGTCGGTGAAGCCCCTGATGGCGCTCAGGCGGTCGAAAAGTACAAGGAATTGAAGCCAGATCTAACAACAATGGATATTACGATGCCCGAAATGGACGGCATATCGGCTTTGAAAGAAATCAAAAAGCTCGATGGCAACGCGAAGGTTATTATGTGTTCGGCAATGGGTCAGCAAGCAATGGTTATTGATGCGATTCAAGCAGGCGCTAAAGATTTTATCGTAAAGCCTTTTCAAGCCGATCGCGTAATTGAAGCGATTAAGAAAACGCTCGGATAAAGATAAACCACGATGTTTAACTTACATACGCGCATTTCAATGGTGTCTGCTCTTGGAATGGCGATTTGTCCCCGCTTTGCGGCTGCTGCTGCAGCAAACGGCAGCAGCGCAAACAGTGACGAACAAATCGTGTTTTCGGGATCACAAAATGTCGCCGGGAGCTTGATCTGGGTCATTATCTCGCTCGCCATCGTTATCGTATTAATTATTTTTGTTATTAAATGGTTGTCTCAGCGCAGCCGAACATGGGGCACGAATCGTTCGCTTCGTTCGCTTGGCGGTATTGCGCTCGGACAAAACAACTCGCTGCAGGTCGTTGAAGTTGCGGGAAAAATTTATATCGTGGGCGTAGGCGAGAGCATTACGCTGATTGATAAGCTGGATGACCCCGAAGAAGTCCGTTCAGCGATCGAGGCTATAGAACGGCAACCAGAATCGGCATGGCCGCAAAATTTTCTAACGCAGCTAATCGGCAAAATGAAAAGTCGAAACGGAAAGACTGGACCTGAGCCGTCAAATGAGCAATGGAATCAAGGTTCATCCTTCCAGCATATGCTTCAAAGCAAGCTCAGTCAGCAAGCTGACCGGAAACAACAATTGGAATCATTGCTGCATGTCTCTAAATCAAATGAACGGTTGATGGATGATGAAAAATAAGTGGTGGATATCAATCGTTGCGCTGCAGTTGCTTTCTATGATTATTCATAATGAAGCTTTTGCGGAGCCTTTGCCAGACGTATCCATAAACATTGGTGACGGAAGCGGCGAAGCGCCTGGCACCAGCGCCTTGTCCATACTGCTGCTGATTACCGTATTAAGCGTAGCGCCGGCTATACTGGTGCTAATGACAAGTTTCACGCGCATTGTCATCGTACTTGGTTTTGTCAGAACGTCACTCGGCACGCAGCAAATGCCGCCGAATCAAGTGATCATTGGTCTAGCGATGTTTTTAACCTTTTTTATTATGGCGCCAACGTTCTCCCAAGTGAATGAGGCAGCGCTTCAGCCGTATTTAAAGGGAGAAATTTCACAAACCGAAGCCTTTGAGCAAGCCTCTATACCGATGAAGAAGTTTATGTTTTCCCATACGAGGGAAAAGGATTTGCTTCTGTTTATGAATTATACGAAGACCGAGAAGCCGTCTTCTTATGAAGACATTCCCTTGACGGTGTTAATTCCCGCCTATGCGATTAGTGAGCTTAAGACCGCTTTTCAAATGGGGTTCATGATCTTTATTCCTTTTTTAGTCATCGATATGATCGTAGCGAGCACCTTGATGGCGATGGGGATGATGATGCTGCCTCCGGTAATGATTTCATTGCCGTTCAAATTGCTGTTATTTGTATTGGTAGACGGCTGGTACTTAATCGTTAAGTCTTTATTGTTGAGCTTCAACACGTGATGAGAGCAAGGAGGAACGTTTCATGAGTACTGACTTCATAATCGGATTGGCTGGTGAAGCCGTCTTCGTGGTTTTGAAAGCCAGTGCGCCGATGCTCGCTCTTGCTTTAATCGTAGGTCTACTCGTCAGCATATTTCAAGCGACAACACAGATTCAGGAGCAGACGCTGGCCTTTGTTCCCAAAATAGTAGCCGTTTTCGTATCCATCATCGTTTTTGGACCGTGGATTCTAAATACGATTATCGACTTCACTTACAATCTGCTGAATAATCTTCATCAATATATCGGTTAGGTTGTGAAGCGATGAATGTGATCGTACAGGGGTTTCCTATTTTTTTATTGATCTTTTGTCGAATAACAGCGTTTTTCGTCGTGGCGCCGCTTTTCTCTTCCCGTGGCGTACCGAATACGTTCAAAATCGGACTCGGCTTTTTCATTTCGTTTATCGTTTTTCTAACGTACGGTATGAAGCAATCGATTGTACCGGATGCAGAGTACATACTTGTGTTGCTTCGCGAAATTTTAGTCGGCTTACTGATGGGCTATGCGGTTTATTTGTTTTTTACAGTCGTTCAAACCGCTGGCGCATTTATGGATTTGCAGGTAGGTTTCGCGATGGTTAACATCGTTGACCCTCATACGGGGACATCGGCGCCTTTGCTGGGCAACTTTAAATACATGCTTCTAATCGTCGTCTTTCTGATGATGAACGGTCATCATTTTCTATTAACCGGCTTGATGGACAGCTACCAATGGATGCCATTATCGAATGATCTTTTCAGCAGGCTTATGAATGGCAGCGTGACGGACTTTCTAACGAGAATGGTAGCAAATACATTTTTGTTAGCGATCCAAATTGCCGCTCCACTAGTCGTTGCTATGTTTCTAACCGATGTGGGCTTGGGTTTTTTGACGAAGACAGCGCCGCAGTTCAACGTATTTGTAATCGGCATACCGCTGAAGCTTATCATCGGCATGATTTTATTGATATTGCTAATGCCGAGCTTAGCAGGTATTTTCGAAAGACTGTTTTCGATTATGTTCGATGCTTTGGAGCAGCTATTCGGAATCGTACAAGGACCGCCGCCTGAAGGGTAATGGGAGGATGCTATCGTGCGCAATTACCGCCTGAAGCTGGATCTTCAATTATTCAGTCAGGAGAAGACTGAGAAGGCTACACCGAAGAAACAAGGCGATGCAAGAAAGAAAGGCCAAGTCGCTAGATCCGCAGATCTGCCAGGCTCATTTATCCTGCTGTTCACTTTCATGGGATTTATTATGCTGGGCGGCTATTACAAGCAGCATATAATGATGCTTTTCGGCAATCTGTTTGAGGATTGGCTGCTAATGGACCTGACAACCGGTAATGTCATGACGCTTTTCAATGATGTGACGCTTGAGCTTCTGCTGATACTCATGCCCATTTTTGCGGTAGCCGTCATTATTGGGATATTGGGGAACATCGTGCAGTTTGGTTTCCTTCTAACTGGCGAGCCTCTAAAAATGCAGCTTAGCAAGATGAATCCCATCAAAGGTTTTAAGCAGATTTTCTCTGCAAGAACTCTAGTCGAATTTTTGAAAAGCGTTTTGAAGCTGCTCATTATCGGTATATTGGTTTTTATGGCGATCACGAAGGAATGGGAACGTATTCTAGTGCTGGCCAGCTTGCCGATTCAACATATTTTCAGCTTTACAGCTGGCCTTACCGTTAAGTTGGGCATCGAAATAGGCGCGGTGCTAACGGTGCTTGCGCTGGCAGATTATTTTTATCAGCGTTACGAGCATAGCAAGAGTTTAAGAATGTCAAAGCAAGATATTAAAGATGAATATAAGAAATCTGAAGGCGATCCGCTTATTAAGGGCAAGATTCGTGAACGGCAGCGAAGAATGGCGCTTCAAAGAATGATGCAAGAGGTGCCAAAAGCCGATGTCATTATTACGAATCCGACCCACTTTGCCATTGCGTTGAAATATGACTCCTCACAGATGGAGGCGCCCAAAATTATCGCAAAGGGTATGAATCATGTCGCCTTGCGCATAAGAGAGGTTGCTAAAGAAAACGGCATTGTCATGATGGAAAATAAGCCGCTCGCGAGAGCGCTTTATGAACGGGCAGAAATTGGAGATGTAATCCCTCCGGATTTGTTCCAGGCTGTGGCCGAGGTGCTCGCATATGTATATAAAATGAAGGGTCGTGTAAAGTCGTCATAATTCAGGGGGGGAGGCAGCGTCGTGAAAGCAAGAGACTTTATTATTCTTTTCGGAGTAATCGGAATTGTACTCATGATGATAATCCCGATCCCGGTACTTCTGCTTGATGTACTAATTATACTTAATATATCGATGGGTCTGATGATTTTACTTATTGCCATGAATACACGGGAAGCGCTTGACTTCTCTATATTTCCCGCAATTCTGTTAATAACGACCTTATTTCGGCTAGCTCTTAACGTATCGACAACAAGAAATATATTGTCTCATGCCGAGGCCGGAGAAGTCGTGGCCACGTTTGGCAGCTGGGTTGGCGGCGGACAAATCGCAATCGGGTTTATCGTTTTCCTTATTCTTGTGGTCGTTCAATTTATCGTTATCACAAAAGGCTCGGAACGGGTTGCCGAGGTCGCGGCAAGATTCACGCTGGATGCGATGCCTGGTAAGCAAATGAGTATCGACGCAGATTTAAATGCCGGCTTGATTAACGAACAGCAGGCTAAAGAGCGCCGATCGAAAATCGAACGTGAAGCCGACTTTTATGGCGCCATGGACGGCGCGAGTAAATTCGTTAAAGGCGATGCGATCGCATCGATCATTATCCTAATAATCAATTTAGTAGGCGGCTTTATTATCGGGATGGCTATCCATGAATTGAGCTTTGGAGAGTCGCTCTCGACGTTCTCGATTCTTACGATTGGCGACGGATTAGTCAGCCAAATACCTGCATTGCTTATTTCCACGGCAGCCGGACTTATCGTTACGAGAGCGGCATCTGACGGCAACCTAGCTGAAGATATAACCTCACAATTGTTCAAGTATCCGAAGCTGCTCTTTGTAGCCGCGGGAACAATCGCTCTTTTGGGGCTGACGCCTATCGGTCCGCTTAGGACATGGCCGTTCGCCATTTTGCTGGCGTACGGAGGATGGTTTATGCAGAAGGCTATAAACAAGCGGCAGGAGCAAGAGGAAATGCTTGTCGAGGAGCAGCAAATCGAAGAGGTTCGCAGCCCTGAAAGCGTCATTAGCCTTTTACAGGTCGATCCAATTGAATTTGAATTCGGTTATGGTTTGATTCCGCTTGCGGATACGCAGCAGGGGGGCGATTTGCTGGACAGGATCATTATGATTCGCAGGCAATGCGCGCTTGAGCTCGGACTGGTCGTTCCCGTCATTCGTATTCGAGATAACATTCAATTAAAACCGAATGAATATGTCATCAAGATAAAAGGAAATACCGTTGCGCGCGGCGATTTGCTGCTTAATCACTATTTAGCAATGAGCCCTGGATTTGAAGACGATTCGGTTGTCGGCATTGAAACGACCGAGCCAGCCTTCGGCTTGCCGGCCATTTGGATTGATGAACAGATGAAGGAACGCGCAGAATTGTCGGGCTACACGGTAGTCGATCCTCCATCCGTCGTTGCTACTCATCTTACAGAGATTATTAAACGTCATGCACATGAGCTAATCGGACGTCAGGAAGCGAAGCTGCTTGTAGAAAATGTGAAGGAATCGTATCCGGCACTTATCGAAGAGCTCATTCCATCCATATTGACAGTAGGGGATGTGCAGAAAGTGCTTGCGAAGCTTCTTCGCGAGAAAGTATCCATTCGGGACCTGGTTACCATATTTGAAGCATTAGCCGACCATGGAAATTATACGAAGGATCCCGATATTCTTACCGAATATGTTCGTCAGGCTTTGTCGAGACAAATTACGCAGCAGTTCTCATCAGGCGGCGATACGCTCCGTGTCATTACGGTCGGGCCTCAGCTTGAGAAGAAAATCGCGGAATCCGTTCAACAGTCAGATCAAGGAAGCTATATCGCTTTGGATCCCGTTTCTACGCAGCAGATTTATCAGAAGCTTAATGAGCATGTAAACCGTCAAATTCAATCGGGACAACAGCCTGTTGTATTGGCCTCACCGACAATCCGTATGTATTTGAGACAAATTATCGAGAGAACGATGCAGGATGTGCCCGTGCTTTCTTACAGTGAGCTAGAGCCTAACATTGAAGTCCAAAGCGTCGGGGTGGTGAACCTATGAGAGTAAAGCGATATGTCGTAAATGCGCTGCCTGAAGCTGTATCCATAATACGCAGCGAGCTCGGCAAGGACGCGGTTATATTAAATACGAAGGAAATCAAGGTTGGCGGCTTTATGGGCATGTTTTGCAAGAAAAAAATGGAAGTAATCGCAGCCATCGAAACGAATAAAGCGCAAGCGCCTGTCCAGCAGTCTCCTAAATCTACGCCTAAGGTGAATGCGGCTATTGAACAAATTTTAAAAGGCGCTCAGCGAAATGCGACAGCTGTCATGGAGCCTCCTCCAGGCGCACAAGCGGAGACGCGGGATGAAAGAGCAGATCGCGAGCAATTTATCATCGATGAAATTCGCGATTTAAGACAATTAATGGTCAAGCTCTCGAAGCAGGATAGTGATCGCGCCGCGATGTCCGATCAACTGCTTGAGCTTAAAGCTCATTTAGAGGAGCAGGAGTTGGATTCGCAGTGGCTTGATCGATTGCTCCAGTCGATTGTGGACAAGCAATTTGAGGATCAGACCGAATACACGAAAGAACAGGTATGGGAGCACGCAGCCGCGCAGCTTGAAGAGTGGCTTCACCCATTCGCCGACCAGGAAATTAGTCGTGAAGCGCGCGTTATCCATTTCGTAGGTCCTACCGGAGTAGGTAAGACGACGACAATCGCGAAGCTGGCCGCTGAGCAAACGATCAAGCAAGGCCGTAAGGTTGGGTTCATTACTTCCGATACGTACCGTATTGCCGCCGTTGATCAACTTCGAACGTATGCGAATATTTTGAATGTTCCATTGGAGGTCGTTTTCTCGCAGATGGATTTACCGAAAGCCTTTAAGCAGCTTGCTGAGCGGGATTTGATTTATATGGATACGGCTGGACGCAATTTTCGGAGCGAGCTCCATGTGTCTGAAGTGAACAGTCTGCTGCAATCAAGCGAGCCAAGCGAAACGGTTTTAGTACTTAGCATGACTGGAAAAACGAAGGATATGGCTGCGGTTGCGGATCATTTTAGTAAGTATGGCGTTCGAAAGGTATTGTTTACGAAGCTTGATGAAACGGCCGTTTATGGGGCGATCTTTAACCTGATCATGAATTTCGAACTGTATCCAACGTATATGGCAAGCGGCCAAACCGTTCCCGATGATATCAATAGGTTCCAGGTCCGTTCGTACATCCAGCATTTGTTAGGGAGCGGCAGCCGATGAACGATCAAGCTGAAGCATTACGTCATTTAATTAAACAGCGAGAGCTTCAAGAAGAGGGACGTACGACTCGCGTCATCACAGTAACAAGCGGGAAAGGCGGCGTAGGTAAATCGAATTTCAGTCTGAACTTCGCCTTGACGCTGCAAAAGCTGGGCAAAAAGGTGCTCGTATTTGATGCCGATATCGGGATGGCTAATATCGATGTGCTCATGGGCATAACATCGCAGTATAATTTGTATCACCTGCTTAAACAGGAAAAGACGATTTGGGATATCGTTCAGGAGGGACCTGAAGGACTCCATTTTATTGCCGGAGGCTCAGGCTTCAAAGACCTGCTGGATTTATCTCCTGAACAATTAGATGGCTTCGCCGAAGAAATAAGCAAGCTGCATGGTAAATATGATGTCATCCTGTTTGATACAGGGGCCGGTTTATCCAAGGAAACGGTTAAGTTTATTACCGCCGCACAGGAAACGATCGTTGTAACGACGCCGGAACCTACTTCTATAACGGATGCTTACGCGCTTATTAAAATGGTAAAAGGGATGAATGCAGACGTTCAGTTCAAGCTTATTGTCAATCGGGCATCCGATTATCGAGAAGGAAAGCAAACAGCAGATAAGATCAGTTTAGTCGCAGAACGGTTTCTGAAATCGAAACTGCCATCCTTAGGAATCGTGCCGGATGATCCTAACGTTTCTAAAGCAGTAAAACGTCAGGTTCCGTTTTCCGTCGCCTTTCCGGGAAGCGAAGCAACCGCTGCCATTGAGAGGATTGCCAAGCAATATCTCGAATTACCGCAGAGCCGTGCGGATAGCGGCGGCGTCAAAGGATTTTTGCATAAAATGTTCAGGCTTTCAAGATAATCCTTTGAATGAAAGGAGGGAATAGAATGGCTCCCTATCGCGTACTTGTTGTCGATGATTCCGCTTTTATGCGAAAAATAATAAGCGATCTGATCGTGCAGGATCCTCAGTTTACAATTGTTGCTACTGCAGGCAATGGCCAAGAGGCTATTGAGGCGATTCACGTATGGAAGCCCGATGCGGTTACATTAGATTTAGAAATGCCGTTAATGAACGGCATTGAAGCTCTGCAGCAAATCATGCAGTTCAACCCGATACCTGTTATTATGCTTTCGGGAATTAGCGAAGACAACACGAGAGAGACGATTAAAGCGCTGCAATTCGGTGCGTTCGATTTTATACGCAAGCCTTCCAGTACCCTGTCGAACGACATTCATCAAGTAGGCGAGGTTTTGCTTGAAAAACTGCGGATTGCCGTTAAGGTACGGTTAGAGCCAAACCTATCAGTAAATAGGGATAATCAGCCGATAAAGCCGACGGCCGCCCCTTTACATACTACTTCTGTAGATTATAAATCTGAGCAAGCGGCGACTAGTAAAGTGAAATCGACATATGTGCCGCGGAAACCGACGGTTAAAGATGTGCAGGCGGACTCTTCGGCAACCGCTGTCGAACCTGCCGTACCGCATAAGCCAAAAGGTATTGGGCAGAGAACAGCATTCCGGCATATCGTTGCAATGGGTACCTCGACGGGCGGACCACGGGCCTTGCATGAGGTGATTACTTCCTTGCCCGAAGATTTTCCGGCTCCGGTGCTTGTGGTTCAGCATATGCCTCCTAAATTCACAAAATCACTTGCGCAGCGGCTTGATAGCTTCAGTGAGCTGAAGGTCGTTGAGGCCGAGCAAGGCGCAAAAGTGTCCGCAGGAGTCGTTTACATTGCTCCGGGCGGTTATCACATGGAGCTCATGAAGGACAGTTCAGGTTACTCGATATTACTCACGGAGCAACCGCAGCGCAATGGCCATCGTCCTTCTGTAGATGTTCTATTTGAATCCTTGACCACGTTTCGTGAGCTGAAACGACATGCGGTGATCATGACTGGAATGGGCAGCGATGGTGCCAAAGGGATGAAGCTGCTAGTGGAGAGCGGCGTCGATTCTACAATTGCAGAAGCCGAGGAAACCTGCGTGGTATATGGTATGCCGCGTTCTGCAATTGAAGCGGGGCATGTCAATACGATATTACCTTTGCAACACATTGCATCTCATTTAATACATGCAATGTTGAAATAATCAGGCTAAACCTGCTCGACATACTAACAGGAGGTGCTAGGAAATGGATATGAATGCCTATCTGTCGATGTTTATCGATGAGTCAAATGATCACCTGCAATCCTTGAATGAAAATTTACTGCGACTTGAAAGCGAGCCGGAGGAGCTTAGTATTGTTCAGACCATATTTCGTTCAGCTCATACGCTGAAAGGGATGTCTGCCACAATGGGATATGAAGATTTGGCGGCGCTGACCCACGAGATGGAAAATGTGCTTGATCTCGTTCGAAACAGCAAGCTTAAAATGGACAGCTTTATTTTTGACACCTTATTCAAAGGTTTGGATGCTCTTGAAACGATGGTGCAGGATATTGTTGGAGGAGGCACAGGAAAAGCTGATGTAACAGCAATCGTTACCTCGTTGCAGCTCATTTTGAAAAGCGATTACAGTGCGGGCAAAGCCGCTCAGCCTCCTTTGGAGGCTGCAGTAACGACGGTCGACGGATCAACAAGCGCATCTGGCGGGATGCTTCTCGATGAGTTTCAGTCCTCCATCCTGCTGCAGTCTATTGAAGCGGGACTTCATGTATATCATGTTCATGTGACCATTCGCAATAATTGCTTGCTGAAAGCGGTTCGCGCGTATATGGTATTCGAAGTGCTGGAGCGAAACGGTGAAGTTATTAAATCCGTACCGTCCGTCCAGGATATCGAGCAGGAGAAGTTTGATTTCACCTTCTCGGTATTTACGATTTCGGGTTTGACTCAAGAAGAGCTGCAAGGACAACTTTTAAATATATCGGAAATTGAAGCTATAGTTGTTACGGCGCTTGACTCAGAGACATTGGCTGTACTCAGCAACGCGCCTGCCGCGGCGGCTGCGGAAGCAGTCGAAGCAACGGTAGAGTCCTCTGCGGTGAAGCCAAAGGCTGAAATTGCCCGTGAAGCTGCTCCTAGAAAAGGACAAGCCGCACCTGCACCTGCAAACGTTTCTCGTACGATACGCGTAGATATCGAAAGACTGGATATGTTAATGAATCTGTTCAGTGAACTGCTCATAGACCGCGTTAGGCTCGAGCAGCTATCTAGTGAGATTAAACGTTCTGATTTAACGGAAACGGTTGAGCATATGACTCGCGTAAGTTCGGACTTGCAAAGCATTGTCCTTAAGCTGCGCATGGTACCGGTCGATTCGGTATTTAATCGTTTCCCTCGGATGATTCGTGATTTGGCTAAATCATTAGATAAGAAGATTGAACTTGTTATTACTGGCGCAGATACAGAGCTTGATCGAACGGTTATTGATGAGATCGGCGATCCGCTTGTTCATTTGCTTCGCAACTCTGTTGACCATGGGATTGAAACCGTTGAAGAGAGAATTGCAGCAGGCAAGCCGGAAACGGGTACCATTTATTTAAGAGCCTATCACAGCGGCAATCATGTCTTCATCGAGGTGGAGGAAGACGGTAGAGGCATTCATCATGAGCGCGTTTTGAAGACGGCCATTAAGAATGGCGTCGTTACGGAGGAGCAAGCTAAACAGCTGTCTCCAGACGAAATCAATATGCTAATCTTTGCAGCCGGATTTAGCACGGCCGATAAAATATCTGATATCTCGGGCCGCGGCGTTGGACTTGATGTCGTGAAATCGAAGATTACCTCTTTAGGCGGTAATGTAACGATTGATTCTGCTTTTGGAAGAGGGACAAAGTTCTCGGTTCAGCTGCCTTTGACCTTGTCTATTATTTCAGCCATGCTGATCAAGCTTGGTTCGGAGAAATACGCGATACCTCTTTCATCAATCGTCGAAACAGGTATATTGCGCAAAGAGCAAATTATAAATGTACATGGAAATCGAATGATAGAGTTCCGAAACGGTATTATCCCATTAATATCTTTAAGTAAAGTGCTGGATTCTCCAGATTTCAACGAAAATGACGAAGATGAAACGGAAATTGTCGTTGTCCGCAAGGGCGAAAAGTGGGCAGCCGTTATGGTTGATGAATTTATCGGACAAAGCGAAATTGTCTTAAAGTCATTAGGGAAATATTTAACCAATATCGAAACGATTTCTGGCGCAACGATACTTGGAGACGGCTATGTCGCACTTATAGTAGATCCGAATTCACTGATCAAATAGGGAGGTTTTTACGATGGGAGAAGAGTTAAAGGTTATCGTATTTGCGCTTGGCAACGAAGAGTATGGGATTGAAGTCGATAAGGTTCGAACAATTGAAAGATTGTCTCCAATTACACGCGTACCCAAAACAGCAAGCTTTATTAAAGGCGTTATTAATTTGCGCGGTGTCGTCGTTCCAGTCCTCGACCTGCGCGGACGTTTTAACCTATCGGAAACAACGGCAACCGAAAACTCCAGAATCATCGTTGTATCCGTCGCAGACATTGAGGTTGGTTTTATCGTTGATTCGGCGAACGATGTTATCGATATTGACTCCGATACGATCGATTTGCCGCCTGAAATAGTCGGAGGGATTAAAGCAAAATATTTGAGAGGCATTGCGAAGCTTGGTGAAGGTCGACTTCTCATCATGTTGAATTTGTCTGAAGTACTGAATAAAAATGAAATCATTCAACTCGAACAGCTTGAGGTATAGCTAGTGAGTCTATATAGCCGTTTTGAAGCATTTGAATTAGATGTTCTAAAAGAAGTCGGCAACATCGGTGCAGGAAATGCCGCAACGGCATTGTCCCGCTTGATAGACAAGCCTGTAGACATGGCGGTTCCTAAAGTAAGCCTGCTTCCTTTTGAGGAAGTAGCGGAACGTGTTGGCGGCTCGGAGCAAATCGTAATCGCGGTGTTCTTACGTGTAGAAGGCGAAGCCCCGGGCAACATGTTTTTTATTATAGAAGAAGCTTCTGCCAAACGGCTTCTCCGTCAACTGCTTTCGATAAAAGCAGAGGTACAAGAAGGTTACTCCGAGATGGAACTGTCGGCTTTATGTGAGATAGGAAATATTTTGGCGGGTTCGTATTTATCTTCTTTGGCGGACTTCACTCACTTGTCGATGGCACCTTCCGTTCCAGCTGTCGCGGTCGACATGGCAGGTGCAATTCTCAGCTATGGACTCATGCAATATGGCGAGATGGGCGACTCAGCCTTACTAATTGAAACGACTTTTCTGGAGGATCATCAGTCGCTTGAAGGTCATTTCTTTCTTATTCCTGATCCGGAATCGTTCGATAAAATTTTTAGAGCTTTGGGAGTCGTCGGCGAATGATACAACAAAATTTGATCAAGGTTGGCATGGCAGACTTAAATATCGCAACGGAAGGAGCCGTTCTGAAAACGACCGGATTAGGATCTTGCGTAGGGCTTACGTTGTTTGATCCGATTCGAAAGGTGGCTGGAATGGCGCATGTCATGCTGCCATCTTCAGATATTGCCCGAGAGACCAAGATGAATCTTGCAAAATATGCGGATACTGCCATACCTGAGCTGCTTGATCGAATGGTTGCAGCAGGAGCTTACATAGAGCGGATGAAAGCTAAAATGGCTGGCGGCGCACAAATGTTTGCGATGTCCGGTCATTCCGATTCCTTGAGAATTGGTCCGCGCAATGTGGAATCATGCATCGAAATGCTGCACAAGTTTAAAATACCGATTTTAGCTCAGGATACGGGCGGAAGTTTTGGACGCACGATTGAATTTGACAGCACGAATGGATTGCTTTCGATCAGAAGTGTGCAGTTTGGTATAAAGGAGATTTGATATGCTGGGAACATGGCGATGGAATGTCGTATTTGGACTGATCGGCACCGTACTTACGGTAGCTTTCTCAATCGGCAATAATCCGATTTCGGTCATGCTGCTTAGAAGTGTGTATGCTTTCATCGCTTTTTTTGTTCTTGCGTATGGCGTACGCGTAGTGTTGGCCTTCATCCTTCAGCCTCCGTCCCTGGTCGGAGAGCATTCGGAGCAGGATGTTGGTAAAGGAAACCAGTTTGACATGCAGACGCCTGATGAGACGTATGATCTGAATCAATTGCTTAAATCGCAGCTGCAGGATGGGGCGATACCGCCGTCCGTTGAAACTCCATCCAATGAGGCAGCAGACTTTCGGCCTTTAAATCCTCCTCAATTGTTATCTGCAAAAAATACTCAGCCTGAGGAATTGGTTAAAGCCATTCGTCACCTGACAGGAGAGTGAGTCGATGATTGAGCAGAAGACGCTTCATTTGACAAACTTCCATTTGTGGCAAGCCTGGAAGGAACAAAGCGATTTGGAAGCAAAGAAGCAGCTAATCGAACAATACTTGCCGCTCGTAGATTATGTTACAAACCGTATGGCAATCGGACTTCCGAAAAATGTGATTAAAGACGATCTAGCCAGCAACGGCGTTATGGGGCTGATCGACGCGATTGAGAAGTTCGATTATTGCCGGGGCTTGCAATTTGAAACCTATGCTTCATGGCGCATTCGCGGAGCAATAATTGACGGCTTAAGGCAAGGGGATTGGGTTCCGCGTTCGGTACGTGAAAAGGCGAAAAAAGTAGAAGAGGCGTATCAGTACTTGGAGCAGCATTATCTGCGTTCGGTAACCGATGCCGAGATTAGCGAGTACTTGCAAGTATCGGAAAAGGAATTTATAAGTATGCTCCAGGATATCGCGGTAACAACCGTATTTTCTTTAGAGGATCCGATACGCGATGAGGAATCAGAAACAAGAATGTCGCTGCTTGTCGATGACAAGGCAAAAAACCCGGACTATAAAGTGCATGAATTTTATTTGAAGGAATCGTTGATAAATGGGATTGAACGATTGACCGAAAAGGAACGTACCGTCGTTTCTCTGTTCTATTATGAGGAACTGTCACTAAGTGAGATTGCTGAGGTTATGTCACTGTCACCTTCGAGAATTTCCCAGCTCCATTCGAAAGCCATCTTGCGGCTTCGCGGAGCGTTGGCTAAAAATAAAGATCAACTCATGCAGCATTAGAGAGGGGGGGAGTAAGGTGGACAATCAACAATTGGAATCATACCTGCGTATTCAAACATCAGTCGATAAGCTGTCTGCCTTTTTAACATTTAACCGAATGACAGATGAGTTTGCCTGTAACGCAGAAGAGCTTGAGCGTTTCTTGCACAGCAAAGGTATTATCCATGGACTCCGAGCTGAAGTGCTGAGTCAAATTGGAACTAACCCGCTTGCTTACTGCAAGGAACAAACGCTCATTGCCCAGGGTGATCCGCCCGTTCCGGGGAATGACGGATTCGTAAAGCTAGTTTATGATATGGAGAAAAAGTACAATCGTCCTGCTGAGCTCGAAGATGGAAAGGTAGATTTCAAGGAAGTCGTCCAGCTTAAAAACGTAAAGCGAGGACAATTGATTGCAGAGCGATTCGAACCTCAGCCTGGACCGGCAGGCAAGACAGTAACGGGGGAGTTGATACCTCCTAAGCTTGGCAAGCAGGCCAGGTTCAAGGTGGGTAAAAACGTCGTAGTCAATGTTGATCAGACCGCTATGTATGCCGCTATTGACGGTTTAATAACGATGACTGACAAAGAGAAAATAAATGTTTTTCCGGTATATGAAGTAAACGGCGATGTGGATTACAGCATTGGAAACATTGATTTTGTCGGAACCGTCGTCATTCGCGGTAATGTGCTCAGCGGTTTTCGCATCCGGGCTTCGGGCGATATTAGAGTAATTGGCGGAGTAGAAGGTGCAGAAATTGAATCGGAAGGCTCTGTTGAAATAACGGGCGGAATCTTAGCTGGTAATAAAGGTTATGTGAAAGCAGGACGGAATGTCCGCTGCTCCTTTATTCAGGATGGGAACGTAATCGCCGGCGAAGACGTGCTCGTGTCGCAAAGCATCATGCATTCACATGTGAAGGCTGGCAAAAGCGTCATTTGCTCAGGCGCTAAAGGGTTAATCGTAGGGGGGAGCATACAGGCAGGAGATCTCGTTAGTGCGAGAACTATCGGAAATTCCATGTCAACCGCAACCTCAATCGAGGTAGGGGTGAAACCCGAATATCGGACCGAGCTGCTTGAATTAAGGATGAATATCAAGCAACATGCAGATAATTTGGACAAAACGGATAAAGCGCTGGCGATACTCGACCAATTAGCGGCTTCAGGTCTTATAACGCAAGATAAACTCGCATTGAGGATTAAGCTAACGGCTACGAAGCGACAAACGGTTCTGGAGAACGATCAAGCAAAAGAACGGATTCTCGAAATTGAAAGAACGCTTGAGGACAGCGACAGTTCCAAGGTTGACGTAACTAACACTGTATTTGGCGGCACGAAAATCGTAATCGGCAGATATACCAAGTTTGTAAAGGATTCTGCTCAGCGTGTTTCGTTCCGTTACTCGGAGGGGGATATTGTGCTGATGCCGTATTCTACTTGAATAACCCGAATGCGCCGCAAAAAAGGAGTGAATGATTATGACTTTCGAAAGGCAGGTATGAAGCGATGCAACCTTACTTACCATATCTATTATTGCTCGGTGCGGTTGTCTTTGTTGGCGCTATGGTGATGCCGCGCAAGAAACAGAACGTTATGCTACCAGATCAGACCGTGCAAAACATGGAAAACGCACTTGAGCAGTTTATGGAAAACATGGAGAAGGATAATCAGGAACTCGTTCAACTTGTAACGAATGCGCAGCAGGCTGCTAAAAAGGATGCTGATCACAAGGAGAAGCGTATAGTTGAACTTGAACGCATTTGCGAATCGCTAACAGAACAGCTTAAGTTAACGAATGAAAGGCCTGTTGTCCAGCTTCTTTCAGAAACTCCGAAGAAGCAGCTCACAGAAGCAGTAATAATGGAGCCTGTCTCTATCCCTACCATCCATGCTCGTTATTCAGAGCTTTTTCTACTATATGATCAAGGAAAATCGATTGAATCGATTTCCAAAAAACTAGGGATGAATAAAGGAGAGGTTCAGCTCATTATTCAGCTTGCGAAGCAGGAGGCGGCTGCTCATGCTTAAAAACCGAATATTTTTAATGGGCTTCGGCGCAGGTATTATTTTAGGCGCATTACTATTTCAACTCATGCTGCTCGGAGAGCAAAGCAACCAGAATCTGAAGCAAATTAATAACGACACGAGTGAGAAGCTATTTACGCAGGCTGAAGTGGATGCACTGCTGAAGGCAGAGCGTGACTCTGCCAAAATAGACGAGCAAACGAAGAAAGAAGCAGAGGTTGAAATCGAGCCGCCTGCTACTACGAAACAGCCCGCTGAAAGCAGTAAAGAAGCAGCCGAGAATGATGATCAATTTGCTGCGATAGAAGAAAAAGCCATGACGAAGCCGGCGGTCAGGCATGTCATTCATATTGAAGCGGGCTCCAGTCTGACCGTAACGGCGGATTTGCTTGCGAAGCACAACGTTATTCAGAGCAATACCGCATTCGTAAATCAAATGAAAAAGTCGAAAAAACTGGTCCGCGCCGGTTATTTTTTATTTCATGAAGGTATATCCGTCGACGAAGCGATTACAATCGTGACTGGTCAGCCATTAACAAAGCAACAAGCGGATTCACTCACGGATGAGACTTCAACGGACTAGCTTGTGTTTTTGTAAACGAATGTTGCGCAAGGAATGTATATATGGTATATTAATTGACGGTGTTAAAAACGCACGCAGGTCAATTTTGTCAAATGGTGCTTTCGCCCGGCGGAAGTTTTGACAAAAGATGCGACTAGCGGAGGAGCACTAAAAAACCATTACAGGAGGTGTTGAAGAAATGGCGGTTATTTCCATGAAACAGCTATTAGAAGCTGGGGTACACTTCGGTCATCAGACTCGTCGTTGGAACCCGAAGATGGATCGTTATATCTTCACAGAAAGAAACGGAATCTACATTATCGATTTGCAAAAAACGGTTAAGAAAGTTGACGAAGCTTACAACTTTGTTAAATCGATTGCAGCGGACGGCGGCACTATGTTGTTCGTTGGTACGAAGAAACAAGCTCAAGATTCCGTGAAAGAAGAAGCAGAACGTTGCGGCAACTTCTACATTAACCAACGTTGGTTAGGCGGAACTTTGACAAACTTCCAAACGATTCAAAAGCGTATCGACCGTTTGAAGCAGCTAGAGAAATGGGAAGAGGACGGCACTTTCGAGGTTCTGCCTAAGAAAGAAGTAATCATTCTTCGCAAAGAAAAAGACCGTTTGGAGAAATTCCTTGGCGGCATTAAAGGGATGAAAGGATTGCCAAGCGCGTTGTTCATTATCGATCCGCGCAAAGAGCGTATTGCAGTTGCAGAAGCTCGTAAACTTGGTATTCCAATCGTTGGTATCGTCGATACGAACTGTGATCCAGACGAAATCGATTATGTAATTCCTGGTAACGATGATGCGATTCGTGCCGTTAAATTGTTGACGTCGAAAATGGCTGATGCAATCGTTGAAGCTAATCAAGGCGAGCAAACAACGGCTTAAATTAGAGATGTTTAGCTAGTCAGCAAAGGGTGGTCAGATGGTGATAAACCTCTCACTGCCCTTTTTTTGAACGCAATTCAACAGTGAAAATTGGTAAAAGATCCAACAAGTACATCATTACGAAGCAAAGTCAGCTTCGTGAAACCTATAGGAGGGCTTATAATGGCAGTTAGTGCTAGCGCGGTAAAGGAACTACGGGAAAGAACAGGAGCAGGTATGCTCGATTGCAAGAAAGCTTTGGATGAAACAAACAACGATATCGATAAAGCGATTGCTTTGCTTCGTGAGAAAGGTTTGGCAGCAGCAGCTAACAAAGCTGGACGTATTGCGACAGAAGGCGTAGTTGAGTCATACATCCATGCTGGCGGACGTATTGGTGTAATCGTTGAAGTTAACTGCGAAACGGACTTCGTTGCTAAGACGGATCAATTCCGTGAATTCGCTAGAGACGTTGCGATGCAAATCGCTGCAGCTAATCCGAAATTCGTTCGTCGTGAAGAGGTTCCTGGCGATGAGCTTGAAAAAGAACGCGAAATTTTGAAGGCTCAAGCACTTAATGAAGGTAAGCCTGAGAAAATCGTTGAGAAAATGGTTGAAGGCCGTATTTCAAAATACTATGAAGAGTATTGCTTGCTTGAGCAATCCTTCATTAAAGATCCAGATAAAACGATCTCGACTTTGCTGAATGAAAAAATTAGCGCTATTGGCGAGAATATATCGATCCGTCGCTTTGTTCGTTACGAACTCGGTGAAGGCCTTGAGAAAAAAGTAGACAACTTCGTAGAAGAAGTAATGGCTCAAGCGAAACTTTAATCCGAACGCATAGGCGGGGCGGGGCGTCCGCCCCGCCTGCTTGTATGATTAGAACATATTTGAAGGACCTCAGCAGCTGAGGTGCGTGATGGAGGTATAAATGTTGGAACATCCTGTGTATAAACGTATCGTTTTGAAAGTAAGCGGTGAATCATTATCCGGACAGGAAGGCTATGGTATAGAAGCGTCTGTCATTTCTTCTATTGCTGATCAAGTGAAAGAGGTTGTTGCGCTTGGCGTAGAAGTAGCCATCGTTGTCGGCGGCGGTAACATATGGCGTGGCATCGCAGGTTCGGCGAAGGGGATTGACCGTGCCACGGCTGATTACATGGGCATGCTGGCCACTTTGATGAACTCGCTTGCTCTTCAGGATGCATTGGAACAAATTGATGTCCCAACCCGTGTTCAAACTTCGATTGCTATGCAGCAAATTGCCGAGCCTTATATTAGACGTCGTGCAATTCGTCATTTGGAAAAAGGCCGCGTCGTTATTTTCGCTGCTGGAACGGGTAATCCGTTTTTCTCAACGGATACGACGGCAGCTCTTCGTGCGGCTGAAATTGAAGCTGAAGTCATATTAATGGCAAAAAATAAAGTGGACGGTGTTTATTCAGCTGATCCATTCAAAGATAGTACAGCTGAGAAGTTCGAGGAGCTGACTTATCTTGATATGCTCAATCGCAATTTAGGTGTTATGGATTCGACAGCATCCTCACTATGCATGGACAATAATATTCCGCTAATCGTTTTTGCGATCACTGAGAAAGGGAATATTAAACGCGTCGTGCTCGGTGAGAAAATCGGAACGATAGTGAAAGGAAGTGCGAAATAATGCCTCAGGATATCAAAAAAAATGCAGAAGAGCGCATGGAAAAAGCCATTGCGGCAATGAAGCGCGATTTATCGTCGCTGCGCGCAGGCAAAGCGAATCCAGCATTACTTGATCGTATACAAGTCGAGTATTACGGTGCAATGACGCCCCTTAATCAGCTGGCTAATATTAATACGCCTGATTCCCGCACGCTGTTCATACAGCCTTGGGATAAATCGTCCATGAGCGCAATAGAGAAAGCGATCATGAAATCGGATTTAGGCCTTAATCCTTCAAATGACGGTGTGTCGATTCGTATTTCTATCCCGCCGCTTACGGAAGAACGTCGCGCGGAGCTGGTGAAGACATCGAAGAAGTTCGGCGAGGAAGCAAAGGTAGCGATCCGTAACATCCGACGTGACGCTAATGACGCGATTAAGAAGCTGGAAAAAACAGCGATTTCCGAAGATGAATCCCGCGGCCATCAAGAAGATATTCAAAAGGCAACGGATAAATTCATAGCTGAAGTAGATAAAGTGCTATCAGCCAAAGAGAAAGAAATTATGGAAGTATAATGAAACTCTGGGCCCCTCCGACAGGTGGGGTTTGGTTTTGATTTCGGTTGGGGGGAGTAAGATGATCGAGCGACTTTGGGCCAAATTTGGCAAATCATCCCTACAGCCGAATGAACCTGGGGCCATTGAGAATGTGCCTGAGCATGTTGCCATTATAATGGACGGGAACGGCCGCTGGGCTAAAGATCGTGGATTGCCACGAATGGCAGGTCATCATTCCGGCATGAAAGCGGTCAAACGTATTACAATTGAAGCAGATCGGCTTGGCGTCAAATATTTGACGTTGTATGCATTTTCAACTGAAAATTGGAAACGCCCGAAAGCTGAAGTGGATTTTCTTATGAAATTGCCCCAACAGTTTTTGGAAATTGAATTAGAAGAACTAATTGCGAATAACGTACAGGTTCGAATGATGGGACAAAAAAAGGATTTGCCATCGTTTACGATAAGCGCAGTGGATGAGGCAATCGTCAAAACGGCAAATAATACCGGACTTGTACTTAATTTCGCTTTAAATTACGGAAGCCGCAAAGAAATGCTGGAAGCCGTGAAAGATATCGCTGCTGATGTACAGCAAGGACGTATAGCTATAGAGGATATTGACGATAAAGTTATGGCAGATCGATTGCTGACAAGCGGCATGCCGGACCCAGATTTGCTTATCCGTACGAGCGGTGAACTACGTCTTAGCAATTTTATGATGTGGCAGTTAGCGTATAGCGAATTATGGTTTACCGATGTGTATTGGCCCGAATTTACGGAAAAGCATTTTCAGCAGGCTATTTTGGAATATCAGCGCCGTGCACGTCGATATGGTGGATTGTAGCTTCAAGTAACGGAGTGTGACTTTTCATTGAAACAACGAATTATTACGGGCGTTATAGCAGGGGCTCTGTTCATTAGCATAGCCATATTCGGAGGGTGGTTATATACCGGATTATTGGTTCTGCTGGCGATCATCGGTTTTACAGAATATGTGCGAATGAATGGAGTAGCATGGTCGGATCCGTCTTCATTGCTCGGATATGCGAGCGTGCTTCTGTTCGTGCTGCCATGGGCCGAGTGGGGAATCAAAATGCCTTCGGATTTAACGATTCTTTGGATGCTGGCGTTCCTATTGCTTGCGGTAACTGTCATTACAAAAAACAGAACGACCCTTGACGGCGCCGCGCTCATGTTGCTTGGCGCTTTATATGTAGGTTACGGCTTTGTTGCTATGATTGAGATTAGACAAATGGAGCAGAATGGACTGTTTTGGACATTCCTTACCTTTTTCTGCATCTGGGCATCGGATATCGGCGCTTATTTTTTTGGCCGCGCATTCGGTAAAACGAAGCTTTGGCCGTCTATTAGTCCAAATAAGACCATTGAAGGAGCTTTAGGCGGTGTATTATTATCGCTTGCAGTATCCGCTGTGTTCGCTTTGACGGCTTCTGAGCTTATTGAATGGCCAAAAGCATTGCTTATTGGATTAATAGCAGCCGTAGCGGGTCAGTTCGGAGATTTAATTCAATCGGCCTACAAGCGTGTCAGAAATATTAAGGATACAGGTTCGCTGTTACCGGGACATGGCGGTGTCCTTGACCGTTGTGACAGTTGGCTTATCGTATTTCCGTTGTTATGGCTAACGGAGCTTCTCCCCGTTTAACTCAGGAGGGTTTTATATGAAAAAAATAAGCATATTGGGCTCGACGGGCTCTGTCGGAACCCAAACGCTGGATATTATTGCACATGACCCGGAACGGTATAAGGTTGTAGCGCTTTCCGCAGGTTCTAACGTGGATTTGATCATAGAACAAGCGAAGCAATTCAAACCTGCTATCGTGAGCCTTGCGTCTAAAATGGACGCAGATGCCGTTAAACCTCATTTGCCTGCAGGTACAAGAGTCGTTTACGGCGAAGAGGGGCTGATAGAGGTAGCCGCCGGTACTGAAGCAGATATCGTCGTGACAGCTATCGTTGGAAGCCGAGGGCTGCCGGCTACATTGGCGGCTATTCATGCAGGGAAGACGATTGGCTTGGCAAACAAAGAAACGTTAGTTACGGCTGGGCATATCGTTATGGAGCGGGCGAAGCAACGTAATGTAAAGATACTGCCGATAGACAGCGAACACTCAGCCATCTTTCAATGTTTGAACGGGGAAAATCGCCAAGCCGTGAAGCAAATTACGCTTACAGCATCAGGCGGCTCCTTTCGTGACCGCAGCAGGGAACAGCTGGAGGGCGTAACGGTCGCCGAAGCGTTGAATCATCCGAATTGGTCAATGGGCGCAAAAATTACGATCGATTCCGCAACGATGGTCAATAAAGGCTTGGAAGTCATCGAGGCAAGATGGCTGTTTGATGTTACATATGAGCAAATAGATGTCATTATTCATCCGGAAAGCATTATTCATTCTTATGTGGAGTTTTCTGATCACAGCATTATTGCTCAGCTTGGATTGCCGGACATGCGTATTCCGATTCAATATGCTTTATCCCATCCGGAACGTAATGCGACTCCGACAAACAGGCTCCAATTAGCCGAAATCGGCAAGCTGCATTTTAGAGAGATGGATTTTGCCAGATATCCCTGCTTAAGGTTGGCCTTTGAATGTGGCCGAATGGGACAATCAGCACCTACCGTCTTTAATGCAGCGAACGAAGTAGCAGTCGCCCGCTTTTTAAAGGGTGAAATCGCATTTCTTGATATCGAACGAATTTTGGAGACGGTACTCGGTAAGCATGAAGTTTCCGATTTGAATGATTTGCAGATGATAGCAGAAGTGGATGCATGGGCTCGAAGGTTGGCAGAATCCGTGTAATTGAGCATGAAAAAACGGTTCTCTTGTATCGGACGGGAGAATAATGATAATCTATGTACAGGCCGTAACGAACAGGAGGCTTAAGCTTAATGCATATGATTCAAGTCGTCTTTTTGACTATACTCGTTTTTTTCGTTATCGTAACGATTCATGAATGGGGTCATTACTTTTTCGCGAAACGCGCAGGTATATTAGTTCGTGAGTTTGCCATAGGTTTCGGGCCTAAGCTGTTTTCCATCAAACGGGGAGAGACGAGATATACGCTAAGACTTATTCCGGCAGGCGGTTTCGTTCGCATGGCGGGTGAAGATCCGGAGATCGTCGATGTACAGGCAGGCCAAACGATTGCCATGCGAGTGAAGGAAAACTTGGTTACGAGACTTTATTTAGATCGACTTGATGAACGGAGCGGCGTTATTCGCGGCGAAGTTGTTCATATTGATTTGGAACGCAAGCTTTCCGTTACCTTGAATGTAGAAGGTGATAACGAGACTTACTCGGTGCATCCTCAAGCATTAATGATAACCAAAGGAAAAGAAACGCAGATTGCTCCCGTTGACAGGCAGTTTGGAAGCAAGACGGTCGGGCAACGCGCGCTCGCTATATTTGCCGGTCCGTTAATGAACTTTGTTCTTGCCTTCGTATTGTTCGCCGCATACATTCAAATGGCGGGTATTCCGGTTGAATCGCCGGATAAGCTATTCGTTAATGAAATTACAGACGGTATGCCCGCGGACAAAGCGAATTTGCGTAAGGGAGACGTTATTGATGCGGTTAACGGAGTTAAAATCGGTGCCGATTTTGATAAAATGATCGATATAATCGGTAAATCACCTAATGTCCCTGTTAAAATGGATATTATTCGTGACGGCAAAGCTCAGCAAATCGAGATTACCCCTCAGCCTAACGAAGAGGGAGTGGGCAAGGTGGGAATCACCGCGGCATTGCCGACTCGTGCCGCTACGTTCTCAGAAACGTTTACAGGTGCGGCTAAGCTCATGAAAAATATGACGATCAGCATATTTGAAGGCTTCAAAAAGCTAATTTTTGGTGAATTCAAGTTGGATGATTTGGGCGGGCCTGTGCGAACTGCGGAAGTCACGAGTCAAATTGCACAGCAGGGCATTGCACAGCTTACGTCTTGGACAGCATTACTCAGTCTGTATTTAGGGATATTTAATTTGCTTCCTATACCGGCGCTTGACGGAAGCCGTCTGATTTTCCTCGGGATTGAAGCGATTCGACGTCGTCCCATTGATCCTAACCGGGAGAGCATGGTCCATTTCGTAGGCTTTGCGCTCATCATGCTGTTGATGCTGGTTGTAACCTATAATGATATTTTACGATTGGTAAGAGGGGAGTAGTCAGTTGCTTATGTCTAAAGATAAACAGTTTGTAACGGAAATCACGCCGCAAAGTGAGGATTTCTCCAGATGGTATTTAGATGTTATTAAAAAAGCAGAGCTTATGGATTACTCGCCGGTACGCGGCTGTATCGTATTCCGTCCGGAGGGCTATGAGCTTTGGGAAAATATCCAACGTGATCTCGATCGTAGATTTAAGGAAACCGGTCACCGGAATGCCTATTTTCCATTATTTATTCCGGAGAGCTTCTTCCAGAAAGAGAAGGAGCATGTCGAAGGCTTCAACCCTGAGCTGCCTTGGGTAACTGAAGCTGCAGGCGAGAAGCTGGAGGAGCGGCTCGCTATCCGTCCGACCTCGGAAACGATGTTCGGGCATATGTATTCGAAATGGATTCAATCGTATCGCGATTTGCCATTGCTGATCAATCAGTGGGCAAACGTGGTACGTTGGGAGAAGCGGACGATGCCTTTCTTGCGGACAAGCGAATTTCTGTGGCAGGAAGGCCACACCGCTCATGAAACGGAAGAGGACGCTCGTCAAGAAACGATGCAAATGCTGGAAGTTTACACGCAATTCGTAGAGGAATTCCTTGCGATACCGGTCATAAAAGGCGAGAAAACGCCATCGGAGAGATTTGCGGGCGCGGTTGATACGTATTCAATCGAGGCGATGATGAAGGACGGAAAGGCCGTGCAAGCGGGCACCTCGCATTATTTGGGCACGAAGTTTGCTGTCGCTTTCGACATTAAGTTTCTGGACCGTGAAAATACGCTTCAATTTGCTCATACCACATCTTGGGGAGTAAGCACGCGTCTTATCGGTGCGCTTATTATGGTTCATGGCGATGATCGCGGTCTTGCATTGCCGCCGAAGGTAGCTCCGACGCAAGTTATCATGATTCCGATTGGACCTGCGAAAATGCGCGAGCAGGTTGTTGGCCGCGTTGATGAGCTTTACGCCGAACTGAAAAAAGCAGGCGTGCGTGTTCGCGTTGACGACCGCGCTGACGTTAGTCCGGGTTGGAAATTCAATGAATATGAAATGCGCGGCGTACCGCTGCGTCTTGAGCTCGGACCTCGCGATATGGAAAATGGACAAGTTGTCCTTGTTTCACGCATAACTGGTGAGAAACGTATCGTGCAGCAATCGATTCTAGTAGCCGAAGTCGAGGCTTTCTTAGCAGAAACTCATGACGAAATGTTCAATCGGGCTAAACAATTCCGTATCGATAATTCGCGTTCAGTAGATACTTTGGATGAAATGAGAAGCTTCCTCGAGGAGCAGCGCGGTTTTGTAGAAGCCGGATGGTGCGGCTCCGCAGCATGCGAGAAGCAGGTAAAAGAAGAAACGGGCGCGACAAGTCGTAATATTCCTTTTGCGCCGACCGTTCAGAAGAAAACATGTTTGGTGTGCGGAGATGGTGCTCAGCATACTGTCGTATTTGCACGTGCTTATTAAGGACTGAAGCTAGTTCGGTTCGGATCTTAAGGAGTGGAGTTTTATGAGCCAAACCGCAGCCAAGAGGCAGCGCTTTGAACTGCTATTACAGCAGTCAGAGCTGCCGCAGGAACTTATTCTTACTTATTTTCAAGATGGTTATATGGATCAAGTTATCGTTAGCAACAGCAACAGGGAATGGACGTTTTGCATCGGCAAAACGTCCATGGTTCCTTTACAGGCCTATAACGGCTTTTGTCAAGCGGTAAGAATGAAATTCGAGCATATCGCCAAGGTTTCATTTGTGTTCGTCTATGATCCGATTGTGGAAACCGAGTCAATCGTTCAGCAATATTGGGGATTGTTTATGGAATGGGCGCAGCGAGAAATAGCTTCCGCTAACGGCTGGCTGCAAAAAGCGAGTATCGAGGTCCAGGGCGATGTATTGACGTTATCTCTTCTCGATAACACCGGTCTCGAAATGGCCCGCAAAAAACGTCTGGACGATGAAATTATCCGTTTTTACAGTCATTATTTTCAACGCTCATGCAAAGTGAAAATGATTGTAAGTGAAACAAGGCAAGAAATCATTGATGAGTACGCCCTTCGTATTATGCAAGAAGAACGTGAGTATGTGCAGCAGCTAATGGCCAGTTCGCAATCGGAATCGGAATCGGATCCCGTGGATGAGGGAGAGGTTCGTCTCGCAGTCGGCTATGATATTAAAGAAGAGCCTGTCCCGCTGATGAACATTATGGAGGAAGAGAAGAAAATAACGGTTCAGGGTGCCGTGTTTGGCCTTGATGTGAAAGAGCTGCGCAACGGCAGCACACTATTTACCTTTAACGTAACGGATTTCTCGGATTCCATCGCGATGAAAATGTTTGCAAAGACGAAGGACGACGTTAAAATTTTAAATCAGCTTGCTAACGGAAAATGGGTCAAGGCGCGCGGACGTATCGAGTATGACCGCTTTATGCAGGAGCCCGAGCTTGTGATGATGCCAAACGACCTGCATGAGGTTAAGTCGCCTCCAGACCGAATGGATAAAGCGGAGGAGAAGAGAGTGGAATTTCACCTCCATACGACAATGAGCGCGATGGACGCCGTTACCCCCGTAGATGTATATGTGAAAACAGCGGCAAAATGGGGGCATAAGGCCATTGCCATAACCGATCACAGCAACGTGCAATGTTATCCGGATGCGAATAAAGCGGCGAAAAAAAACGGCATAAAAGTACTCTTCGGGCTAGAAGCAAATGTCGTGAATGATGCGGTTCCAATGGTGCTGGAGTCTAGGCCTGAGCCGCTGGCTTCGGCAACGTATGTCGTATTCGATATAGAGACGACCGGTTTATCGGTCATTAATAATAAGATTATTGAGCTCGCCGGCGTTAAAATGCGTGAAGGCAAAGAAATCGACCGATTTTCGACTCTGATCGATCCGCATGAGAAAATACCTTATCACATCACTCAGTTAACGAATATTACCGACGATATGGTCAAAGGCCAGCCTGAGCTGGAGCCAAAGCTGCGTGAATTCGTTGAATTTATCGGTGATGACGTACTTGTCGCGCATAATGCGCGCTTCGATATCGGCTTCATGCAAGCTAATTGCAAAGCGCTCGGAATGCCCGAGCTTAAAAATCCTGTTCTGGATACACTGGAGCTTGCACGCTTTATCCATCCTTCTCTAAAAAACCACCGTCTTAATACGCTTGCCGACAAATACAAGATCAGCCTTGAAAATCATCACCGCGCGGTCGATGACTCACTAGCATTAGGCGGTATTTTGTACGGTCTGATCGCCGATGCAGCTGAACGAAACATTACGAATCTGCATCAATTAAACGATTATGTGGGCATGGACTTATCGAATTCACGCCCTTTCCATTGCAATATTTACGCTTTGAATGCGGCAGGAAAGAAAAATCTGTTTAAACTCATTTCGCTTTCGCACACGGAATTTTTCAAAAGGGTGGCTACCATACCGAAAAGCAAGCTTGTTGAATTGCGTGAAGGTATACTCGTTATTTCCGGCTGCGAGAAAGGCGAGTTTTTTGAAACGGTACTGAATAAGTCGTATGAGGAAGCCGTTGAGGTAGCGCGTTTCTACGATGTGCTCGAGATTCAGCCGATTGATTTTTATATGCATCTAGTGGAAAAGGGCTTAGTCGGAAGCAGAGCCGAAATTGAACAAGCGCATCGGCGTATATGCCAAATTGGTGATGAGCTTGGAAAACCTGTCATCGCGACTGGCAATGTCCATTACTTGAATCCGCGCGACAAGATGTACCGTGATATTACAATTCACGGCATTACAGGCTTCAGCCCGCTCAAGAGTATACGGAAACCTGATGCTCATTTCCGGACAACGGAAGAAATGCTGGAAGAATTCGCTTTCTTAGGAGAGGCGAGAGCGCGTGAAGTCGTCGTGACGAATACGGTCGAGCTTGCGGACCGTTTTGAACCCTACGATATGTTCCCAACCGGACTTTTCGCGCCAAACATTGAAGGTGCCGACGAGGAAATTCGAAACACATGCTACGATACGGCAAAGTCGATGTATGGAGAGAATCTTCCGCAAGTCGTTATCGATCGTTTGGAGAAAGAGCTTATTCCTATCATTAAATTTAAATTTTCGGCCAATTACCTCATTTCGGAAAAGCTCGTGAAAAAATCGAATGCGGACGGATATCTCGTAGGCTCTAGGGGCTCAGTCGGTTCATCGGTCGTAGCTACTTTTCTCGGTATTTCCGAGGTTAATCCGCTGCCCGCCCACTATTTGTGTAAAAACTCAGAATGCCGTCACAGCGAATGGTTCTTGGATGGCAGCATACCAAGCGGATTCGATTTACCTGACAAGCTATGCCCGAATTGCGGTAAACCGATGAAGGGGGAAGGTCAGGACATTCCGTTTGAAACGTTCCTTGGCTTTAAAGGCGATAAGGTCCCCGATATCGATCTTAACTTTTCCGGTGACTACCAGCCGATAGCGCATAACTATACGAAAGTACTGTTTGGCGAGAAAAGCGTATTCCGTGCGGGTACGATCGGAACAGTCGCTGAGAAAACGGCATACGGCTTTGCGAAAAAATATGAAGAAGAGCATAACAAAAAATGGCGCGGGGCTGAGCTTTCAAGACTTGCAAGCGGCTGTACGGGAGTTAAGCGCAGTACGGGCCAGCATCCAGGCGGTATCGTTGTTGTTCCGGATTACATTGAAGTTGAAGATATCACGCCGGTCCAGTTTCCTGCAGACGATGTAAATGCAGAATGGAAAACGACCCATTTTGATTACCATGCTTTCGATGAGAATCTGCTCAAGCTCGATATTCTCGGGCACGATGATCCAACCATGATGCGGATGCTGCAGGACTTAACGGGCATTGATCCAACGACGATTCCCATGAACGATCCCAAGGTAATGAGCATGTTTAACTCAACGGCAGCACTTAAAGTGCCAGGCGAAAAGATACGTTCATCGGTAGCTACTTACGGCGTTCCCGAGATGGGAACCAAATTCGTTCGTCAGATGCTTCAGGAAACGCAGCCTTCTTCGTTTGCGGATTTACTGCAAATTTCCGGACTGTCGCATGGCACTGGAGTTTGGCTGGGCAACGCTCAGGAGCTTATCAAAAACGGCACATGTAACATTAAGACAGTAATCGGCTGTCGTGATGATATTATGCTTTATTTAATATATAAGGCAGGCATGGACGCAGGTCTCGCATTCAAAATAACGGAAAGCGTACGTAAAGGTAAAGGTCTTACACCGGAGTGGATCGAAGAAATGAAGCGCTGCAAGGTGCCTCAATGGTATATTGATTCTTGTTTGCGCATTGAGTATATGTTCCCGAAGGCCCATGCGGCAGCATACGTCATTTCGGCTGTTCGAACCGCATATTTCAAGCTGTATCACCCCATCGAATATTATGCGACGTACTTCACGGTACGTGCCGATGATTTTGATCTGGAACTGCTTTGCCAAGGCTATGATGCGATCCTGCGCAAGTTGATCGAAATAGAAGCGAAAGGCTTTAACGCGCTGCCGAAAGAGAAAAATATGGTCTCGCAATTGGAGATGTCGCTGGAAATGACAGCGCGGGGTTTCTCCTTTAAACCGATCGACCTGTACCGGTCAGATGCAACGAAATTTCTTGTTGACGGAGATTCGCTCATTCCGCCGTTTGCTGCAATTGCCGGAATCGGTGATAATGCAGCCCGTAATATCGCTGCTTCCAGAGCGGAAGGCGAGTACCTGTCAATTGAGGATTTCCAAATGAAATCCAAGGCGACTAAAACGATTATTGAGGTGCTCGGGAGTATGGGATGCTTCCGCGGATTGCCGGAATCGAATCAGCTTTCGTTGTTTTGACGAAGAGCCGACTAGAAAAGATTTCTTGTCACCCTTATGCGGTTATGTTATAATTTTTCTGGCAATGATGATGATAAAGACTTTGATGCAGAAGAGTGGGGAAACCCACTCTTTACGTTTTGTATTTGGCAAAATGGCATAGTGCGTATAAACAGGAGGTCAACCCAATTTGAGTACACCCAAAATCAAAACCGCCGTTGAGGAAATGGTTGGGCCCTATCTCAACAGTAATGGATTTGAACTGGTTGATATTGAATATGTAAAAGAAGGAAGCCATTTCTTCTTACGGATATTCGTGGATAAAGAAGGCGGCATCGATATCGATGATTGCGGCCGTATTAGTGAATTCGTAAGCGAACAATTGGATAAGAACGATCCGATTACAGACGCTTATTTTCTAGAGGTTTCTTCGCCCGGGGCAGAGAGACCGCTCAAGAAACAAGAAGATGTGACGAAAGCAATCGGTAAGCACGTTTACATAACGACATATGAACCGATTAGCGGCGCTAAAGAATTTGAAGGGCTGCTGCTTTCATTTGACGGTGAAGATGTGATTATTCGCGTCGGCAAGAAGGACCATACGATTCCCTATACGAAGGTTGCAAGCGCAAGATTAGCAATCGTTTTCTAAGATTATCCGGCAAGCAATCGTTTTATATATTGAAAGGGGGAACTCCATTCCGATGAGCATGGATTTTATTGAAGCATTGCAGGAAATCGAAAGAGATAAGGGGATTACCAAAGACGTTCTCCTGGAGGCGATCGAGGCTGCGCTTATCTCAAGCTACAAACGAAACTTTAATACGGCGCAAAACGTTCGTGTCGATATCAATCGCCATACTGGCGTAATAAAAGTATATGCGCGCAAAACGGTCGTTGACGAGGTGCTTGATCCGCGTCTGGAAATTACAGTGGAGGCGTCACGCGAAATTAATCCTCATTATCAGCTCGATGATGTTGCGGAAATCGAGGTTACACCGCGTGATTTCGGAAGAATTGCTGCCCAAACGGCAAAGCAGGTCGTCACGCAGCGCATTCGCGAAGCAGAGCGGGGGCTTATTTACAACGCGTTTATCGACAAAGAAGAAGATATCGTGAATGGGATCGTTCAGCGTCAGGATGTACGTAATTTATTTGTGGATTTAGGCAAGGTTGAAGCCGTGATGCCGCTGACTGAGCTTATGCCGACTGACAAGTTTAAGCATGGCGATCGCGTCAAATCGTATATTACGAAGGTTGAGAATACGACCAAAGGCCCTCAAATCATTTTATCTCGTACGCATCCAGGCCTCTTAAAACGACTTTTCGAGCTTGAAGTTCCAGAAATTTATGACGGCGTCGTTGAAATCCGTTCAGTTGCCCGGGAAGCCGGCTTCCGTTCCAAGATTGCTGTCCATACGCGTAATTCCGAGGTTGATCCTGTCGGTTCTTGCGTCGGACAAAAAGGGTTGCGCGTTCAAACGATCGTAAATGAACTCAAAGGCGAGAAAATCGATATCGTACGCTGGTCTGAAAATGTGGACGAATATGTTGCGAATGCGCTTAGCCCCTCCAAGGTTCTTGAGGTAATTGTATTCGAGCAGGAGAAGATGGCTAGAGTAATCGTTCCGGATTATCAGCTGTCGCTTGCGATCGGAATCAAAGGACAGAACGCAAGGCTTGCCGCTAAGCTTACCGGCTGGAAAATTGATATTAAGAGCGAGACGCAGGCGGAGCAAGAATACGGCCGTCCAAAATCGTTGACAACGATTATGCATCAAGACTCGGTTTCCATCGATTAATAGATTGGAAAACGTCAATTAAGCTGCAGAGGAGGGGTGTACGGTGAGACCGAGAAAAGTACCGCTTCGCAAGTGCGTCGCTTGTCAGGAGATGATGCCGAAGAAGGAACTCATCCGGATTGTGCGGACACCGGCCGACGAGGTGCAAATTGACCTGTCTGGCAAGAAGGCGGGACGCGGCGCTTATTTATGCGGCAAAGTGAATTGCTTCAAGCTGGCCAAAAAGTCGAAGGCGCTTGATCGAGCGCTTAAGCATCATGTAGGAGATCATATTTATGATCAGCTGGAGCAGGATTTTGTTGCGGTAGAGGAGCAGTTTATCGCGGGCAAGGAGCTGGTAAGCGATGAACCCGAATAAGAGCTTATCAACACTCGGCATGGCCATGCGCGCCGGTAAATTGATCACAGGCGATGAACTTGTTCTCAAAGCCGTTCGGAGCAAGCAAGCGCATCTCGTTATTATTGCTGGAGATGCTTCGTCTAATACGAAAAAAAAATTTCGTGATAAATGCAGCACCTACGGGATACAACTCGCCGAAGCATTCGACCGTGAGCAACTAGGAAAGGCGATAGGTAAGCCAGAACGCGTTGTGCTTGCGGTAACCGATGCGAATTTCGGAAAAATGATTGCGAGTCATCTGAGCCATAATACGGAGGTGGATCATATTGGACAATAAACAAGACAGCAAGGAAAGTAAAGATAAGCTGCGCGTTTACGAGTACGCCAAATCACTCAATATGAGCAGCAAAGAAATTATTACGATTCTTAAACGGCTGGACCTGCCCGTAAATAACCATATGAGTGTGATGGAGAACGAAATGGTGAGCAAGGTCGAGGGATTTTTCCGGAATATTAAGCAGAATGCTGCCGCCAAACGGGCTCAGGATTCGACAAGCGTAGCCGTATCCTCAACACAACCGACTGCAAGCAGGCCGCAATCGCAGCAGCCGCCGCAGCAAACGGGACGGGATAACAAAAATTCAAATCAAGATAGACAGGGGCCTATGAATTCTATTAATACAAAAACACAAACCAACCAACCGCAGAGTGAAACAAGAGCAGCAGGCAATCAAAACAGTCGTCCGTCACATCAATCAAGTAATAACCGACCTTCCCAAGGGAACTCGAATAGCGCTCGTCCGAACCAAGGACAAGGCGGTCAAGGTAATCGTCAGGGGCAAACGGGCAGCAGCCCGAATCGTCCCGCACAAGGCGCGGGCGGGCAAAATAACCGCCCTGCTCCATCCGGTCAGAACCGCAGCACGCAAGGCGGACAAGGGACTTCAAGCAGTCGTCCGGGCGCGCCTCGCCAAGATGCCGGAAGTCGTCCAGCACCGCAAGGTCAGAGCCGTTCTTTCGACTCCAGACCTGCGCAAGGACAAGGACGCAGCAGTGACGATGCTAAGAAAAATACAAGACCGGGCCAAAAGCGGTTTGACGATGGAAAACCAAACGGATATAGAGGGAATAACCGTGGACCGAAGGGGCGCGGAGGAAAGTTCCAACAACAGCCGCCGCGTGAAAAAATCGATAATACGCCTAAGAAAATTATCGTTCGCGGTACTATGACCGTTGGGGATTTGGCCAAATTGCTTCATAAGGATGCTTCCGAAGTTATCAAAAAGCTCATTTTCCTTGGCGTAATGGCTACGATCAACCAAGAAATCGATATGGATGCGATTCATTTGATCGCTACTGACTATGGTGTAGAGGTAGAAGTGAAAATCCCTGTCGAGGAAGATTCGTTTGAAACGGTGGAAGAAACCGATGAAGATGGAGACTTGGTTTCGCGTCCGCCGGTTGTTACAATCATGGGTCACGTTGACCATGGTAAAACAACCTTACTTGATGCTATTCGCAAGACAAATGTTACGGGCGGCGAAGCTGGAGGCATCACTCAGCATATCGGTGCTTATCAGGTCGAAATCAATTCTAAAAAAATCACATTCCTCGATACACCTGGTCATGAGGCCTTTACATTAATGCGTGCCCGCGGTGCCCAGGTTACCGACATTACGATCATTGTCGTAGCTGCCGATGACGGCATCATGCCTCAGACGGTGGAGGCCATCAACCATGCCAAAGCAGCAGGAGTGCCAATAATCGTAGCCGTCAACAAAATTGATAAGCCTGAAGCTAATGTAGACAAAATCAAGCAAGAAATGACCGAGTATGAGCTCGTTCCCGAGGAGTGGGGCGGCGATACGATTTTCGTTGAGGTTTCTGCAAAGCAGCGGATCGGCTTGGAAGGACTTCTTGAAATGATTTTGCTAGTCGCTGAGGTTAACGACTACAAGGCAAATCCCGACAAACGTGCTCGCGCTACGGTTATCGAAGCGGAGCTTGATAAAGGTAAAGGACCTGTCGCTCGCATACTCGTACAACACGGAACTCTTAAAATCGGAGATGCATTCGTCGCTGGCAACTGCTTCGGCCGCGTAAGAGCGATGGTTAACGATAAAGGCCGCCGATTAAAAGAAGCTGGCCCATCGACTCCGATCGAGATTACTGGCTTAACAGAAGTTCCACAAGCTGGAGATCCGTTTATGGTGTTCGAAGATGAGCGTAAAGCACGTGCGATCGCTGATCGCCGCTCAATTAAACAACGCCAATCCGATATGGGAGCAAATACTCGCGTTACTCTTGACGATCTGTATAGTCACATCAAAGATGGTGAAATTAAAGATCTGAACGTTATTATTAAATCCGACGTTCAAGGTTCGTCCGAAGCACTTAAAGGCTCGCTAGCCAAGATTGAAATTGAAGGCGTTCGCGTGAAAATCATCCATAGCGGCGTAGGCGCGATTACGGAATCGGACATTATTTTGGCGTCAGCCTCCAATGCCATCGTTATCGGTTTTAACGTCCGGCCAGACCCGCAGGCGGAAGCAACCATTGCACAAGAAAAGGTCGACGTACGTATGCATCGCGTAATTTACAACGTAATCGATGAAATTGAGCAAGCAATGAAGGGTATGCTGGATCCAATCTTCAAAGAGGTTGTAATCGGCCATGCAGAGGTTCGAAACGTATTTAAAGTGACGAAGGTAGGCGCGATTGCCGGTTGTATGATTACTTCCGGTAAAATCACGCGTAATGCCGAAGCGCGGCTTATCCGCGGCGGTATCGTCGTTTTCACGGGTAAGATTGATTCCCTTAAACGCTTCAAAGATGATGCAAAAGAAGTTGCGCAAGGCTACGAATGCGGGATCACGCTTGATCGTTACAACGATGTAAGAGAGGGCGATACGATCGAAGCGTTTGTCATGGAATCCGTAGAGAGGTGAGTATATAGCATGGCGAAAATTCGGGTAGGACGGGTCGGCGAGCAAATAAAAAAAGAGCTGAGCCAAATTATTCAAACGGAACTTAAAGATCCGAGAATCGGCTTTATTACCGTCACGGGTGTCGAAACGTCGAGCGATTTATCGCAAGCGAAAGTTTATCTTAGCGTACTTGGCAGCGATGAGCAGAAGGAAGCTACGCTGAAGGCTCTGGCAAGCGGAACGGGCTTCATCCGTACTGAGCTTGGTAAGCGGATGCGCCTTCGTCATACACCTGTTCTTTTGTTTAAGTTTGACAGCAGTATTGAATACGGCAGCCGAATTGAGGCTCTTCTTGAAAACATCAACAGCGGGAACCAAACACGATGACAGTACGGGACAGTTATTTGAAGCAGTTGGACGAAGCGCTGACGTTTATGAGAGATGCGAACAACTTTCTCGTCGTATCGCATGTTCAGCCGGACGGCGATGCAATCAGCTCTACTTTAGTTGTTGATTGGCTGCTTCAGAAGCTGGGCAAAACGGCAGTTCTTATGAATGAAAGCGAGCTGCCGTCCAGGCTGAGTTACCTGAATGGCTTCGATAAAATCATTCTTTATAAACAAGCTGCTCTGGTCCTGAAATTCGACTTCATTATAGCGGTCGATTGTGCGGATTTCAGACGTATTGGGGAAGCAGCAAGCAGCTTTGCTCCAGATGCAAAGCTGCTAAATATCGATCATCATCCGACAAATAATTCGTTTGGCGCCGTAAATGTTATCCGACCAGAAGCTGCTGCTACCGTTGAAATCTTGTTCGATTTAATCGAAAGAGCAGGCATATTGCTTGAATTAAGCTGTGCCACGGCAATTTATACAGGACTTTTGACGGATACTGGCGGGTTCAGATATTCAAATACGAGTCCGCGTGTCATGGAGATCGCTTCGCAGCTTCTTGCGATAGGGGTGTCTGGAAATGAGCTTGCCGATCATTTGCTTGAGAAAATGACAATGGCCAAGCTTAAGCTTTTACAAACGGCACTTAATCGTCTTACTTTTTCGGAAAATCTTGAAATCGGTTGGGTCTTTATTGGCAAAGAAGACCTGCGAGAGACAGGAGCCGTTTCGGAGGATCTTGAAGGTATCGTTAACTATGCGCTTAACGTTGACGGTGTTGAAGTCGGCATATTATTTAAGGAAGCAGAAGATGGCGGCGTTAAAGCAAGTCTTCGCTCTGCAGGCAAAGTAAATGTGGCTGCAATCGCGCAATCCTTTGGCGGAGGCGGACATGTTAGGGCTGCTGGTTGCAGGTTAGACGGTCCGCTGCCAGAGGCTATTCAACAGCTGGTGGATGCGGTTAGAAAGGCGTTGATTGAATAGATGGACGGCATTTTGGCAGTTTGGAAGCCTGAAGGCTGGACTTCTCACGATGTTGTTGCGAAAGTTCGGCGCATATTGAAGATGAAGCGGATCGGTCATGCAGGAACGCTTGATCCGATGGTAACGGGCGTATTGCCGTTATGTCTCGGACGTGCAACGAGAGTAGTCGAATATATTCAAGAGAGGCCTAAAGCTTATGAGGCCGTACTCCAATTAGGCATCGCAACCGACACCGAAGATATCACCGGAACGGTCATTGAGCGTCAATCCTCTATTGCTGTTTCGGAGGATGATATTCGTGAAGCTCTTGAACGGTTTATAGGTGAAATTGAACAGGTACCGCCTATGTATTCAGCAATTAAAATCGACGGCAAGCGTCTGTACGAGCTGGCTAGAGAAGGTAAAACGGTCGAGCGAAAGTCAAGAAAGGTTACGATTCACCAAATAGAGCTGATCGAAGCGCAGCTTAAGCAGGAACAACCGAAAATAACATTTTCGGTCGTTTGTTCAAAAGGCACTTACATTCGGACCCTATGTGTTGACATTGGCAAAGCGCTGGGTGTTCCGGCAACAATGGCTCATCTTACGAGAACAATGTCTGGCGGCATAACGAAAGAAAGCTGCCTGAGCCTCGAGCAAATTGAACAATTGCAGCTAGCTGGCGAACTGAGTGAGCATTTGATTGAAGCGGATCATGCGATTACTCATTTGAAGCAAGCAGTAGTGCCGACAGCGATTGGAAGGCTTGCGCTGCTCGGCCAGAAGGTTGGTTTAGAGCATGCTGACATGAATCCGGATGACATGAAGGATGGTCAATTCGTCCGTTTATATAATGTGGAACAAACCTTTCTGGGCATCTACCAGATCGATACGTCATTAGCTGTCATCAAGCCAGTTAAAGTGTTTTCAACATAATCGATTGATTAAGAAGTTAATAGGAAATGCAGGTGTTTCAGCGATGGAAATTATACCATTAAGTTATCCTTTAAACGGTTTGTCCACATTATCGCTGGACAAGCCGCTTTCCATAGCTATCGGTCATTTTGACGGCGTTCATCGCGGGCACCAGAATGTCATTCGCCAGGCTGTCCGAGAGGCGAAGGAGGCCGATTTGCTATCTGCGGTTTTAACATTTGATCCCCACCCGAAGGAAGTACTCGGGCAAGGCGATCAATATTACCACTGCTTAACGCCGTTAAACGTTAAAATGGCTTTGTTTGCGGAGCTAGGTATAGATCTTGTATTTATTATGAGATTTAATACTGAGTTTGCTGCCGTATCTCCTAAACGTTTTGTGGATGAAGTTCTACGTACGCTTCGCGCAAAGCAGGTAGTTGTAGGGTTTGATTTCAACTTCGGTCATCGCGGTGAAGGAGATACAGAAGCATTAAAGCAATTGGGACAACCAGATATTGCTGTGCATGTCGTAGAACCGTTGTTCGAGAACGGAATTAAGGTTAGCAGCACTTACGTTCGAGAATCATTGGAACAGGGAGATTTGAAATTAGCAGAACGTTTGCTGGGAAGGCTCTATGAAGTCGCAGGTACGGTCGTTCATGGCGATGGAAGAGGAAGAACAATTGGTTTTCCAACGGCTAATCTGCATTTCAAGCATCCCTATATCGCACCAAGACTTGGCGTCTATGCGATTACGGCGTGGATCGGCGATGTCGCTTATCCAGGCGTATTAAACCACGGTTTAAAACCTACCTTTAACAAGCAAGAGGTGCAGCCTGTTATGGAGGCACATCTCTTTGATTTCAATGGCGATATCTATGGCGAGCAGCTGCGTATTCAATTCCGATCCTTCATCCGTTCGGAGCGTAAATTCAATTCAATAAATGAGCTTGTCAAGCAAATAGAAGCTGACTCTCTCGAGGCCAGAAACTTAGCGGGACTTCATTGATTTTCCTGCATGAAATGGCTGCATTTTATCGTTAAAATCAAGAAGCTTACGATTGCCTCGACAAGTGTACTTCTAATATGTTATACTTTACAACGTTGTGAGTAGACATACATTAAGCATGTCCTGCACATAAACTTAACCTTAGCTTGGGTGTCCGATCTCACCGGCGGCAGCGAGGCTAATGGCGATTATCTAGAAGGAGGTGAATTAGGATGGCAATTACACAAGAACGTAAACATGAACTGATTGAGACGCATAAAACACATGCAACGGATACTGGTTCTCCAGAGGTTCAAGTCGCTATCCTGACTGAAAACATCGTTAACTTGACTCAACATTTGCGGGAGCACAAGAAAGATCACCATTCCCGTCGTGGTTTGCTCAAGATGGTAGGCCAGCGCCGTAAGCTGCTTGCATACTTGAAGAATAATGATGTTAGACGTTACAGCGCATTGATCGAAAAACTCGGCCTTCGCCGATAAAACATGCGTAATGAAAAGCAACCTGGTTGTCCTGCCGTCCGGGAATATCGGATACGCGCGGAATCGGGTTGCTTTTTGTAATAGGAAAAGACTCAGAAAAAATATCCAATTAATTCATGAAATAAACCTTTGAATAATAAATAGGAGGGATAAAATGGTACAACGAATTGAAATGACGGTAGGCGGAAGACCGCTGTCGATCGAAACGGGTCGTCTTGCTAAGCAAGCGAATGCTGCTGTAACCGTACAATATGGCGATACTGTCGTTTTATGTACAGTAACGGCATCTGCAGGACCAAAAGATTTAGATTTCTTCCCACTGACAGTTAACTACGAAGAACGCTTGTACGCTGTCGGGAAAATTCCAGGCGGATTTATCAAACGTGAAGGCCGTCCAAGCGAGAAGGCTATTTTGTCCAGCCGTCTTACCGACAGGCCTATTCGTCCGTTATTCCCGGAAGGCTTCAGGAATGATGTGCAAGTGATGAATATGGTCATGAGCGTGGATCAAGACTGCTCACCGGAAATTGCTGCTATGATCGGTACATCAGCTGCTTTGTCGATTTCCGACGTGCCGTTTGACGGTCCGATCGGCGGTGTTATCGTAGCTCGCGTGGACGGTCAGTTTCTTATTAACCCGACCGTTGATCAAGAACAGAAAACCGATCTTTTTGTCGTAGTTGCAGGTACCAAGGATGCAATTATGATGGTTGAGGCGGAAGCGAATGAGGTTACAGAGGATGTCATGCTGGAAGCCATTATGTTCGGACATGACGAAATCAAGAACATCGTAGCCAAAATCGAAGAGCTGCAAGCGATAGCCGGCAAACCGAAAATGGAAGTTAAGCTACATACCGTTAACGAGCAAGTGAGTGCCGACGTTCGCGCGTTTGCATCCACCGAGCTTATTGCAGCGATTAGAGTTGAAGAGAAGCATGCTCGCCAAGATGCGATCGATGCTGTGAACAGCGCAGCAGCCGCTCATTTCGAAGAGCAATATGCAGATACGCCTGAGCTGCTTTCCGATGTGAAGGAAGTCCTTTATGATATCGTGAAGGAAGAGGTTCGCCGTCTTATTTCACATGACAAAGTACGTCCCGACGGCCGCAAGCTTGAAGAAATTCGTCCTATCGATTGCGACGTGGCGCTCTTGCCTCGTACACATGGATCCGGCTTGTTCACCCGCGGACAAACACAAGCGCTAAGTGTTTGTACGCTCGGAGCAATGGGTGATGTTCAAATTTTGGACGGCATTTCACCTGAGGAAACGAAACGCTTCATGCATCATTATAACTTTCCGCCGTTCAGCGTTGGCGAGGCTCGTCCTCTTCGTCCGCCAGGACGCCGCGAAATTGGTCACGGTGCGCTTGGAGAACGTGCGCTTTCCAAAGTAATTCCATCGGAAGCGGATTTCCCTTATACGATTCGTCTCGTTTCTGAAGTATTGGAATCGAACGGGTCATCGTCTCAAGCAAGTATTTGTGCAAGCACACTTGCCATGATGGATGCGGGTGTACCAATCAAGGCACCTGTGGCAGGTATTGCAATGGGACTTATCAAGGATGGCGACCAATTCGCTATTTTGTCCGATATACAAGGAATGGAAGATCATCTCGGCGATATGGACTTTAAGGTTGCGGGTACCGCTGAAGGCGTTACAGCTATCCAGATGGATATTAAAATTGCAGGTATTAACCGTGCGATCCTGCAGCAGTCGCTCGAGCAGGCTCGCCAAGGCCGGCTTTTCATTTTAAACAAAATGCTTGAAAGCTTGCCAACTTCGCGTACAAGCTTATCCAAATATGCTCCGAAAATTTTGACGCTTCGCATTAACCCGGACAAAATCCGTGACGTTATTGGCGCAGGCGGTAAAATCATTAACAAGATTATCGAAGAAACCGGAGTAAAAATCGATATCGAGCAAGATGGTATGGTATTCATTGCTTCCTCTAACGAAGAAATGAACCAGAAGGCAAAATCGATTATCGAAGGCATCGTGAAGGAAGTTGTAGTAGGTGAAATTTATGTTGGTACCGTTAAACGCGTAGAGAAATTCGGTGCGTTCGTAGAAATTTTGCCGAACAAGGATGGACTTGTCCATATTTCCCAACTTTCAACAGAGCGCGTTGCCAAAACTGAGGATGTCGTCAACATTGGCGACCAAATCAAGGTAAAAGTAACGGAGATCGATCAACAAGGCAGAATTAATCTGTCTGCAAAAGTACTTATGACACAAGAAGCAGCTCCGCAGTAAGCGGCCGGCTTTTGTCGTCCCTATAGTATGAGAGAAAAGAGTCAGATTAGATCTGTCTCTTTTTGTTTTCCGCATAATCTCGTCCTATTTTTCATAAGTATGGATGAACGTGCATCCTTGTGGCTGGATCACAGGTGCATGAGAGACCGCTTATGGGAGTGGGGATAATGATAGTTAGAAAAGCTGCTGCAATCGCAGCAAGCATGCTCATTGTATTAATATTCGTGAGTATGAATAGTGATGTATCCCGTTTTCTTGCCACTTTGAAATACGGTGAAGCAAGTCCTGTAATATCCAAAGCAATCTATTCCGAATCGGTCAAGCTGGAATTGCTTCAGATCATAAAAAGCGAAGCGGAGAAACGAAAAATTGCTCCTGTGAATGCTAAAATCGATCGGGTATGGAAAGCAATTCCAGGTTATAACGGGCTTGAGGTTGATGTTGACAAATCGCTTGAAGCCACGCTGTTAGCTCCAGCCTCTAATACGATCCGTTATGTTTATAGAGAAGTGAAACCGAAAATTTCGTTGGAGGATTTGGGGCCGTATCCTATTTATCGCGGAAATCCGAACAAAAAAATGATTTCTTTGATGATCAATGTAGCGTGGGGAAACGAATACATAGATTCTATTTTAAACACACTTAAGCGGGAAAACGTGAAGGCTACCTTTTTTCTTGATGGAAGCTGGTTGAAAAAATACCCTGAAATTGCAAAGCGAATCCAGTCCTACGGCCATGAAATGTCAAATCATGCGTATACTCATCCCGATATGAGAATGCTAAGCAGACAGGAAGCGTACAAACAAATTTCGAAAACGGAAGACCTGTTAAAGTCAACGCTAAAGGTGCAAAATAAATGGTTTGCTCCACCTTCAGGCTCATTCAGTCAAGCTACGGTGCAAATCGCTGAGGAGCAAGGCTTAAAAACCGTATTGTGGACGATTGACACCATTGACTGGAAGAATCCATCAGCCGATACAATCTTGCGTAGCGTTTCGGCAAAGCTTGAGCCGGGCGCCCTTATCTTGATGCATCCCACATCTTCGACCCGAGATGCAATCGGAGGTATAATTGCCGCCGCTAAGGCTAAGGGTTACATGATCGGAACGGTAAGTGAAACGCTTTCGTCTGCCCGTATTCCCACTGTTGTTGAGGGGACAGATGGTTTCTGATATAGTAAAAATATTGTTGTTTAGAGCGCATGTATACGAAACCAGCTTTGCTTACAAAGCTTTAGGAGGACACTTGATGAAAAAATATAAGCTAAGCAATGGATTGCGAGTGGTCGTTGAATATATCCCGACCGTACGATCGGTATCCTTCGGCATTTGGGTAAAAACGGGTTCGCGCAATGAGACACCGGATAATAACGGCATTTCACATTTTATAGAACATATGCTCTTTAAGGGAACGGAAGCCCGTTCAGCAAAGGATATTGCTGATTTATTCGACGGCATTGGCGGAAATGTCAATGCTTTTACATCTAAAGAGTACACCTGCTATTTCGCAAAGGTGCTGGATGAGCATTTGCCGCTGGCCGTTGATGCGCTTTCGGATATGTTTTTTCATTCTCAACTTGATCCGGAGGAGCTTGCGAAGGAAAAAAACGTTATTCTTGAAGAAATCTCCATGTACGAGGATACACCGGACGATAAGGTGCATGACGAGGCCTCGCGGGCTGCCTTCGGGGAGCATGCGCTTGCTTATTCCATCCTTGGACTTAAAGATCGTTTAGCGGCGATGCATTCCGATACGCTTCGCGGTTATATGAATGATATGTACACGCTGGAAAATACCGTTATCAGCGTTGCGGGCAACGTAGAGGAGAGCGCCTTGCTTGCTCTGCTCGAAAAGCATTTTGGTGAATTTACGAACAGCAAGCCAACAGTGACGATTGGCGCTTCCCCAACGTTTAAGGGCGATAATTTGTTTTTTAAAAAGAAGACCGAGCAGAATCATTTATGCATATCTTTTCCCGGCTGCTCGATCACGGATTCGAAATTATATGCAATGATTTTACTTAATAATGCGCTTGGCGGCGGCATGAGTTCGCGCCTGTTCCAAGATATTAGAGAAAAGCGTGGACTTGCATATTCCGTTTATTCCTACCATACCTCTTACGCGGATACAGGCTTGTTTACAATTTATGCGGGTACGGCACCGAAGCAGACAAAGGAAGTGCTTGACCTGACTATGGAGCAGTTAAGCGAGCTATCCGTGAAAGGCTTGGCTGAAGAAGAGCTTCATCGCGGCAAGGAGCAGCTTAAAGGCAGCTTGATTTTAAGTTTGGAAAGCACGAGCAGCAGGATGAATCGGTTAGGGAAAAATGAGCTTATGCTAGGTCAGCATTATACGCTTGACGAGCTGCTTCTACGAATCGATTCGGTAACGATGGCGGATGTGCAAGACGTGACTAAACGCATGTTATCCGTTCCTTTTTCGGTTGCAATGGTAGGGTCAAACGATAAGGCGGCAGCACAACTCAGGAGGGATCAATTTGTATCAAGTATTGTTTAAGCGTCTAGAAGGAAATGAGGATATCGCGATTCCTCGCAAGATGTCAGAATGGGCTGCCGGCTTTGATTTGCAAGCAGCTGTTGGAGAGCCTGTCGTTCTTCAGCCAGGAGAGCGTCAGCTTATTCCAACCGGATTTGCGATGGCCATGCCAGGGGAACTGGAAGCTCAGATAAGGCCGCGCAGCGGACTTGCCTATAAACACGGCATCACATGCCTGAATTCGCCAGGAACGATTGATGCGGACTATCGGGGCGAAGTGAAGGTACTGCTTATTAATTTAGGCCAGCAGCCATTTACGATTACACGCGGAGAGCGAATAGCGCAGATGCTATTCCAGAAGGTTCCAGCCGTTACAATTTCGGAGGCGGAGGAACTGCCCGATACGCTTCGAGGCGCAGGCGGATTTGGTCATACTGGAGTTTAATCAAAGTCATTATTGTAATTAAAATTAGCATAGATCGGGGCATTTGCCCCGATCTTTATTTATTTTTCACCCCGCTCTGGGCGCAAGCATAAGATGATCTAGAGCTAGTAGCAAGAAAGGAGTGAAGCTTGATGCTAACAGGCGTTCAAGTACTGTTGCTTGGCGGTGATGCAAGACAGCTGGAGGTCATACGCAAGCTGACTGAACTGGATGCTTTGGTCACCGTTTCCGGCTTTGACGGTCTGCATTCATCGTTGGATGGGGCCGTGCAAGCCGAGTTTGAGGAACAGTTGTTTGAGGGTGTAGATGCACTATTGCTTCCTGCTGTAGGTACTGACGATCAAGGCTTCATCCATGCTGTGTTCAGCGATCGTCAAATGCAGCTTACAGACAGCCACTTTGCAAAGCTGCCAAAGCATTGCACCGTATATACGGGCATGGCGAAGCCATATCTAAAGCAGTTATGCAAGCAAAATAACTTAACGTTGGTAGAGCTGTTCGACCGCGATGACGTCGCGATATACAACTCGATTCCAACAGCAGAAGGCGCCTTGATGATGGCGATTCAGAATACGGATATTACTATTCACGGTTCATCCTCGATGGTGCTCGGATTCGGACGAACCGGCTTTACGATGGCCCGTACGCTTCAAGGTCTGGGGTCGAAGGTGAAGGTGGGCGTTCGTCGTTCGGAGCATTTTGCAAGAGCGGCGGAAATGGGCTTTGAGCCTTTCTACATCAGTGGTTTGTTGCTGTATGTGAGCAATATTGACTTGCTTTTTAATACAATTCCGACTATGATAATCACAGCACAAATTATCGCTAATTTACCTTCGCGAGCCGTTATAATTGACCTTGCATCGAAGCCTGGCGGAACAGATTTCCGCTTCGCGGAGAAAAGGGGAATTAAGGCGATGCTTGCACCCGGACTTCCCGGTATCGTCGCACCGAAAACAGCTGGACGTATCATGGCGGAATGCTTATCACAGCTGATTTTGGAAGAAACGATCAAGCGGGGGAATGGGATATGAATTGGAATGGGATCACAGTAGGCTATGCTTTATCTGGTTCGCACTGTACATTTGCTGAGGTTATGCCTGAGATTAAACGGTTCGTCGATGCGGGCGCGAATGTCGTGCCGATCGTTTCGAATACTCTAATGACAACGGACACGAGGTTCGGCAAGTCTGAGGATTGGCAAACCCAGCTTAAGGCGATTACAGGTAATGAGCTAATATCAACGATTGTGCAGGCGGAACCGTTAGGGCCGTCTAAGCTTCTTGACGTTCTTGTCATAGCACCTTGTACAGGCAACACTACGAGCAGACTGGCAAATGCCATAACGGATAGCGCAGTGCTAATGGCAGCTAAAGCGCAAATGCGAAATGGCCGCCCGCTCGTATTAGCTATTTCAACAAATGATGGTCTTGGTTTAAATGCCGCTAACATAGCGAAGCTACTAGTGGCTAAACATATTTATTTCGTTCCGTTCGGCCAAGATAACCCGGTGCAGAAGCCAAATTCGCTTGTTGCCCGAATGGATTTAGTCTTGGAAGCATGCGAAGCTGCCTTACAAGGAAAGCAGCTGCAGCCTCTGCTTGTCGAACGGCATCAGTGACACATGTATGAGAGGGGAGACGACAACAAATGTCGAATCAGAAATTGTTTAATGTTGCAGTTGTAGGAGCAACGGGCGCAGTAGGGGAACAAATATTGAAATTACTAGAGTCAAGAAACTTCCCGATTCAAGAGCTTAAGCTATTATCATCTGCTCGTTCAGCAGGAACAAAAATTACATTTAAAGGTCAAGAGTATACGGTTCAGGAAGCTGCCCCTGACAGTTTCAAAGGCGTAGATATCGCTTTGTTCAGTGCTGGCGGAGACGTTTCGAAAGCTCTGGCGCCTCATGCTGTAGAACATGGTGCGGTATGTATCGATAACACAAATGCTTACCGGATGGATCCAAACACACCGCTTGTTGTACCAGAGGTAAATATCGAGAAAGTAAGCGAGCACCAAGGCATCATCGCAAATCCTAACTGCTCGACGATTCAAATGGTTGCAGCTCTAAAGCCGCTTCAGGATCGTTATGGCATTTCCCGAATTATCGTATCGACTTACCAAGCTGTATCCGGGGCGGGCAGCCGAGCTATCGATGAGATGCTGCGTCAAACCCAAGCTGCGCTTAATGGCGAATCCGTAAATCCGGATATATTACCGGTTGGAGCTTTGCCTGTTAAGCATCAAATCGCTTTTAATGCGATACCGCAAATCGACAAATTCCAAGAGAATGGTTATACGCTCGAGGAAATGAAGATGGTTCGCGAGACGAAAAAAATTATGGGTGACGAGTCCATAGAGGTTACGGCAACATGCGTGCGTATTCCTGTCGTATATGGTCACTCTGAGTCTTTATTTGTAGAGCTTAAAAACAACTACGATTTGGAAGAGGTTAAGCAGCTGTTAGCGGATGCTCCGGGCATTACGCTCGTTGACGACCCTGCGAACCAGCAATACCCGCTCGCAACCGATGCAGCCGGTAAGCCGGATGTTTTTGTCGGTCGTCTGAGACGCGATCTAGGACACGAGCGCGGACTTAATATGTGGATCGTCTCCGATAACCTGCTCAAAGGCGCAGCATGGAACGCCGTACAAATCGCTGAACACATCGCAAAAGGTTAAACTATTAAGTAAACCTGCTGCTTCTTCCTGGGATCGATTACGGAGGAGAACGATATGCGCATCCTGATTCAAAAATTCGGGGGCACCTCTCTATCAAGCGATCATGCCAGAGATCATGTTATCCGTCACATAAGCAGAGAACGAAGCAATGGTTTTTCAGTTGTAGTCGTCGTTTCGGCTATGGGCCGCAAGGGGGATCCTTATGCAACGGATACGTTGCTGCAGCTTATCCGAGAAAACGGGGATAAGCTGCCGGCTCGTGAACGGGATATGCTGTTAGGCTGCGGAGAAGTGATTTCCGCAGCCGCTTTATGCAGCTTGCTCATAGCTAACGGCATTCCCTCCGTCGTTTTGACCGGCGGACAGGCGGGCATGCTTACAGACGAGCAATTCGGGCATGCCCGAATAAAGGAGATTCGCCCAGAGAAGGTCCTTAACCATTTGGGGGCAGGCTCCGTCGTCATCGTAACAGGCTTTCAAGGCAGTACGGCACAAGGTGACATAACTACATTAGGCAGGGGCGGCAGCGACACATCTGCTACGGCACTAGGTGCAGCGCTCCGTGCTGAAATGGTTGATATTTATACGGACGTTAACGGTATATTGACAGCTGATCCGCGCATTGTCGAAGAAGCAAAACCATTGCCGGTAGTCAGCTATGCAGAAATATGCAATATGGCTCGGCAGGGGGCTAAAGTTATCCATCCGCGAGCTGTTGAAATAGCGCAGCAAGCCAAGGTTCCGCTTCGTGTACGCTCTACCTTCTCGGAGGAGACAGGTACGCTTGTCACGGACTTATCTACAATAAAAATGGAATTATCCGTTAAAGACCGTCATGTGACTGGCATTGCTCATGTTTCCGGTATTACACAAATATCGGTAAAGGCCATTAAGGGCAGAAATGATGTGCAGCTGCAGGTTTTTCAATCCATGGCAAAGCATCATATTAGTGTCGATTTCATCAATGTAACACCTAGCGGTGCCGTATATACCGTTTTTGACAAAGATGCTGAACGTGCAGTTCGAGTGTTGCAGGATGGCGGATATGCCCCTTCTGCCATAAATGGCTGCGCAAAAGTGTCCGTAATTGGCGGAGGAATGAATGGGGAGCCGGGTGTCATGGCGCGTATTGTGGAAGCGCTGACGGAGCAAGGGATAACCATCATGCAATCTGCCGATTCTAATACAACGATTTGGGTGCTCGTACGGGAAGCAGACATGGCAGAGGCCCTTCGTGCTTTGCATGCAAAATTCGAGCTTCATCGATAGACAGCAACACTTTTAGGAGGAATTCAGATGGAATTTGGAAGATTGATTACCGCAATGGTAACTCCATTCGATGCGGACGGTCAAATTGATTGGCCTACGACTGGCCGATTAATTGATTATTTAATTGAGGAGCAGCAAAGCGATAGTCTCGTCGTTTCTGGAACAACCGGCGAATCGCCGACGCTGTCGGATGAAGAGAAGCTGGAGTTGTTTCGATTTGCTGTCAAGCATGCGAATGGTCGTTGCAAAATTATTGCGGGTACGGGCAGTAATAACACGGCCCATTCCATCCATTTGACGAAAGACGCGGAAGCTGCAGGTGTAGACGGTATTTTACTGGTTGCGCCATATTATAACCGCCCGAGTCAGGAAGGTCTTTATCAGCATTTTAAGGCGGTAGCTGAAGCGGCTTCTTTGCCAATAATGCTATACAACGTTGAAGGCCGGACAGGTGTGAATCTCTCTGTTCATACAACTCTTCGTTTAGCGGAGATCGATAATATTGTTGCTACCAAAGATTGCGCGAACACTGACCAGCTTACACAAATCATCAGCGGGGCTCCTGCAGGCTTTAAGGTTTACAGCGGTGAAGACAGCTTTACGCTTCCTGCTCTTTCCGTAGGAGCGTACGGAATTGTCAGCGTTGCAAGCCATGTCATCGGAGCTGAGATGAAGCAGCTAATTACAGCCTATGTCGATGGAAACGTCCAAGAGGCTGCTAAGCTAAATGGGGAATGCCACCCTATTTTCAAAGGGCTGTTCGCTTGTCCTCATCCTGTTCCTAACCCGGTAGCTGTGAAATACGCGCTTGGTTTGAAAGGCTTTTCAGTAGGAGGAGTTAGGCTGCCGCTAGTAACCGTAACCGAGGCAGAAGCCACATTCTTACGCAATTTGATCGTTTGAATAAACTTAAATCGTTGATTGCAGCCGGTGCATCCAGCATCGGTTTTATTTTTTTGGGAAGCATATTGAAAAGCAGCTTTAACGGGTTTCACTTGTATTCCATCTTTTTCTTCATGTATAATGATTTCAAGTGACTGGGTGCGGCAAATATGAATAATGAACAAAACGTCAGAGCGGCATCTGACGATAACAGCACATATGAATGATTTTTGTTCGGTTCAAACACAATCAATTGGATGATTACGGGGCATCTTTTGCCTCGCAAAAATAAGAAGATGAAATCGAAGCCAACTCGCTTCGCTAATATCAGGTGATGCTTACGAAGCGGATTGCTTCGCGAAATTAAACTGATGATTACGAAGAGAATTTGCTTCGCAAAATTTAAGGAGGTAAAGATACACTTGTCTAAGAAGAACAACCAGGATAAACTGCTCATTTTTGCACTAGGCGGAGTAGGCGAGATCGGTAAAAACATGTACGTTATTCAGTACAATAATGACATTGTCGTTGTCGACTCGGGATTGAAGTTCCCGGAAGAGGATATGCTCGGCATAGATATTGTTATTCCGGATATTTCATACTTAACTGAAAATCGCGATAAAGTACGTGCCATCATCATTACTCACGGGCATGAGGATCACATCGGCGGGTTACCGTACGTATTGAAAAATCTAAACGTACCTATCTATGCAACGAAGCTGACACTTGGCCTTATTGAAGGAAAATTGAAGGAAGCGGGCTTGCTTGGAGAAACAAAACGGATACTTATCAATGCGGATTCTGAAATCCAGCTTGGAACGATTCGCGCTTCTTTCTTCAAAACAAACCACAGTATACCCGATTCCGTCGGCGTATGCTTGGATACGCCGGAAGGTACAATCGTACACACGGGCGACTTTAAATTTGACCATACGCCAGTAAATGAGCAATTTGCTGATTTACAGCGTATCGCCGAAATCGGTAAGCGCGGGGTATTGGCGTTATTGTCGGATAGTACCAACGCAGAGCGTCCAGGCTACACGCCTTCAGAGGCACAGGTCGGCGACAATCTTGAGGATATATTCCGCAAATCCTCGCAGCGAGTGGTCGTAGCAACATTCGCATCAAATGTACACCGGATTCAACAAATTATTAATGCCGCAATAGCAACTCGCCGCAAGATTGCTGTTGTTGGACGCAGTATGGTTAACGTCGTAGGTATCGCATCAGATCTCGGTTATTTAAACATTCCGGAAGGAATGATAATAGAACCGGAAGATGTAAACAAACTGGCAGCTGATCGTGTTGTTATTTTGTGTACGGGCAGTCAAGGCGAGCCCATGTCAGCGCTAACAAGAATGGCACGTTCGACACACCGCAAGGTTGATATTTTACCGGGAGATACCGTAATCATTGCTGCAACGCCGATTCCGGGTAATGAACGTTATGTCGGCCGTACAGTCGATGAATTGTTCCGTTTAGGTGCTAACGTGATATACGGTAACGGCTCGGTGTCGGGCGTGCATGTATCAGGTCATGGCAGTCAAGAAGAATTGAAACTCATGCTTAATCTGATTAAGCCTAAATATTTTATTCCTATTCACGGCGAATACCGTATGCTGCGTCAACATGGCAAGCTTGGCGAAGCGATCGGAATTGAACGCGAAAATATTTTCATCGTGGATAACGGAGATACGATTGAGTTTCAAAATGGAAGCGGCCGTAAAGGCTCGAAGGTACAAGCTGGTAACGTGTTAATTGATGGATTGGGCGTAGGCGATGTTGGAAATATCGTTCTTCGTGACCGCAAGCTGCTTTCGCAAGATGGCATACTTGTGGTAGTCGTCACTTTAAGCAAGCAGGATGGAGCCATTATGTCAGGTCCGGATATCATTTCACGCGGCTTCGTTTATGTGCGTGAGTCTGAAGGACTTTTGGATGAAGCTAACCGTATAGTAACATCTACTTTAACCCGTTTAATGAACGATAAAGTAAATGAATGGGCATCCTTGAAAACGAACGTAAAAGATGCGCTTGGCCGCTTCTTATATGAACAAACTCGTCGTCGCCCAATGATTTTGCCGATAATTATGGAAGTATAATACTAAACCTATAGATGAAGAGGGTTGCTTGTCCTAACCGCATTTGCCGCCGCGGATGGAAGCGATCCTCTTTTTTTTGTCTAATTGTGAAAAATAATTTGAATAAATTTGAACAGAGACCTCATACTATGACGAGCATTATTTTTGAGGGGGACTGTAAGCGATGTGGCAAACACAAGACAATTTTACTTCTGAACATCCCGATCCAAACGCTGATGACAAAAAAAAGATGAATGGTGTTGTTGAGACGATACAACAGCTTGGCCAAACATCTACGCCCGCGCCAGCGGAGTCGAACATATTCTGCATGACTATCATCGGTCAAATAGAAGGTCATCTTGTTTTACCTCCGCAAAATAAAACGACAAAGTATGAGCACATTATTCCTCAATTAGTAGCAGCAGAGCAAAATCAAAAAATTGAAGGCGTGTTAATCGTACTGAATACGGTAGGAGGTGACGTTGAAGCAGGACTTGCCATCGCTGAAATGATCTCTTCCTTATCTAAACCGACGGTAACTTTAGTACTGGGAGGAGGACATTCTATAGGCGTTCCTATTGCGGTTGCCGGAAATTTGTCTTTTATAGCGGAAACGGCCACAATGACGATTCACCCCATCCGTCTGAACGGACTCGTTATTGGCGTACCGCAGACTTTTGAGTATTTGGACAAAATGCAGGAAAGGGTTGTTCGTTTTGTCACCTCGCATTCGAATGTAACCGAGCAAATATTCAAGGAGCTCATGTTCAAGACCGGAGAATTAACGCGTGATATTGGTACGACAGTAATCGGCTCTGATGCGGTGAAGCATGGATTGATTGACAGAGTAGGCGGTTTAGGTGAAGCGCTTAAAGAATTAAATCGTCGCATAGAAGCTAATAAGCTCTTAAAGAATGAGGTGAACCGCGTATGACCCTTTACACGAATATGCCCTTAGAGCTGGTATTAGAAGGCTTAAACGATGAAGCAGAGACGCTTCAGGAGGTATGGGCTAATGGCGTAAAAATGCAGGTTAGCCCCATTGCTCCAGGGATTGGTAAAATCGTGCGTTTATTGGAATGCAGCTTAGATGATTATTTAAACCCGAATTTGACTCCGGGAACGATAGTTAATTATCATGCTTCTCCAAACTGATGTTCGTACAAACGTCTCATAGGAACATTTCACCACCTATGGTATAATGTTTAACCAGAGGTGACTGATTTGGCTAAGAAAAAGAGACGAAGAAAATCGATCGGTACAAGCTTAAAATATGAGGTTTACGGCATTTTGCTTATAACGATTTCAATTATAGCACTATCCGGTGAAGCGGCTGTCGGGCGCTCGTTATCCAAGCTATTCGGACTTGCGCTCGGCAAGTTTTATTTTGTGCTGGCTTTAGTTGGTATATTTATTGGATTGGTCGTTATGGTGAAGCGAGCTTGGCCGCGGGGATGGACAAATAAGCGAACAGGCTTGCTTGTTCTGGTTCTGGCATTTACGTTAATGAGCTCGATATCCGAAATCGATCAGAAGCTAAGGCCAAGCGTCGAGCTATCCGGCGGATTGATATGGAGCCAGCTTAGCTCTGATTTGCAATTAGATCTTATTCATGTTTCAGCAACAAATGATCTGCCAATCAGGGATAAACAAATTAGCGGCGGCTACATAGGTGCCTTGCAATATTCAGTTCTTTTTTCACTTTTCGGTTATTATGGCGCGAAGCTGATCATGTTCGTCATGTTTGCGATATCCATTATGCTTTTAACGGGTAAGTCATATGTTGAGCTGGGAAGATTTGCAGGCAAAAGGACGACTAGAATGTTTAAGCTCATTGGATCGAAATGGTCGCAAAGATCGACTATGCGCGCTTCTGCAGCAGTCAATTCAAACGCTAATCAATTTGACACGGACGATGACGACGACACGATAGATGACGATCATGAAGGTTATGTAGTCTCACCTCCAAGACAAAGAAGATCTTTGTTTTTTTCATGGAAGCAAGATAGACAAGCTGCGTCCGATACCAGTGATAATAATCAAACAGACGATGAATGGGTTTTTGAGCCGCATGTAACAGATACGAGCACAAGTGGAACTTCTGTCTGGCACGCCGATAACGAGCAGCCTTGGGAGAAGTCCGGCGAAGAGATACATTCTGACCCTTCAGTTGGAACGATTTATCAAGCGGAGCGTGCTCCTTGGGAAGAGGCTGGAGGCAGAGCGAATGCTGTCGAAGAGCTTCCTTCCTCGTTATCGGATCATTCGAACGGTATCTGGCCTGCTTCCGAGCAATCTGGAGCTGATTTTCCTAACGACCCCGATGAAGAGGAAGAGCTGCTCCCGGAACCAATGGATTTAGCAACGAATCGTTCAACTGATCCTATAGAAGCTTCTGAAGCTTTGATTGGCGATGAGGCTGTACAATCAACCATTCCGAAGCCGCCTGCATCCGAATTAGCGATAAATGAAACGAAACCTTATCTGCTTCCGCCGTTTTCTTTGCTTAATAAACCGAATTTGATGAGCAAAGGCGCTGATGCAACGGATATGTACGATTCCCGCAGAAAGCTGGAGGCGACTTTAGAGAGCTTCGGAGTTCGTGCCAAGGTGCTTGATGTTGTTCGCGGACCGGCTGTTACCCGCTACGAGGTGCAGCCTGCGACTGGTGTCAAGGTGAGCCGGATTGTCGGCTTAACGGATGATATTGCTTTGGCCCTCGCAGCCAAGGATATTCGGATGGAGGCTCCTATTCCCGGCAAATCCGCAATCGGGATTGAAGTGCCGAATATGGAGGTTTCCGTCGTTACGATGCGGGAGGTTATGGAAACGGCTACGTTCCAGAACGCTCCATCTAAATTATCGATTGCTTTCGGCCGAGATATATCTGGCCAGACAATTGTCGGGAACTTAGCTAAAATGCCGCATTTACTCGTTGCCGGAGCAACGGGCTCCGGAAAATCCGTTTGTATCAATGGAATTATTACGAGTATTTTGTACAAAGCGGCACCTGACGAAGTTAAATTTCTTATGATCGACCCGAAGATGGTCGAATTAAACGTCTATAACGGCATTCCGCATTTGCTTGCTCCTGTCGTTACGAATCCTAAGCGAGCTTCACTCGCATTGAAGAAAATCGTTGTCGAAATGGAGAGTCGTTACGAGCTGTTTTCCAAATCCGGAACGCGGAACATTGAAGGTTATAACACGCTAATGGCGGACAATCCAGCAGCGGTACTTCCTTATATCGTCGTTATTGTGGACGAGCTTGCGGATTTGATGATGGTAGCGGCGAATGACGTAGAAGATTCCATTGCAAGGCTTGCGCAAATGGCGCGTGCGGCGGGTATTCATCTTATTATCGCAACCCAAAGACCATCGGTCGACGTTATTACAGGCGTTATTAAAGCGAATATTCCTTCTCGAATTGCCTTTGGCGTATCCTCACAGGTTGATTCACGTACCATTCTGGATATGGTCGGCGCCGAGAAGCTGCTAGGTCGCGGCGATATGCTGTTTCTGCCCGTTGGCATGTCTAAGCCGATTAGGGTTCAAGGAGCATTTCTATCGGATCAGGAAGTGGAAACACTTGTTACTTATGCGCGCGATCAAGCGGAAGCGGAATATAAAGAGGATCTCGTTCCCGAAGTGGAGGAGGAATCCGCAGATGGTGAAGAGATGCTTGACGAGCTATATGACCAGGCAGTACAAATCATTTTGGAGGCAAAGCAAGCTTCCGTATCGTTATTGCAGCGCAGAATGCGGATTGGCTATACAAGGGCCGCGAGACTTATCGATCAAATGGAGGCGAGGTCCATCGTCGGACCGTATGAAGGCAGCAAGCCTCGTGAAGTGCTCATTACGATGGAACAGTTCCAAGCAGGCCGGATAAGCTCCTAATTTCCGTTGTTTGCAGGAAGCGGGATCATGTGCATAGAAGCGGAGCAACTTTCTCATACTAGAGTTAGGTAACGCTACCTTAAGCGAACTAACTTGCAAGAGAAAGGCAGATCCCTTCATGAAAAATCGTTTAATTGTGGTGACCTCGATTATCGTGCTGCTGCTGTTCGGATCATTTTCACTGCTGCGAGGCGAGCATAACGAAGCAACCGAGACGTTTAGCAACGCTACTCTCAGAGTTGGATCATCAGGCCAGGACGTTTATGAATTACAAGGGCGTCTAACACATCTTGGGTATTTCAATGGTAAAATTGATGGTAAATTTGGACCATCGACCAAAGATGCGGTAACCTGGTTCCAATGGAAGTTCGGAATGAAGTCAGACGGTATTGTTGGTGCGAAAACAAAGTTGAAGCTATGGGAAGCTACGAAATCATGGAAGCCGACAGCGGGTAGTTCACCTCCTGCGGCCGGTTCGGGCGGAGGCGGGGGCGGCACACCATCTGGTGATAAACCGTCAATCGCGAAATCCAATAGGCTGGGCTTTACTGAAAATGACCTCCAAATGATGGCGAATGCCGTTTATGGTGAAGCGCGCGGCGAACCGTATGAGGGTCAAGTAGCTGTTGCTGCAGTCATTATCAACCGAGTCAAATCGCAAAGCTTTCCGAATACGATTTATGGCGTCATATTTCAACCCCGTGCATTTACCGCAGTCGCAGACGGTCAAATTTGGTTGACACCGAACGCTAAAGCAAGGGAAGCGGTCGAAGATGCAATTAACGGCTGGGACCCTTCCGGCGGTTGCCTTTACTATTTCAATCCAGACACTGCGACCTCTGCATGGATTTGGACACGGACCCAGATCAAGACGATCGGAAAGCATATTTTCTGTATGTAACTATAGGTTATTTGCGAAAGGAAGCAGCCGTTACTGCCTAGTGCAGCAGTGGTTGCTTCTTCCATTTCCTATAGGTTAGAATGGTATAGGGAATTGTCAATTGGAATAGATTTACTCTATAACGTGCCGTCAGAAAGGAGCAAACCGGGTGACCCAATTCGAAAGAGGACAGCTGCAGCGAATTCGCCTGCATGTGCTGCCGACAAAACGATTCAAAACGTTTGCGATTTCCATGTTTGCAGGTTTGACGCTTGACGAAGCAACGGTAACGCCTGTTGCGTTAATTCCCTTTGTTCTAAGAAGGGGAACCGCTGATACTCCGGAAACGATTGCATTTCGCGAGAAGCTTGACGATTTATATGGAGCAGGCTTTGGTTTCGATGTATATAAAAGAGGAGATTCGCAGATCGTCCAATTTCGCATGGATGTAATAAATGAAAAATTTGTTTCCTCAAATCAATCGCTGCTTGCAGCATCCCTTCATTTTTTGGGCGATGTTATTACCGATCCTCTAATCGATAATAACGGATTCCGTGCCAAATATGTGGATGCTGAAAAAACAACCTTAAAGAAAAGGCTGGAGTCGATCGTAAACGATAAAATTCGTTATGCCGCAGAGCGCTGCCTTGAAGAAATGTGCGCAAATGAGCCATACCGCTTGCATCCGCTTGGGAAACTGGAAGAAATAAATGCGATAACGCCAACATCCTTGTATGAGCATTATAAGGAATGGCTGGATAATGCGGCTCTTGATCTGTACGTAGTGGGTGATACTACGCTTGATGAGGTCTCCCAGCTTGTAAAATCGGCATTTAAGGTGAATGAAGGTGCTCCTTCGCCATATGTTCGACCAAAGGTAGACCATGTGGTCAAAGAAGTGAAAAAAGTTACGGACCGTATGGAGGTAAGTCAAGGCAAGCTGAATTTAGGTCTCCGAATAGGTGTCGGTTACGATGATGATGCCTACCCGGCAGCTTTAATGTATAACGGCATACTGGGCGGTTATCCGCACTCGAAGCTGTTTCTGAATGTTCGCGAGAAGGAAAGCCTTGCTTATTACGCTGCATCCCGGCTAGATGGCCACAAAGGGATTTGCACGATTCAATCGGGGATCGAGTTTGCAAACTACGATCGCGCGGTTGCTATCATTCAGGCGCAGCTGGAAAGCATGAAGCAGGGCGAACTATCGGAATTGGAACTCGATCAGACGAAAGCGATGATTTCCAATCATCTTCGTGAGCTTCAGGATTCCGCGTATGAAATGATTGCTTACGATTTTAACAGTGTGCTTACTGGCAAGCAAAGAAGCGCGCAGCAGCTGCTCGAACAAGTTCAAGCGGTTACCGCGGCGGATATCGTCAAGGTTGCGGAGCGTGTACAGCTTGATACGATTTACTTTTTGCGCGATCGAAAGGAGGCATAACGTATGCAAACCCTTAATTATCCAAACGTGCAGGAAACGTTATACAGGGTTGTGCTTGATAACGGTCTAGAAGTTATCGTGCTGCCGAAGGAAGGCTTCAATAAAACCTATGCGACCTTCTCCACAAAATACGGCTCGGTGGACAATCGGTTTTCGGTCGGAAATCAGCCGCCGGTTCAAGTGCCTGACGGCATCGCTCATTTTTTGGAGCATAAAATGTTTGAAGAGCCAACGGGAGATATTTTCGCCGTATTTGCATCTCAAGGGGCATCCGCGAACGCGTTCACAAGCTTTGATCGAACGGTATATCTGTTTTCCGCAACCGAGCAAATTAACGAAAATTTAGAAACGCTTATCAATTTTGTTCAAAATCCATATTTTACTGATGCCAACGTGGAGAAGGAGAAAGGCATCATTGAGCAAGAAATTAATATGTACCGGGACAATGCAGATTGGAGAGTGTACTTTGGGCTCATTGATGCGCTTTACCATGAGCATCCGGTTCATATCGACATAGCTGGTACGGCAGAATCTATACGACAGATCGACAAGGAAACGTTGTATCGCTGTTATGAAACCTTTTACCACCCCTCCAACATGCTGCTGTTCGTAGTCGGAGGAGTGAAGGCTGATGAAGTGTTCGAACTCATTCGCGCAAACCAAGCCGGTAAATCGTTTGAGCCGCAGGGTGAAATTAAGAGATACTTTGAGGAAGAGCCTGCTTCCGTTAAAATAACACGCAAGGTAACAGAGCTTCCGGTATCCTTGCCTAAATGCATGATGGGCTTCAAGGAAAGGCATGTTAACCTCACAGGTGAAGCGCTGCTCCGTCAAGAGGTAACTACGAAGCTGATGCTTGATGCTTTGATCGGACCTAGTTCGAAGCTGTACCAGCAGTTGTACGAAAATGATCTGATTTCCGATTCTTTCGGGCATGAGTTTAATTCGAGCAGCGGCTATGCTTTTTCGGTCATCGGAGGCGACACGCCAAATCCGGATGAACTACTAAAACAATTTCGGTCGGCAGTTGAAGATATATTGAAGACCGGTATCGAGCCAGCGGCATTCGAAAGATCGAAGCGCAAAAAAATCGGAGGCTATTTACGGATGTTGAACTCCCCAGAGGCAATCGCCGGTGAATTTACGAGATATCGGTTCCGTGACAGCAATATGTTCGATGTGCTCGATTTTTATGAAAGCTGTACGTTGGAAGACGTCAATCAAAGACTGCGCGAGCATTTTGACTTTAATCAGCTTGCTGTGTCTATCGTGGAACAGCCCGCAAAATGAAAACCTTGCAGCAAATGACGGTATTAATTACGGGGGGGAGCCGCGGCATCGGGGCAGCGATAGCGAAACGTTTTGCTGCGGAAGGAGTTAGTATCGTCATTCATTATTTAGAATCTCATGAGAACGCTAATGAAACGGCACGCACTTGCATGGCTTTAGGTGCCAATGTGTTAACGATTTCGGCAGATTTGCGTTCGAAAGAGCAGCTTGAACGGATGCGGGAGAAGCTGGAGAGCCATAACATGCTGCCCGACATTCTCGTAAACAATGGCGGAATTTCGCATTACGGCATGCTTATGGATGTTTCGGAGCAAGAATGGGATGACGTTATGGCTGTCAATCTGAAAGGGATGTTTCTTTGTTCTCAGCTATTTATGCCGAATATGATTGCACATAAATACGGACGTATTATAAATGTTTCATCGATTTGGGGGATATCGGGCGCATCCTGCGAGGTGCTGTACTCTACGACAAAGGGCGGTATGAACGCTTTTACGAAGGCGCTGGCTAAAGAACTGGCGCCTACAGGCGTTACGGTAAATGCCGTGGCACCAGGAGCAGTAGAGACCGAGATGCTGAATGGCTTCAATGAGGAAGAGAAGGCTGCGATCCAGCAAGAGATTCCCTTAGGACGTTTCGGCTCGACGGATGAAATCGCTTCGCTTGTCTATTTTCTGGCGTTGCCTGAATCGTCCTACATAACGGGACAAGTAATAAGCCCTAATGGCGGATGGTATACTTAGACAAAGGTGCAGGCTTATAAAGGACAAGCTTACTGCATAATTTGCTTTGCTTTGAGACAAAATAATGACTGTTGATGATTCTTTCCAAACCCTTAGGAGGCGAAGAAACATGTCAACTGTCCTTTCTAATTTTGCGACATGGAAGCATTTTTTGGCAGAACGCGTTTCGCAAGCGAAGAAAGCCGGAATGACGGAAGATACCATTTCGAGTCTGGCTTACGAAATCGGCAGCTTTCTCGATGAGAAAGTAGATCCGAAAAATGAGGAAGAGCGGGTGCTGAAGCAGCTGTGGGATGTAGGCGATGAGTCGGAGCGCAAGACGATTGCTGCCTTGATGGTCAAGCTCGTCCAAAAAACCTAGCTGAACAAACGCACAAAAAAGGCATTTTCGTCAACAGAAGCAGAAGCAGGAGAGCCTCCCTACTAGGAGGCTTTTCTGCAATGTTTCTTTTTGGGTTGCAGGATTGTGACGAAAATTGTAGAATTATGTTTTATGACGTACATATCCATCATTTACTTACGTCGATATGAAAAGGCCGAGGACGGTGACAGCTTTGGAGTCGAAACAATGGTACATGGAATACAAAATACATAAGAATCGCCCCGGATTACTTGGAGATATCGCCTCACTGCTTGGGATGCTTGAGGTTAATATCATGACGATTAACGGTGTTGAGGACCGCACCCGCGGCATGCTTCTGCAAACGGACGATGACGAGAAAATCGAGTTGCTGGGCAAGATGCTTCAAAAGGTTGATAATATTACTGTAAACAAACTGAGAACGCCTACAATCGTTGATATTTTGGCCGTACGCCATGGACGTTATATCGAGCGCGACTCGGATGATCGGAAAACTTTCCGTTTTACGCGCGATGAACTCGGTATTTTAGTTGACTTTCTAGGGGAAGTGTTTAAGCGTGACGGTAATCAGGTTATAGGATTAAGAGGTATGCCCCGGGTAGGGAAAACCGAATCCATTATTGCCGGCAGCGTATGCTCAAACAAGCGTTGGACATTCGTATCCTCGACACTTCTTAGACAGACGGTCAGAAGTCAGTTGTCAGAGGAAGAGATGCAGCCAAATAATATCTTCATCATTGACGGGATCGTTAGTACGATTCGTTCCAACGAAAAGCATTACGGCCTGCTGCAAGAAATTATGGCCATGCCTTCAACGAAAGTAATCGAGCATCCGGATATTTTTATCAAGGAATCTAATTTCGACTACAGCCATTTCGATATTATCGTTGAATTGCGGAATACGCCAGATGAAGAAATATCATATGAATCATTCACTGCTAACTATACAGACGATTTCTAATCGGAAGGAGGCCGTCTTATGTCTGAATTAGGCGCATTGCTTCAGAGGGCTAGAGAACAGCGCGGTTTATCGCTCGATGATATTCAAGAAACGACAAAAATAAGAAAACGGTATTTAGAAGCGATCGAGAGCGGGGATCATACGATACTTCCCGGTCCTTTCTATGTGCGGGCTTTCGTGAAAAACTACTCGGAGGCAGTAGGGCTCGATCCCGATGAGGTGCTTCGGTTGTATCAGCATGAGGTGCCTGCGGCACCTGCCGAGCAGACAGTCGAGCCGATTACGGTAAGAGCTCCCCGTCGGGTAAAGTCACAGTCTTCAGAGAGACTGGGCAAAATAGGCTTTAACGTGATGATGTGGTCTTTCCTCATTCTGATCGTTGTCGTTGTCTGGGTATTTGTTATTAATCGTGAAACGGACGAGCCCAAAACAGTTGATCAAGACACGCCAATTACGGAGGCGTCTGAGCCTCCTGCTGCAATTCAGGAAGAGGAAGAGGAAGAGGAAGAGGAAACAACGAACATTAACGGTACTCCGGACGTTGACCCTGCCACCCCTGCGCCTACGGAAGCGCCAACCACCGTTACGTTCGGCAGCAAGGTAGGCAAAGCAGATCAATATGATATTGGTCCTCCCGGAAGCGTACATAAGGTCGAAATTAAAGTGGTTGGCGGTAAAAATTGGATAGAGGTGCGCGCAGGCAGCAATACAGGCGAGAAGCTGTTTTATGCTAATGCTGAGGACGGCGAGGTACAGTCCTATGACTTGACCGGTCCGATCTACATCAATGTAGGACGTTCTGATTTCAGTGAAATTACGGTGAATGGCGTATTGGTGCCTGACGGTGACCGCGCGGGATCAAAGAAATTGCTGCTTACGCCTGTTGAAGCCGGCAACGAAGCGGCAGACGGGACGAATGCAGAAGTGAATGCCGCAGAACAAACAAAAACCGAATAGGCATTAACTGTAACAAAGGAGAGGGATGTAATGGCTTCAGAAAATGCTTTTGATATTGTATCCAAGGTTGACTTGCAGGAGCTTGCTAACGCGATTAAGCAAGCTGAGCGCGAGATCGAAACGCGCTTTGATTTTAAAGGAAGCAAGAGCAGCATTGCGCTGGAGAAGGAAGATTTGGTAGTAGCTTCAGAGGACGAATATAAGCTGAAGAGCGTTCTGGATATTTTATTGTCCAAGATGGTTAAACGCGGGGTACCGATCAAAAACTTGGATTACGGAAAAATCGAAGGCGCTTCCGGGGGAACGGTTCGTCAGCGCATTAAACTGAGACAAGGCATCGAGCAGGACGTATCCAAAAAAATCAATATTTTAATACGCGATTCGAAGCTGAAAGTAAAAAGTCAAATACAAGGTGACCAAGTGAGAGTATCGGGCAAGAGCCTTGATGATTTGCAAGCGGTTATGAAGCTGCTGAGAGAAGCGGATTTGCCTGTCGAGCTGCAGTTTACGAATTATCGTTCGTAAGAAATGAAGCTTCGTTTCATTGCATTTTGTGAAACGAGGCTTTTCGTTTTGGCCTTTTATTTGCGGAAATGCAACGCAGCTCCATCTTTTGACACGTGAATTGGCATGTATTATACTTGGTTAAATAGCTTTGAGGTTGATCGATTTAAGGAGGGAATTGCATGAATCTGGCGAACCGAATTACTTTAGCCAGAATATTTTTGGTGCCGGTTATTATGTTTTTTCTGCTTATCAAATTGGATTTGGGGTCGGTCAGTTTCTCGGACTTCTCCATTACATACAACCAAATCGCAGCGGCACTCATCTTTATTGTGGCAGCAAGCACAGACGGATTAGACGGTTACATCGCACGGAAGAACAAGATCGTAACGAATCTAGGCAAGCTTCTTGATCCGCTTGCGGACAAGCTGCTTGTAGCAGCGGTGCTCATCTCGCTTGTAGAGATGGATAAGCTTAATGCTTTAATTGCGATTGTCATTATTAGCCGCGAATTCGCGGTAACGGGGCTAAGGCAGGTTGCGCTTCTTGAAGGCTCCGTCATGGCAGCAAGCAAATGGGGCAAATGGAAAACGGCGATTCAGATTACGATGATCATCGCGCTTCTAATCAACAATTTTCCGTTCGCCTTTATCGACTTCCCTTTCGATGCGATTGCAAGCTGGGTGGCGGCTATCATTACCGTATACTCAGGGATCGACTATTTTGTAAAGAACAAGCATTTAATTCCGGTAGAATAATTGCGAAAAAAAGCATCTTTCCGTCAAGCGGGAGGGTGCTTTTGCATATTTTTAAATGAACCAACCCATTTCGCTTAAGAAGGGAACAACAGAATGAAAGCAGAAATTATTGCAGTCGGGACAGAGCTGCTGCTTGGTCAAATCGTAAATACGAACGCACAATTTTTATCGCAAAAGCTCGCAGAGCTAGGAGTTGATGTTTACTTCCAAACCGTAGTTGGAGATAATGCGCAGCGGCTGCGGCAAGCGATCGAAATTGGCCGGAGCCGGTCGGATTTGCTCGTTTTTACAGGAGGTTTAGGACCCACCCAGGATGATTTGACCAAGGATGTGCTAGCCGATTTTTTAAACTGCGAACTTATCATTCACGAACCGTCGATGTCGAAGATCGAGCAATTATTCCATTCCAGAGGAATTCATATGGTGGAGAGCAATCGTCGGCAGGCTTTGATAATCGAAGGCGGGGAACCTCTCGAGAATACGACCGGCTTAGCTGTAGGCAATGGTTTATTTGCCGGGGGTACGCTATATTTGCTCCTCCCCGGACCGCCGAAGGAAATGAAACCGATGATGGAGGGGGCCGGCGGGGAGTGGCTGCGCTCCAAACTGGGCGAACGGCAGCCGCTTTATTCCCGTATATTGAAGTTTGCTGGAATCGGGGAGTCCAATCTGGAGGCAAAGCTGCTTGATTTGATCGACGGCCAGGTTGATCCGACCATAGCTCCTTACGCGAAGGAGGGCGAGGTTGCTATCCGCGTTTCGACAAAAGCGAATTCCGCCAGCGAAGCCGATCACAAAATCGATGCGGCCGTGGAGAAGATCAAAGAAAGAGTTGGCGAATTTTTGTATGCTCAGAATGATATACCTCTCGAGGCGGAAGTCGTACACCTCCTGAGAGCCTCACGTCGTAAGCTGGCGAGCGCGGAGAGCTGCAGCGGAGGATTGCTAGCGGAGCTAATTACAAATGTTCCTGGGAGCAGCGGAGAGTATTTAGGCGGGGTCGTGACCTATACAAACATGATGAAGCATCGCTTGCTTAGCGTCCCGATGACACAGCTCGAGGGCGAAGGATCCCCTGGAGCTGTCAGCGATTCAACGGCAGCTCTAATGGCGGAGCGCGTCAGAGAGCTTGCGGACGCTGATTTTGGCGTTTCACTCACAGGAGTAGCGGGACCTGCAGAGTCGGAAGGCAAGCCGGTGGGACTCGTATATTTCGCCATTGCCGAGCGCGGGAAGGCTGCTGATGTGCATACTTTGCATTTAAGCGGTGACAGGTCCATTATCCGGCTGAGGGCTGTCAAGGCGACCCTGTATCGGTTGTGGCAGAGATTGAAAGACTAGTCTTCAGAAAAAAGTATTGTAAAGTTCTGCATGGAGAGCTATACTTGAACCTAGTTATCGGAAGAACCGTGGCGAAGATTACTTTGCTGCGGTTTTTTTATGTCCATTTGACAGGTTGGAATAAAAGGCGAATGTATGTTCGAAAAAAATGCTTGGCAACTCGTTAGAAACAAGGTATCATAACATTATAAACAAAAAAGGATGTGAGTTTCTTGTCGGATCGTCGCGCTGCGTTAGAAATGGCTTTACGTCAAATTGAGAAGCAATTTGGTAAAGGCTCCATCATGAAACTGGGTGAATCTACACACATGCAGGTAGAGACCGTGCCTAGCGGTTCACTTGCTCTAGATATTGCATTAGGAATTGGCGGATTGCCGCGAGGACGCGTTATCGAGGTATATGGACCGGAATCCTCCGGTAAAACAACGGTTGCTCTGCATGCCATCGCCGAGGTGCAACGCATTGGTGGACAAGCTGCATTTATCGATGCGGAGCATGCGCTTGATCCTTCTTATGCTGGCAAGCTAGGCGTTAACATCGATGAACTGCTGTTATCACAGCCTGACACTGGCGAGCAGGCTTTGGAAATCGCCGAAGCGCTGGTTCGAAGCGGAGCGGTTGACATCATCGTTATTGACTCGGTTGCAGCACTCGTACCGAAAGCGGAAATCGAAGGCGATATGGGGGATTCCCACGTAGGACTTCAAGCTCGTCTTATGTCGCAGGCGTTAAGGAAGCTGTCAGGGGCAATTAGCAAATCGAAGACGATCGCGATCTTTATCAACCAATTGCGCGAGAAGGTCGGCGTTATGTTTGGCAACCCGGAAACAACCCCGGGCGGACGCGCGCTTAAGTTCTACTCGAGCGTACGACTTGATGTCCGCCGCATTGAGACTTTAAAGCAAGGCAATGACATGATCGGTAACCGCACACGAATTAAAGTTGTGAAGAACAAAGTGGCTCCCCCGTTCAAACAAGCAGAGGTCGATATCATGTACGGCGAGGGCATATCCAGAGAAGGTACCCTTGTTGATATCGGTGTGGAAATGGATATCGTCCAGAAGAGCGGCGCGTGGTTCTCCTACAATGGCGAACGTCTAGGTCAAGGTCGTGAGAACGCAAAGCAATTTTTGAAAGATCATAAGGATACGGCTGAAATTATTGAGAAGCAAATTCGCGAAGCGAGTAACCTGTCCGCAGCTGCAACACAAGCTAATTTCAAAGCTGAGGAAGAAGACGATGAAGAATTCGAAGATTTGGATTAATCGATAACATTTTAATATAGTGAACAGAGCTTCGCCGTTCCGTCTGGGACGGCGAAGCTCTGTTTATATAGGATGTACGGGGTGTGGTCACGATCGAATTAAATGATGCTGAACAATGGATGGTCCTTTCCGTTCGACCAGATAAAAAGGAACGAAGATTGTATCATTTATATGCGAAGCCAGAAGAACCGCTATTATCGGTGCACGAAGACATCCTGATTCGATATCGTTTGATGAAAGGACAACAGCTTTCCGTAGATCAGATCGAAGAAATTCGGAAGGAAGATGAACGATACCGCGCTTACGTGCTGGCAATCGGGTATCTTGGCGCGAAACCGAGAACGAGAAAACAAATCCAGCAGTACTTGCTTCGCAAGCTATTTGAAGAATCGAATATTCAATATGCGCTGGACCGTTTAGAAAGGGAGCATATTGTGGATGATGAACAATATGCACGTCAATTTGCTGCGGGCAGAATGAGAAGCAGCTTAAAGGGCCGCAGATGGATCAAACAGGAGCTGCAGCAAAGAGGCGTGTCGAAACAGGCTGCAGCTGAGGCGACCGATGCACTGGGTCGGGAGGATGAATTAGCAGCGGCAAAGTGTGCCGCGGACAAGAAATGGCGGTCTTTAAAAGGGGAACCCTTGGATAAAAAACGCAAGCTGATGGGATATTTAATGCGCAGAGGGTTCCCTGGCGATATCGTAAAGGAAGCCATAAAGAATGTCGAGGCGGACGATGCAGTTGATCCTTTCGACGACGAAGATGGGCTTTTGCTTGACAATTGATTTTATGAAAAGATAAAATGAGGTTGTATTCCTTCTACTTTGAATCAATTTTCCTTCCAAAAGTTGATTCAAAACGATTATTTTCGTCAAATTAGTAATTGTTGAAACGGTATTGAAGCCGGTTGAAAACCTAATATCATCCCAAGCAGTGCCTTGGTATGCAGCAAGGAGGTGAACAAGATGCCTAATGAGGTCATTTGGATCTTGATCTGTCTCTTTGTTGGCGCAATTTTCTTTGGGATTGGTTATTTTATTCGAAAGTCGATTGCCGAGGCTAAAATTTCGAGTGCTGAGCAAGCAGCTGTCCAAATCGTAGAAAATGCGAAGAAGGAAGCGGAGGCCCAGAAGAAAGAAACCGTGCTAGAGGCAAAAGATGAAGTCCACAAACTTCGTTCCGAAGCCGAGAGAGACATTCGTGAGCGACGCAACGAGGCTCAACGTCAGGAAAGACGTTTGCTCCAAAAAGAGGAGTCGTTGGATAAAAAGTTAGAAGCGCTGGAACGCAAAGAAGAGTCTGTAGCCAACAAAGAAAAACGGATCGATGAAACGCAAGAGCAGATTGATTCCATTTATAAGCAGCAGCTTAGTGAATTGGAGCGCATATCCAGCTTGACAACGGAAGACGCGAAATCGATTATTTTATCCAATGTTGAGCAAGAAGTACGACATGAAACAGCACAAATGATTAAAGAGATCGAGCAGCAAGCGAAAGAAGAGGCCGATAAGAAAGCGCGCGACATTATTTCGTTAGCCATTCAACGCTGTGCGGCTGATCATGTGGCTGAGACGACGGTTTCCGTCGTTACCCTGCCAAATGAAGAAATGAAGGGCCGTATTATCGGACGTGAAGGCCGAAATATCCGTGCTTTGGAAACATTGACCGGTATCGATCTAATCATCGACGATACACCGGAAGCGGTCATTTTGTCTGGTTTCGACCCTATCAGACGCGAAATTGCCCGCACTTCTTTGGAGAAGCTTGTAGCTGACGGTCGTATCCATCCTGCCCGCATTGAGGAAATGGTTGAAAAATCTCGTAAAGAAGTGGACGAGCGCATCCGTGAATACGGGGAGCAAGCGACTTTCGAGGTTGGTGTTCATGGCTTGCATCCGGATTTAATCAAGATTCTGGGACGATTGAAATATCGGACAAGTTATGGCCAAAACGTATTGAAACACTCCATGGAGGTCGCTTATCTGACGGGCTTGATGGCAGCGGAGCTTGGCGAGGACATTACGCTGGCGAAGCGCGCCGGATTGCTTCATGACATCGGTAAGGCGCTTGACCATGAGGTGGAAGGCTCGCACGTTGAAATTGGCGTGGAGCTAGCGAAGAAGTACAAGGAGCATCCTGTTGTTATTAACAGTATTGCCTCCCATCACGGCGATACGGAGGCAACGTCCGTTATCGCGATGCTTGTAGGAGCGGCTGACGCTTTGTCGGCTGCGCGTCCGGGTGCTCGCCGTGAAACGCTTGAAACGTACATTAAGCGTCTGGAGAAGCTAGAAGACATCTCCGAGTCGTTTGACGGCGTTGAAAAATCGTATGCGATTCAAGCAGGCCGCGAAGTGCGCGTCATGGTGCAGCCTGACAAAATCGACGATACGGAGGCATTCAGACTCGCACGAGACATTACGAAAAAAATTGAGAGTGAGCTCGATTATCCGGGACACATCAAAGTTACGGTTATTCGTGAAACTCGAGCTGTCGAATATGCGAAGTAGTAACCCAATTATATATGCATTTCAGAAAAGTGGCTGCTTGTCAGCCACTTTTCTGTCTGAAAAGAGCGAAAAAAGGAAGTGTCCGAGCATGAATGTGTTATTTATTGGCGATATCGTAGGCAATGTAGGAAGAAATGCCCTTAAGCGTGTACTGCCTGCACTAAAAAGTAAATATAACCCTCACATCATTATTGTGAATGGCGAGAATGCCGCTGCCGGAAGAGGTATTACGGCAACTATAGCTAAGGAATTTTTCGAATGGGGCGTCCATGGGATTACGATGGGCAACCATACGTGGGATAATAAAGATATATTTGAATGGATTGATGAGGAGCCGCGACTTGTTCGTCCGGCGAATTATTCGCCGGGTGCTCCCGGACAAGGAATGGCCTTTATCAAAGCGAACGGGAAACAGCTTGCCATCATTAATCTGCAGGGACGTACCTTTCTTCCTCCGATCGATTGCCCATTCCGCAAAGCCGATGAATTAATCGAAGAAGCAAGCGAAAGAACCAAAAATATATTAGTCGATTTCCATGCGGAAGCAACGTCGGAGAAAATCGCTATGGGCTGGCATCTCGATGGCAGGGCATCGATTGTGCTCGGCACGCATACCCATGTGCAAACGAATGATGATACGATATTGCCTGGAGGGACGGCCTACATAACGGATGTAGGGATGGTCGGCCCGAAGGAAGGCGTGCTTGGGATGGAGAGAAATGCTGTACTGCATAAATTCATTACGCAGCTGCCGGTACGGTTTGTGGTGGATGAAGGGAAATGGCATTTACATGCGATATCCGTTCTGTTGGATAATGTGACCGGACAAGCGCGGAAAATCGAAAAAATTCGTCTAACGGAAGACGAATGGCTGTTGATGTGATGCTTTGAATCTTCGAAAGGTTCCGACAATTCAGAATAGTTCGCGCATTGGCTGGAATAAAAGCAGGAATTTTTTAACCTCTCTCGAATACTATTTAAAAGTGGAATCCATCCAACAGTCCAAGGGGAGGTTCTTTTTATGGATGTATTAAAAGTTTCAGCAAAGTCCAATCCAAATTCCGTGGCAGGCGCACTGGCTGGTGTCCTTCGTGAGCGCGGCGGCGCAGAGCTCCAAGCCATTGGGGCTGGTGCATTAAACCAAGCAATTAAGGCTGTAGCTATCGCTCGTGGATTTGTCGCTCCCAGCGGGGTGGATTTAATTTGTATTCCAGCTTTCACAGACATTGTCATTGACGGCGAGGACCGAACTGCAATCAAATTGATTGTTGAGCCGCGGTAGCTGTTAAGATAAGCGGAAACGAAGCTGCTGGAAGAATACGTTAATTGATCGCCTGTTTACGTCGTAGACAGGTTTTTTGCTGCGAGTACAAAGAATGGCGGTGTGTACGAATGAAAATAGTTGATTTCCATTGCGATGCGCTCTGCAAGCTGCTGCTAGATAAAGAGTTAACGTTTAAAGACAGTAAGCCAGGTATATTAGATGTTACATATGAGCGCCTGAAGGCCGCTGGAACCGTACTGCAGACATTTGCAATCTATATTCCGCAATCGTTGAACGGTCGCTTAGAACCCATTCTGGAAAGCTTGGATCGGTTTCATCAATTGGTATTAACTTGCGAAGACATGGCCTTCGTAAAAACGTCAAAGGATCTGGAAGCTTGTTTAAAGCAGGGTAAAATTGGGGCGCTGTTATCATTAGAGGGCGTAGACGGCATTCAAGGCCAAATATATATGCTGCGAATCTTATATCAACTAGGCTTGCGTGCCGCAGGTCTGACCTGGAATCATGCGAATTGGGCGGCTGACGGTGCGATGGAGCAGCGCGGAGGAGGTCTGACAGAAAAAGGGCGGCGCTTTGTAGAAGAATGCAATAATTTGGGTATACTATTAGATGTATCCCATTTGTCAGAGCAAGCGTTCTGGGATGTCGCAGAGCAGTCCTCGAAGCCGATTGTCGCTTCCCACTCTAATGCTAAAGCGATATGTGACCATCCGCGGAACTTAACCGATGAGCAAATAAAGCGGATCATAGCGATGAAAGGCATGATAGGGATTACTTTCGTGCCGTGGTTCGTTTCAAAAGAGGATATCGTAACCGTGGACGATCTGATCCGGCATATCGAGTATATTTGCGAGCTCGGAGGAGAAGCGCATATTATGCTTGGCTCCGATTTCGACGGCATAGACCGGTACATAAGCGGCCTGACTCAACCGATGGAGCTTCCAGTTCTGCGGGATGCGTTGTTAAAACGTTATTCGGCGCAGCAAACCGAGCAAATTATGTCTGCCAATGCACTCCGGTTTCTGGACCAACATTTGCCAAACGAATGATATGACATTCAATCTATTTCCGATATGGAATTGATCGAAACAAACTATGCTTTTATTAAGCGTTTACATCTTGATTTTTAGCGGTCCGCAACTTAAAATTGTTGTGACTGTTATGACTTTTATTATATAATTGTTTGATGTTGTCGAATATTTGCACGTTCTAGAAAAAGAGGAGATGGGCATTTTGATCAGTCAATTGTCTTGGAAGATCGGGGGACAACAAGGGGAAGGCGTCGAGAGTACGGACCGGATCTTTTCCACGGCGCTTAATCGCTTGGGCTATTATTTATATGGATATCGGCACTTTTCTTCGAGAATCAAGGGCGGACACACAAACAATAAAATCCGCATAAGCACGAATCCGATTCGTGCGATTTCCGACGATTTGGATATTCTGGTAGCATTCGACCAAGAAAGCATCGATTTGAATGCAAAGGAATTGCGCCTCGGCGGTGTGGTTGTCGCGGATGCGAAATTTAATCCCACAATTCCTGATGGTATAGAAGCGAGATTGTTCGCTGTGCCGATTACGGCAATGGCGGAGGAGCTTGGCACATCATTGATGAAAAACATGGTTGCATCCGGAGCATCTTGGGCGCTTCTCGGATTGCCTCTGGAAGTGTTTAACAAAGCGGTCGAAGAAGAGTTTGGACGCAAAGGCGCAGCTATCGTTGAGAAAAATATTGAAGCCGTTAAACGCGGTGCCGAGTTTGTCCTTGAGCTAGCGGGAGGACCGCTTGATGAATTTAAGCTTGACGAAGCGGACGGTAAGCAAAAGCTGTTCATGATCGGCAACGAAGCCATTGGTCTTGGCTCTATTGCAGCAGGCTGCCGCTTGATGGCTGCCTATCCAATTACACCTGCCTCCGAAATCATGGAGTATTTAATCAAGAAGCTTCCAAAATTCGGTGGTACAGTCGTACAAACCGAGGATGAGATCGCTGCCGTAACGATGGCGATCGGAGCGAACTACGCAGGTGTTCGTACCATGACGGCGTCTGCCGGTCCTGGTCTTTCACTCATGATGGAGGCAATCGGCCTTGCAGGTATGACGGAAACTCCGCTAGTGATAGTCAATACACAACGCGGCGGTCCTTCTACAGGTCTTCCAACGAAGCAAGAGCAATCCGACCTGAATGCGATGGTTTACGGAACGCACGGTGAAATTCCGAAAATCGTTATCGCGCCTGCATCGATTGAAGACTGCTTCTACGATACGATCGAGTCCTTTAACCTTTCTGAGCAATATCAAGTTCCAGTCATTTTAATGACGGATTTGCAGCTGTCGCTGGGTAAACAATCCTGCGAGCCGCTTGACTATGGAAAAATCGAAATTAAACGCGGCAAGCTGGTTTCTGACGTTCCGGCACTTGAAGGGCATGATTTGTTCAAACGTTACGAGCTGACGGAAGATGGCATTTCTCCGCGTGTATTGCCAGGAGAGAAGGGCGGTCTGCACCATGTAACGGGCGTAGAGCATGATGAAGTTGGACGGCCCTCCGAGAATGCGTTGAACCGTCAAAGCATGATGGATAAGCGTCTTAACAAGCTGAACGATATGTACATCCGCGATGCGATCCGCGTTGATGCTCCGCATGAGACGCCTGATCTGTTAACTATCGGCATGGGTTCAACCGGCGGAACGATCGATGAAGCTAGAAGACTTCTTGATGAGGAAGGCGTGACAACGAATCATGTGACGATTCGTCAAATTCACCCATTCCCTACCTCATTATTGATGCCTTACTTGCAAAAAGCAAAAAAAGTGATCGTCATCGAAAATAACGCAACCGCTCAGCTTGCATCCCAAATTAAGATGAATGCCGGCTTTGCAGAGAAAATCAAAAGCTTGCTCAAGTACGACGGTAATCCGTTCCTGCCTTCCGACGTTCACAAAGCTTGTAAGGAGTTGAGTTTAGATGGCAACATTCAAAGAGTTTAGAAATAATGTTAAGCCAAACTGGTGCCCGGGCTGCGGAGACTTCTCTATTCAAGCCGCTATCCAACGCGCAGCAGCTAACGTCGGATTAGAACCTGAGCAGCTGGCCGTCATTTCCGGAATCGGCTGCTCCGGACGGATCTCCGGCTACATTAATGCATACGGCTTCCACGGTATTCACGGTCGCGTACTTCCAATTGCACAAGGGGTAAAGCTTGCGAACCGCGAGCTTACCGTGATCGCTTCCGGCGGAGACGGAGACGGCTTTGCGATCGGTATGGGCCACACGGTCCATGCGATTCGCCGTAATCTGAACGTGACGTACATCGTCATGGATAACCAAATTTACGGTTTGACGAAGGGTCAAACTTCACCGCGAAGCGCGGAAGGCTTTAAAACGAAATCGACTCCCGAGGGTTCGATCGAGTCCACGCTTTCGCCGCTTGAGATTGCAATGTCCGCTGGCGCAACATTCGTAGCGCAATCGTTCTCCAGCGACTTGAAGCAGCTTACAAGCCTGATTGAGCAAGGTATCAAGCATGAAGGTTTCTCGCTTATTAACGTTTTCAGCCCATGCGTAACCTTCAACAAAATCAACACCTACGATTGGTTCAAAGAAAATATCGTGAGCCTGGAGCAATTTCCGGAATACGATCCATCGAACCGCGTACTGGCTATGAATAAGATCATGGAAACGAATGGCATGCTTACTGGTCTTATTTATCAAAATACGACACGCAAGTCTTATGAGGATCTCGTGACAGGCTTTAAGCATGAAGGATTGGCTAAGCAGGATATGATGATAACGCCTGAGGAATTCGACAAGCTTGTTGCTGAATTTAGATAAGTGGTATGATAGAAGCATATAGCCATTTGGCTGTATGCTTTTTTCTTGACGTATGCAGAACTATATCTATTCGTAGCAGGAGTGTGGCAGAATGATACATAAAGAAGTGCCTGTCGGAGTATCGGCGAGACATATTCATTTGTCAGAGGAGCATGTTGAAATTTTGTTCGGCAAGGGCTATTCTTTAACGGAAATGAAGCCATTGTCGCAGCCAGGTCAGTACGCTGCGAACGAAACGGTGGCCGTCGTAGGACCGAAAGGGACGTTCGCGAAGGTAAGAATACTTGGTCCGACGCGTAAACGTACACAGCTCGAGGTATCGCGTACCGATGCTTTCGCGCTAGGGGTTAATGCTCCCGTTCGTGAATCCGGCGATATTGCAGGGTCGGCTGGCATTAGGCTTCAAGGGCCCGCAGGAGAGGTTGAGATTGAAGCAGGTGTCATTGTGGCGGCCAGACATATCCACTTCCATACGAGCGATGCTGAGCGTTTTGACATTGCGGATAAACAAAGGCTGAGGGTGCGCATTGGCGGTGATCGCGGACTCATTTTTGAAAATGTAGTAGCACGCGTATCGGAGCAATACGCGCTAGACATGCACATTGATACGGATGAGGCGAATGCAGCCGGCGTGAAAAACGGGGACACGGCTGAAATTATGGAGAAGATTTAACAAACAAATAGGGTGAACAAATGAAAGCTGCTTCCCATTCGTTTATTGGACGATTGGAAAGCAGCTTTCTGTTTAAGTATTCTTAATGGCCCATCATCATGGACACTTCAGGCTTTTCACCTGTACTAGTGCTTTGCTCCAGCTTCGGTCTGCGCAGCAATAATGCAACAGCAGCACCAATGATGGAGATAGAAGCTAGAATAAAGAACGTATCGCCGTATGCGGAGTAAACCACATTCGGTCCAGTGCTATTCGTTCCGTAATGCTCCATCCGGCTCGCAAGAATAGTAGACAAACCAGCGATCGCGAACGAGGTCATCACCTGCTGAGCAGCAGCAGTGAGCGAAGTAACGCGGCTGACAAGCTCTCTTGGAGCGGATTGCATGATGTGCGTGTTAAGCGGCATCATCGATAAGCCCATTCCGGCGCCAAGCATGGCCAGAGGTATCATAAGCGTCAATAGCGTCGTATCAGCGGAAATTTGGCTAAGCATGAAGCCTGCAAGAGTTACGATCGCCAGACCTGTAATGACAACGGGACGGGCACCGAAACGGTCAAACAGCTTTCCGCCGATCGGCATGAAAATACCTGCTGCAAGCGCTTGAGGAAGTAAGATCAAGCCGGTATTGAAGGCGGAGTAGCCTTTAGCAATTTGCAGGAAAATCGGTACAAGGAACAGCGTGCCGAATAAAGCGATTTGCACGATCCACTGCAAAATGATCCCCCGGGTGAAGTTGCTTGATTTGAACACGCGAAGCTCAAGCAATGGCTCCTTGCGGCTGAGTTCAACGATAATGAAAATGATTAGTGCTGCACCGCCAACGATCATACCTGTCAATGCCTCTGGGGAGGTCCATCCGTTTCCGCCGCCGCCTTCGCCGCCGCCGGCAGAGCTTACGCCATACGCGAGCATGGCGAATGCAAGCGGAGCAAACAGCATGCCTAAGAAGTCCAACGCGGGAACGCGCTTCCGCTCAATGTTAGGCAGCGTGCGAAGGCCGACGATAACGGCAACGACTCCGATCGGCAGGTTAATAATGAAAATCCAGTGCCAGGATACATAATCAATGAGCCAGCCGGCTACGACAGGACCAAGAGCAGGAGCCAGCAGCATCGGAATACCGATCATGCCCATTACCGCACCTTGTTTGCCTGGAGGGCTAAGTCTGAACGTAAAGGCCATTGCGATTGGGGCCACCATTCCGCCTCCAAGACCTTGGATAACCCGGAATGCGATAAGCTGCTCGGCCGTAGAGGCCAAGGCACAAAGACCTGATCCGATGGTGAACATAATAATCGAAAACAGAAATACTTGCTTGGCTCCGAAGCGGTCGGACATCCAGCCAGCCAGCGGTATGACGGCCGCTTGCGCAAGCGCATAACCCGTGATCGTCCATTGCACGAGCGTCATGGAGCTTTTGAAATCGGCCATTAAACCGGGCATGGCGACGTTCATCGCCGTACCATCCAAAATAACCATAAACATCCCGACGATAATCGCGATGAGCGGGGCAAGGATGTTGCGAATCGACATCGGGTCGCCTGTTGGTGCTTGATTTGAAGCTTGAGCCATTTGATTTCCTCCTATCCGTGTATAGGGGTCTATACTTCGCGATTGTTGACCTGCCCTTGTATGTCAGGCTACAATAAAAGATGACCGCAACTATGTGCGGACAATTGTCCGCACTACTGAATGATAATGACGAAAGACGGTATTGTCAATCGTTAATTTTGTTCATGCGGAAGAAGGAGACAGGACGATGACTACACCTGAAGGCAGCAGAACGAAACAAGAACTCAGCAAAGAGATATTGCGCACAGCTAACGACTTGTTTACGGAGCATGGGGTAGAATCGGTCAGCATGCACCAGATCGCCAAATCGGTTGGCATTGGACAAGGCACCCTATATCGGCGTTATTCGAACAAAGGCGATTTGTGCATGGATATGATGAAAGAGAATTTCGAGATTTTCATCAACGAGATCGACGAATACTTATTGAAGGAAGCACAAAAGCCTGTTCATGAACGGTTGAGCGGCGTGATGCGCAGGATTATCGCATTTTTAGACCGAGAATCGAAATGGCTTGGCGTCATGCAGTCTTATAATAGAGCAGAAGATCACAAAAACGATTTTTTTCAATCGCCGCCGTATTTATATTTGCATAGTGTTCTAAGTCGGTTATTTCGAGAAGCAGCCGAGAAAAAGCTCGTCCATTCGATCGATCCCAACTATGCGGCGCATTCTTTTATTTCGGTGCAGTCACCGCATACGTACAGGCAGCTTCGGCAAGTCATGGGCTATACCTGCGAGGAAATCCAGGACCGTTTTTGCAGCATGTTTATTGACCCCCTGTTTCGTTAACTGGTATAATACTGAATTGGGCTATATAAAGCATGAACGATTTGTACCTATAAGGAAGTGAATAGGCAATGACGGATAAAAGCAACCGTATCGCGACGGACAAAGGGCCCGAGCCGCAAAAGGATTACTCGAAATATTTTGATTTTAGCGACGCGAAAGTGCTTGATCAGGATGAGAACTCCACGACCTACCGCATTAAGGGAAGGATCGTAAACATAAATTCGACGCCAAGCCATAAGGATGAGAAAAAACGGGGCAAAGAGGACATCGAGGTGCATTACGACTTCTCGATTCCGGAGGAGCTGCGGACGATGGGCGCCGGCAAGCATTATTTGATTCAAACTTACGGCTGCCAAATGAACGAGCATGACACCGAGGTCATGAAGGGCATGTTCGAGGAAATGGGCTATGCGGCAACGGAGGATCGCAATCTTGCCGATGTCATTCTGCTTAATACATGTGCGATTCGTGAAAATGCAGAGGACAAAGTATTCGGCGAGCTTGGCCATCTGAAAACGTTAAAGACCGAGAAGCCGGATTTGCTGCTTGGCGTATGCGGCTGCATGTCGCAGGAGGAGTCGGTTGTCGGCCGTATTCTGCAAAAGCATGCGTTCGTCGATATGATCTTTGGCACGCATAACATCCATAGACTGCCGCATCTGCTGCAAAACGCTTATTTCAGCAAAGAGCTGGTCGTCGAGGTATGGTCCAAGGAAGGCGACATTATCGAAAACATGCCGAAGAAGCGCGAGGGGATGCGGGCTTGGGTCAACATTATGTATGGCTGCGATAAGTTCTGCACCTATTGCATCGTGCCTTACACGCGCGGCAAGGAGCGCAGCCGGCGTCCGGAGGATGTCATAGCAGAGGTGCGGGATTTAGCCCGTCAAGGGTTTAAGGAAATAACGCTGCTAGGTCAGAACGTGAACGCTTACGGCAAGGATTTCGAGGATATTAGCTATCGTTTCGGCGATCTCATGCAAGACATGTCCAAAATCGATATTCCGCGTATCCGTTTTATGACGAGCCATCCGCGCGATTTCGATGATCATTTGATCGAGGTGCTCGCGACCAGGGGGAATTTGGTCGAGCATATCCATTTGCCCGTTCAATCCGGCAGCACGGAAATCTTAAAGCGGATGAGCCGCAAATATACGCGCGAAATGTATTTAGAGCTTGTGGACAAAATCAAACAAGCGATTCCGGACGTCATGCTTACTTCCGATATTATCGTAGGCTTTCCGGGCGAAACGGACGAGCAGTTCGAGGATACGATGACGCTCGTGCAGGAGGTGGGCTTCGATTCCGCATACACCTTCCTCTACTCGCCTCGTGAAGGAACGCCGGCTGCGGGAATGGAAGACAACGTGCCGTTAGAGGTGAAGAAAGCACGCCTGCAACGACTGAACGCACAGCTGTCTATCAATGCCAGAGAGAAGAATGAGCAGCTGCGCGGCCAAATCGTAGAGGTGTTGATAGAAGGCGAAAGCAAAAATAACGCGAATGTCTTGTCCGGACGGACGCGTACGAATAAATTGGTTCATCTCGAAGGACCGAAGGAATGGATCGGACAGTTCATTCAAGCGAAAGTAACCGAAGCGCAAACGTGGTATATCAAAGCGGAAGCGATAGAACAAAGCGCACAAGAAGCCGTTAGATAACGGCATAACAGGAGAGATGACAAATGGCAGAGCAGCAAACGGCAGGAAATTTATCGGAGCAGCACCACCATGAGCAAAGTCAAGATGGTGATCATACGCATGGCGGCGGATGCGCGATTCCCAGCTTTAATACCCGTGACTTGATTGTGAAAGAGGACATCCAAAAGAAAGCAAAAGAACTGGCCGACCTTATCTTCACGTCGGAGGAAGTGCAGCACTATCGCCGTGCGGAGCAGCAGATCAATGGCAACGAGCGTATACAGCTATTGATCGGCCAAATTAAAAAGAAGCAAAAAGAAGTGGTAGCCTTCGAAACGACCTTCAAAAATGCCGATATGGTAAAAAAAATAGAAGGCGAAATGGAAGCTCTGCAGGATGAACTTGACGGAATTCCGATCGTTTCGGAGTTCCAGCAAAGCCAATCTGACATTAACTACTTGCTGCAGCTCGTAATCTCTATCGTTCGCGACACCGTTTCGGAAAAAATAAATGTTGAGGATGCGTCTGCGCCGGATCCGGAGGAATGCATCGAATAGATTGAACTTATTAATAGTAAAAAAAACGCTTATGCCGAATGAGAAGTATCATTTCAGGCGATAAGCGTTTTTGGCGTTGACGGTTAAGGTTGCGTGTTAAGCGTCGAAAGAAGTTTTTTGTGCCTTGCGGCTGACTGTTGACGTTCGAATGTGGACGATGTAAGGTGTTAAAGAGATAGCCAGAACCGCACCGGCAAGCGACTTAAGAGCGTCGCCGATTATGAATGGATAAAATCCGGCGGTCATCGCTTTCGTGAAGGTAAATCCCGTTATATGCATAAGCCAAGGTATACCTGGCACATAAGCAAATAGCGAGCTGAATAATTCGAACATGATGAAAAATGAGAGGAATGCAGCAACCTTATTTGTTTTGGCGTATGCGCCGCGTAGAAAGGTCCCAACTGCAAGGCTTACGAATAACGCGCAAAATGGGAAAGCGAAAATAAATCCGCCAGTAGCTCCAGTCAAGTAGGCAATACCGCCAGCCCCGCTAAATAACGGCAGACCAAATGCCGCAAGGATAATGACGACAAATATGCTTAGAAAGGCATTGCGCGGCGTAAGAAATAGACCGGCCAGCGCAACGGCCAGCGTCTGCAGAGTGATGGGTACAAACGATCCGCCAAGCTTGATCGTTAATGAGCTCATAACAATGAACAGCGCAGCGAATAAAGCAATGAAGACGAGCGATCGAATGTTGTTGGTTGGCATGATAGTGAACGACTCCTTAATGTAGTTGCGAAATAATTGTTAACCATTTATGTTATGATCAAGTTAACAAATCGAATTGTAGCATAGCTATTGGTTTTCGGGAAGAGGTTGGGTGAATAATTTTTGGAGCCGAGCTGTCAAATTGAATTGAAGAATATATCGGTAACGCCGCCTGTTATGGTAGAAAGCCAGATGCCGCAACCTATCCTGAAGGATGTGAGTTTTCGTATCCAAGATGGAGAATGGATAACTCTTCTTGGACAAAATGGAAGTGGGAAGAGCACGCTGGCGAAGGTGGTTGCAGGTTACCGTATGGCTGGTATGACTGGTCAGATCGTTAGAGGCATGAAGACACCGTTCCAAGGACGGCCTATTCCGATCGTTATGCAGCAGCCCGAGGCGGCGATGATCGGCGCGACGCCATGGGAGGACGTGGTCCTCATGTTAGAGCAAAATGAGTTGGATGCTGAACGGATTACGATTGAGGCAGAGCTCGTACTCCGGAAGGTTGGTCTTGGAGAGCGTTTGCATCAACCGATCGAGACGTTATCCGGCGGGCAGAAGCAGCTTGTCGCTATTGCCGGTTGTTTAGCTATGCATTCCCCCTTGCTCGTACTTGACGAGGTAACGGCAATGCTTGATCCGGAGGCCGCAGGCTTTGTGTTAGATCAGGTAAGAGCCCTTCATCAAAGCGGCGTGACAGTTGTTTGGATTACGCAAAAGCTGGAGGAGCTGCGCCAGGGTGATCGGGTCGTGGCGATGAACGATGGTTTCATCGTATTCGACGGACAAGCGGATGAATGGTTTGCCAGAGGGGCCGGGGGCGTCCAGATAAGCATATGCGAGCAGCTTGGCTTCGAGGCTCCTTACTCTGCGCAGGTCGCTTGGGAGCTCGAGAAAGAAGGCGTAAAGTTAAGCCCGTTTCCGTTTACGGCGGAAATGCTGGCGGAGGCGGTGAAACGCTATGAGCGATGATTGGAAGCTGAAGCATGTTTCGGTATACGCAGAAGGAACCGATAAACGGCTGCTGCTCTCAGATGTCAATCTGACTTTTAAGGCAGGACAAATTACTCTGCTCATCGGAAAAAATGGAGCGGGGAAATCCACGCTTCTCGAAACGATGACGGGAATCCGGCAGTTGAGCGAAGGCGAGATTCGGTTAGGCGAGGCTTCGCTTTGGATAATGGACAGCCGCCGAAAGAGGCTTGATCATAAAGTGGCATTAAAGCTCGGCATTTCCATGCAAAGCTCGGAATCGCAATGGTTCGCGTCGACCGTAAGGGATGAATTTCTGTATTCCTTAAAGCCATATAAAGTGGCTCCCGAAGCTGCAAAGCAAAGAATGGAAAGCGCCCTTGCGGAGGCAGGGCTTTCGATCGAGATGCTTGAGCGTGACCCTTGGACGCTCAGCGGGGGGCAGCAGCGAAGGCTGTCGCTTGCCTGCTTGCTGGCATGCGAGCCGGAATGGCTGCTGCTTGACGAGCCGACGGCGGGGCTCGATGCCGTCGGTGTCCGCCGCCTGTGCGCGGTGCTGGAAGCGCACAGGGCGGCGGGGCGCGGAGCGGTCGTTGCCACGCACGACCTCGACGCGCTGCTGCCGCTCGCGGACGCGGTCGCCGTCGTCAGCGGCGGCACGATCCGCGAAGCGGCGGCTGCGGCGGCGATCGCGCATGCCGCAGCTGCGCCGCAGGCGCTTCGCGCGCTGGCGGAGCTGCGCGCGGAGGCGGCTTTGCCGCCGCAGGCGCCGCTGCGGAGCGGCGGGGCGCCGTGGCCGGCGCCGCGGGAGGTCGCGGCGGCGCTGGCGGCGGAGCTTGCGCGAAAGCCGCGCGAGCGGGCTGGCGCAGCTGTACGAGCCGTATCTGCAGCTGCGTCATGTGGAAAGTCAGAATCAGCTGCTGGACCATCGTCAGCCAATAGGAACGGCGTACCATCCGCGGCCGCACGGGAGCTTTTACGATCCGACCGCTTTGATCCCCGGTCGCTCATTGTCGTATATTTCCTGCTCGCAGCAGCCATATTTGCGCAAAAAACTTTTTTGGAATTAGCGATTGCCGGCATTTTTACAATCTTACTTTTGATCCCGTTTCGTTCGCTTATTTGGCCATGGATTCGGATCATTCGTGCATATGCGATTATGATTGCCATTTTATGTGTCATTGGCGGCCTTTCACTTGCCCCAATCTCATTCGATGGGGAGAGGGCATTTCCTATCTTCATTCGGTTTAGCAAGCTGCTTCTTATTATGCTGCTCGGCATGCCCATGCTTAAATTAATGACACCGATGCGGCTTCAGCGAGCGATCGAGCAAACCTTTGGTTGGCTCAGCCGTCTGCGGGTGCCGATTCATTCCTTCGCGCTGCTCGTTACGCTTATATTTCGGTTTATTCCGCTGTTAACGGGTGAGTGGGGGCGGTTTGCGAAGCTTGCCCATGCAAGAGGGAAGGCGGTCACGCCTTTGAAAACGGTCCCGGTATCCATGCTCCGATCCATTCTTATTCCATATGTACGGTCCATTCTCCGCTTAGCGGAGCAAATGGCGGACGCGCTTGAAGCGAGGGGCTTCGGCTATGCGAAGGCAAGGCCGACCTATGGCTTCCTCCTTCGCTTTAACCGGTCTGACGCGATATTATTGCTAATTGCCGTCTGCAGCAGCCTGCTGCTGTTCCTAACCGCTTTCTTGCAATAAAAGACGGTTTACCCGCGATATCCATTCCCCATGCTCAGCGGCAAGCAGCGTTCGCCAGCCCAGCGAAGCTGCTTGCCGCAAGTTTTTGTCCTGATCGTCAACAAACAGAATGGTGCTTCCAAACGGAAAATACTCCGAAACACAATCATAAATATCTGGATGAGACTTTCGAATGCCTGTTTCACTGGAGATGATTAGTCGATAGCATCAGGACCTTATGTTCCTGTCTCGCCCACACCCATACGAGCATGGCTGCAGCCGCACCGAGCAACGAGCCGAACAAAAAGCCGCCATTCAAGCCCCAGCCCTCGTTCAACCAGCCTGCTAAGAATGGACCCGTGAACATTCCGATTGCATAAAGCGCTTGATAAAGACCCATGGCGGTTGCACGGCCTGGAGGCTCTACATCGCGAATCGCAAGCCCGAGCAGCAGAGGCATATGCAAGCCTTGCGCAAATCCATTAATAGCCTGGGTTGCCGCAAGCATGCTGAGGGAGTCCGCGAAAACCATAGCTGCCGTACATAGCGTACTAAGAACAAAGCCGGTCCCTATCGTGCCCCAATAGCCGAAGCGGGGCGTAAACCATCTCGCTGTAACGAGCGAAGCGAACGCATGAGGCAGCATGAACGCAAATACGACGACCGATAACCCGAACCCGCCAGCTCCAATTTCCTCCGCCTTTAAGGGCGTAAAACCAAACATCGTTATAAACAAAACACCGTGAGCAAGAATCGAGAGCAAGGATACCTGCAGCAGCGTCCTCGTGCGTACAACATTACGGATCATGGCAAAAGACATTCCAGGCTGATCTCGCAGCTCCGCAAGAGGCTCCTTGAGCATGAAAGCAAGCAGAAGCCCGATACCGGCAATGATGGCTCCCAAGCTAAATGGGGCATTCTCGCTAAAGCCTTCCGTTAACCAACCGCTCAGCAGCATGCCGATCATTTGTCCGGAGACGGTCATGACGCTAATATTGCCCATTGCCCGTCCGGTTTGTCCTGCCCCAAAGTAGCTGGCATAAAGCACCGTAAATGCGACCCAGGTCGAAGCGCATACACCGGCCATCAGCCTGCCTGCCAGCGGCCATATCCATAATCCCGGAATTAGAAACAGCAAGCAGCTAAATCCAGCAGTGAGCATGCCAAGCAAAATAAACGGCTTTCGTTTGCCTAAACGATCGGATAATATGCCAAGCGGAAACCTGACAAACATTTGCACGAAGCCGTAGCTGCCCAACACGATACCGATTAATTGAAGAGATAGTCCTCGGTCGCTAAGATAAGGCGATAGGGTTGGGACATAAACGTACATTGAGGTCCAATACATAATCGTTATAGTCGTAAACAATAACCTCTGTGATACTGATATTTGCTCCATCTCAACGAAAACTCCTTTCCCTTTCACTGTAGCGCATGAACGCTTTAATTGTCACTATTAAATAAATGATATTAACATTTAATAACACTAAATTATAATACAGTTAATTAAACGAGGGCTTGTCGATGGTGTTCGTACCATTCATATTAATGAGCGCGTTTATGATTTTCATTTTCTATGCAGGGGGCATTCAGGATGTTCGTCAATACTTCCACAAGGAAGACAAGGAGCCTTATTACCAAGCTCTCATATACGGAGAATTGTCCTATGTGCTGCGAAATGATGCAGGCGAGCTGGAGAAGCCGGAATATGTCAGAGGGATTCAAGAGAGGCTTGGTGAGCTGTGGGCAGGGCTGCTTATCTCACGTGAAGGGAAAATCACTTCCGTTGCTCCATTTCTGCGACAAGTCTCACCTAGTCAGAATTGGCAAGAGCTGCTGGAACAGCCGCCGCCTACAGTTACGTTCAATTCGTTCCGTTTTGAAACGGACATCATGGACTTCACTTATCCCGATGGGGGGATTGGACGAGCAGTATGGTTAAGACGCGTCGATTCCGTTCCTATTTACTGGCGGCCGATCGGAACTGCATTCAGTTTAGCTTTTATCGGCTTAACAAGTCTGCTGCTTACTTATTTCGTATCCAGGAGCATTATTCGCCCGATCAAAAAGCTTGAGGCCGCCGCTCTTCAAATCAAGGAAGGCGATCTATCGCATACGGTCGTTGCGACAACGAAAGGCGAGATCGGACAGCTAAGCATCGCCTTCGAGGAGATGAGAGTCCGGCTGAAGCATTCGATTGACCAGAGCCTGCAATATGAAGAAAATCGAAAACAGCTGTTGTCCCACATTTCACATGATTTAAAGACGCCGATTTCAGCAATAAAAGGTTATGTCGAGGGCATTATGGATGGCATTGCCAATACCGAAGAGAAACGCAAACGTTATATGGAGACCATTTACCTTAAAGCGACGGATATGGATCAGCTGATTGATGAACTGTTTCTTTTCTCAAAGCTCGATCTCCAGACGGAGGCGTAAGACTGCTTTACGAGCTTCAAGGAGCATCCCCGCTTATGATCGCTGCTGATCCGGATAAGCTGAGCCGGGTGTTCACGAATATTTTGAACAATTGCGTGAAATATATGGGTCAGCAAACGGAGACACGGATGAAAGAGATTGTCGTAAAAGTGAAGGAGCTAGAGCAGGATGTTTTGATTGTAATCGAAGATACGGGTCCAGGGATCGATGAAGATGCCTTGCCGCATATATTCGAGCGTTTTTATCGTGCTGAACAATCACGTAATTCGGAAACCGGCGGAAGCGGTCTCGGTTTAGCCATTGTTAAACAAATTATTGAAGGGCATGGCGGCATGGTTTGGGCAGAAAATGCGGAGCAGGGCGGTGCCCGGTTCTGTTTGAAGCTCCCAAAATCGATGCCAGTCAAAACGGTGGGCGATCATGAAGAAAATTTTAATCATTGAAGACGAGAAGGCCATTGCCGAGCTTGAACGCGATTATTTGGAAAGCTGCGGATTTGCCGTGCACATAGAAGGGAGGGGGGATGTCGGACTCCAGAAGGCGCTGGAGGGACAGTTCGATCTTATTATTTTGGATGTTATGCTTCCTAAAATAGACGGGTTTGAAATTTGTCGCCAGATTAGGCAGACGGTGAATATTCCGGTGCTTATGGTTACGGCCAAGAAGGAGGACATCGACAAAATTAGAGGGCTTGGTCTCGGTGCCGACGATTATATGACGAAGCCCTTTAGTCCCAGCGAGCTGGTAGCGCGGGTAAAAGCCCATTTAGCCCGTTATGAGCGGCTCACTGCGGATAAAGCGGAGCGCGGCGAACATATTCGCATTCGCGGCTTATTTATAGACAAACCGTCACGGCGGGTCATGATTCATGAAGTGGAAGCGATGCTGACATCGAAAGAATATGAGCTGCTTCTGCTGCTTGCCTCTCATCCCAACCGCGTGTTTGAAAAGGAGGAGCTGTTCGAGCGTATATGGGGGCTTGATTCGAACGGCGACGCAGCTACGGTTACGGTGCATATTCGCAGGCTGCGCGAAAAAATTGAGCATGACCCTTCTAAGCCTCAATATATCGAGACTATTTGGGGCGTAGGCTATCGATTTAAAGTATAGACAGAGGATGAGGAGTGGAATGTATTGAAAAGTATTATTAAGTTTTCGCTGAACAACAAATTTGCTTTGTGGATTTTGACGCTGCTCGTGTTATTCGCCGGATTGTATTCCGGAATGAACATGAAGATGGAGACATTGCCGGACATCACGGTACCAATCGTAACCGTAACTACGGTATATCCGGGCGCTGCACCTGAGGAAATCATGGAGGAAATTACGAAGCCGATCGAGCAGCGGACGCGTAATTTGAACGGCGTTAATGTCATCAGCTCAACCTCTTATGAAAATGCATCATCGGTCGTGATCGAATATACTTACGAAACGGATATGGAGAAAGCGGCTGCGGAGGTGAAAAACGTCCTTTCGGAGTTATCCTTGCCCGACCGAGCACAGGGGCCGACCGTATCTCGCATCAGCTTGAATGCATTCCCGGTTCTATCGCTGAGCTTGTCTAACGAGAGCCTGAATCTGGAGCAGCTTACGAAGGAAGTACAGAATAATGTATTGCCTCGCCTTCAAGGTATCGATGGTGTAGCAAGCGTCCAAATGTCAGGTCAAAACGTGATGGAGGGCGAATTGGCGATTGATCAGGAGAAGCTGATTCCGCTGGGTTTGACGGAGGATCGGGTCAAGGGCATGATTCAAGCTTCAGCCATTTCCGTTCCGCTTGGCATTTATGAATTCGGCGATTCCGAGAAAGCGATTGTCGTTGACGGCAATATCTCGACGGAGGAGGATTTGAATAATCTCATCATAGTGCCAGGCGTTAAGCTTAGCGATATCGCGGAATTAAGAATTGTCGGCAAGGCAGAATCCGTATCCCGCACAAACGGCAAAAATGCGATCGGCTTGAATATCGTAAAAGCGGCCGATTCCAATACGGTTGACGTGGTCAACAAGGTCAAAGAAGAAATCAAAGTGCTCGAGAATAAAAACGAAGGCCTATCGTTCGTAACGACGCTTGATCAAGGGAAACCGATCGAGGAATCCGTACACACGATGCTAAGCAAAGCCATTATTGGAGCTTTATTCGCTGTCATCATCATTATGATTTTTTTGCGTGACATCCGTTCCACCATTATTGCAGTCGTATCTATCCCGTTATCCATTCTGATTGCGCTTCTTATTCTTGGTCAAATGGACATAACGCTGAACATTATGACATTAGGCGCGATGACGGTTGCTATCGGCCGGGTAATCGACGACTCTATTGTCGTTATCGAGAACGTGTATCGCCGGATGGCTCTTAAGGCGGAGAAGCTGAAGGGCAAGGAGCTCATTTTTGACGCTACGCGGGAAATGTTCGTGCCGATTCTGGCATCGACCATCGTTACAATTGCCGTATTTCTGCCGCTTGGACTCGTGTCGGGCATGATCGGTGAAATTTTTCTGCCATTCGCCTTAACCATCGTGTTTGCGCTCTTGGCATCGCTGGTCGTAGCGATTACCGTTGTTCCGATGCTAGCGCATATGATGTTCCGAAAAGGGCTGAAGCCGGGCAAGGCGCAGCACGAAAAGCCGGGCCGGTTGGCGGAATGGTACAAAGGCGTATTGCGATGGTCACTTAACCACAAGCTCGTCGCCTTCGGTTTGGCTGTTGTCATGCTGACGGGAAGCTTGTTCATTGTTCCGGTTATTGGCGTAAGTTTTCTTGCCGGCGACGAAGAGAAGATGATGGTTGTCTCCTATAACCCTGCACCGGGCGAAACCCGCGATCAGGTTGAGGAAATGGCGCTTGAAGCCGAGAAGCAGCTGCTTGGCCGTGACGGCATAACAGTTGTGCAATATGCGGTTGGAGGACAAAATCCGTTCAGTCCGGGCGCTTCGAAGCAAGCTTTATTCAATCTCAGCTATGAGGACGATTTTGCAGATTTTATAGCGGAGAAAGAAAGAATCGTACCGTTGCTGCAGGAGCTGGGCGGTGAAGGAGAATGGAAGCAGCAGGACTTTGCGGGCGGCGGGCTAGGCGGTTCAGGTATTTCCATGCTCGTATTTGGACCGGATATGATGTCGCTTCAGCCAGTCGTTGATGAATTAATGACGAAGCTCAAAGATAACAAGGATTTGAATCATATCGGTTCCAGCTTATCTGAAACGTATGAGCAATATCGACTAGTTGCTAATCAAGAGAAATTGAGTCAATACGGGCTTTCTGCCGGACAAATCGCAATGGCTTTAAACCCTGTGCGTGAACGTCCTGTTCTAACGACTATTGAGAAGGACGGCGAGCAGTTCAATGTATACGTCAAGGTAGAAGCGAAAACATATAAAGAAAAAGCGGATTTGGAAAATGTGAAGCTCACTTCTCCGCTTGGCACGGAGGTTGCTCTTAAAGACGTTGTCACGATCGAGGAAGGTGAATCACCTAATACGATTACTAGACGCGATGATCGCATCTACGCCGAAGTTTCGGCGGAGGTGACGGCTTCCGATGTGGGCAAGGTCTCCACAGAGCTGCAAAAAATGATCGATGAAACCGATTTGCCGGCCGGCGTCGATATCGAAATGGGCGGCGTTACGGAGCAGATTAACGAATCATTCACACAGCTTGGACTTGCGATGCTTGCGGCTATCGCGGTTGTGTACCTTGTTCTTGTCATTACGTTCGGCGGCGCTTTAGTACCGTTCGCGATTTTGTTCTCGCTGCCGTTCACGATTATCGGTGCATTGGTCGGCTTGCTTATAGCCGGTGAGACGCTCAGTGTTACGGCGATGATCGGAGCGCTTATGCTGATCGGTATCGTAGTCACGAATGCGATCGTTCTCATCGACCGCGTCATCCAGAAGGAGAAAGAAGAACTTTCCGTCCGCGAAGCCTTGCTTGAAGCGGCGGGTACGCGTCTTCGTCCGATTCTCATGACGGCGATCGCTACTGTCGGAGCATTGCTCCCGCTTGCATTCGGCTTCGAATCCGGCGGACTTATTTCCAAAGGGATGGCGGTAACGGTTATCGGCGGTTTGACGAGCTCCACGCTGCTCACGCTTATCATCGTACCGGTCGTTTATGAATTTTTGAACCGGAAGAAAAAACCGCGTGCTGCCGAAGAAGCGTAGTTCTGCAGTTCAATAAGTCGAAATAGGGAAGGCTGTTTCGAAGGTTGAAAACCTTGAGGCGGCTTTCTTTTTTTTCGCGCGCCTAGCCAAGCCAGGCATAGCTCATTGTTACCGAAAACAGGTTACTCTGAGTTTTTTGACTGATTGCGCAAATAACGTTGTTTGAACCACGTCCGGTTTTTGGACTCTTCAGTCCAAACCTTCGGATTGGATAACGCGTCCATGATATGGCCGATTTCGATCGCCGTCACGTTCAGCTTCGATTTTATTTTGGCGCATAGAATTCGGCCTGGGACACTGGCGCCTACCAGAACTAGTTCATACTGCGGCTGGTGAGCTTTCAGTTTTTGCATGACGAGAGGAATTTGTTCCGCATTCTCGAGATTTATGGTTAACTCCGCTTTCAGCCCTTGCTGTTTTAATTGTCGGGCTGCAGTTTCTGAAGCACGTCCCACTAAGACCACACGATAGCGGCGAATCAAATCATGAAGGTAGCCTTTTTCATAAAGTTGATCGTTAATGAAAGAATCCGTAACGAGACGTGGAGACCATTCCGATCGGGACATGTGCGCTTTAATATGCTTAATGCTTTGTTCAAAGTGAGACAGTCCTACTATATCGGAAGTATGCACAGCCCAAATCAATTGCTTGCGAAAATTCGAAGATAGCGGTAGTTGGATTCCGAGAAACGCGGACACATCGTTAAGTGATTGTATGTTTTGTCGGGCCAGTAGCTTGGCCATCACATCACCAAGGCGAATGACGGAAATCGCTTTTTTTCGTTGAATCGATTTTTTAACCATATAGTAAACCTTGTCAGGACCTATTGTTTTTCGTCCGTATTCCTTTTCAATCTTGATAATGCGTTGTGCCGCATTAAGCATGGTCACACCTCCGTCATTCAACTTCTTTAATATTTTATAAAAATAAGCGTAAAATAGACCTCACCTTGCCGATAGTCAATTACCGTGCCAACGTCAGACAAGTCTCCATATCGTGATAGCAGAAGTAACATAAAAAAGATTGAAAGGAAGAGTTGTGTGGCGACATGGATGACGCATTTAAGAATCGCAGAAAAACTAATCGGCCAAGGGCTGTTTGTTGAGAAAGAAGGATTTTTAGTAGGAAATATAGGACCGGATTGCGGGTTGCCTACTAAACCAGGGTATAATCCTCCGAAAACGGTAACCCACTTTAAAAAGAACAGTACAATAAATCCGGAATTATTTTTTAACGAATACCTGTTGGATACTAATTTGAATTTTACAAATAAACAAAATGCTTTTTATTTAGGTTACTATGCTCATCTTATAACCGATGTAAAATGGAGTAAGCTGCTTCAAGAAAAAAAGAAAGAGCAGGTTTATCAAGAAATACTGGGAACTCCAGAATATTCAAAGTTAATAAAGAAAGATCAGTATTGCGTAGATTTCGTTTATTTAAGAAGTCATAATAAGAACATTTTCATAGATGTGTTCCAGCATATTAATGACTTTCCAGATGGTTACCTCACCTTTTTTCCTAATAGACAAATAGCAATACAGATCAGGCGTATCACAGATTTTTATTTAAACAATACAGTAGAAAACAGCCACGTATTTAAGTATTTTTCGATTGATGAAGTGGATCATTTTGTAGATGTTACTACCGATTTAATTAAAGAAATCATTGATGAAAGATTCAATATTAAAAGTTTATAACGAATAGTACGCCAATCATTGGGTGACCCTATGACCATCTCATGCTGCTAGAGAGGTGGTTGTAAATTGTTACGTCATATCGTAATGAAGGCTGTTTTCGTATTGTTAAGCCTTACGCACTCAGAAGTTATATCGACCGAGGAAGCCGCCTTGCATGCACAGCCAAGCTACGCAAAGTGGGGGAGGCTGGCGATGGAGGAAACGTCAAAGGCGTATCGAAACGCATCCATTGTGGACTACAAATATGAAGGCAGAAGGAAGCTGGCGAACGGACAGGCGGAGGAGAGCTTCGTACTGTGGCTTCGCAAGGATTCTCGAGAATTCGGAGTCCGTGTGAGCATTAGAGTAGAAGAAGTCACGGATGAGCTCATCGATGTATCCATGAGAGAGCTTAACTAGAAATAAAAATCAAGGCGCAAAACTCGGAGCCAATGCGATTGTGGCCATCGATATCGATTACGAGGTTGTCCGTGAAGGCATGTATCATGTATAGTGAGGCAAACCCGATGGAATGGAACTGTCGTTCATGATATCGCGGTTTGTCTCATTTTAATGAGTGCCGGGAATGGACAATGGTGCACTCACGCGGTACAATTCTTTCAAACCAATAATAAAATTCAACAGTGCTTGAAGGGATGATTACAATGTATTCAGAAATGACAACGGTTGAGCTGGAAAGCCGGCTGAAAGAAGGCAAAGCTCTTAATCTCGTTGATGTGCGCGAACAGGATGAATGGGAAGCGGGCCATATCAAGGAAGCTCGCAGCATTCCGTTGTCCGAGCTGCAAGAACGTATGGACGAGCTTAAGCAAGGCGATCAAGAAATTGTGCTCATTTGCCGAAGCGGCGGGCGCAGCGGGAAAGCATGCGAATTCCTTCATGCCCAAGGCTATAAGGTTGTTAACGTAACCGGAGGAATGCTTGCGTGGGCCGGAGAGGTCGCTCTAGGCGAATAGTGATCATGGTTAGGAGAGTGGCATAACCGATGATTGAGCATGAAGGTATACACCACGTCAGCTTAATCGTTTCCGATTTAGAGCATGCGAAAGCTTTTTATGAGGATGTATTAGGTTTACGGCAAATCGAGCGGCCGCCCTTCGATTTTCCGGGCGCATGGTATGCGATTGGCGAACATGGCCAGCAGCTCCATTTAATCGTTCATAATGGGGAAACTGCACGCACACGAGGAATAGATACGCGGGACGGTCATTTCGCTATTCGGGTACGGGATTATGATAGAACAATATCTTGGCTGAAGCATCGTAAGATAGAGTATAAGGCCAATCCGGATAGCATTACCGGGTTTGCGCAAATCTTTATTATGGACCCTGACCATAATATTATTGAGCTCAATGCACGCTCTTGACACCCGCTTTGGATTGCTGTATAAATACTCTTAAGAAAAAAATGAAAATTCAAAAAAAACATTAGCGAATGGGACAGTAGTCCATGACGGATAGTTGCAGCGAGCCGGGTTAGTGGAAGCCGGTACGGATGTCTTGGAGGAAGCGGGCCCAGGAAATGGTTTGCCGAACCAGTCTTGCAGCAGTAGGCAAATCCGGTCAATGACCGTTACGAAAGCGAGGGGTTAGGTCTATTGCAGGCCTGACACTTAGAGTGGTACCACGGGATCTTCACGGCTCTCGTCTCTTATTTCAGAGACGGGGGCCTTTTTTATTTTTCGACTTATGGAATGGGGGATAAGCGATGGTTAGCAATCAAATTACGGCTGCGATCGAAGAGGTTACACTACAAATTTTAAAAGAGGGCAAGCTGCTGCGCCCTGATGATTTGAAAATCGCGGTCGAACATCCGGCTAACCCCGAGCATGGGGAATATAGCAGCAACATTGCGATGCAGCTTGCCAAGCTGCTGAAGCGAGCGCCTATTCAAATCGCGAATGCTTTTAAAGAGGAGCTGAACGGTCATCCATACCTGAGCCCTGCCATCGACAAAATCGAGGTTGCTTCGCCCGGGTTCCTTAATTTCCATCTCAACTGGGAACATTGGGCGAAGCCATCCAATCAGCAATTGCGCGATAAAGAACGTTCAAACAGGAAAGTGCTGATTGAACATACGTCCATTAACCCGAATAAGTCGGCTCACATCGGTCATTTGCGCAACTCTTGCATTGGCGACACGTTGGCGAGGATGCTGGTTAAGGACGGTTATCAGGTCGAGGTGCATAATTATATCGATGATCTTGGAAACCAGCTGGCGGATACGGTCGTTGGCATTTTGAATACGGCGACTAAGCAGCCGTACGAACGATTCGGGGATTTTTGCTGGGAGACGTATTCGAAAATCAATCAAGCCTACAAGACTCAGCCAGCGCTTCTGCAAGAGCGCACGAACGTACTAACCCATCTGGAGGAGGGGCATTCCAATATTGCCTGGATGGGATTGTTAGTTGCGGAACGAATCGTCCGCGAGCATGTCGAGGAGATGAAGCAATTCGGCATAACCTACGATGTTCTAGTGTGGGAGAGCAGCATCGTAAGGGAAGGCTTCTGGTCCCGCGCTTTCGAGCTTCTGAAGCGGACGTCGATCTTTCGCCAAGAGGAGGATGGAAAGCTGAAGGGCTGCTGGGTGCTGAAGCAGTCGGAACAAGGAAGCGGCTCATTAGACTGGGCAGACTATCAAGCCGATAAAGTGTTGGTACGCTCCAATGGCATCTTGACTTATACGGCGAAGGATATTGCGTATCATTTATGGAAGTTCGGAGTGCTGGATCAAGACTTCCGTTACAAAAAGTTTTCAGACGGTCTCTGGACCACGCATTCAAGCGGCATAAGAAAAAATATCGGTCATGCCGATATGGTTATTAACGTCATCGATCAGCGACAGGAATACCCGCAGGCGATGGTGAAGCAAGCACTGCTTGCTTTGGGCTTCACCGAGCAGGCCGCGAATCTTAGACATGTCAGCTACGGCGTTGTTTCTCTAAGTCCAGAGACGGCTAAGGGACTCGGAATCGATACGTCGGAGGGCAAGCATGCTTACGCGATGTCGGGAAGGCAGGGGATCGGGATAAAAATCGCGGATTTTCTGAAGCGAATGGAACAGATCATTGATAATAAACGTTCCCGCAAAGCCGGTTTATCCAGCCGTGCGATAGCGGCCGCATCCATCCGTTACTATCTGTTGCGGTTCCATTTGCAGACGGAGGTCGTATTCGATCTCGAGCAGGCGACGGAGGTATCAGGCAATACAGGCGTCTATTTGCTTTATTCGTATGCCCGCTCCTGCAGCATTTTGGAAAAGTCGAAGGTGTCTGCGACGTTACAGGCGGACATGATTCCGTGCGGACAGTTGGAGCTGCAGGAACGCAGTCTGCTCAGACAACTTGCCTATTGGCCGGACACGCGGCAATCGGCGATCAGGGAGCTCGCTCCCAATCAATTGTGCACATACGTATATGAGCTGTCTACGATGTTTAACCATTTCTATGCGACATGCCCTATATTGAAAGCGGATAGCGGGAAGCAAAGCTTTCGTTTATGGATAACGGAACGTTATAAGGAAACGATGCGCGAAGCGCTTGAAATGCTCGGCCTGCCGACGCCGAAAAGAATGTAGCCTCAGGTTCCATTCATGCATTTCGTCTGCCTGTCATATAGTTAAACGCAGAGGTACAGGCTGGGGAATGCGATGAATGGAAGGCGGGTGCGGCGTTTGGAGCATAATAGCGAAGCTAAGCAAACCGATAATAGCGTGACGATAGATTTTGCGGTACAAGGAATGAGCTGCTCGGCCTGCGCGGCAAGATTAGAGAAGGCCGTAGGCAAAATGGAAGGCGTGGAGATGGCGGCGGTCAGCTTTCCGCTGCGTACGGCTTGGGTACAGTACTCTCCGGGCGTGCTCGGACCCGCTCAAATAGCGGAGCGCGTTAAGCAATTAGGCTTCGAAGCGCTATTGAACGAGACCGCGCGCGAGGGACTGCATAAGGAGCATCTTGCGCTAAAGCTGCGGCTTGCTGTGTCTGCGCTGCTTACGCTGCCGCTCTTAACCGGCATGCTGCAGCATATTCCGCTGCTGGAGCCGCTGCTTGCGGCGGTTCCGGCGTGGCTAACGCTGCCATGGCTGCAATTGGCGCTTGCCTCGATCATTCAGTTCGTGATTGGCATGCCTTTCTATTTTGGCGCTTACCATGCTTTGCGGCAGCGGAGCGCGAATATGGATGTGCTGGTCGCGATCGGCACGACGGCCGCTTATTTTTACAGCCATTATGCCGTTTTTCAAGACGGGTTGTTTCGTCCGCTTTCGTCCGCGGCCGCTCATGCGCCTCCTCTGTATTTTGAAACCTCGGCAGTCGTTATTACAGCCGTGGTGCTTGGAAAATATATAGAAACCAAAGCGTCGCTCCGTGCCCAGCAAAGCTCGAACGGCTTCAACATACCCCAAAGCCAGCTCGCCGCAGTCGAGCGTGCGGGAGCAGTCGTGCGCATTCAAACGGAATTCGTTCGGGCTGGCGACATCGTGATCGTAGAAGCGGGCGAGGTTATTCCGGTGGACGGGATCGTTATCGGCGGACTGTCAGCGGCGGATGAGTCGCTGCTGACCGGCGAAAGCTTGCCGGTCACGAAGCGGGAAGGAGATCCGGCGTGGGCGGGCACGCGTAACGAGAGCGCATGTCTGCGCATTCGAACGGATGCGGCCGGACATGATACGATGATTAATCGCATTCAAGAGCTTGTACGGCAAGCGCAGCGCTCGAAATCGGCCATACAGCGAAATGTGGATGCGGCCGCGAGCTGGTTCGTGCCGGTTATGTTAGCCTTTGCTCTTATAACGGTTATTTTGTGGGGAGTCTTACTCGATCCCGGCAACTGGAGCCGCGCGTTCGTGAGCGCTATCGCCGTATTGCTGGCGGCATGTCCATGCGCGCTAGGCTTAGCGGCGCCCATATCACTGGTCATTGCTTCGGGCAGGCTGGCGAAGCAAGGCATTATTTCGAAGGAAGCGGGCGCGCTCGAGCGGCTTGCTGGAATTCAGACTCTAATATTCGATAAAACGGGGACTTTGACAGAAGGTAAGCCCCGCGTTAGCGCGATGCTGGCAGTAAAAGGCAGCCGCTCCTCGCTTCTGAGATTAGCGGCCGCGGCGGAAGCTGGATCTTCGCATCCATTGGCCGCTGCCATTAAACGGGAAGCCGGTAAGCTCGGACTTGTCATTCCGCAGGCGGATCAGCAAGCCTTCATCCCGGGCGGTGGGGTCGAGGCCGTGATTGAAGGGCAGAGGTTCGCGGTCGGCAATGCCCGGTTTGCGGCAGAGCGCGGCTGGAAGGTCGGTAAGGAAGCGGCAGCTTTCGCGGCAAGTCGAGAGGCTGCTGGAGAAACCGTCCTTTATGCAGCTGTAGAAAGGGAATGTAACGGCGTCATCGCTTTAAGCGACAGCATAAAGCATAATGCGAGACAAACGGTAAGGGAACTGAAGAAGCTAGGCGTAACCGCACTGCTTGCGACCGGGGATCACGAGTCGCCGGCGCAAGCAGCGGCCAAGGCTGCGGGCATTATCGAGGTGCATGCTTCGATGCTGCCGGAGCAAAAGGCAGCGCTCGTGGAAAAGCTGAAAAATCAGGGGAAAAGAGTTGCGATGGCTGGCGATGGCTGGAATGATGCTCCTGCGTTGGCAACGGCCGATGTTGGCATTGCTATGGGGGACGGTACAGCCGCAGCGCTAAGTGCCGGCCACATGACGTTGCTTTTCTCGCGCTTGCAGGTCATACCCGAAGCGATTCGGATTAGCCGGCTTACGATTCGGAATGTGCGCCAAAACTTAACGTTCGCTTTTCTCTATAATGTCATCATCATCCCGTTCGCCTCGTTCGGGCTGCTCGAGCCTTGGATGGCCGGAACGGCCATGGCGCTGAGCTCCGTATCTGTCGTGGGCAACGCACTTCGCTTAACGGGGCAGTTGCGGCGTACGGTTGGAGCTAAGTCATGACGATCACCTGGCAGCAGCTCGGACTTATTATAATGACTGGATTGTTTAGTGCGCCGCATTGCATCGGCATGTGCGGCGGCATTGTATCTGCTGTTACTTTGCAATCCGCAGCGCACGTTCGCCATTCGATGCTCCTATACAATACAGGCCGTATATTCTCCTATGCCTTATTGGGCGCTCTCATGGGCGCTGTCGGATCATTCGTAGATTTAGCAGGAAAGCTTGCGGGCGTCCAAGGACTTGCTTCGATCATTGGCGGCTGTTTCTTGCTGCTGTGGCTTTGGCGCCGATTTCAACTGCCGCTGATGAATCGGCTTTCAGACCTGCTGCACAAAAGGCTTGCCGGCAACGCCGGACGCGGCGGACGTCAGGAGTCGCTGCATTTGCTGGCTGCCGGAGTCGCCTTTGGATTTCTGCCATGCGGGCTGACGTATGCCATGCAAATGACGGCTGCGAGCACCGGATCGGCAGCCGAGGGAGCGCTGGTGATGGCTTTGTTCGGCTTATCCACGTTCCCGGCTTTGGCGGCAGCCGCTTTCCTGGCGTCCTTCGCCGATCGAAAGTGGCGCCGATTCATGCGGAGAGCAGGCGTCATAACTGCAATAGCGGTCGGCCTATTATCGATTCTGCGCGGCCTTGCCGCGAATGGAATTATACCAAGCATAAATCCTTGGCTTTGGTAGGGAGCGTTCAATGGACGGCTTCCAAGCGTCTTTCTAATGTATACGTCTGATTACCGGCTTCCAGTGTTAAAGTAGCCTTCCACATGCCGGGCATTAAAGGAATGCCTTCGCCGGTATATTTGCCGGGAGCCGCCTCTGTCATTTGAAACTCCACGTCTCCGCAAACCATGCCGAGCATATCCAGTTTAATTGCTAAGTCAGCTCCTTCAAACGGAGCCCCGTTAAGATTAGTTACATGTAACGAGAACGTATTTTCATGCAGCGCCTTAGCTGGATAGCCCTCGATTGACCAAATGAGATTCCCGCTTTCGAAGGCATGCTCCGTAATCTGGGGTGCAGTTTCCTTGCCGGAAAAGAGCCAGGTAAGCAAGAAAGCAATCGCCATGCCTAGGATTATGATGGCGAGTGCGAGCTTTATCCGAGGAGCTAACGGTTTATTTTGCGGAAGCATTCGGAAATACGACCTCCCTTATTTGTGGATGCATATAAAGTTTACTATGCTGACAACGTACGAACCAGAACGGCAAAAACTCCTTAATTGGCTATTGGACAAATTAGAAAATACGGTGTATAGTAACTACTGATAATTTCATAGTGAATAAATAGGTGCTGATACGAGAGAGTGTGAAGAAAGCTATTCACACGATTCGCTTCGTTTCTCGTTGAAGCTTAATAGGGAAGACCGGTGAAAATCCGGCACGGACCCGCCACTGTAAGGAATGGCATCGCAAGCTAACGCTTGGCGATTGCAGCGCGCCGACATACAGTCACTGAGGCTATGCCTTGGGAAGACATCGGCTGCGTATTCCGAGTCAGGAGACCTGCCTGTTTAAATAACGCTTGAACCTACGTGGACTTAGGGAGGTGTTGGAGAAGCTTTTCGCTTTGTTTTTAATGAGGCGTATAGTAGCATTTCTGGCACATTGTCAGAGATGCTTTTTTTATTTTATACGAAATTATTTATAGGGGTGGAGAGAAGGATGAATTCAGTCAACCGCAGTATAATGAAGATGTTGCTTGGATTGCTCTTGACGCTGATGCTCGTTTTTACGGCAGCATGCGGAGCAAATACCAAGACGGAGAATGAGCCTAATCAATCAGCAGCAAACACGGAGCAGGCAGCAACGAGTGAGCCGGCGCCGACAGTTACCGCTACCGCTTACCCGCTTACCGTTTCGGATGATACGGGTACGGAGATGACTTTCGAGCAAGCGCCGGCGAAGGTCGTTACGCTTGTCCCGAGTGAAACGGAAACGATTTTTGCAATCGGCTCCGGGGATCAGGTCGTCGGCGTTGACGAGTGGAGCAACTATCCGGAGGAAGCAGCCTCGAAGCAGAAGATTGGCGATATGACGACCAATATCGAGGCTGTTGCCGCGCTGAATCCGGATCTGGTTCTTGCTTCCGCTTCAATGAACTCGGATGCGATTGCTCAGCTTCGCTCATTAAACATTACCGTATTCGCAACCGAACCGAAAACCTATGATGCGGTTATTGCCAAAATCGAGCTTTTAGGTCATATTATGGATAAGCAAGCGGAAGCGGCGGAAACGGCAGACCATATGCGCTCCGTGAAGCAGCAGGTGACGGACGCCGTCAAGGATGCCGAGAAGAAGAAGGTGTATCTCGAGTTTTCTCCCGGCTGGACCGTTGGTGCCGGAACTTTCCTCGATGAGCTGTTAACGATCGCAGGAGGAACAAATATTTCTGCGGTTAAGCCGGATTGGTACGAGGTTAGCGCAGAGGAAGTCGTTGCTGAAAATCCGCAAATTATTATTTATCCTGACATGGGAGTGGATCCGAATCCAATCGTCGCCGGCATCGAAAGCCGCCCTGGCTGGGATGTGATCGACGCGGTGAAAAACAAGCAGCTGCATGCCGTGACCAATGATCCGCTCGTACGCGTTGGACCGCGTCTTGCCGACGGCTTGCTTGAGCTTGCGAAAGCGATTCACCCGGATCTCGTAAAATAAGCAGATGACATATAAACTCGTTTGGTATGGAGGAGCAGCTATGCTCCTTCTTGCTGTTTCTATCATAGTAAGCTTGTCTATAGGCTCGGCAGGGATTTCGGTCCGTGATGTGTGGGGCATCCTGCTTCATCAGTTGCCCTGGCTCGCGGATAAACCCGTTGCGTATACATCGGGAGAAGTAGCGATCGTGACGCAGGTTCGCCTTTCGCGCGTATTGCTGGCAGTCCTGGTCGGCGCCTGCCTCGCGCTTGCAGGGACCGGCTTTCAAGGAGTGCTGCGCAATCCGCTGGCCGATCCTTATACGTTAGGCGTCGCCTCAGGAAGCTCGGTGGGCGCCGCTTTTATTATTTTGTTCGGCCTGCAGACTGCGCTGGGTATGTGGACGATTCCGCTTGTAGCGTTCAGTACCGGAACGATTACGCTTCTGGGCGTTTTTTGGCTGTCCCGCAGCAAGGGCATCATGCAAATCGAAACGCTTATTTTATCCGGGGTCATCATTCAATCCTTTCTTGGCGCATTTGTATCGTTCATGGTGTCCTTGTCGCAGGGCGTAGTCAATCAAATCTTGTTTTGGCTGATGGGTTCGCTTGCCATGCGGAGCTGGGACAATGTCTATATGCTGCTTCCGTTTCTCGCAATTGGGCTGCCTGTGCTTCTTGTGTACGGCCAATCGCTCAATTTATTCGTATTGGGAGAACGGCATGCGGCGCATCTTGGCATTCGCGTGGAACGGACGAAGCTGATCGTATTGATCAGCTCGACGCTGCTTACGGCGGCGGCCGTCTCCGTTTCCGGTGTTATTGGCTTCGTGGGACTCGTTATCCCGCATCTGATTCGATTGCTGGTTGGTCCGGACTATCGGTTAATTATCCCTCTGTCGGCCATAGGAGGCGGAGTCTTTGTCTTATGGGCAGATACGCTCGCGAGAACGGCCCTGTCACCAAAGGAAATTCCTTTAGGCGTCGTGACCGCTTTAATCGGGGCGCCATTCTTTGCTTATTTACTGCATAGGCGCAAGCTCAAGGAGGGCGGCTAGAAATGATAGAAGCCAAGGCAATTGTTCAGGAGGTTCAAGGACGTCCTGTGCTGGGCGGTCTTTCCTGTTCGTTTCAGAAAGGCCGCATGTACGGAATTATTGGACCCAATGGTGTCGGCAAATCCACCCTGCTGCAGCTGTTATCGGGAATTGACCGTCCGAAGCATGGCGAGGTTCTGTTGGATGGGCGGATCATCCTGTCCTATCCGAGAAAGCAGCTCGCCAGAATTATGGCTGTGCTGCAGCAGAGCGGTCTTCCGCCTGTCGGCTTCTCGGTGCGCGAGGTCGTCAGCATGGGCAGATATCCTTATCAAAACTGGCTTGGCAGCGAGGAGAAGGATTCAGATGCCGTCATTGATGCTGCGCTAAAGGCTATGGGACTTAAAGAGCTTGAGCATCGCAAAATGGATCATCTGAGCGGAGGCGAACGGCAGCGCGTGGCGCTTGCCAAGCTTATGGCGCAAGAGCCGTCTGTTATTTTGCTCGATGAACCGACCACTTATTTGGATATTGGCTTTCAAGTGCAACTGCTCGATACGGTCCGTGCATGGCAGCGAGAACGCGACCTTACCGTTATCGCCGTCCTTCACGATTTGAATTTAGCTTCGCTCTATTGCGACGAGCTCGTTGTTCTGCACCGTGGGACGGTTGCCGCGGCGGGAGAACCCCATATAGTTCTGACGACAGCGTTAATCGAGCAGGTATATGAAACCGCTGCGAGCGTTATCTCCCATCCCTTGACGGGTTCCCCGCAAATTATGCTTCAGCCGTATTCGTACAAAGGAATGAATCAAGTAATGAAAGTGAAGGAGCGACAGTAATGGCAGACGATCTATCAATTAAGCTGGCGGAAACGATTAAAAAGATAAAGCCCTTTAATGAAGAAAGCGCGTCATTGGCGGATCATCACTCCGATCGATTGACGAAGCCGCCTGGAAGCTTGGGAAAGCTGGAAAGCATCGCAAGGCAGCTCGCCGGCATTTCCGGTCAGCTTTGGCCCGATTTATCGCGTAAAGCGGTTATTGTCATGGCGGGAGATCATGGCGTTTGCGAGGAAGGGGTCAGCGCATTCCCGCAGGCGGTAACGCCGCAGATGGTCATGAATTTTTTGAATGGCGGCGCGGCCGTCAATGTGCTCGCCCGTCAAGCGGGAGCGGATGTCGTGTGCGTCGATATCGGCGTGAACGCAGACCTGGCGCATGAGCGTTTAGTATGCAGGAAGATCGTACGTGGAACTGCCAATATGGCGAAGCAGCCGGCCATGACCCGCGAGGAAACGGTCCAAGCGATACTGGTCGGCATTGAGGTCGTGAATGAGCAGGTCAAGCAGGGCTTTCGGCTGTTCGGAACGGGAGAAATGGGCATTGGCAATACGACGGCAAGCGCAGCGATTACGACTGTGTTGACCGGACTTTCTCCAGAGGAGTCCGTGGGACGGGGAACCGGGATTAATGATGCGGGCTGGTTGAATAAGGTTGATGTCGTAAAACGGGCAATCGAGCTGAATCAGCCTGATGCAAGCGATCCGATCGACGTGCTGGCAAAAGTAGGCGGAGCGGAAATTGCCGGGCTGGTCGGCGTTATTATCGGAGCGGCGGCTAATGGCTGTGCGGTCGTCATTGACGGCTACATATCTTCGGCAGCGGCACTCGTGGCATCAAGGCTTGCGGAGCAGTCGAAGCCGTATATGATCGCGTCTCACTTGTCGCAGGAGAAAGGGCATTTGAAGCTGCTCGAATCGATTGGTTTATCGCCTATGATTCAGCTGGAGATGCGGCTGGGCGAGGGGACGGGGGCCGTGTTATGCTTTCATTTTATAGACGCTGCTCTTCATCTCATGCAGGAAATGGCCACGTTCGAGAGCGCAGGCGTATCTAAAGGATAGGTGAACGTAATTGGCAATACTCGTAACCGGCGGAGCTCGCAGCGGTAAAAGCGCCTTCGCCGAGCAATATGCGAAACGTACAGGGGCTAACGGTATCTATATCGCTACTTGTCAATCTTATGACGAAGAAATGAATGAACGGATCGGCAAGCATCGCCGGGATCGAGTGGATTCAGGTTTTGCGTGGGAGACGGTGGAGGAGCCCTATCAGGCAGCTGACCGGCTGGCAAGATTAGAACGGCAATTTACGGTAAATGCGGAAAATGGCCTGAAGCCTCCTGCCGTGCTGCTCGATTGCTTAACGCTGTGGCTAACGAATTGGATGCTGCGCATCGATCAACAATCTTTGGGCGATAGCCGGTTGGAAGCAGAAACGTTAAAGCTGCTCGCCGCTATTCAAGCCTTTCCCTACACGCTTCTTGTTGTTACGAATGAGGTAGGAGATGGAATCGTACCCTCTTATCCGCTTGGAAGGCAGTTCCGGGATGAAGCGGGCCGATTGAATCAGCGGGTTGCTGCCATTTGCGGACGCGTATTTCTGGTAACGGCGGGCATTCCGGTAGAGTTGAAATCGCGAGCCTTCAGGTGGGATCAGCTATGATGCTTTATTCCTTTCAGGAGCTGCTGCTGCTGGCTGCCGCGGCCATTGTTATAGACTGGATCGTCGGCGATCCGAAGCGCCCGACCCATCCCGTCATTTGGATCGGCCGCCTTATACGTTTATTGGAGCGGGTACTGGCGCCTGAACGAAGGAAGGACTGCACGGCTGCCGTCAGGCTATTAGGCGTTATCTTGACGGCAATCACCTTATGCATAAGCTATGGTGTGATGTGGTCGATGGTTTGGGCCGCGGATGCCGTGCATGTTTGGCTTGGTTATGCGGTAAGCGCCTGGTTTATATCGACGACTATTGCGGTGAAGGGCTTGAAGGAGGCTGCGATGCTTGTCTATACGCCGTTATCGGAAGGAAGGCTCGCGGAAGCGCGTAAATTTGTCGGCTTCATTGTAGGGCGGGATACCGGGAAGCTGGATGCCCGGGAAGCTTCCCGGGCCGCGGTCGAGACCGTGGCGGAAAATATAGTGGACGCGCTGGTTTCGCCTGTAATATTCGCGCTTATAGGAGGCGCGCCGCTAGCGATGCTGTACCGGGCGGCCAATACGCTTGATTCCATGGTTGGCTACCGTAATGATACCTACAGATACTTTGGCTGGTGCTCGGCCCGAATCGACGATGTGCTCAATTATATTCCCGCAAGGTTAACAGGCGTAATGCTTACGATGGCGGTGCTGGCATCACCTGGGATGAAAGCCGGTCGTGCTGTGCATGCGATGTTCGTCTTTGCTCGCCTGCACCCGAGTCCGAACAGCGGCATACCGGAATCGGCCGTGGCCGGAGCGCTTGGCATTGAGCTTGGAGGTACAAACGTCTATTTCGGCGTACCTGGCGAGAGAGCGAGAATGGGCTGGCCGCTTCGCCGATTGCAGCCGTTCGACATTGTGCGGACGATAAGGCTTCTGTATGGTGTTAGCTTCATTATGTTCTCGGGGGTGATGGCTGTATGGCTCGTCATAATATAAAACTGCATGCGCAAGCATTAGCCGCAGCCTTTCAGTTTTTGACCCGTCTGCCGATTCCTGTACAGGTGCCGTTCGAAGGACCGGTGCTAACGCGCAGTGTTATTTATTTTCCGCTTGCCGGAGCTTTCATAGGCATTAGTTTGACTGCAGGAGCTCTGCTTCTGAACTTAGCGGTACCGGTTTGGCCTAGTGCCGTTTTGTTATTGGTTTTGTGGACAGCGCTTAGCGGCGGCCTGCATATGGACGGTTGGATGGATACGGCGGACGGCGTTCTAAGCCACCGCTCCCGTGAACGGATGCTGGAAATTATGAAGGACAGCAGAGTCGGGGCAATGGGTGTGCTTGCCGCCGTATTGCTGCTCATGCTTAAAGCCTCTTTGCTGGCGGAACTCATGAGCGGGAGCAAGTCCGGTATTTGGCTGGCCGCGCTTACGATTTGCCCCGTTTGGAGCAGGGCCTGGATGACCGCTGCAATCGCATGCTGGCCGAGTGCGCGTCAAGGCGAAGGTATCGGCGTATTATTTAACGGTGTTAAAGGAATAAACGTTTTCTGGGCGCTCCTTGTATCGTCCGCATGTACTTGGTGTGTTTTGTGGATTGTTGGCATGAGTATTGCTTTTATATTGGTACTGCTGCCGGTTATCCTTCTTGTTACGGTATGCTGCGGAGGTTTGCTTGCCGCATGGCTTAACCGCAAGCTTGGAGGTTTGACCGGGGACACTTACGGAGCCATGAATGAAGCCGTTGAAGCTTCGCTGCTGCTTGCAGCTGTCATTTGGCTTAACGTTTTATAGAAAAGGAGTTGAGGCTCGGGATGTTGGAAAGATACGGGCATGGCGGCGATTTGCGGACAGCCGAGGAAGCTTTTGGAATAGCGGCGGACAGGTTTGTCGATTTCAGCTCCAATATGAATCCGCTGGGGCCTCCGCCTAGCGTAAAGCCAGCTCTTCATGCGTATGCGGATTTAATCGGACAATACCCGGATCCTGCCGTTCGCGGACTTAGAAGGAAACTGTCCGAGCTGCATAATATTGACGAGCATTCGATCGTCATTGGCAATGGAGCGGCGGAATTAATCGACCTGGTCGTCAGGGCGCTCCAGCCTAAACTAACGGCGCTCGCCATTCCTTGCTTCGATGAATACAGAGATGCCGTCCGTAAAATCGGCGGAGCGATCTATGAGATAAAGCTATCGGCTGACAATCATTTTTTATTAGACGGGGACAGTGAGAAATTATTCGAAATCGCTGAAACGGGAGTATTGTTCATGCTCGGTTCACCGAATAATCCAACGGGACAGCTCGTGGAGCCCGGATTGATCATGAAGCTCTTGCAAGAAGGCGCATACGTCGTCGTGGATGAGGCGTTTATGGATTTCGTACCGGAAGAATCGCGGTACAGCCTAATTCAAGAAGCGGCTCGTCATGAACGGTTATTCGTGATACGATCGATGACGAAATTTTATTCGATCCCGGGCATCCGGCTCGGTTACATTGTCGGCAAGCCGCGTTCATTAAGCGGATTACGGCGTCTGCAGGTACCCTGGAGCGTTAATTCCTTGGCACAGCTTATTGGAGAGGCGGTGCTGGGGGAGGCCGATTTTGCCGGAAGGACGCTTGCGTGGCTGTTGAAAGAAAGACCTTGGCTGATTGCGGAGCTGGAAGCCGTCGGTTGTGCAGTATGCCCGAGCGCCGCGAACTATTTATTGGTACGCATTCCGCCGGAGCTTGGTATGAGCGCCAGCATGCTGCAGCTTGCAGTGGGTAAGCTGGGCGTGCTTATCCGCGACGCATCAAGATTCCCGGGACTTAACCACTCCTATATTCGGGTTGCCGTCAAACAGAGAGAACAGAATGAGCTTTTGGTTAAAGCGCTGAAGCAATGTTTTGAAAATACCGGAAATCGTGGGGATTAAGATCATGAGTGAGAATCATACATCTGGATCGCGACCGATTTTAGGCCGTACGATCATGCTTCAAGGAACGGCCTCCGATGTGGGCAAAAGCTTAATGACCGCGGCTCTCTGCCGTATATTCACGCAGGATGGCTTTGCCGCGGCTCCCTTCAAATCTCAAAATATGTCGCTGAACTCCTATGTGACCTGGGACGGAAAAGAGATCGGACGCGCGCAAGGGATGCAGGCCGATGCGTGCGGCATCTTAGCGACGACCGATATGAATCCGATTTTGCTTAAGCCGTCAGGCGAAATGTCGTCGCAGGTCGTCGTTCACGGCAAGCCGCTCCGCGATTATGATGCGCGGGAATACCGCGAGAGCTATTTGCCGATCGCCGGGGAAATCGTTCGGGAATCGCTGCAGAGACTCCGGGAAAGCTACGACATTATCGTGCTGGAAGGCGCCGGAAGTCCGGCGGAGATCAATCTCAAGGATCGCGATATCGTCAATATGCGAATGGCGGCGTGGGCGGACGCTCCGGTCATTCTGGTTGCGGATATCGATCGCGGCGGCGTTTTCGCCTCGATTGTCGGCACACTGGAGCTGCTGGAGCAGGAAGAGCGGGACCGGGTATGCGGATTCGTTATCAATAAGTTTCGCGGCGACGTATCGCTGCTGCAGTCCGGACTTGATTGGCTGGAGCAGAAGACGGGCAAGCCGGTGCTTGGCGTTATTCCGTTTATTCCGAATTTGGAGCTGGAGGATGAGGATTCGCTTTCGCTCAGCAAACCGTTGGATGCTGAATTGCCTATGTCTGGCGCCGGTCGCGAGGCAGAGCTTGATATTGCGGTTATCCGATTGCCGCGAATATCTAATTTCACGGATATCGACCCGTTGCGCTTTGAGGAGGATGTCAGGCTGCGCTACATTGAACGGGTCGAACAATGGGGCAGGCCCGACGCTGTTATTTTGCCGGGGAGCAAAAATACGATAGAGGATTTACTATGGCTGAAAAATAACGGATTGGCCGAACGGTTGCAAAAGCATATGGCCGCCGGCGGCTGGACGGCGGGGCTGTGCGGCGGGTATGAGATGCTGGGAGAGCGCCTGCTTGACCCTCTGCATGTGGAGTCGGCGGTGGAAGAGACAAAGGGTCTTGGATTGTTTCCCTTTGTAGTCAATTTCACCGGGGAGAAAAGAACCGTTCGCGTCGAGGGCAGCGCTTTGCTGTCAAGCGAGCAGTTGCCGATACCAATTACAGGCTATGAAATCCATATGGGCGAGGTGAATTCCGTGCAGGCTGCAAGGCCGATTCACCGACCGTTTCAAATACGTGAGCAAAGGGACTTGACAGGCAGCGAAAGCCTTCTTCCATATGAAGCGGAGGGGGCGGCTACGCCGGATGGAAGACAGTGGGGAACGTTTATTCACGGCATTTTGCATAACGACGATTTTCGCCGGGCATGGTTGAACGACATTCGCGAAGCGAAAGGGCTGAAGCCATTGCGTGCCGAATTAAGGTTTCAGGAGAGACGCGAGCTTGCATTCGAAAGATTGGCAGAACATGCCAGGCGTTACTTGAACATGCCGTATATCTATCAGCTGCTGGGAATGGCAAAGGAGGGAGGGCGATGACGCAGCCTTTCCGTAACGGCAGCAGCTACGAGTCGGTCCATTGGAAGGGCTTAGGTCTGCAATTGTTGGAAGACCGGATCGAAGTAAGTTGTCCGGAGCCGCTGCATGCACTCAGCAGCGCCGTCCATCCGGGCGGTTTCTCGCAAACGGACCGGATCGTGAATTGGAAAGTTCCGCTGACTTATCAGTGCGGCGATCCCGTAAGTGATTTGGTACGTCAGTGCAAGGAATGGGGCTGCGATCCGCAGCGTACGGTCGGTCTTATCACGGCAGCTAAGCTTACCCATGCCTCGGTTGTTGAGGTCCAGGGCGATAAGTTCAACCTGCTTTGCTGCACGACAGCCGGGACGCGGAATGCGGCAAGAGCGGGGCTGCCCCGCCATACCTATCCGGCGTATACGCCAGGAACGATTAATACGATTATATTGATTGACGGTCAAATGACGGATTCGGCTATGGTGAATGCGGTCATTACGGCGACGGAAGCAAAGACGGCCGCTTTGCAGCAGTTAGGCATCGTCGAGAAGGCGAGCGGGGAGCCTGCAACGGGTACGACTACGGATGCGGTCGTAATCGGTGTTAGTCAACGGCTAAGCTGGAATGCGGTGCATGCGTATGCGGGAGCGGCTACCTCGATCGGATGCAAGATAGGGGAAGCGGTGTATGCATCCATACATGAAGCGACTCGAACGCAGCAGGAGGACTAAGGGCAGTCCAAGAAATCCCATAATGAATGAATCCATAGATGCTATGGGTTCTTTTTTTGATGAAAAAAAATCGTAACGGAAAGCAGCTATTAACATTACAGCCGCGTCTATTTCATGTAAAATAGATAAATGCGCGACAGGGGAAAAGGAGATTAAATCGTGATGCAGGAGAAGGAAGCTGCTCCTATGGGCAGAAGAAGAATGTTGAAGGTTGCAGGCATTTTGCTGAGCATCCTGGTCGTCTTGGCGATTATGTTATATTTGATGATTATCGCGCTCGGCAATCGTGCTCCCGCGGATCAAGCAAAGTTGGATCAAATGCTGCATTATACTTATTTTTCTAAAACCGCCGTTAACGGAATGAAGCTTCATGTGCTGCAGACAAAACCTGCCTATATTACGCTCGAGGCTATTCATAATAACGTGACGCTCACGGGCAAGGTAGGGATAAACGGCGGATTTTTTTACGGCGATCAGCTTTTAAGCATCGGTATTGTCAACAGCATTCCGGTAAACGGAGGGGCTCGCGAATTCGGCGCGGGCAACGAGAATGTGAAGTATGCGCGCGGAACGCTTGTCTGGGACGGCGCTTCGGATACGTTAAGTGTGCAGGTGGTTAATCAGGCATCGGAATTGAAGGTTAAGGATCACACCCGTTTCTGGGCTCAGGGCGGCATTAGCATGAGTCTAGACGATGACGAGAAATGGATGGAGCAAACGATGTCGGAGAATGCGCCTTTTCCCGATGACGACCGTTTGCGTTCGGCTGCCGTGTATGATGATAAGGGCGTATTGTATTTAATCGTAAGCGAAACGAAAGGTTCTATAGCGATGTTTCGGGAAGCAATTGTGACCAGCATAGGGGACGGAGGGCTTGTTGACGGGATTTTCCTCGATGGCGACGGCTCGTCTCAAATGCTCTCGAAGGAGGCCGCTTTGCCTGGCGATAACCGTCCGGTCGTGCAAATGCTGCGAATCGTGAAATAAGACCGGGATGGATGAAGGAGTCATTAGCATGAATCAAGTGCAATTGCCAATTGAAGCGGTATTGCCGCAGCTTCTGGAGTCGTTGCGAAGCGGTGTTAACGCCGTACTTGTAGCAGAGCCTGGCGCAGGCAAAACGACCCGGGTGCCGTTAGCGCTCCTGGACGAACCGTGGCTATCCGGAAAAAAAATAATTATGCTCGAGCCGCGCAGGCTTGCCGCAAGGTCGGCGGCGCAATTTATGGCGAAGTCGATAAGCGAGCAGGCAGGAGAGACAGTCGGTTACCGAGTCAGGCTTGACACCCGCGTGGGCGAGCGAACGCGCATTGAAGTGGTGACCGAGGGCGTATTAACGCGTATGCTGCAGGAGGACCCAGCGCTCGAGAACGTCGGCATTATTTTGTTTGATGAGTTTCACGAGCGCCATCTGCACGGCGATCTCGGGCTTGCGCTCAGCCTGCAAGCGCAGGCATTGCTTCGGGAGGATTTACGGATCGCGGTCATGTCGGCGACTCTCGACGCTGAGCCGATCTCCGAGCTGCTTGGCGGCGCTCCGATTATTAGAAGTGAAGGCCGCGTGTTTCCAGTCGAGACTTATTATGCTCCAGTACGCATAACCGGATCAATCGAGCCGTACATGGGACGGACGATTGTGGAGGCGCTCCGGGTTCATGTGGGAGATGTGCTCGCTTTCTTGCCCGGTGCTCCGGAAATCCGTCGAACGGCAAGATGGCTTTCGGAACAGCAGCTCTCATCGACAGTCCGCGTCGAAGAGCTTCACGGCAGCCTGCCGCTGGACAAACAGGATGCTGCCGTATCCCGCTCTGCCGAAGGTGAGAGGAAGGTTGTGCTTGCTACCTCCATCGCGGAATCAAGCTTAACGGTCGAAGGGATTACTATCGTAGTGGACAGCGGATTGATGCGTGTCCCTCGCTTCTCGCCGCGAACGGGAATGACGCGGCTGGAAACCGTTGCGGTTTCCCAGGCTTCCGCCGATCAAAGAAGGGGCAGGGCGGGACGACTGGCTCCAGGCGTCTGTTATAGGCTATGGACCGAGCCCCAGCATCCCTATTTGCCCGAGCAAAGCAAGCCGGAGCTTCTTGAAGCGGATCTCGCTTCGCTGGCGCTTGAGCTGGCGGTTTGGGGCATACAAGATCCGCTTGAGCTGGCGTGGCTTACCCCGCCTCCCGAAGCATCATATGAGCAAGCTGTTTCTCTATTGCGGCAGCTTCAGGCCATTGACGAAAGCGGCAAGCCGACAACCGAAGGGGCGCGCATAGCGAGATTCGGTTTGCACCCTCGGCTCGGAGCCATGATTATGCGGGCCGCGGAGCTCGGTGCTACCCGCATCGCCTGCGATTTAGCCGCATTATTAAGCGAACGCGATTTACTTCCGCAGGAACGAAATGCAGATGTTCAGCTTCGGTTAGAGCTGCTCTATCGGTTAACGGGCAGAGCTGTAAATCCGCATCATGGCGGGAGACCCGATCATCCCGGCATTGGAGCTGCCTATCGCATAGTGACGCAGGCTGACCAGTGGGAGCGACTGGCGAATCAGCATAAGGCAGTAACGAAGGCAGGGGAGCCGGGCTCGAAGGCGTCGCGAGCAGATATGAGTGAGAAGCTTATACCATTAGGCGTATTGCTGGCGCTAGCCTATCCCGACCGAATCGCTCAGCGCCGAAGCGATGGACGTTATTTGCTGGCTAACGGGAGGGGAGCGGTGCTGCCCGAGCTGCAGTCATTATCGCGTGCATCCTTTCTTGCGGCTTGCGAGCTGGACGATGCCGGTACGGAAAGCCGAATAAGGCTGGCGGCTGAACTGAGCCAGAATGAAATCGAACAGTACTTAAGCGATTATATAACGGTTGAAGACGCATTGGAGTGGGAGGCGGCTGCCGGAGCCGTCCGAGCAAGGAGACGGGTACGATTAGGCTCGATTATATTGAGGGAGACGCCCCAGCAGAAGCCGGATGAACAGCAAGTGGCTGATCTTATGTTATCGGTCATTCGGCAAACGGGCTTCGGCATGCTGCCGATGACTAAGCAGGCCAAGCAGCTTCAGTTACGCATGAAGCTTATGGGCCTCAGCGGCGATGATTGGCCTGGCGCCTCCGATGAAGCGCTGCTTGCGACAATGGATCAGTGGCTAAAGCCGAATATTTATGGAATGAAGAGCCGTTCGGATTTGCAAAAGCTGCCGATGCATCAGCTGCTGGAGAACATGCTGTCCTGGCAGCAGAGACAGGAGCTGGACGAACAGGTTCCGACACATATCATCGTCCCCAGCGGCTCGCGTATCCCCATTGATTACAGCGATCCGGACAACCCTGTACTTGCCGTACGGCTGCAGGAGCTGTTCGGCATGAATGATACGCCCCGCCTTGCAAGAGGCCGGCTCCCTGTCACGCTTCACTTGCTGTCGCCGTCCCAGCGTCCGGTTCAAGTAACGCGGGATTTGAGGAGCTTCTGGGATCAAGCCTACTACGATGTGAAAAAGGATTTGAAAGGCCGGTATCCGAAGCATTATTGGCCTGATGATCCTTATACGGCGATTCCAACCCATCGGACAAAGCCGAGGTCTACCTGATCGGCTCGCCAAGAAAGGAAGGTTCATAACATGGCTTACTATTTATTTATTATTTATATGGTGCTTGTTAATAGCTGCACCTTCTTGTTAATGGGCTATGATAAACAGCGCGCCAAGCGGCAGCGCAGGCGCGTGCCGGAGAAGCGGTTGTTTCTGCTCAGCGCGATTGGCGGCGCAGGAGGCACCATGCTTGGCATGAAAGTGTGGCGACATAAGACGAAGCACCGAACCTTTACGGTCGGCATGCCGTTTCTGCTTGGACTAAATTTAATGATCGTGATTGGCTGCATTTGGCTCGCTGGCGTAAATGCCAATTCCTGATTGCTATGATTACTCCTGCTGTGGTATAGTGTGAGTTCGCTTTTTTTACCATACACTACTTAGGAGGTAACTGACATGACCGTTCAAAGTGCCTATCAAGAGGAGCAACAAAGGTTAACGGAATCCTTGCAAGACATCCATGCCCAGCTGCAAGCAATCGGTCCGCGCTACAAAGGAGACGATTTCACCGAGCAGATGCTCGATTTGCAGCAGGAGGAACGGAGACTAAGGCTTGAGATATCGAAGAAGGAGCCGTATTTCGGCCGGATCGACTTCCAAGAGCTGCCTGCAGGCGAGCAAAAGCCGCTATATATCGGCAAAGCCGGCGTCGCGAAGCAAGGCGGCAATGAGCTGCTGGTCATCGATTGGCGCGCGCCGGTCGCGAGTATCTTTTATTCTTTTACATGCGGTGAAGCGCCGGCGGCTTATGATTCGCCCGACGGCGAAATTACAGGTTATGTCCATTTAAAACGGAATTTTATGATTCGTCAGGGAGAGATTGTCCGTTTGGTCGATAGTTACGTGCGCGGCCAAGAGGAGGGCTCGGTTACTGACGAATTTCTTTTATACCGGTTGGGCGAAAATAAAGATAACAAGCTTCGCGATATCGTATCTACGATTCAAGGCGAGCAGGACAGGATCATCCGCGCGGATCGGGGCAAAGCGCTGTTCATTCAAGGGGTTGCGGGTTCGGGAAAAACAACGGTGGCCCTGCACCGAATAGCCTTCTTGCTCTACCAATATGCAGACCGGATGCGCGCGGAGCGGATGATCATATTCGCGCCGAACCGAATGTTTCTTGACTATATATCCGGGGTGCTGCCGGAGCTTGGCGTAGGCGACATCCAGCAGACGACGTTTAACGATTGGTCGATTGAACTGCTGGATAATACGGTTAAGCTTAGCGATCCTTCTCTCTCGATGGCGTATTGGTTCGAGGAGCATCGAACGGCAGAAGAAATCGAGCATGCCTCCGGCAGATTCAAAGGAAGCTTGGCTTTTAAGGCGGTTATAGATGAACGGATTGCTGATTTCGAGAAGCGAATCGTCCCTGCTGCTTCCTTTGTGCCTATCGACGGTCTCGAGCTTCCCGCTGAGCAAATGCGGGAATGGTATGAGACGGATTACGGCGAAGAGACGCTTATGAAGAAGCGAGACAGGCTCGTTAGCCGCATACGCCGATGGTTCGAGTCCGAGCTTAAGCTCAAAGGCGTTGCCGATAAGAAAATAAGAGCGAAGGCGCTCGCAAAATTTAATAGCTTCACGAAGAAAATTCCTGCTTACTCCTCTACAGAGCTGTATGGCTCGTTGTTTCATGGGAAGCTGGCCGCCGCCAGCGTTCCGAAGCGGATAGCAGCCGATACAGCCGAAAGGCTTAAACGCGGAGAAGCCGCGGCAGAGGATTTGGCGCCGCTTGCTTACCTACAGCTGGAGCTGTTTGGCCTGCCGAAGCAAGCTTTTGACCATATCGTCATTGACGAGGCTCAGGATTATTCACCGTTTCAGCTTGAGGTATTACGCAGATGTCAACGGACGGCATCCATGACCGTGCTCGGCGATTTGCAGCAGGGAATCCATGCGTATGCCGGCGTTCAAAAATGGTCGGAGCTGATCGAATTGTTTGAAGAGGAGCAAATCGGATTCTATGAGCTGAATCGAAGCTACCGCTCAACGATGGAAATCATTGAATTCGCGAATAAAATATTAGGCGGAATGACGGGAGCCGTGAAGCCGGCCGTGCCTGTGTTCCGGAGCGGGGACGCGGTTGTCACTAAGAAGGTGTCTAACGGGATTTGGCTTGCTTCGATCGAAGCTTCCGTACGGGAAATGCAAGCAAAGGGCGAGTACGAGACGATCTCGGTCATTGGGCGAACTGCACTGGAGTGCGAGCGGATCTATGAGAATTTAATAGACAGGGGCTTAGAGGCATCGCTCGTACAAAGCAAGCAGCCGGCATACGGCGGCGGCTTATCGGTCGTCCCGGTCTATCTGTCGAAGGGACTGGAGTTCGACGCGGTCCTGATCGCCGATGCAGGAGATGAAGCATATGCACCTCTCGATGCTAGGCTTTTGTACGTCGGCTGTACTCGGGCGCTACATAAGCTAATGCTGCTGTATAGAGGTAATCTCACCTCCTTGATCGGCGAATAAGCGGTTAATAGACTGCTTAATTAAATCAAACATGTGAACGCCGAATCCGATACACCCGATTCGGCGTATTACTTGTTTAAGAAGGGGTGTGAATGCTTGTGCAGCATGTCTTTGATACAAAAGAACAGCTGGCCGCGGCTTTGCGCGAAATAGAAGCGTGGGAGCGCGAGCAGAAGGATTTATGGTTTTGGGAGAAGCTGGGTCGTCTTCCATTCATGCTTCTTGATAAGGTTACGCCAAAATTTATCCAAGAAAAGCTCAGACAGGCAGTGGATGAAATCGGCGGATACATTCAGAACGGCGGGAAGTATCTCGTTTCGGAGCGGTCTGTAATGGATCGTCTGCAACGGAATGCCGAACAAAGCATGGCGGAGAGCGATACGGAACTAACGATCGATAACGTGGCAGCAATGCCGCTTTCAGCTATGAATCTCACTGCGGCGCAGCTGTCCTCGAGTCGCTCTACAATGGCGACGCTGCAAGGCGCGACGACCGGCATTGGCGGTATTTTTACCTTAGCGGTTGATATTCCGGCCGTGCTCGGTTTATCCCTGAAGATTATCCAGGAAATCGCGATTTGCTATGGCTTTGATCCAAAGCTGAAGGAAGAACGCGTATTCGCCGTGAAGGTCATGCAATTCGCATCATCCGATATCGTAGGCAAGAAAGCGATTTTGGAGGAGCTGAGCGATTATCATACAGGGCACAAAAGCAATCAGATGATGTCACAGCTGCAGGGCTGGCGGGAGGTCGTTGCGGTTTATCGGGATAATTTCGGCTGGAAAAAGCTGTTTCAGATGATCCCCGTCGCCGGTATGCTGTTCGGGGCGTTTATTAACCGCGGCATGCTGAACGATGTGGCGGAAGCAGCAACAATGCTGTACCGCAAACGCAGAGTGTTGCTAAAGCTGGCGGAGGGCGAGGCTGCACGATGATTTCTACAGTCTCCGGCAACTACCGGCATATGGAACCGCAGCTTTATTGAAATGGAGCGGACTCCGACTTTTCGCTATCAGACAGCTCCTTATTCATTATCTTAAATAACTCCAATGGAGGAATTATAAACGTGGATTTTCAGATGCAATATTTATCCTTTTTCGTTATTCATACCGATGGGGAAGAGAGCGCGGCCTCATCCGGCAAACGGTTTAAGCATTATCAGACTCTTGATGAAGACACCTATGAAGATAGCGAAATCCAGAAGTTTCTGGATGATGAATTTAAGCGGATCGTGAAGAGGAAGGTTGAACGCAATCCGAATTCGGCCGGCGCGCCGACGAAAATCGGACGTTTTATGGTCGAGCCTGGTTATGAGCTCGGCAGCAATCAAAACTATAATTTATTCCAGAGGCTGCGCGATGCGGACTCGAAGGAAAGATTCATCGGCATCGCCGACGAGCTGGTTCGCATTTATATGGATACGAGCGCCGTTAGAGGGGGAGCCTTCATCATCGCTCTATCGAAGCTGAATACGTATTTCGACGAGCCGTTCTTATTTTTGCTGAAATGCGATTTCGAGCCGAAGATAGCCCGAATTTCCGACGAACGAAACCTCATCTCCCAAGTAGAGATGGCGATAAGCGCACGCAGCATCAAGTCGATTCAATATCCGCATATGCCCGAGGAGGGCATGCTGGAGCATTGGGATCTGAAAATTCATCAAGCCTCTCATGCCCGATACTTCGAGGATTTCTTGAAATACGTCTCCTATGAAAAACCGCTTCCCGAAGTTATGGGCGAGCAGGTCGTCGAGATGGTCCATCAATTCATTGCCGACAAATGGCAGGAGGATGAAAGCTCGGAACGCCGCGAGGAAGAGAATGCGGTAGAGGTATGGGCGGCTAGCGAAAAACGCGATTTGCAGGAATGGTGGTCGCAGGAGCAGGTTGAGGTTGCTGCGGCGGCGCTGGTGGAACAAAAGCCGGATTTACCGTTTTCCTTCAAGCTGGATAGCGTGACGATCAAGGGACTTCTTGCCGATTTCGGCGCTGCCATCCACTTTGCTAAGCATAACGGCCGTTATCTGGCCGTCATCGAAGGGGATTCCTTTCAATTCGACAAGGGCATGTCGCCGGTTGAGCTGCTTCAGCCGCTCGATTTGGTCGATATCATGCCGCTGATCGGCACCAAGCAGCCGCCTCAGGAAGAAAATCCGGCACAAAGCTATGCCGTTACAAGCGAGTCTGCCGCCAGCGACGACGAAGTTCCTTGGTAACGCTTCACGAATGTATTGAATTCATGTATAAAGGAGAGGCTGTATAAGTGGATAACTTATTTTTTATAGAAATTGGCATGGGATGCGACCTGCACGGTCAAAATATTACGAAAGCATCGGTACGAGCGGTTCAAAACGCGATTCATCACAATTCAATGCCGGGACTTCGTTCCGTGCTGCCAGGCGGTACTTTAGACAATATGAGGGTGCGCGTGAAGCTGGCATTGCCTTGCGATAAAGAGCTTTTGGATGTCGAGCAGGTGAAAGCAGTGCTGCCTTACGGTCAAGTGACGGTCGAGCTGGTTGACGGCGGCATGCTCACGACGAGCGGTGTTGTCCTGCCCGATAAAGATGACAAAAACGATCTGATTTACGTAGTTATTGCATCGGTTGAGGTAGGCTTCTAATAGCATCACCATAGCAAGAGGGAGACGACGATGGTTTTAAAGCTTACATTATTTGCGTTGCTGCTCGTATTTACGGCATTCTTTGTCGCGACGGAGTTTGCCATTATCAAAATGCGTGCAAGCCGCGTTAACCAGATGGTGGCCGAAGGAATAAAAAACGCTAAAGCGGTTAAGAGAGTAACGACCAATTTGGATGGGTATTTGTCTGCCTGTCAGCTAGGCATTACGATTACGGCGCTTGGACTTGGCTGGCTCGGTGAACCAACCATAGAGAAAATTTTGCATCCTTTGTTCGATCGTATGCAAATTGAAGGCGAGTTAAGCTCGCTGCTGTCGTTTATCATTTCTTTTGTCATTGTTACCTATTTGCATGTCGTACTCGGAGAGTTATTTCCAAAAACGCTCGCTATCATCATGTCGGAGAGGATCAGTCAGCTTACTGCTCCGCTTATCATTATCTTTTATAAGGTGATGTACCCGTTTATTTGGCTGCTTAATGGTTCGGCGAACGGTTTAGTTCGTCTGTTCGGCTTTAAGCCGGCGAGAGAGCATGAGGCTCATTCGGAAGAGGAGATCCTCATGATTGTCTCCGAAAGTTATGAGAGCGGCAAAATTAATATGAGCGAATTCGGTTACGTTAGCCGTATCTTCGAATTCGATGAGCGGCTGGCGCGAGAAATTATGGTTCCCCGCACAGATATGATTTGTTTATATATAAACCAGTCGCGGGAAGAGAACGTGGCGACCATTAAACGTGAGCTGTATACGAGATTTCCGGTTGCCAAGGGCAGCAAGGACAACATTATCGGCATTTTGAACACGAAGCAGTTTTTTCTGCATTATGATACAGATCGCGAGCTTGATATACGGACGCTTCTGCAGCCCGTCATGTCCGTGCCGGAAGTAACGCCGATCAAGAAGCTGTTGAAGAAGATGCAGCAGGAAAGAGTGCACATTGCCATACTGCTTGACGAGTATGGCGGTACCGCGGGTCTCATTACGATCGAAGATATCATCGAGGAAATCGTAGGGGAAATTCGCGATGAGTTCGACGCGGATGAGGTCAAAGAGATCGAGCTCATCGGGCAGCAGCGGTATCTTGTGGATGGCAAGGCGCTTATCAGTGAGGTTAATGAGGCAACCGGAACGGAATTGGAATGCGTCGATGTGGATTCGATCGGGGGCTGGTTATTCAATCAAAAGCCGGATCTGCCTGTCGGAGAGCCCTGGGTATATGAGAATTTGACGTTTATTATTCGCGAGCGTGACGAAAACCGGATTCGCAAAATTGAAATTCATACCGATTTATTGGAAAATGAGATTAGCGAATACGGACATGCATAAGCTTATAGAGAATCATCCTTGAAAATTCAATAAGTTAGGGGGGGAGCGTGCGTTGGATGATTTAATAAATGCCATCATTATGGGCATTGTAGAAGGACTGACCGAGTTTTTGCCCGTATCGTCAACCGGTCATTTGATATTGACTGGCGAGCTATTGAACTTCACTGGCGATCGGGCCAAAACATTCGAGGTCGTCATACAATTCGGCGCTGTGCTAGCCGTTCTCGTTCTGTACAGGCAGCGCTTTGCAAGTCTGCTTAATTTCAAGGTCGGCAGAAGCTCGGGGCTGAACGCCTTACATATTTTACTCGCCATGATTCCCGCCGGCATATGCGCCGTACTGCTGCACGGAGTGATTAAGCAATACTTGTTCGGACCGCAAACGGTCCTGATCGGGCTCGTCGCAGGCGGGATATTAATGATTATTACCGACAGAGTGAAGAAGAAGCCGGTTACCGAGGAGCTTGACGAAATTACCTATAAGCAGGCTTTTGCGGTCGGCTGTTTCCAGGTGCTCGCGTTATGGCCTGGCTTCTCCCGTTCAGGGTCTACAATATCGGGAGGCATGCTGTTCGGAACAAGCCAGAAGGCGGCCGCCGAGTTTACCTTTATCGTGTCCGTGCCGATTATGGCAGGGGCGAGCGGAGTAGATCTGCTGAAAAGCAGTGAGTTTCTAACGATGGCGGATCTGCCATTATTTCTGATCGGTCTTATCGCAGCCTTCCTTATAGCAATGATTGCAGTCGTAACGTTTATCAATATGATGAAAAAGATTAAGCTTTCCTGGTTCGCTTATTATCGTTTTGCGCTTGCTGCCCTTTTTTATTTTATTATTTTGTAGGTTCAATATTTGATAAAACCCACCTTCTGCCGAAGGCGGGTTTTGAATGTTGATCATGCTTGACAGCCTAAGAATGATCCCGAAGCAGCTTTCTGTCCAGAACGAATGGTCCGAAGGGGAGGAAGGAAGCGATAACGGCGAGAGCGACTTTCACGAACGACCAGCGGTGCGTGATCCATACATTGAGAACAGCCAGAACATAGAGAACGAATAAGAGTCCGTGCAGTCCGCCGACAACGGTGACAACCTGCGGAATGTCGGCCCAATATTTGAGCGGCATCGCGATCAGCAGCAGCACGAGAAACGAGATCCCTTCATAAAATCCGATGAAACGAAGGCGGCCTATTGCGGTTTTAAACATTTGTTTACCTCCATTTGAACATTTGAAGTTAAGTCATTCGAGGGACTAAGCCCGTCCATAATCATTCTACAATTTCTGAGGCCGCTTGTTCCACCGATTTGTGAACATTTTTGATCTCTTTGCGATTATGGGGTGAATGCAACGAATTACCAACTGCTTGCGACTTATACGAAAGGCAAATGGTATTATTATGCTATTGACATCCGGCTGTGGTATTATTGATGAAGTAGGCCAAACGGTAAATTTTGCAACGGAAACGACAGGATTACATGCAATTGTTAACGGACTTCGGATAAGATATGAACGCTCTTGCGGAGCAAGACATGTCCGGCTTAGACGCGAGAACTATGAATAGGAAGGAAGAGTGTAAGTGATCAACATTCAAGTATTAGATGCATCAATGACTTATTCGAAGGAAGACGGGTACGTTGGCAAGGTTCATTTTGGAGTCGAAGGCCATGAGAATGAATATGAAATCGCATTGCATAGCAAGAAGGGGAATGAATGGGGCTATGGTTTGTTTTTCCTGCATGAATCGGGCAAAGAAGAGCAGCTGCTTGCATTAGAGGATCTTATCGAGGAAGATGACGAGCTGTTTGATTTTCTTGTGGAAACGGCACAGGCGAAGCTCGAGAAATAAATAGAGAAGGGGTTTTGCTTCCGGTCTTATGGCCTGGATGCAAGACCCCTTTTATTATTAATGACCGCTTGACGATGTCACGCCTAGTTTGAGGATAACCAATTTGCTTTCCTCGTTTAATCCGATGAACGTAACTTGCTTATTCTGCTGCTCGTATTTGCTTTTCACCTTGGCGATGGCCGATACCGCGGATTGATCCCAAATATGGGAACCGCTGAAATCGAGCGTAATCTGCTGCGGATCGTCTACGTAATCAAACAAAGCTACAAACCGGGATGTCGTTCCGAAAAACAACTGTCCTTTTACATGATAGGTCTGGTGCTGCGGCTGATCATCTGAGAAGGAAACGCCAATTTTGGCCATTTTCCAGACCAAGACAAGTGCGCTAAGAATAACGCCGGCTAAAACGCCCTTGGATAAATCATGCGTATAGAGTACGATTGCGACGGTTACGATCATGATTAAGGCATCCGTGCGCGGTACCTTATGGATATGGTACACGGATTTCCAATCGAAGGTGCTAATAGCTACCATGATCATGACTCCTACCAAAGCGGCCATTGGAACCTTATTGACAACATCGCTTAGTGCCATGATCAAGAACAATAGAAAAGCACCTGATACTAACGTAGATAACCGAGTACGGCCGCCCGATCTCACATTAATAACCGACTGCCCGATCAATGCGCAACCGGCCATGCCGCCGAAGAAACCGGTAAAAATATTGGCAATGCCTTGTCCGCGCACCTCTTTGTTTTTGTTGCTCGTCGTTTCAGTCATTTCATCCAGCACGGATGCGGTCAGCAGAGATTCCAATATGCCGACGATCGCAAGCGAAAGGGAATAAGGCAGTATAATCATTAGTGCTTCGATTGAAAATAAGACATCCGGAATATGAAAGAACGGCAGCGTGCTTTCATGTAAGCGATAACATGTGGCATTTTCATCTGATATCTCTCGAAATCTATGTTTAGGATTAAAAATTAATGAAACAAAAAAACACCGCGATAAGCGGTGCGTCGTATTTCAAAACGGATTACATCGGCCGTTCAATTTGTTTCTTCCTATTTCTGCTCTTCACGTACTTATAGGCAAAAAATACAAATGCGGCGGCTGCAAATGCATATAACACGCACAATCCGTATGTGTAGATATGACCTGATATTGCTTGAACCTGATCCCCGACGATCGTTCCGATAATGAAATAGATGAGTGTCCAAACAAAAGCCGAAGGATAAGCGAAAAGAATAAATCGTTTGTAAGGCATGCGGTTCAACCCCATTACATAAGGGGTTACATGCCTTAGAAAGGGGAGGCATAGGCTGATGCTTATCGCATAGCCGCCATAACGTACGCTAAGCTGCTCGGATTTAGCTACGAATTTACTAATATTATTTTTGCTGCTGAACCAAGCGGATAATCTGCTGCTCGCAAATCTTCCGATGCCGTATCCGAATGTCATGGCTGAGCAAATGCCAAGGCATGTCATGATGAATGCAGGAACGGGCAACAGTACGCCTGCCTCCGACAAAGCACCGCCAGTCATAACCACCGCTTCATTGGGAATAGGCAAACCGATTAAGCCGAGACATAAGACGAGAAATAATGCGAAATAACCGATCTCTTCAATTATAGTCAACAATAAATCATACACAAAGCATCATCCTTACTTTCCAAATATTTGAATGATGAAATAATCACTTCAGACAGGTTAACACAAACCAATCTTTATGGATACCATACTTACGTGTTTAAGTGCAGAAGGATTCAAATTTAACATGACAAGCTTAACGATTCGAATCGCTTTGTTATACGATATGCGTCACACTGCTTCCGGAAGAACAAGCCGCTTGCATGATTCATCCCTCCGCCGTAATTCGTCTCCAGACCTTTAATCCTTGTCTGTTTCCGGACAGGCTGTTCACAATAAATAAACATGAAAGGTCCCCCATTTTGCTTAACATTATCCATTTTTTTTCACAATATGGACATAATGTACGAAATGAGTTATCACGATCTACTGCATAAAAATGAATAAATTCAACCAATTCATACCATACTGTTTAGAGAATTTAGAAAGTAAAAAGGGGTATTTTATGCAGAAAAAGATACTAATCTTTTCCGAGGCATTCGGCAGCGGTCATACAAAAGCGGCAGAAGCGTTAGCTCATAGTATTTCAATTCAGGAGCCGTCTGTTCACACGGAAATAATTGAAATCGGAAAAAAACTTCACCCGATTACAAGTAACCTGATATTTCGTACTTATATGCAAATGATCACGAGGTGCCCGTACGTATGGAAAAAAATATATCGGAATCTATCACAACAAATGCAAGCTACTCCATCCTGGCTGCAGCTTTTGATTTACCAGTTGTTTCACCGCAATATTGAACGTGTTCTAGAACAATCAAAACCCGATTTAGTTATTTGTACACACCCGTTTATCAGTTCTTCGTTGTCACGATTAAAAAAAATGGGATATCCAGTAAATATGTGCACCGTCATTACTGATTTTCATGCACACCTCGTTTGGATTCAACACGAAGTCGATCTTTATATGGTATCGAGTGATGACGTCCGCCGGCAATTAATCGATTCGGGAATTTCAAAACATCGGATCGCGGTTACGGGCATTCCGGTCCATTCCAATTATTGGTCGAGAGAGAGCAAGCTGGACGTTAGAAATACATTGAATTTGAAAAATATACCTACTGTTCTGGTTATGGGAGGGGGGGAAGGATTGGGAGGGATCAAGCAAATCGCTCATTCGTTAATCAAGTGGAAAGAAAGGATCCAGTTGTTCATTTGTACCGGTTACAACGATTCGCTTAAAGTTTCACTGGAGCGAAATAAACAGTTTCAACATCCTAATATTAAGATTGTGGGCTTTGTGGATATTATTGATAAACTGCTAGACGCCTCAGACTTGCTGATTACAAAACCGGGCGGGTTGACATGTTTTGAAGCATTAAGCAAAGGTGTGCCGATGCTGATCTATCAACCGATTCCGGGACATGAAGAATATAATTGTAATCATCTGGTTAAGCTTAATCTAGCCTTACGGATTCATCACTGGAAGGAAGTGGATGATTGGATTGAGAAATTGCTTTGTTTTCCCGAAAGTTTTGATCAATTCTATAAACACATCGAACAATTCCAACAAAAAATGAATCCGCTTGCAGGAGCGAAAGCAATTATGGATCTTCTTTTTCATCATGAAGTCACAGAAATATCCTATGAAAAAAGGAGAGGCATCCATGTATAAAAGTACCTATACAGGTGAATTCACGAATCGTATACGGGAGATCGAGCTATATTATCGCTCTTGGATACCTGTAAATCCCAAAGGACTGGTCCTTCTCATCCATGGAGCGGGAGAACATTCTGGAGGTTACTCCCATATTGGTACGGAGTGTGTAAACCAGCAGATTGGATTCATGGCTCCCGACCTGCGTGGATTTGGTAAGTCTGGGGGACAACGGGGACATATTTATCGGTTCGAAGAGTACTTGGAGGATTTGGATCACTTGATCACTCAGTTACAAACTCGATATCGGGGTCTGCCAATTTTTTTATGCGGCCATAGTTTGGGCGGTCTGATCGCAATCCGTTTTGCCCAACAGTTTTCGGGCAAAGCAACCGGTGTCATATTGTCCTCTCCCGCACTGGGCTTTCGAATTCCAATACCGATTCGACAATGTCTTAAGCTTGTTTCATTATTAATCCCGTCCTTGAAGCTTGAACTTGTAAAGTGGAATGAATCGCTGAGGAAGCGGAAATGGTTACAATCCCGTCTGCCGGCTTGGACTTCCGAATTACTCGAAGATCCATTCGCTACGATACAGTACACGCCTCGATGGTTCGCCGAGTTATTGCAAAACGGAACAAAAGCATTATCGGAATCAAATAAATTTCATTTTCCGACTTTATGCTTTTATGACCGTTTGGACCCTGTCGTTAATTCCGATCTGATTGAGCAATTTATCCAGAGGATCATCTCCGAGGATAAAACATGTACCGTTTATTCGGAAGGGAACCATATCCTTCTGCGCGATGGAAAAGTACTGCAACAAATGTTTCAATGGCTGTCTGCTAAACTAAATTAACTTTCGAAGGGTGGTTGCATGGATGAAGTGAGTGATTTGAACTTAGACTCGAGCCGCTCGCTTCTTCCCAGCTCGTGATTGAAAACGAGTTCCACGATCTTAGAAAGACATCGATATGTTATCGATGTCTTTCTTTGCGTGAGGTATATGTTATATGATAGCGGTTACTTTATAAATTCATCTTTATATATTTAATGGAATGTATTGCCTAACATTAAAAACTGCATTAATATGTTAGGTAAACTAACATATTGATAAGGGGAAACACGAGATTTCCTTTCCATTTGGCAGATCTTTTCTTTTGATGAAGGGAGGGATCGCCGGAGGCTGAAGGTTATTATCAACCGTGAGCAGAAAAAAATAAAAGCTGCTTGCAGATGCGAATGCCGAATGCAGAGTCGCGCATAAACTGTGTGAAGAAATGGAACGAGTGGCTGCGGTTGAACCTAGAGGATCTATTTCGAAGGAGGCACCGGATATGACAACTCTACTTATTCGCAACGCCGTAGTAATGACGATGAATGCGGCGGACCATATTTACACAGGCGATGTATTTATAGAAGGAAACCGTATTAAGCAATTGGGAGAACGGCTGGAAATAGCAGACGCAGACCGGGTGATCGATGCGGGCGGGAAGGTGCTGCTGCCCGGCTTCGTTCAAACGCATATCCACCTGTGTCAGACTTTATTTCGCGGCAGAGCGGATGATTTGTCGTTAATCGATTGGTTAAAAGAGAGAATTTGGCCGCTTGAAGCCGCCCATAATGAGGATTCGGTTTATTATTCCGCAATGCTTGGGATTGGCGAACTCATTCGCAGCGGAACAACGACGATCCTGGACATGGAGACGGTTCATCATACGGAATCGGCCTTTCAAGCTATTAAGGAAAGCGGCATTCGAGCGTTGTCCGGCAAGGTGATGATGGATTACGGTACGGAGGTTCCGCTTGCCTTGCAGGAGAATACGCAAAAATCGCTTCAGGATAGCGTGGATTTGCTGGAAAAATGGCATGGCGCCGCCGAAGGAAGGATACAGTATGCCTTTTGCCCGCGCTTTGTCGTTTCTTGTACGGAACAATTGCTGACCGGCGTTCGTGATTTGTCAGAACAATACGGCGTTAAGGTGCATACGCACGCATCGGAAAATGTTGGCGAAATTGCGATGGTTGAAGCGGAGCGCGGCATGAGGAATGTCGTTTATCTCGATCATATCGGATTGGCGAAGCCTAATTTGATTCTTGCTCATAGCATTTGGCTGGATGACGAGGAGAAACGAATCATCCGGGAACGAGGTGTGAAAATAACTCACTGTCCAGGCTCGAATCTGAAGCTGGCGTCGGGCATTGCGGAGGTACCGCTGCTGCTGGAGCAAGGCATTACGGTCGGGATCGGTGCGGATGGCGCAGCTTGCAATAACAATCTGGATATGTTTCAAGAGATGCGTTTGACTGCATATATTCAGAAGGTTAAGCACGGACCTGCCATCATGAATGCAAGAACGGTACTGCGGCTGGCGACAATGGGCGGTGCGAAGGTGCTTGGCCTGGAGGGGCAAATCGGCAGCATCGAAGCTGGGAAGCTGGCGGATTTACAGCTCCTTGATCTTGAGGACTTCCATGTTTATCCTTCTTTTGATGCGGATTGGCATTCGAGGGTTGTCTATGCGGCAACTAGAGGCGATGTAGATACGGTCGTGATTGACGGTCAAATTGTGATGGAAGGAAAAATCGTGAAGACGGTGGACAAAAAGGTTGTGCTCAAGGAAGCCAATCGGTCGCTGCGCAAATTAATCGATAGATTATAAGCATATCCGCTTGGCAGAGGTGCAGGAAACTTGATTTGTGGCTGCAAGATGCTGAGGGAGGATTGTTTATGGAGTTGCATGATGTGTTGTCAGCCATTCAAGCGGACGAACGGCCGAGTGTACTGGCGACAATCGTTTGCGTTGAAGGACATTCTTACCGCAAAGCAGGGGCAACGATGCTCATTAAACTTAGCGGTGAGAAGATCGGTATGGTAAGTCCCGGCTGCCTGGAACAGGATTTGGCAGAGAGAGCGGCAAGCGTGTGGGCTTCCGGCCGCTTTGATATGATCGAATACAATATGAATCCGGACGAGGATATGCTATGGGGCGATGCAGTCGGCTGCGGCGGCAAAATACAGCTGTTGCTGGAGCCGGTCACGGGTCTGCTGCGCTCCTTGCTGCTGGATGCGCTGAAGCAAAATGCCGCGGGGCTGGCGGTTAGACTGGATCGGAGCTGGACGGTGCGAGATATCGAATATGCTCTTTTGGTGGACGGCAGCTTCGATGATTCCTTGGAATATACCGGAGATGAAGACGGAGATTCAACTCAAATGCGTATGGTAATCAGTCCCAAGCCGCGTCTTGTCTTGTTTGGCGCAGGCAAAGATGTGGAAGCCATCTGCTCGATTGCGAAGCATATCGGGTTTCACATTGTAATAGCGGATTGGCGCCCGGAGCTTTGTACGAAAGAACGTTTCCCGGAAGCGGAATGTGCCGTTGGCATGCCTGAACAGCTTGTGGAACGGCTGCAATTGCATTCGGAAGATTATCTGTTGATTTGCAGCCATAATCTTCATCAGGATAAAGAAATGCTGAGGCTTACTCTTCCCCTGCAGCTTGTTTATATCGGAATCATGGGTTCGAAGAAAAGAATTCGGCTGCTGTTCGAAACCTTTCTCATTCCATCAAATGTAAGAGCGCCGGTCGGACTGTCGATTGGTGCGGATGGTCCAAGTGAAATAGCCGTCAGCGTCGCAGCAGAGCTAATTGCTGTTCGTGCGGGCCGGAAATCCAGATCACGGAGAGAGGCGGTGAGGGATGCCTATTTCAGCTCTTTATTTGGCGGCAGGGCAAAGCAAGCGAATGGGCGTGCAGAAGCAGTCGCTGGAGCTATCGAAAGGCAGGCCGCTAGGCTTGATGGCGCTGCATGCTCTATCTTTAAGCCCTCTTAAGGAGGTGGCGGTCGTCGTACATCCTGACGATTCGCTGACATGGATAAAGGCGATGAGCGAAGTGCCTGGGAAGGAGACGCTTACCTGCATGCCTGCCGTTCATGTCGTGATTTGCCCGGAAGCCTCGGGAGGCATGTCTTACTCGATTCGAAGCGGACTTGCAGCGCTCATGTCCGATGGGCAGGAGCTCGATGCGGTCGTCGTTGCGCTTGCTGATCAGCCTTTCGTTTCCGAGAGAACGATCATTCGGCTAATTGACTACTGGCGTATGCATCCCGAGCTCGATTATGTCGCTTCTAAGGCGAAGCATAACGAAGAGACCGCGGATGTGCTTATGCCTCCCGTCCTGATAGCAAGTTCTATGTTCGAAGCTCTGCATGGCCTAAAAGGGGATTCCGGCGCTCGCCAGCTGTTTAAGTCTTCTGCCTTTCAAGGCTGCGGGTTGGTCGTTTTGGATGAAATGGCCTTGCATGACGTCGACACTCCTTCCGACATGGACCTGGCTAGAAAACATTTTCAAGCTTAATGAATGGGGGAGGGGAGATCGATGGGGATGAACATACAGGAGGCAACGGAGTCTCCTCTTGTGTGGCAACCGCAAACGGCTGAGGAGGCGTGGAAGTACAAACAATCCTATGGAGATGACGGCGTCTATATAGCTGGCGGTACTTTGCTTCGGACGCAATGGGAAGCCGGCACGGCGATCCCGCCACGGCATTTCATTGATCTGAACAGCATTCCGGGTTTAAACGAAATTAGTATCGGCGAGGAGGGCTTGTTGATCGGAAGCCAGACCACCTTGCAGGCCTGCCGTGCAAATCCGCTTCTTCAGAGGCATTTTCCCATGGTGATTGCAGCGGTTCGCACCATTGCCGCTCCGTCTATTCGCAATCTGGCAACGATCGGCGGGAATATCGTCTCGGTTGTCGGGGATTCGATAACGGCACTGCTGGCTTACGATGCCGTGCTTGTTTGGTATAACGGAGTCAAAGAACAGGAGGAGGATTTAGCGGATTGGCTGCCGGAAGCTGCTAAACCAGGGAATAGGCATGATCGGCTGCTGCTTCGCCTTTTGCTTCCGTTTAAGGCTTACAGGAAGGAAGAAACGCCTTGCTCAAGCGAGGAGGGCCAAGTGAATTCTGATACGAAGCTGTTTCATGCCTATCATAAAATAGGCCGCCGCGAGTCGTTCACGCCGTCGCTCGTGACAGTATCCGTCAGCGGATTGCTGACAAGGACAGGTGTAATCGAAGAATTGCAAATTGCGGTTGGCGGCGGCCAGACGATACCGGGAAGATTGGAAGAAGCGGAACGGGCAGTCAAAGGCAAGATAGTGGATAATGCCATGCTTGCCTATTTATATGATCGTATTATTGAACTTTACGAGCCCCGGGAGGATATCTTTGCTTCCGCTGCTTACCGAAAGCGGACGGCAGCTAATTTAATCGTGACGGAATTGTGGAAAGCATTCGGCGGTTTATCCGAACAAGGAGGATGAATGCGATGCTGTTGAACCGCTCAGGCAGCGGGGGACGATGGCGGATTCGCCCTGACGGGCCGGATAAGGTAACAGGAGCCCTTGCTTATTTAACGGATATGACAAGTGAAGACATGTTATATGGTCTCGTACTGAGAAGTGAACATCCGCATGCAGTCATATTAGCTATTTACACGGATAAAGCGAAACAATTGCCCGGCGTACACGCTGTGCTGACGTACTTGGACGTTCCCGGCCTGAATGCTTTCGGAATCGCGCACCCGGACCAGCCGGTATTTTGCGAGGATCGGGCGAGGTATATCGGCGATGCGATTGCGGCTGTAGCCGCGGAATCGCCCGCAATTGCCCAGCAAGCTCTCCAGCTTATTGAAGTGGAGTATGAGCCCTTGCAGGTGATTGACGACCCGGAGCAGGCTTTGCTTGCTGATGCGCCGCAGCTTCACCCCAACGGCAACGCGCTTCATCGGACGACCTTCTGCAAGGGGAATACGGAGGAAGGCTTTAAACAATGCACTTATATTATTGAAGAAACCTATTATACGCCGCGTCAGATGCATACGTATATGGAAACGGAAGGCGGATTGTTTGTACCAGAGGAGAACGGAAGATTGACCGTTTATTCTCCAACCCAGCACGGGTTTATGGATCGTTTGCAATTATCGCGCATATTGGCTGTTCCGCAATCCGATATTCGAATCGTATCGAGTCCGATAGGGGGCTCATTCGGCGGGAAGGATGAGTTGAATGTTCAGCCGTATGGGGCTTTGCTTGCCGTACGAACAGGCCGAGCGGTTAAAATGCATAATTCCAGAAGAGAGTCGGTTCGCGCCGGCTTGAAGCGCCATCCGATGAAGATTTATATGAAGACGGGAACGGATGCCGCGGGGAAATTGTTGGCCCATGAAGTTAGCCTATTGGCAGATACGGGGCCTTATTCAACGCTTGGCGCTGAGGTGCTGAATTTCGCCGCTGAACACGCGATTGGACCTTATCGATACGAACACTTGGATGTAAAAGGCGTTTCAGTATTTACGAATAACGGAATGTCTGGCGAATTCCGAGGTTTTGGCGGCAACCAATCGATCTTCGCGCTTGAGGGCCAAATGGATCGGCTTGCCGAGCGGCTCGGAATGGAGCCGTGGGATTTCCGCAGGCTGAATTTGCGTAAGGCCGATGATCCTGGACCATTCGATCAGCCCATCGCGATGACCGAGGGCGCGGAACGGGTGTGGGAAGCTATTGCGAAGTGTCCTTTGTGGCAGGAAAGAAAGGCAATGAAGCAATTGGAGCAGTTTGCCAGGGAGCCTTGGATCAAAACGGGTATTGGTGCTGCAATCACCATGCATGGGGCTGGACTTGGCGTCGGCATTCCTGATCCGGCGGGCGGACGATTACTGCTCGCGGACGACGGGAAGATCGAAGCCGTATTCGGTTACGAGGAGTTCGGTCAAGGCTTGATCGCATCGCTGGAACAAATGCTGATCGAACAGTTCGGTATCGCCGACGGAGATATACGAATCATTATCGGAGATACCGATGTTGTGCCGGACAGCGGATCAACGACGGCCTCGCGGGCGACGGCGATGATGTGGAAATCGCTGCAAAGGCTGCGTGCTCCCTTTACGGGGCAGATGTTAGAGCGAGCCTCTTCCATCATCGGGTTTCCTGCCGGACAGCTTCGCCTCAGTGAAGGCGGCATCAGGAAAATCGGAGCCGACGAGCTTCTGCTTACTTTTAAAGAGCTTGCGAATGCGGAAGGAGTGCCCATTCGCTGCGAAACGGCTTTTAACTTCCCGACTTCCGCTACGGACCGGGTAGGCGCTCACTTCATGTATACGTATTCCGCCGTTGCGGTGATGGTGGAGCTTAATACATTGTCAGGCCGAGTGAGGGTACTTCAGCAATACCATGCGGTGGCTGCAGGTCCCGTCGTTAATCCGCAAGGCTACCTGGGGCAAATCGAGGGTGGAAGCAGTATGGCGCTCGGCTTCACCTTAACGGAAGAAGCGGTTATGGAGAAAGGGCATTATATGACGCGTAATTTGGATACGTACCTGATTCCGACCATTGCCGATCAAAGAGGCACGGTCGAGGTTGAGCCGATCGAGCATCTGCCGGAAGATGACGAATACGGTCCGCGCGGCATCGGAGAGGTCGGTTCAGTAACCCTTGCCCCCGCCATTGCGGCAGCCATCCGGCAAGCAAGCGGCAAATGGGTGAATCGTTTGCCGGTTGATCCGGGCTCTTTGCAGGAAACGCCTTTTTTTCTGAATAGGGCGGTGAGCGAAGGATGAGCGATAAAGTATCCGGGAATGAATTAGCGAACGGGCTGACCTGCTCCATTAACGGCGGCGTGCAGTCGATTCCCGCTTCTCCATCCAAGACGTTACTGACCCTCTTGAGAGACGATTTTGCACTTACCGGGACAAAACGTTCCTGTGATATCGGACGCTGCGGCGCATGCATGGTCTTGATCGACGGAAAGCCGTTTAATTCCTGTTTGACGATGGCTTATCAGTGCTGCGGAAAACAAATTACAACGATCGAAGGCTTGTCCGCGGGCGGAATCGGCTCGATTCAGCAAGCTTTTCTGGAAGAGGGGGGCTTTCAATGCGGCTATTGCACACCGGGAATGATCATTTCCGTTAAAGCCTTGCTCGATGATAATCCGGATCCTTCCGATGATGAAATCGCGGAGGCGTTGTCCGGAAACCTATGCCGCTGCACGGGCTATGGCGGAATATGGCGGGCGGTTAAACGGGCAATAGAATTGATTGGATGCCAATAAAAGCGATCGGACCGTTTCCGGATGCAGATCTGGAGACGGCCGCGATTCATAGGAGTGCTGGAAATGACGATAACGATCGAGCAAATTAATGCAATGAACAGGGAGGAATTTACTCGGCTGCTGGGTGCCGTTTTTGAGCATTCGCCTTGGGTCGCAAGCGCTGCATGGGAATCTCGTCCGTTTGGTTCGGCGGATGATCTTCATGCAGCGATGATGAATGTTGTGCGGGAATCGAGGGTGGAGACTATCGTAGACCTGTTCCGCGCGCATCCGGATCTCGGGACAAGGCTTGCCGTAGCCGAATATTCTGCTCGGGAGCAGCGAGGCGCCGGACTGAATCAATTGACATCCGAGGAATACGAGCGTTTTTACCAAATGAACCGAACGTATGTGAAGACGTTTGGATTTCCGTTCATTTTGGCAGTCAGAGGGAAAAAGAAAGAGCAAATTCTTTCTGCCATGGAAGCTAGAATGAAGCATACGGCTAATGAGGAAGCGGCGCAAGCGCTGCTTGAGATCGAGAAGATTTCCGGATCCCGCTTAAGAGACCTTATTACGGAATCGAGAGGGGATGGGATGCATTGATGAAATTACGCAGCGGACGAACGCTTTATTATGGCAAAGGTGACGTGCTTAGCTACCGGACGTATGCGGCGCCGCTCTCGGTTAAGGCGATACCGGAATCTCTCTATACAGGCGATACAAACATTATTTTTGCCCATAATATAATGTTTTCGGTGAGCAGCGAGGTGCTGCTTACCTCGTTTACGCAGGGCGATAATACCCAAGTCGTTGCCACGGATTCGATGAAAAATTTCATTTTGCGCCAAACGGCCAATTACGACGGCAGTACGACGGAAGGTCTGCTCGCATATATCAGTGAACGTTTTCTTGAGTGGTATCCACATATCGAGGCGATTGAAATCAGTGCAGATCGAATGCCTTTTGGCTCCGTGTCCGTGACCGAAGGAAGCGGCTGGCGTGATAGCCAGCTCGTCTTTCGACGGTCCCATAATGAGCACGCATGTGCTCGTTTGAAGTGGATGCGAAGCGATGCGGGCATAGCGCTGTCGGAGCACGAATGTGCAATGAAGGAGATTCAGCTTATTAAGGTAAGCGGCAGCTCCTTCTACGGCTTCGTGCGCGATGAGTATACGACCTTGCCGGAAAGCTATGACCGGCCTTTGTTTATTTTTCTGGATGTGTGCTGGACCTATTCCGAGGCGGAGGATGCGTTCGATCATAAACGAGATCGTTACGTGCCGTCCGAGCAGGTTCGCGATATAGCGCATACCGTCTTTCATTCCAGCAACACCCCATCGATTCAAAATTTAATCTACCGGATAGGACATCGTGTTTTATCGAGTTTCCCGCAGCTATCGGAAATTCGTTTCGAATCCAACAACCGGACATGGGAAACGATCGTGGAGCCAGCGGGTCCGGTCTCGGCCGGGGTATATACCGAGCCGCGGCCTCCATACGGCTTCCAAGGTTTTACGATGACGAGGGAGGATTTGAACGAGGGAAGGATAGATGAGTGATGAGCGGGCGGATATCGACTCATGTTCTTGATTTAGCCGGCGGAAGACCGGTCGTTGGCATTGCCATCGAGCTATGGTATTTGGGCGATGGTTTAACCTCTCCTAATCATTCGCCAGTCTTGATAGGCACTTTTAAAACAAACGGCAACGGCCGCGTTGACCAGCCGCTTCTGGAAGGCGATGCTCTAAAGGAAGGCGTGTATGAGCTTATATTCGAGGCGGGGGACTTTTTCCGGCGAGAAGAACATTTGGCCGCTATTTCTAACAGTATGTTTGACCGGATTCCAATCCGTTTTCATATCAAGGACAGGAGCTCGCATTTTCATGTACCGCTGCTTATTGCACCGGGAGGATATAGTACGTATCGGGGAAGTTAAAAAGCGCATGAGGTATACATGCAGTCTGTAAGGTGTATGAATATACGGAAGGAAGCATGCTGTAAAAATGGATGCGGAAAGGACATTTGACGATGACCGTACCAAATGAACGAACGGCAAGGGAGAAGTCGTTATTGTTACTGCTGCCTAAGGTCGATTTGCATGTGCACTTGGATGGAAGCGTCAAGCCTGAAACGTTGAAGGCGCTTGCTTTGGAGCAGGCAAAACCTTTGCCGATTGCCTCAGACTCCGAGCTGCAGGATCGGATGAAGGTAAGTCGGCATAACGAGAATCTTAAGCAATATTTAGCTACATTCAGCTTTGTGCTGCCTTACTTGCAAAGCGGTGCAGCGCTTGAACGCATTGCCTACGAGGTTGTTGAACAGGCAGCCGGCCAACGCGTGAAATATATCGAGGTACGGTTCGCTCCGCAGCTGCACCGGCAAATGGGCTTATCTATTCATGATGTGATTCATCATGTGGTTAAAGGTCTGAGACTCGGCGAGCAGGCGTTCGGAACGATGGCTAGAGCGATCATCATTTGCCTGCGCAGTCATTCTTATGAGTGGAATAAGGCGGTAATCGAGGAAGCGGGACGCTTTTATAATCATGGTGTCGTTGCAGTCGATTTGGCAGGTGACGAGGCTTCGTTCCCGGCGGCGCTCTTTCGCTCCCTGTTCGATGAAGCCCGGCACTTAGGTTTGCCGATTACGATACATGCGGGGGAAGCGGCCGGCGCCGACAATGTTCGGGTGGCCGTCACCGAGCTTGGCGCATCCCGAATCGGGCATGGCGTGCGAATGCTCGAGGATCATTCGGTGATGCAGCTTGTGAAGGAACGGCAAATTCCGCTGGAGATGTGTCCATTGAGTAATATACAGACAAAGGCTGTGCCGGGATGGGAGGTTTATCCTATTCGCCGTTATTTGGACGATGGCATTGCAGTGACGGTGAATACGGATAATCTGACCGTGTCGGATACGACGATATTAAAGGAATACGAGCTGCTGATGGAGCATTGCAGCTTAACTCTGACCGACATCGGGAAAATTATTATGAATGGGGTACGGGCGGCTTTTCTGGTAAAGGAAGAGAAAGAACGATTGATTGCGCAATTTGAGAAGGAGTTTAGTGACTTGGGATTGGATGTAGAGGCGCGGTGATTCCGAAATCGCAATGGTCTATAGGATTTGTTTAGAAGGCTCGTGTCTGCGTGAAGACAATTGAGCCTCTTTGAGTTAGAGGATGAGTTGGTTGGCTATTGTTTCCAAATGTTATTATGGTTGGTATACTAAAACATATATTTATCCAGCAGTAGAAACGATAGCGTAAAGGCGGAAAAATGATGAACGATCATGAACAAAAGGCAAAAGAGTTGTTTGCGACCTATTACGGCAGCTTCATTCAAATGCATCGTGAAGGCAAGCTGGAAAAATATAAGAGTTATGACATTTCGAAAGAAGTCGAGTCAGAATGGCACAAGGAGATGATGGAGAAGTTTAGCCGCGGGCTGTCCATTACAAACTGGGATGCATTGCTTCAATTACAGTCACTAGCGAGAAATTATCAGGATAGTCAGATACTTGAGAATATTATTGCATTCACCTCCCGGCAGATCATGTCTGCTGATAGCATCGTTAAGCTCACGTATGCCGAAACTACAATTGATTTGATTAAATCAATTCCAAACCAATACTCACCTGAATTAATCATAAAAGCTTTTAAAGTAATCATTCGTATTCTTGATGACATTATTGCTAAGCCATTAGTTATTGATCCTGGACATGAGCTGAATCTATTCAATCTCAAAGATAAGAAATCATTAAATAATAGAGCCAAGAAAAATATAGATGCGATCGTCGATTATCTAAATTAATGAAAGAGTAGTCATTATAATACGGGGAGAAAAATGAATGGAACATGTATTACTGGTTTAGGTTGCACCTGATCATGAGCATTTACAAAAGCTAATTGCGAAGCTGGATCATTACTTGAGTAAGCTTTACCCGGCTGATGAGATTTTTGGGGTGGATTTTGAGGATTTGAAAATAAACGAAATTGTATTTATCGTCGCGTATTTAAATGATACTCCAGTTGGTTGCGGCGCGATCAGACCTATCGATCAAGAATCCACCGAGTTAAAGCGATTTTTCGTTGAAGAGGCATATCGTAATAAAGGAATTGCTAAAATGATTTTAATAGAGCTTGAGGCAAGAGCAAGGGAAGCGAAGTATAAAAGCATAAAGTTGGAAACGGGAGAAGAGCAGGTAGAAGCTGTTAGCTTTTATAAGAAGAATGGCTACTATCCTACCGAAAAGTTCGGAGAGTATGTAGACAGTGAAACAAGCCGGTGTTATGAAAAAAGATTTTAAATGGATTTTTATCGTCTAAAGAATGAAAATTATGCAAAAGTGCAGCATTTGTAAGCATTCCTTTACATACAAGCAGATCATAAGGTCTTGCTTTGGATTTAATTTTTAAGTTATATAATTAGATTTAAGACAGTGGATAAGGAGGGATAATGCTATGAGCAGAAGTTTTTTCTTATTACAGGTACCACTAGAGGAATTGGAGAAAGTCTTGCTAAAATGCTTTTGGCAGAGGGTCATCATGTTTGCGGATTGTTCAGATCATCCTCTGATTTAGAAGCTCTTTATTCGAATTATCATCATGCCACTTTTGATTTAAGCCAAATATTTGAAATAGAGTTGATAGTAAAATCTATTATCGGAACCATTCCTTATGATCAATTCGAAATGATTTGTCTCGTCAATAATGCGGCCATGCTCGAACTATTGAAACCCATTGATCGTTGTACGATGGTAGAAATATTCAAGGAAAATTAAAATAAATTCTTATGATTGAATTGACAACCATTTCGGGATGGTGTAAATTAGAAATCAGTTAGTGTATCGGTTTCCAAGAAAACAAAAAAAACCTTCATTTTATGATTTATAAGCGATTTGCAAGCGCTTATTTTTTTGGAATTCTGGTGTATCGATTTCCAAAACGATAGCAGGGAGTGATGATAGCTTTGAAAGTGACCATAGGCGATGTAGCTAAAAAGGCTAATGTCTCAAAAACGACTGTCTCCCGCATCTTAAACGAGAACTATGCTCACACCACTGCGGAAACGAGAGAAAAGGTTCTCATGGCGATAAAGGAGCTGGAGTATCGTCCAAACGCATTGGCTAAAGGCTTAAAGTCGATGAGGACGAATGTGATCGGAATTATGCTGTCCAATTTAAAGAACCCGTTTTGGTCAACCGTATTGGAGGGCGTCGAGGATACTTGCCGTGAACTGGGCTATAATTTGATGATTTGCAACTCGAATGAAAATCCCGAGATGGAAGAAGAATTCATCAAAGAGTTTCAAATGCGGCAAGTCGATGGCGTGATTATTAATCCGACATGCAAAAATCCGGACTTATACGATAAACTAATCGACCAGAACTATCCGATGGTCATCGTTAACAGGAGAATCCAAAATGAAAACGCATACGGAGTAGTCGTCGACAATGTGAAAGGCGCTTATATCGCGGTTAATCATTTGCTCAAATACGGGAGGAAAAGGGTAGCTGTATCCTTGTTTAAAAACCCTTTTGTGAGCACCTGGAAGGAACGCCTCGAAGGCTACAAGAAAGCGTTTTTGGCCAATGGTTTTACCGAAGCGGACTATATCATTATGGAATTGGAGGAAGGCAAAGACCAGAAAGAGTACATCAAGCGCTTTTTGCGAAAACATCCGGATATTGACGCCATATTCTCTACGAATACTATGGTTACGCTTGAAGTCATCGGTGCAATAAAGGATATGAATTTAAAAATTCCAGAGCAAATCGCGATTGTCAGTTACGATGAAACCATTTGGTCCAAGTATCTTGACCCCCCATTAACGACGATCAGGCAACCAGGCTATCAGATGGGTCAGAGGGCTGCTCAAAGTTTGATCGATTTGTTTCAATCAAAGAGTAAACCACTACCTGCAACGGTCGTCCTCGAGCCTGAATTAATCGTCCGCATTTCCTGCGGTGCTATACCTAAGACATAAAGAAGGAAGGGTGTTACCCTTTTCTACCTATTATTTAGGGAGGTGATGCGGCGAGAAAAAGAACTGAACTTACTTTTGGTTTATCATGGGGCTTACTAAAAAATGAAATGAAAAGAGGAGAAGAAAAATGGCAGAAAACAAAGCGGTAAAAGAAGAAGCGGTAAAAGACGAAAGACAGGAGCTGCTAGAACTTTACAAGGATTTGCGGGTTACCGACGTTCGCGACGGTATGGACTGGGCCGGCATGCACGGTTATGGAACGGTACACCACAATATCCGTCCATTGTTCCGTACCAGAGCGGTAGGTATCGCAAGAACGGCTCGGTATTTGCCCTTTGAAGGACCTGCGCCTAAACTGACCGGAGATGAGTATACCGAATGGGCGAAATGGTATTATAAAGAGGTTTGTAACGATCCGTGGGGTCATGATATTGTTGAAGGCGACTTCATTGTCATGGACGTTGCCGGCGTGGATGTTGGTATCCTTGGCTCGAATAACACGTTGGACTTTAAACTCAAGGGTGCGCAAGGATACTTAACGAATGGCGGCGGGATAAGAGATACCGATGAAGTGATTATGCAAGGCATACCGGTTTGGTCGCAATTTATATCTCAAGGTATGGACCAGGCCCGTATCCGCTTCCATGAGAAGGATGTACCTGTAGCAATCGGCGGTGTAGCGATTTACCCCGGCGATATTGTAGTGGCAGACGGAGACGGAGTCGTCGTCGTTCCAAGAAAATTGGCCTATGAAGTCGCTAAATATGCGCATCAAGAGCTGAAAGGCGACAAAGCGGGAAGACGGAGATTGTACGAAAAGTTAGGCTGGGAGCTTGATGAGTCGGTTTTATAATCCGTAATAAAAAAACAGGTTTCCCATGCTGAACCGGCCGTTCGAGCTTGGGTAACCTGCGTCAGAAAAACAAACTTAAATTAAATATAGCATGATTAAATAAATAGATCAAATTGAGGGCTAATGATGAGATTAGCCCTCTCCAGACGGGGATGGTAACGGTGGCATCAAAACGTATAGGGTTCATCGGATTAGGGGCTATGGGGCTTCCGATGGCTCAAAATCTGATTAAAAATGGTTTTGAACTGCATATAACGGCAAACCGGAACAGAATTCCGGTGGATTTGTTAGCTGGGGCGGGGGCTACCGAACATTCCTCGGTCGGCGAGGTCGTTTCTCATTGTGATGTACTAATTACGATTTTGCCCACAGATAGGGAGATGGAAAGCGTACTCCTCTCTGATGAAGTACTGAGCAGTGTAAAGCCTGGAATGATTTTAATCGAGATGACATCCGGTTCTCCTGCGATGATGAAAAAAGTCGGAGCGGTTTATTCTGCGAAAGGGGCCCAGGTGCTTGACGGGCCTGTCAGCGGCGGAACAATCGGTGCTGAACAAGGAACACTGACTGTGATGGCTGGCGGAGAGACCCGGGTGCTGGAGCAAGTCCTTCCGATTCTGGAGGCCATGGCGAAAAACATTTATCCAGTCGGTGCGATTGGAGCCGGAAAGGCGATTAAAGCAATTAATCAGATGCTGGCAGGCATCCATATGGTTGCTTCTGCTGAAGCCGCTGCCTTAGCCGAGAAGCTCGGCGTCGACAGCAGCGTGTTGAAACAAGTGATCGGCAGCAGCTCCGGTGCGTCATGGATGTTCATGAATAAGCTGGACAGCTTGACCAATCGCAACTTCAATCCTGGCTTTAAGCTTTCTTTAATGAAGAAGGATGTTCAAATTGCAGTAAACGAAGCAGCGGATTTAGAGTTGCCGCTGGCACAGGCTGCTTTGGAAATGTATAAAAGCGCGGAACGGGACAGCGGAGATCTGGATTTCTCGGCAATCGGCAAATCAATTCTATCCTAGGTTAATCGTAAACGTAACTAAAGGGAGGTTTACCCATGCATAAAGTTATGAAAGCTTTCTTATTAACATTTATTTCTACAGTGCTTATTTTCGGTTTAGCCGCATGCGGCAGTTCCAATAACAATTCGCAGTCTGAAAACGCTGTAAATGAGCCTAGCAATAATCAAGCTGCGAATGAACCAGCTGCACAGGATGAAAAGAAAGAACCTGTTGAAATTCGTTTTACTTGGTGGGGCGATACGAAGCGCAATGAAGTTTACAACGCCATTGCAGACCGTTTTGAAGAAGAATATCCGCATATTACGGTAAAGCGCGAATTTGGCGGATGGGGAGATTACTGGGATCGTCTGACTACGCAAATCGCGGGCGGCAATGCGCCTGACGTCGTCAGCATGCATCAATTCTATGTATCCGACTATGCGCGAAGAGATGCTCTCGTCGATCTGGAAACGGTTGTTTCCTCGGGTGAACTGAATTTGGTGGACTATCCGGAAGCGGCCATCAATAGCGGAAGAATTAACGATACTCTTTATATGGTTCCTAAAGGCGTAACGATGCCGGGCTGGGCTTATAATACGGCGCTGTTCGATGAACTAGGCGTCGCTTACCCGGACATGAACTGGACATGGGATGATTTTGTCGCCAAGGTAACGGAAATTAAAGAGAAATCCGGTTCAAAAAACATCTGGGGAGCACCTGATGGAGGAGGCGGACAGCCGCAGCCAAACTTCCGGTATTTCCTGCGTCAGAGCGGCCAAGATTTGTATACGGAGGACGGCAAGCTGGGATTTACGAAGGAAACGTTGGTCGAATGGTGGACGATGTGGGACGGACTGCGCCAGAAGGGCGCCATTCCGGATGCAACGACGGGTACGGAGTACGAAAATGCGCCGCTGGAGCAAAACATGTTTGTAAAGGGTCTAACGGCAATTACGCAAATCCCTGCAAACCAAATTTACCTGTATCAGCAGCAATTTAAATCCGGTGAAATCCGGATGGTACGTATGCCCCGCAAAGAGGGCGGAGAGAACGGCGAATATATTGAAGGAGCGTACCTGAGTATCACCAAAAAATCGGAACATCCGAAAGAAGCGGCCATGTTCATCAACTTCTTTATTAACTCCGAAAAATCGTTGGAATTGTTTAAGGTAGAGCAAGGCTCTCCTGCTTCCACGAAGATGAGTGAATTCGTGAAGCCTCTTCTTGATCCAGCGCAGCAGCGTGCGGTTGCCTTCATCCAAGAGACTCTGCCTTACTCGAGCCCTGCGGTGTATGCGCCGCTTGGTGCAGCAGAGATTGAGCAGGCTTTCAAGGATAACTCTACCTCCATCGCATTTGGCAAATTGACGATTGAGCAGGCGGCTGACGGTTTCATGAAGACGGCTGAAAGTGTTTTGAAATAAAGAGTCTTTTACCGTAAAAACTCACCAGCTGAATGGAAGAAGGGGCTGCCTTTCTTCCATTCTTTTGAGAGAAGGGGTTAGTCGCATGGAAAAACTTAAAAGCTTTTGGAAGCGAAATTGGGTCGGATATTTCTTCTTAACCCCGTGGCTCTTTGGACTATTCGCTTTAAGCGCTATCCCGATGGGAGCCTCGCTCTATTTATCGTTCACGAATTACGATATGTTTACATCACCGGTTTGGGCCGGCTTTGAAAACTACTCCAGCATGATGCAGGACAGTAAATGGCAAAGCGCCATAAAGGTAACGATTTCTTACGTATTTCTAGGCGTTCCGCTTCAGCTCATATTTGCGCTTTCCGTTGCGCTTCTGTTAAATCGAGGCATCCGAGGCATCAAGTTTTACCGCGCTATCTATTACGTGCCTTCTCTGTTTGGCGGAAGCGTGGCGATCGCGCTGCTTTGGAGACAGCTGTTCGGACGTGAGGGTGTCGTCAACGTCATTCTATCCCATTTCGGCATTGAAGGCATGAACTGGATTGCGACGCCCGATACAGCGCTGTATACGCTTATTATTTTGAAGGTATGGCAGTTCGGTGCTCCTATGGTCATCTTCTTGGCGGGCTTGAAGCAGGTTCCAGTCGAGCTATATGAGGCATCTAAAATTGACGGGGCAGGCAAATGGAAGCAATTTTTGAAGATTACGCTGCCGTTGATTACGCCTGTCGTCTTCTTTAATCTCGTTATGCAGATCATCGCAGCGTTTCAGGCTTTTACGCCGGCCTATATTGTAAGCGGAGGCAGCGGCGGGCCGCTTGACTCCACGTTATTTTACACGCTGTATCTTTATCAGAAGGGCTTTGGCCATTTCCAAATGGGCTACGCTTCGGCAATGGCATGGTTTTTGCTCATTATGATTTCGATCTTAACGGCACTCGTTTTCGTTACATCCAAGAAATGGGTTTACTATCAGGAATAGAGGTGATGATGTGAAAAAAGCGAATCCGCAAGTGGTTACAGGTCTGATTTATCACGATAAATCGGCTTCGTCGCCCAAGCTCAATGCCCTATTTATCCATATGGTCATTATCCTCGCAGGTTTTGCCATGATTTACCCGTTGTTATGGCTGATAAGCGCATCATTCAAACCGAATACGGAAATTTTCCAGAGCATTTCTTTTTTCCCGACGACGTTTACCTTTGAAAATTATAGTCAGGGCTGGGCAGGATTGTCCGGCATCGGCTTTGACAAATTTTTCGCCAACACTTTTTTCTTAGTGGCCATGTGCATTATCGGAAATATCATTGCATGTTCGATGGCGGCCTATGCGTTCGCACGGCTGGAATTCGCGCTAAGAAAGCTATGGTTCGCCATTATGCTTGTGACGATGATGCTGCCGTTTCATGTTACCGTTATTCCTCAATATATCATTTTTAATAAGCTGGATTTGATCAATACGTATTGGCCGCTAATTCTGCCCAAATTTCTTGCCGTGGAAGGGTTCTTTGTTTTCCTCATCGTTCAGTTTGTCCGTTCCATTCCTCGCGATTTGGACGAAGCGGTTAAGATTGACGGCTGCGGACCGATCAAGATGTATCTGTATTTGATTATGCCGCTCGCGCTGCCGGCCATTATTACGACTACGATTTTCACGTTTATCTGGATCTGGAACGATTTCTTTGGACAGCTACTTTATATTAGCGAAATTCAACTATACACCGTAGCCTTAGGATTGCGGATGTTTCTGGATGCGATGGGACAAAACTCATGGGGAGCGCTGTTCGCGATGTCGACGCTATCCTTGATCCCGCTCTTTACGGTATTTATTTTCTTCCAACGCTATTTAATTGAAGGGATTACCACTGGCGGTCTTAAAGGCTAGGCAATAATCTCGAATTTAAGCGTATACTTCCGATGCGAGTTTTGTTGCGATCTTTATTCAGGAAGCCAAGCTTCACAAAACTTTAAGGAGGAGTTAATTTGGCTAATATTGGATTCCGCATTATGCCCTTGAACAAACGACCTGCTAAGGCAATCATCGCACAATACATCGATGTGGTAACCCCGCATATTAGCGATAATTTAAATCGGCTGCATGCCGTCTGTTCCGGCTTAAGGCCCTATCACAAGGGGGGGAAATTAGTTGGGACGGCCATAACCGTCAAGACGAGACCCGGTGATAACCTTATGGTGCACAAGGCTATTGATTTGGCTGAGCCGGGAGATATCATCGTCGTGGACGCGGGCGGCGATTTGACGAACGCGATCGTCGGGGAAATTATGATGCGGCTCGCCCAAAAGAAGGGATTGGCCGGCTTTGTGATCGATGGCAGCATTCGCGATACGGAAGCGTTCAAAAACAACGACTTTCCCGTCTACGCTAGAGGGATTACGCATCGAGGGCCATATAAGGATGGTCCGGGGGAAATCAATGTACAGGTTTCTGTCGGTGGAATGGTTGTCCACCCCGGCGATATTCTTGTCGGAGACGAGGACGGTCTGGCTGTTATTCCATCGGCATTGGCGGAAGAAGTGCTTGAGCTCGTGAAAGAGCAGCAGAAGAAGGAAGAAATGATTTTGAAATCGATTCAGGAAGAGACGATAGACAGGCGCTGGATTGATGATTTGTTGAAACAGAAGGGGTGTGAATTTGTTGACAATGCCAACAAGATATAATTGGTTAAAGCTGCAGCAATTTTGTCAACAAGTTTTCCAGAAGGCGGGCGTTCCAGCCGGCTCCGCTGCCATCGTGGCTGAATCGTTAATACAAGCGGATCTGCGCGGCGTTGATTCTCATGGTGTTGTCCGGACCCCCATCTATTTGAAGCGAGTCGAAAAAAACATGATCGATCCTTTTGCTGAGGTTGAAATCGTTTCTGAAAGCAATGCTACGATCCTTATTGACGGACATAACAATTTCGGGGCTGTTATCGGCATGAACGCGCTCACGCTTGCGCTTGGCAAAGCGGAGCAGAACGGCGCAGCAATCGTTGGCGTCAAAGGGTCGAATCATTTTGGTACAGGCGCTTATTACGCGATGAAGGCCATTGAGCGCGATATGATTCTGCTCGTCATGTCCAATGCATCGCAAACGATGCCGCCAACCGGCGGGGTACGGCCTTTTATTGGAACAAACCCTTTAGCCGTCGGCGTGCCGAGCAATGAGGAACTTCCCTATATTCTAGACATGGCAACAAGCGTCGTGGCGCGCGGCAAAATTATCGTGTCCGCGCAAAAAGGAGAGGATATCCCCTTTGGCTGGGCCATCGATAAGGAAGGTAACCCGACCACGGATGCGCAAGCGGCTTTGGAAGGATCCGTACTGCCGCTTGGCGGGGCAAAAGGGTACGGCATATCGATGTTTATCGACATTTTAAGCGGCGTTCTAACGGGGGCAGGTTTCGGGAAATACGTCAATAACATGTATGAAAATTGGAACGAGCCGCAAAATGTCGGACACTTGTTCATAGCCGTGGACATTAAACGGTTTTTACCCGTAGAGCACTTTAAGGCCCGCATGGATCAGTATATCCGGGAAATTAAGCGGGAACCGAAAGCGCCCGGCGTAGAAGAAATATTGATCCCCGGCGAGATTGAGCACAGACGCACGGTTGAGCGCAAAAAAAATGGCATTGAGCTTCCTGTGCAGGTAGTAAAAGAGCTGGATGCCATCGGACGCTCGTACGGCGTTTCGTTAGCGGAAGCCGCATGCCAAAACTATTCAAATGAGGAGTCTGCATGATGCTATTAAATCATTCCTTTCGCTATGAAATTCCTACTGTAATCGAGTTTGGCATTGGGGCCATCCGAGAGCTGGCCGGGCATGTGAAAGCGCTTGGAGGCACAAAGGTATTGATTGTAGGGGATCCGGGAGTCGTTCTGGCCGGCGTTGTCGACCGACTGACAGCGCCACTCAAGTCGGCGGATATTCCTTTTGCCGTATTCTCAGAAATCGAAGCTGATCCGGATATCGGATCCGTTGAAAAGGGACTTGCGCTGGCCAAGCAGGAAGGTTGTGATCTCGTTGTCGGTGTCGGGGGAGGAAGCTCGCTGGATACCGCGAAAGCGATCGGTATTATGCTGACAAATGAAGGCCATATCCGGGACTATGTCGGGATAAATAAGGTTGTGCATCAAGCGGCTCCGGTTATAGCCGTACCAACAACAGCCGGGACGGGGAGCGAAGTAACGATATGGTCGGTCCTATCCGATAAGAAAGCAAAAGTAAAGCTAAGCGTAGGAAGCCCTTATAATTGTCCGACTTTGGCTCTTTGCGATCCCGAGCTTACCGTTAGTCTGCCTCCGCATATTACGGCGGCTACCGGTATGGATGCATTGACCCATGCATTGGAGTCTTACGTTAACAAAGCAACCCAGCCGATTTCTGAGGGCATGGCCGTGCAGGCGATGAAGATGATCGCCAGAAGCCTTCGGCTAGCGGTGGTGCAAGGCGAGAATATCCAGGCACGTTCCGATATGCTGCTTGCCAGCTTAATAGCCGCAATGGCATTCAATTCCACCCGGCTCGGACTTGCGCATGCGCTTGCGCTGCCGCTCGGCGCACATTTCAAAATTCCTCACGGTACGGTAAATGCCATATTGCTGCCGGAGGTTATGCAGTTCAATGTGATTGGAAACCCGAACAAGTTTAAGGAAATCGCAGCTATTTTCGGCGAGAAGGTGGAGCACTTATCCGTTCGGGAAGCGGCGGAGCGCTCCGTCTCGGCCATCCGGCAGCTTAAACAGGATGTAGGCATTACGCAATCCTTATCCGATTACGGGCTGCGGGAGGAACATTTGGACTTTATTGCGGAGGAAGCCATGCTCTCCGGTAATGTTCCGGTCAATCCGCGCAAACCGACGCTGGAGGATTTAAAAAATATTTGCAGAGCGGTTATGGAAAATTAGAAATGCAGGGAACGACGGGAGGAAATAAGCATGTCTATGTTGTCTTGGCTGGAGAGCCATTCTGGAAGAACATATTGCAATTTTATAAATGGCGAATGGCTGACTAGCGTAAGTGGAAACACGCTGCCTCTGCATCATGCGGCCCGATCGGACGAGGTGCTGGGTTACTTTCCAGATTCAACGGAAGCAGACGTTCATAGGGCTGTCGAGGCCGCCCATGAAGCATTCCTTGCTTTATCTCAGACATCGGCACCTCAGAGAAGCGCGATTCTGCTGAGGTTCGCCGACCTGCTGGAAAGAGATATCGACGAGCTCGCTTACCGATTGTCCGCCGAACAAGGGAAGACGCTGGCGGAGTCGAGGGGAGAGGTTGGTCGTGCGGTGAAAGAAGCCCGATTTGTGGCCGGCGAAGCGCTGCGCATCGAAGGAGACACGTTCCCCGGCGAGCGGACGGGCGTCATCAATTCAACGATTCAATCTCCAATCGGCGTCGTGGCGGCGATCGCTCCCTGGAATTTCCCGGTAGTCACGCCGGTTCGCAAGATTGCCCCGGCTTTTGCCTACGGCTGCACGGTTGTGTTCAAGCCGGCTTCCGCCACCCCATGGGCGACGATAAAATTGATGGAGTTGTTTGACGAGGCCGGCGTGCCTAAAGGGGCGATCAACCTAGTTATTGGCAGCGGCTCCCGTGTCGGTCATTCGCTTGTGGGTCACCCGCTTGTGAAAGGGATCAGCTTCACGGGATCGACAAAGCAGGGGATTCGGATTCAAGAAATAGCCGCCAAAGGATTGGTTAGGACCCAGCTCGAGCTGGGCGGGAAAAATCCGGCGGTCGTTCTGAATTACGACGATTTGGCAAGTGCGGCAAAGCAGATTGTCAGCGCGGCCTTCACCTGCAGCGGCCAGCGCTGCACAGCCATCAGCCGGGTGATTGTATTGCGCGAACAGGCGGAGGAGCTGAAAGCCGAGCTTCTGAAAGAAATGAAGCATATCCGGATAGGACCTGCCTGGGAACCGGACGTTACGATGGGACCTTTGATTAATAAAAGTCAATTCGACTCCGTCGCACAATACATTCAAATCGGGAAAGAAGAGGGTGCACGGCTGCTTGCTGGAGGGGAAAGTCTGTCGGATGGCGAATATATAAGGGGGCATTATCTGACACCTGCGCTGTTCGACCAAGTGACTGCGGATATGCGGATCGCCAAAGAAGAGATTTTCGGCCCGGTTCTAAGCGTGATCGAGGTTGATAACGAGCAGGAAGCGCTTCGGGTCGCCAATTCCACCGACTACGGCTTGGCCGCTTCGATTTTCACGAATAACCTTGCCTCTGCGTATCGTTTTGCGGAAGGAATTGAAAGCGGGATGGTTCATATTAACCATGGGACTGCAAGTGCGGCACACATGCCCTTCGGCGGCGTTAAGCAATCCGGCTTCGGGCCGTATTCCATCGGGAGCTCGAATAAAGCATTTTTTACAGAAACAAAGGTTGTGTATGTCCAATATTAGCATGTGGGGAAAGAGAACGAAGGCAGCTTCGCTTCTCTTTCTTGAATATAAGGACCGCAATGAAATGTGAGAAGGGCTAGTTCCGATGAAAGGATGTGGAGGCATGAGGCCTAAAATATATATCACAAGAAAAATTCCTGAAACAGCGCTGCTTAAACTTGCAGAAAACTGCGATGTGGAAATGTGGCAGCAGGAAAGCATTCCGGTTCCGCGGGATGTGCTGGAGGAAAAGGTGCGGGATGCCGATGGACTATATTGTCTGCTGACCGAGGCGATTGATTCGCGGCTGCTCGCTTGCGCTCCCCGCTTAAGGGTCATCAGCAATATGGCGGTGGGCTACAACAACATCGATGTCGGGGAAGCCAGCCGCAGACAAATCATGGTGACGAATACGCCGGGAGTCCTGACGGAGACGACAGCCGATTTGACGTTTGCTTTATTGATGGCTGCCTCGCGCAGAATCGTTGAAGCGTCCGATTATTTAAGGTCGGGACAGTGGACGACATGGTCTCCTATGCAGCTCACCGGTCAGGATGTTTACGGGGCAAGCTTAGGTATTATCGGAATGGGCAGAATCGGGGAAGCCTTGGCCAGGCGGGCAAAAGGATTCAATATGCGGGTTTTGTACCACAACCGAAGCCGCAAAGAAGAGCTGGAAGGAAGCCTTGGGCTTGTTTATACGGAGCTGGACAGCCTTCTGGAGCATTCCGACTTTGTCAGCATCATGACGCCGCTCACGCCGGAAACGCGTCATCTGATCGGGGAACGTGAGCTAAAGCGAATGAAACCGACGGCGATTCTAATTAACACGGCCCGAGGCGGCATCGTGGATGAGCAGGCGCTCTATGACGCTTTATTGGACGGAACGATATGGGGAGCAGGTTTGGACGTCTTTGAAGAGGAACCTGTCAGTCTGGACCATCCTCTCTTATCGCTGCCGAATGTAGTAACTCTACCGCATATCGGAAGCGCTTCGATCCGGACGAGGACAAGGATGGCGGAGCTTGCTGCACGCAGCTTGCTGCAGGGTTTGACAGGCGATATTCCTGAACATATTGTAAACAAGGAAGCTTTTGTGAGAAGAGAATGATTGTGAGCATCAGCATTTGCAGCACCTACAAAGGGCTAACCCGCTGGGGGTCAGCCCTTTGTTTTTGCTATTTTTAATGCGCTTTCGATTTGGCGTTTAATCGATTGAATGTCAACATGATCGACGGCAGAATCCCTTATATTGTATTTTGCTTTCAATCGTAAAATGCGATAGACGTTTCTATCCAGCATCTCCTCTGTGATCGCACCGTCTTCCGCGCTTTTGTTCAGAGCTTTAAGAACCGCTAGCTGAAGGCTATGATCATGCCCAATGAGCAAAATATCGCTTCCTGCTTGAACGGACTTTACGGCGGCTTCTCCAACGTCATAATGCTTCGTTATACCGCCCATCGTCATGTCATCGGTTATGACAAGCCCATCGTATTGAAGGGTGTTTCTTAATAAATCAGTAATCACTTTATGCGAAATGGAGGCGGGATCCTTTTCGTCTACTTTAGGCAGGAGAAGATGAGCGATCATAATCGCATCCGTATTTTGCTTAATCGCTTCCTTGAATGGAATCAATTCAAAGTTTTGCAGCTCGGTCAAGCTTTTGTTGATGACCGGCAGCTCCAGATGCGAATCGACGGAAGTATCGCCATGTCCAGGGAAATGCTTCACGACTGCGGCAATCTTCTTCGATTGTATGGCCATCATCGTTTCCATACCGTGAAGGATGACCGATTGAGGATCGGCACCGTAGGAACGGCTTCCTATGACCGGATTATTCGGATTGCTATTAATATCAAGTACGGGGGCGAAATTCATATTAAAGCCCAGGGAACGAACCATTCCCCCCAAGGCTTGTCCAATTTGCCGAGAATACTGCGTATTGTCAACATTTCCAATCTGCTCGGCGGAAGGCAGCTCCGTAAATTGTGCAGGCATCCGGTTTACTATTCCGCCCTCTTGATCGATACTTAGCCAAAGCGGGGCTTTATTTGATCGATTAGCCTTTTTAAGTTGGTTAAGCAGCGAAACGGTTTGAGAAGCATCCGAAATATTATCTTTATACAAAATGAATCCGCCAACGTGATAATCTTCGATCAAAGCTTCCGTTTCGGCCGTCATAGCATGTCCCTCAAGACCGACGATCACCATTTGCCCTACTTTCTCAGCCATGGACATACTAGCAATTAGATCCTTTATGGAATCGCTAGGCTCAGGTGTGCCACCACCTGTATATACGTTTTTACTGCAGCTTGTTAATAAAGAACAAAGCAAGAACAGAACTAGAGACAAAGTCATCATTTTTCGCATGACATATTCCTCCTAAAAGGTTTACGCAGCAAGGCTACTTCGAAGCATATAATTAGTCAATATCCCCTTGAAGCAAGTTATCCATACCAGCTTATCATTTTATAAGCAGCCTTCTATTCCATGGTAATGAAGTAACGAAACCATAACAAATAATGTTTCAAAATTCTTGACCGAGCTCAAATCAATATTATGATTTCAAATACTACCCGACCAGCAGTCATTCGTGGTAAAATATCCCTTAATTATACGGATAAGATTGGTGGTTCGATAACATGGATGCGGTCGAAAAGGATTACAGCCCTATTTTAAAACAAATTAGAATGCTTTGTTTATCATTCCCGGCCACAAGCGAAAGATTAAGTCACGGCGCTCCCACTTTTTTTGTTAATGAAAAAAAATCTTTCGTTCAATATCATCATAATCATCATGGTGACGGCATAATCGGATTATGGTGCGCAGCGCCTGCGGGCGTTCAAACCCTATTAATCGAATCCGATTCGGACATCTATTTTCGACCTGCCTATGTAGGCCATCTTGGTTGGGTGGGCTTACGTCTTGATCGAAATGCGGAATGGACCGAAATACAAGGCGTCATTCAAGAAGCTTATTTAACCAGGGCGCCGAAGAAGTACTGTGCGATGGTGAAGAACAGTTAAAAGAAGGAGATGAGTTCATGAACTTGGATTTATAAATTGAATAGTCATAGGGGATAGGAGCGTAATGTAATGCTTAGATATAATATTTGTTTTATTAAACGCGGCGAAGAGATTTTATTGCTGAATCGGGAAAGAGCTAAAGGCATTGTAACTTGGACAAGCGACGGTTCGCAATTTGGCGGCATGTATGCTTATTTGGCCGAGGTGCCTGAAGAGCTCGCGTATCCGACGCCGATAAAAACCGATGAAGGCATTCTGGATTGGAAAACCTTAGCTTGGATCATGCATGAGCATAATGAAGGCATTGCCTCAAATCTACCGAAAGCACTGGCAATCATTCTTCGCGAAACGAATTGCTACGACCATCATTGTGTTTTTATTAACGGACGGCTAGCCAAGCAGCATGCCATACGCATTCATTCGGAATTAGAGCTTGATGCTGCAGTTAGAGATCAGTATTTACATAGCTATAGCGTAGTTCAATAAAGGGGGCGACTTAGTGATTACACCCAAGCATATCGTGTCTGCGGCAGCTATTGTTTTAAATGAAAACAATGAGATTTTGCTTATTAAAGGACCGCGTAGAGGATGGGAAATGCCCGGCGGGCAAGTGGAGGAAGGCGAGTCAATTCGCAGCGCTGCGATCCGAGAGACAAAGGAAGAATCTGGGGTTGATATTGAAATCATTACATTTTGCGGAATTTATCAGAATGTGAGCGGTTGTATTTGTAATACGCTCTTTTTGGCGAGGCCGGTCGGCGGAGAGCCTGCGGTTACGGAAGAAGCGTTGGAAGTTGGCTATTTTAAGATTGAAGAAGCACTTCATATGGTCACCTGGAAAAACTTCAGAGAACGCATAGAAAAATGTCTGGATACTAGCACGCATCCGTTTTATATAGAGTTTTAAGGAGGTCCAAATGAACTGTCTTGGTTGTAGAATTGCCAATCAAATGGGGAATGTAACTAAGCGCGATTATGAATGCGTCTGTCAAGATGACTCGATTGCTAAAGAGAATATATAAGCCGGACAGAATTACGATTTGACACATTATCACATGCATTTTCGCGATAAAGGTTGATTTCTATCCGCGTTTTAAGTTATTTTTCTTATAGGAATGTTCGTTCATAGAAAATACAGAATAGAGGAATCGTGTTGAAGTTTAGACCTTGTATAGATTTGCATGACGGTAAAGTGAAACAAATCGTTGGCGAAACATTGAATACCGAAATAATTGAAAATTTTGTATCCCAATATGATTCCGCTTATTACGCGGAATTGTTCAAGAAGGACGCTTTGATGGGCGGACATGTAATTATGCTGGGCGGAGGCAATGAAGCCGCTGCCGCGAAGGCATTAAAGCATTATCCGGGTGGACTGCAGATCGGCGGGGGTATAACCGCGGACAATGCTTCATATTACTTAGAGCAAGGCGCATCTCATATTATCGTTACTTCTTATATTTTCAAAGACGGCCAGCTGAATGAAAACCATTTGTCGAAGATCGTGTCCGAGGTGGACAAGGATCGCCTTGTTATCGACCTTAGCTGCAAAGAGAAGGATGGCAAATGGTTCGTCGTTACGAATCAATGGAAACAATTCAGCGATTTTGAAGTGAACAAAGAGAATATTCAATTTCTGGAGCAATATTGTGATGAGTTTCTAGTTCACGCCGTGGACGTGGAAGGCAAGCAACGCGGAATCCAACAGACCTTGGTGAGCGCACTTGCTGATTGGGTGAGCATTCCTGCGACCTATGCTGGCGGAGCAAGATCAATAGCTGATATGGATCAATTTGATGAGCTGTCTAACGGGAAATTGGATATTACCATTGGCAGCGCGCTGGACATATTCGGCGGTCATTTATCGTATGAACAGGTTGTAGCCTACAGCAGACAAAAGCAAGCGATGGATCGAAATTGATGAGCTATAGCTTTCAAGCTGAAATTATTGAGGCTAGATAGCCAATATAGGATTACTGAGCCCCGAACCGTTATCATTCCTGAGGACACGGCCATTCTTTTGCCGTTTCAGGCGAAGGTAAATAAATTTGAAGTGTGTCTGAGATAAATAGCTGGAGTTTTTCCAGTTCGTGCTGCCGGTTTGCGTCTCGAGATCCCGTCTGAATATAGTACCTGCCATCAGCTGATGCCTCCTTCGGATTCTATCCAGTTGAAGACTTATGATAGAACCGATAACACGGTTAATCGAAGATCAGAAGCAGTAAAGTGGCTATGAACACTCCCGCCACTTACCTACACTGACGCTACGGAAGAAGTGGGGGTTTCTGGTGTGTCAACTTGACTTATTTCAGGATGCTTAACACCAGTGGAGTTGACACGTTGACGGATTGGTTACCGTCCAACCCCTCTATCCCATTGGCTATGCCTTTGAGAGTACGTATGATCCTATTGTAAGATTCTTAAGAATCTCGGCTCTTTCGGAGGCTTGAACATTTTAGCAAAGACCTTTTTTGCGAATTCAGGAAGATCCGATTCACCTCACCACTTTGTAGAAGTGGGAGTCCTCTCGGCTAAATTTGATAGAGGAGGCCTATAGAAGTAGTATGATCCATATTCGCGCTTATCAAGTGAAAGATCTCGTTCCGATGACAGAACTGATGTTTGACCTTGGTTATCCTACCTCCGTAGACAGCATGAAAAATAGAATGAGCATCATAGAAAATTTAACGGAGTATGCAACTTATGTGGCAGAGATTGCAGAGAAAGTGGTAGGAATGATCGGTATTCGTCAAATCTATTCGTATGAGGAGGACGGCTTCGTCACACAAATATCATTACTCGTTACGAAAAAGGAATATGAAGGAAGAGGCATCGGAACTGCTCTTGTGCGCTTTGCTGAGGAGTGGGCAAAGGAACGTCATTCTCCGATGTTGTATTTAACAAGCGGAATTAAGCCTGAACGAGTAAGAGCCCATGAATTTTATAAAACACTTGGATTTGAAACATCGGGGTATCGTTTTACGAAGAAATTGAAGTAACTTGTGAAATATCGACTACCCCAACATCCCTTTAGGTTGTATAATCATGGAAATAAGGAGGGGATAACGATGAACGATATTAAAGCGATTATCTTTGATTTAGATAACACGATATTGGATAGAACGAGTACGTTTCGAGCATTTGCCCAAGCATTAATCGTTCAGTATTTCAGCCATTGGGATGCGAAAGAAGGGATTCTTGAACGCATTGTAGATTTAGATGAGGATGGGTATAAGGATAAGAAAGTACTATTTCACGAATTGCTGGAGGAAATGCCTTGGCTTGCGAAGCCGGAACATGATGAACTGATGGCTTTTTATAGGAAGGAATATGTGAACAATGCGATTCTGATGGACCAAGCGTTAGAGGTTATTCGCCATACCTGAACCAAATACAAAACAGCGCTCATCACGAATGGCCGAAATGAAATTCAATATGGAAAAATTGACCGTTTAGGCATTAGAGAGCTATTTGATTATATCCTTGTATCTGAGGAAGCAGGCAGCAAAAAGCCGGACCCGCGAATTTTCGAAGCAACGCTTAACGCTATGCAGCTGCAGCCTGATCAATGTATTTATGTAGGTGACCACCCGGTTAATGATATGGAAGGAGCTGAGAAAGTCGGTCTTAGTACCGTATGGATCAAAGTGAATCAGCCATGGCGGGACGGATTATCAGCAAAGCCGCTGCATACGATAGAGCGCTTAAGGGAATTGCTAGCCATATTATAAAAGAGGGGAGAGCGGAGTCACATGATTCAATATAAAAATGATCTGGCCATAAACGCAACGGATTTATCGCAGGTTTTTGAGCATTCGGGTATAAAACGTCCCTTTCAGGATTTGAACCGTTTGCAGAAAATGATCGAAAATGCAGACATCATCATAACAGCGTGGGATCAAGATCGAATGGTCGGGGTTGCACGCGCTATTACAGATTTCTCTTATTGCTGTTATTTATCGGATCTTGCAGTAGACCTCGAGTATCAGAAGCTAGGTATTGGCAAGCATTTGGTCGAGCATGTAAAAGAGGCGATCGGATCAGAAACTTCGTTAGTTCTATTGTCTGCACCTTCGGCCGTTGATTATTATCCCCGCATCGGATTCAACCACAATGACAAATGTTTTATGATTCCTAGAGAGCGTTAATGGTAACTTTCTTTCAGAAAAAGGAGGTCTTCCGATGTTTTTCTCAGGCATAGTTGCTAACCAGGGCGTAAACATTCATTATTTGGACTCCATTCATCATTCTGATCCTCAGCTTGCACCCTTAATCATTTGTCCAGGACTGTCGGAAACAGCGGAAGAATACGAGGATCTACTTCGTTACTTACTCCCTAGAAGAGCCATTGCCATATCCTTTCGCGGGCGCGGTAAAAGCGATACTCCTGTAACGAATTATAACTTAACCGACCATGTAGAAGATCTTGCAACTGTGATTCAAGAAACAGGACTTAAGAGCTTTCATTTGATGGGTAATTCTCGCGGCGTTTCTTATGCACTAGGCTATGCACAAACAAACGAAAGTCGGCTTTTGTCACTTATCGTATTGGACTATCCCGCAGAGCATAAGCAAATGTCAGTCGAATGGGCTGAGGATTACATTAATCATTACGTAATTCCAACGGGCAGAATTAAACACATACGACAGCAGGCAGTAAAGGGCATTCAACGCGACTCCACGACCATTCTACTAAACGCTAAGCTGGACCTGCCTGTATTGGTAATTAGAGGGTTGTTGGCTGGTTCATTGATTAGTGATGCGGAATTAAATCATTATAAGCATATCTACAATAATTTAACGATCCGGGAGTTTGCTGAATCTGCTCATGACATCCAAGCATCGGAAAAGCAAGAACTGTATCGTGTTATAAAAGAGTTTTTAAATTAAGAGAGAATGGGTGCTCCAAAAAAACCAGACTTGGAAACAATCGCGGGGCACTATTCCGCCTCTTAATACATAGGATTGGTAGTCTCAAAACATAGTTGACAATGAAAATGATAATTGTTATCATTAGGTTACTTTTGAAGCGGAAGGCCTTTCGCTTTCAATAAAATTATACCGTCCTACAAGGGGGAACTAGCAGTGTCTTCACGTATCAACAGGAAATTTTTATTCGTATTAATTAGTTTGATGGTCTTGTCACTTTGGTTAGCGGCATGCGGAAGCCATAAAACAAATGATTCAACAAATAGCGGCGCAGCAACAGAAGCTCCTGCTGAAACGAAGCTGACTGACGCACTCGGCAATGAAGTAACGGTGCCAGCAAACCCTCAGCGCATTATCGCTTCCTATTTAGAAGATCACCTGGTAACGCTTGGAGTAAAACCAGTTGCACAATGGTCCGTTCCAAACGGAATTCAAGACTATTTGAAAGATTCCTTAGACGGTATTCCTACCATTCCCTATGATCTTCCTTTTGAAGCGGTAACAAGCTTTAATCCTGATCTTATCATCGTAGGCTCTAACAGCGCGGTCGAAGGCGACAAATATTCGCAATACGCCAAGATTGCACCTACATTCACCTTAGGTGATGAAATTAATGCAGACTGGCGTCAAGCATTGCTCAAAATCGGCGAAGTGCTCGGAAAGAGCGACGAGGCTCAAAAAGCATTGGATGCATACGATTCGAAAGCAAAAGTAGCGAAAGAAAAACTGCAAGGAGCAGCTGCAGGAGAATCTGCGGCAGCAATCTGGCTCGTGCAAAAGAGTTTTTATATCGTAAGCGATAAATTGTCGAGCGGAGCGGTACTCTATAATGACTTAGGTCTTGCTGTACCTGATGTTGTCAAAGAAGCTTCCGCAGCAGGAACGGGTAACTGGAACGCTATTTCCCTCGAGAAATTGGCCGAGCTGGATGCCGATCATTTATTTCTGGTGAACAGCGACAAAGACTCTGGTTCAGAATCGCTTAAGGATCCGATCTGGCAAGCGATTCCGGCCGTTAAGAAAGGTAACGTGTACGAGTACCCAAGTACGGCTAGCTGGTTGTACTCCGGTACGATCGCGAGCACACAAATCATTGAGGACGTTTTGGAGAGCATCGTGAAATAAGGAGCATAATGAAAGCAAGGACCGTGCAGTCTGGCGTTAATCGCCCGATCGAACGGTCCTTTTTTCGCATCTAAAGTCTTTCGCATGTTTGACGAGGTGAAGGCCAGAGAGTTTTACTGCGAATTTTTGGGATTCACATGCGATTGGGAGCATCGATACGAACCGGGTATGCCGTTATATATGCAAATATCGAACGGTGATTGCATTCTTCATTTATCAACACTAGTACCTAATCAATCCTTAAACTGTGGGTAAAGGCGTTTTAGTTTGATTCTTGCTTCATTGGTGGTAAACTGCCAGTCAACACCTTTCTGGGA
>NZ_JAKGAP010000020.1 GCF_021532375.1 Paenibacillus alkaliterrae
TACTTATTGCATATTAGGTAGGTATTGTTGTGTGAATAAACTGTGGATAGTTACATGTCCCAAAACTGATTAGCCTTGACGGAAGGATCGACTTCCCTCAGGGCTTTTATTACTTTCTGTATCGTAGTTCCACTCGGCATATATCCATCTTCACTACAGACATTAGTCATCGTTCCCTTGGACACTCCGCTTTTTTTGATTAACCATTCTTGCTTTATTCCCCGCGCATCTAGCCATTTTCCTAACTTTGTCCTTCGTTTCCCTAGTCCGAACATAATCCACCTCCTTGCTACCAGCTTGGTCAATTCCTCATATTTTTAAACTTTTCAGCTCAAATTTTTGGTATATCGGACAATCAGCCCTCCATACGATTGAAATACACCACAGTCGACAGGAGGTGAACGAGATGAAAACGCATATTAGTTTCCGTTTACGAAAGGAACTGGACGATGATCTGATCGAGCTGGATATTCCGCAGGAGGATTTGCCGGATTTGTGCCGCAATGGACTGCGTCTCATGCTGGGGATCCGCACAAACAAACAAGTTGAGGTTAGGGAGCAGCCGTTGGAGGTGCCAGCTGCAAAGGAGCAGAAATTGCCAAAGCCAGTATTCTTCAAACACCGTTAAAGGAAACGGTCGAACAGTATCACGAACGATAACGTATGGCCGCGTGAAGCTACGGACCGAAGGAGGGATAAGGTGGGAACTGTAATTGGTTTTACTGTAATTGGAGGAATAACTATTTTGTCTGTTGTTGTAGAGCGGCGGTTGTTGTCTAAGGGCTATACCCGGGATGCGAAGTCGGTACAGATATTTGGTCGTTTTTTTCTCATCGGTTGCGCGGTATACATCGCTTATTCCTGGGCGAAAGAAGCGTTACTTTTCTTTGTTTGAGTATTCCGTAAGGGGTTGAAAACAGTATTCCGTTATATATGCGCTGGGTGATCGGTAACCGGATAGCTCATACACCCTTATCTACTCTAACATTTAACTTGTCCCTTACTATTCCGCCAAACTGCAACTAAACTGGTGGTTTATAAGGAGGAAAAGACGTGATTCTTGAATCTATATCTGTGGGTTTGATTGTTGGTTCATGTGTTTCTTTTATTAAATCTTTATCTTTTAATTCTTCTTCTTTATCTTTGGAACTTATGACCATCTTTGAGCAAATGCGGATCGGCGTCCCCATTGTGGCAGGAGATAAGGAGGTATGGCTGCTACCCACTATCAATAAGGAAATCGTTTATCCTTGGGGCCATCGCTTCCTCATTAACCTTCCTGTCGGGAAATCATCGCGTGATGTAATCATGGCAAAGCAAGCTCTGAGTGAAGCGCTGCGCAAGGACGTGGATATTAAATTCGACAATGGCCTTATACTCGACATTTTCAATGAGAAGCTGCCTGAAATGGTTACGTACCATTATGTTCAGAGGAAAGATTGGAAAGTTCCGCTCGGGATCAATCAGCGGCATGATGTACATTATTTCGACTTCGACGCGCCCTATCCTCACTTTGTCGATGGCGGTTTGTCCGGGTCCGGTAAATCGTGCATCATTCGCATTATGTTAACGTCGTTAATTATGAATAAGCACGACGATCTGCAATTGTACCTGGCGGATATGAAGGAAGGCGTGGAGTTTATGATTTTTGAGCATATCGAATGTGTGCGAGGGTTTGCCACGACTTTAAAGGAACTTTTGCAAGTGGCATCAACCGTGGAAGCCATCATGTTAGAACGACTTACTACGATGCGTAAAAACAATATGCGGAAATGGAACAATGATAAATGTGTACTTTGTATCGACGAAATGTCTGATCTGATCGAAACAGATCATGATCCCGACAAGAGATTGAAGCAAGCGATTAAAGCCAAACTGCGTGCGATTAGCGCAAAAGGACGCGCTGCTGGCTGCTGGCTCATTCTCTCCACTCAGCGTCCGACGGTTAATTCGGTGCCGGGGGATATTCGGACTAACATTTCAACCGCCATTGCCTTCCGTACACGTGACGAAATCCAATCACGAACGATCCTTGATGCACCGGATGCGGCTTATTTGCCCGATATACCGGGACGTGCGATATACCAGCATGGCGTTAAGCAGGAAATCATACAATGTTTTTATCTGGACGATGTTGATGCGGAAATATTGCTTGAGTCGGCGCCGAGAAAGGAGATTGCACATGCCCATAACGAATCAAAATCTGATCCAGGAATCCAGCAGCCAGCCATTAACGAAACAGCAGTTAAAACTAAAAAGATGGGAAAACGTCCTGTGGTACTTAAATAGGCTGGATTATCTGGCAACAAGCCAAATTGAATCACTGAAGCTTACTGGAGGAAAACGCAATACATTGAGGATACTTTCGGATATGGAGGAATCGAAGCTTATTTCGTCGTTCGTGATGGACGAGAAAGTTTTTTATCTCGCAGCTGCCGGCCGTAAATTGATCGGGTCTGAAAAGATTCGCAAGCGCACGCCTAACGTTCCTCACTTTCTCATGCGAAACGATGTATACCTCTATTACCGGCCGGTTGCCTGGCATGCGGAGCAACCTTTTCAATGGCACAACGAAACGATAATTCCGGATGCGTATTTCATTAAAAATAATCAACATTTTTTTTTGGAGGTAGATCGCTGCCAATCGATGACGAAAAACGAGGATAAGATTAAATCATATCGATCACTGAAGGACTCAGGGCTGTTTCAGAAGAATTACGGGGCGTTCCCCACTATTTTATTCGTCACCACTTCAGAACATCGTCAGAAGCGATTACGGGCGTTACTTGATGGGTTGAAAGCGGAGGTATTAATGCTCGATGCTGTGAAATAACAAGAGCCCCCTTTCACATTGAGAGGGGGCTACCCTATAAAAAGAATTCATATTCAAAGATAATACTTTGTGGTATAGTTAATATTAGCATTAATACTAGTAAGGAGGTATAAGCATGATTAATACCACCGTATATGTAATTGGCAAGGAACATGGAAGCGAAGGCGTTATCCCTCTATTCTCGTGCAGTGGCGGCAGTTGTATAAGTGGTAGTGGTAGCTCAATGTGTGGAGGGTATAACGGCCATTCAGTAAAAAATACTGGTGGAAAGAAACGTCTTGTTATCGAGTGTGGCGATATTAACAGCATAAAAGAATCTAATGATGGGTGGGATGACTACGATGACGGATTATATTGATGGGATAATTAATTCCAAAGTGCCAGAAACATTTGATAAGGTGTTGGTCGGTATTTATTTGGAACCAAAATATGCTGATATACTTGCTTCTTTGGGTAAAAAAGGCGGTCGAGGGGCTAAATCGGAAATAGTGAATTTGGCACTACATAAATTATTCAAAGACAAGGGATTAATATAAAGATGTTGAGCGGCCTTTATAGGGCCGCTTTTATCTGTACGGCTACTTCAAAAATCCCAGACGCCTAAATTCCGTTGCACCTTGGCGAATCGTTGCTCTCCGGCTCAAGCTTCAACTTTCTTTCTAGGTCGTTGATTCATCCTCTGTTCTTTTCTTGTTGCCCATTTGCAATTTTCGGGAGAGTATCCTTTATTTACATCGACACGGTCGATAGTATGTTTTTTTGTTGGTTTTAATCCCATATCCTTAATAAATACATTGAAATCAAACCACTGACTACAAACAGCAATTCCTCTACCTCCATAATTATGATAGTTGTTAGCCTTCGGGTTGTTACACCTTGTAATCATAGCCGTCCAACTATTATACTCTGAAGAAAATTTTCCGCCTTGCGTGTGTCCATGCGTGGTATACCTGTTAGACATTTCTTTTCGCTTTACGCATCCACAATTTGTTGATAATCCCCTTGATAATGTGTCACCCTTAACAGGTCGTTCTGTACCACATTCGCATAAACAAATGAAAAATGATTTCTTAATTGTTGGGTGAAGGTACCTTTCCTTCACTGTCCATTTACTAAATGTCTTCCCCGTTAAATCAATAAATTTCATCGCACTACCTCCTTAGTAGCATCCTATAAAAGTGGGGGAAGGAAGTAGGATTCTTCCGTTCGGGAGCTACCCTATCCCCTAAGTATATTATACCATTTCCCCGTTACTTTAAGAAGCCGAGTCGACGAAATTCGGGTTCTAATTTCAGTAGTTGATTCAACCCCCACAGGATTTCTCCCTCGGTCGCAGGGCTCCCATCAGATTTTTTACCTTTAGCTAGGTTGTAATAATAAAGCGTAGAGTTCGCCATTCGATAAGCTAACTCTTCTTGCTTCGGTTTTGATTGGGCTTGCTCGATCTCCATTTCCAATGTCATAACGTCCTCTCTTATCGCGTCCACGCTCGTCGCTGGGCATCTGGTCTTTACTCCGCATTCATTATGACCCTTAATTTCAGCGTCTGGAATAACCGTACGTAGGGACGCTAGAAGCGCTGTTATAAGCTCTCTTTCATGTTTGGTTATACTCCGCTTGGTTAAGTCTCCAAGGATCGCCACCCCTATCCCAGTGCGGTTATTTCCGCTTGTGTGATAGCTTTCTGTGTCGAGGTAATTGGTTTGATAAATGGCGCCGTTGTGAATGACAAAATGGTAGCCGATTCGCGGCCAATTACGTCCATTAACATGGTACTTTGCCTGATTAATCAGCGGTGCTTCACTAGCTGTATGATGTACTATCAGCCTTGTGACTTGGGATAGATCACGTTTCTGATAAACTTTCGTCGGATGGTTCGGCAACTGGTCAATGATGTTCTGTATTGGAGGGATGCCATTACTCAGCAGAGCCGGAATCAGTGAAAGTAATGTCATTCGATTGCTCCTTTTCCACTCTGGCTTTATCGATACCGCCCTCGACAAGGATATAAACCCACGTCGAAATTGTACCTACTGTGAGGTTAATAATCGGCATCCAGGTATTGAGTTGGCCGTCTATGTCCAGCGTTCCGGACAGGAACAAATAGGCGCTAACGCCGTTTACGATTAACGATGCTAATAGAGCTTGGAATTTAGTGCGGCCTAGTTTCTTCAGATACTCTCTCATTTTCATTCTCCTTTTCGTCTTTTCCTTGGATGATATCGATAAGCTTGCGTAACTCTTCTGAATAGATGGATTTAGTGACCCGGCAGTAGGTTTGGTGTCGCATGGTATTCCCAACCTTTCCATGATTAAATGTTGATTATGAATGTAAGCCTTGACCTCCGAATCATCCTCCAGAAGCCAAGGGATATAGCGGCGTAACCGTTTCTTCACTTTGCGTTGCTTCAATAAGACGAACACGGCCGTACCTAATGCGGTTAAGCTGAATCCGTTTTTCCATACGCCGTGAAGGATTTCTAAAATAGCATCGTACATAGGTTGCGCCCCTATATAACAGTTTGTCGTAAGTATCGCGATCAACAAAAAGAGCGATAAGGCGTAGGACCTCGTCGCTCAATGGTGAGTAAAAATACTCGTCCTCATGAAATTGGATAGGTGGATCGCTCATGGTTCCTCCTGAACACAAAAAGAGCCGAGGGATGCTTTCCCACGACTCTCTTGACCGATGCTTTCGGATTTGAGAATAATTTACCATATTGCGGTATACTGAGCAAGTACGAAGTCGTATTATGTTAGATATACCACTCGCAAGGAGGTGAGTGAGATGGGAGAGAAATTAAAGGATTTTTTTCAACAATTATTCTGGATGGTTGCAACAATAGCTTTATTTTTCGTATTCATGTGGGGCGCTGGAAAACTTGCTGAGTATGTCGGTCCACCTTCGATGACTGATGATGAATCCTACGACTATTACATTAACGGTATTGACCCTAACATAGATCAGAGCCAACAATATGGAGGGCGGTAGTTCATCTACAGCCCTTTCTTTATGTCCCTAACCGACTTCGGCTTATCACCTGTTTCTTGCTCAATGTAATCAATCAGATCCATGAGTTCTCGAAGTTCTCTCTTTTTCTCATAGAAGTTGGTTTCGTTAATATCATACTTTTTGAATATATTCGAAATCCCCAATACAGGCTTTGTAGCGGCTTCCTCTTTTTCCCTTTCTGTTTTCACGCCAAGCTTATTAAAAAGTTGTCTCGCTGGGTTTCCTCCTAGTTGCTTTATAGCATGAGCTTGTTTTACGGGGATTCCCCCTAATGGCGTACCGGCTCCCGGAACATTAACTCCAAAAAATTTATCTGGAATTTGAAGTTTCTTTTGTTCTCCTTCGAATTGCTGTATTTCTTTCCCTCTAAATGTGTCGTAGTTCCATGCCAACTCAGCAGGGGTTTTGGCTATTGGAGTGAACGAATCTGCTAATAGTTTAAATGGATCGCTTAATTTTGTGAGATCACCGGCAGGCAAGTTAAGACCTAACATATACCCCGTACCTTTGCCGTCTCCTGATACGGGAATCGCTAAGCTGTTCTTAGTAAATTCAGACTCGTTATTGGGGTCCATTCCGAAATAATTTTGTGTTTCTGTTTTTAGTTTATTTACGTTTTCAAACCTTGTTGGATCAGTAGCGAGTTTTTTAAGTTGGAATGGAATGTTATTACGGCTCCACCTGTAGAACGGAATAGCTCTAACAAATAATTCCCTCTCCGTTGGAGTTAGGTCGGAATAATCGAATTGTACCTCTTTAACCTTTGCTGCCGCTTGACCTGCATCCATTCCTTTGACTTCCCTCGACCACTTATATAGAGCGAAACGGTTAATTTGATCGATAACACTACCAAGTTCCTGAGATGTTTTGAATGCCCTCAACGGATTAATAACGCCTAGTCCTTTTTGCAATTTGCTGCGACTTTGATCTTTGACGACACCTCTCAAAGCCTTCTCTGCATCATTTCCATGACGTGCAAATTCAATTGCTAGTTGAGAATTAGAGCCTAGTCCCTGCCGCCTGAATTCATTAAATAGCGGTGTTTCTTTACCCCGAGCCAAAGCATTCGTTACATCCACAGTAGCAGAAGTCGTATATTTAGTTATTGCTGCAGGGTCCATACCGCCAATGTAATTATTAAACTTAGCGCCCAAGTCATTTCTTACATGATATTCAGGTGATAACAGAGTCAGCTTCTTCCACCCGCTTGTCGCAGCATCATAGGCTTTGAGGAATGCGTGTATTCCTTCGTCATTGGATATCTTCTGATAGCGATCTAAAGCCTGTTTAACGCCTGATGTGACAAGGTAATCGCCGCCAATATCATCCGCTAATCCAACGTTATTAGGGTTGGAGAGGAATTTATAATTATTGGTGTTAATCACGACTTGACCTTGAACAGGCGCAGGAGTTTGACCGGGTATGAATTTTTCCGCAAAATTCGGGTTGCTCAGGACTTCCCTGCGGAATTTAACGGCATTGCCATACTCTATTAGCTTCTTTTGTCCAAGAGCAGTAGCGAAATAAGCGTTCGGCTCGAAGAATTTGCGCCCGATCATATCATTAATGTCTTCCGCGCTACCCTGCAATTTCCGGCTTTCAAGCACCTTTTTATCCGGGTTATTCATGCTGCTGAAAGAACGATCCACCGCATTCGGCTTTTTAATCTTACGTGCAGCCTGTTCTTCCACGCTCAAGATATGCCGCATGTAACCTTCAATTTCACCGACCGGTATATCGTTGGAATTTGCCCAATTACGTATTTCATCATTACTTTTTACCAGCGAGTCAGCTGCAGCCTGTACTTTCGGATCAGCAGACAACTGTCTATTTGGACGCGGACCATATAGGGGCACATCTTGCTCCATAATTCGTCCTACGTCTGTACCCGTATCCAAACCGCCCGATTTCCTTGCAGCGTCTGTCACCCCACGTAGAGCTTCATCCGTCATATATCGAATATCATTTTCCGTTTGAATGTAACGGTCTTTCAAAAATGGGTCTTTAGTTCCTGTTAACGTTTCATCCCATTTATATTTAGGAACGAATATTCTGCCTAATGCGTCCTTACCTGACTGTAACGCTGGCTGAATCTTGTTCTCGCGCAATGTTTTTAGAGGTGGAACAACTGCTTCTGCGCCTTTCAGCGTTCCTTTACCAGCCTTACCAACAAGATTAGTTGCGGCGCCAACCAATTTCGTAGGAACAGCGTTTAGCGGATCGGTAGCTACGTCAGCAACAAATCCTAAAGTGGACTTTAATGCTTTATTCTTAATCCCCAAACCTTGCATGAGATCAGAACCCCTAACCTTCTGCTTACCCGTCAATCCATCCATAAACGCTTTGTCGCGATCTGTAGGCGTTCCGTTTGCCGACTTAAGGATTGCATCCATTCCACCAAACAAAGCTTGCTGAGGGCGGTTTAGAACGTCTAGTGTATCAAAGAACCAGTTTTGATCTTGAGGAAGGTTTAGGGCTTTCTCTACTCGATTCCTTTTATCCTCATTAGCCGACCATCCAGAGTTCTGAATTCGTAATTTTGCATTGGCGATTGATCTTTCCGTAGCTGCCGTATCAAACGGATTTTCGTTAAATATCGGATTTACACGCAATGCATCGGAAGTAGAAGAAGAGGACGGTTTGAATAAACCGCCCTCTCCTGAACTTGTGTTCGATGTACTTGGTGCGCTTGATTTGAACAAGCCGCCGCTAGATTTTTTCTCTTCTTCTTTTTTTGAGGTTCCACCGCTTGGGTTGAATAATCCAGGCATTTCACCACTCCTATTTATTAATAGTGGTAATTAAATAGTTATAACCTTCAATCCCGTATTTATCGATATATGCTTGAGCATTATCGCGCAAAGCAACCCGTGCTTCACCGGGACTCTTAACCATCGCAGCAGCATCGGTCATGAAATCAGGGTCGGACTTATAGCTATATTCGCCAGGGCTATTAGCTTTTTGCGCTGCGAGATCGTTTGCAATCGCATCCTGCCCCTGCTCATACTCAAACTGTTTCTCTCTGAACGCTTGATCTGCTACAAATTCTTTCTGGCGCTGACCGAGGCTGGCCCACTGTAGACCGCGAGATGCAGCAGCTTCCTGCATATCTTGTTGGAAACTACGGTCTTTAAAGGCATTTTCATAAGCTGTTTGCGCCTTTTGGAAGTCAAATTGTCCTTGAGTGAAAGCATTTTCCCATTGGCGTTGTGCTTCACTCGCTTTGAATTGCTTGTTCTCCATCGTCTGCTGACCATTCCCAAACTGGCCGATTGCATTGCCATAGTTAAAGCGGTTCTGCCATTCCTGCTGCGTCTGCTGAGCTGTCTGCTGACCGTTGAACATTCCTGTTAGGTTAGCCGTATCAACCGTCTGTCCCCAATCCTGCGCCTGTCCTGCAAGCGTGCGTTGACCGCCGAAGCTACCGGTGAGCTGACCTACATTTAATCCGAAGTCACGTTCCATCTGAAGCATTTGGTTATAAACCTGACGCTGACGTTCCGGCGCTAATTTATCGAAGTTGTATAATTCTTGTTGTACTGCATTCAATTGATTCTCAAGGTTAGCCCCTCGATATGCGTCTGCTATTGTGCGTTCCCTGCCCACCATAGCCTTGTCATAAGAGGTTCGTCCATTGAAAGGGTCGTGTGTCTCATCGAACCAGAAGTCTTCAAGGGTACGCTGATCTTTTAGTTGTTGATTCACATATCCCGCATTGTTCCGTAGCGATGCTTGGCGTTCATTTGCGGCATTTTGTAAGGCGGCGCGCTCGATAGCATTCAAATCTCCCGATTGGTCCAATAACTCGTTCGAAGTACGCACTCCCGCCACCGCGTCATTTGTCGGGTAGTATCCTCCGTTATCGGTTTTTCCGGCATCAGTTTTTGGTTGATTTTTGCTGCCGATGTAATCAATTAACTGCTGCGTGTTCATTCCCTTAACCGCTGTTGCTTCGTCTGCCGATAGCGCACCGTAATGTTGTTGAGCATTGCTTGCTGCCCATGCTTTGTTGCCTGCGTCATAACTCTTCTTGCTGTACAATATTTCGTTCAGCGCGCTGCCTTTGCCGCCGTAATTCGTTGCCGCAGCTTCATTGTATGTTGGTGCCATGTTGGGGATAGCACCCTTTGGCTGCGTCTGAGCGGCTACAGGAGTAACGGGAGTTACCGCGGCTGTGTTACCCACCATTTGAGGGATTGCCCCTTTATGACTGGACTGTGCCGCTTTCGGTGTAGCCGCGAATGGTTTGATGGGTTTTGGTGTAGTGGGAGGAATCGCGCCCCCCATGGCTGGTTTAGGTGTAGCCATAGGCTTGAGCGCGTTATATTGCGCTTGATTAGCCGAGCTAGTCGGAGGTATTCCGAGACTCTTCTTCCGCTGGAGCTCCGTTTGAGTTTGCGCCGCTGACATTGGTATTGCCATGCTTTAACCTCCCCTTGTACATATTCATCTTTTTGTGGTGATGCTCGAAGGACAAGGTCTGCCATTTGTCCCAGCTTGTGCGTTTGTGTAGGCGTTTCATGATTCGGTGATAGTGGTACATGATCCAGTTCATATCGGCACTCCGATCCTCGTCAGGAATCGGCTGATATCGTAGGCATGAATGCCGAATATGAGGTATCTATCTTGGTTATTCAGAGCTTGAGCTATCCCGATTACATTTCCTTTGCTATCGATCATCGGACCGCCGCTGTTACCGTGCTCGCCGCTAATGTCCGCTATGATGGTGTAGTGATAGGATTCCTTCACGATACTGCTCACAATGCCGCCTGTGACGATCCAATCAATGGACTTGGGATTTCCTAGCATGTATACGTCCGAGCCCATAGATACTTTTCTAGCTAGTTTAAGCGATTCGCCTGTGCAGTCCGTTTCTATGATTGCAAGGTCGATTACTTCATCGCGGTATCCCAGCTTACCAGTGCATTTACGACCGTCATAAGTGGTAACGTCGATTCTCGTAACGCCGGGCACTAACACAACATGACTCGCGGTGATAATTTTATTTGGAGCAATAAAAAACCCCGAGCCCATTGCGGCTTCGAGGTTCATGTTTAATGCGTTTTGATTAGCTATTACGCTTAGTTTGACGGTTGATTTCATCGCTTTTTCTATGCCGGTTATGCGTGATTGTTCGGCTGTCGGTTCTTCAGCTGTGACCGGAAGCGAGGAGAACAGCCACATTATGATAATTAATGGTATAATTTTCTTCACTTTATACACTCCTTTCGAATGAAAAAGAGCACCGCAGAGGGGGTGCTCGCTGTGTCGCAGTATAGTCCTACTGTGAAATTAAAAGTTTCCTCTACATTAAATCAAAAAAAGCGCACTAGGCGCTTTTTAGTTTATATTTTCTCAAGTATACAAAATATACTGATGATAGTACAGCGATGTGGAACCAAAAGTAAGGTCGAAGGATGTTTTGGTTAAATTGAAGAATGATTAACTCGAACACCAGAGAGTAGGAAAGTGCTTTTAGTATTACTTTCACTTCCGCATCTTCGATCCGTTTTACTAACTTCAAAGGAGATACTATGATTTTTGTCATATAGATTACGAAAGGAATGAAACCAATAATACCACTTGCAGCTAACACCTCCACAAAAACTGCAATACCCTCAAACATTTTCGCATCTTCATTATTGGTGACGGTATAATTATACTGTTGTCCAATAGCTGGAGCTACACCTCCAAGACTATGACCGACCAATGGATTGTCCATAAAAACCTGAAATGTGTCTTGTAGACCGGATATCCTTGCTCCTGATGAGTGATCGGAAGTACCCAATATTCCAAGTCCATTAACCAAGAAAGACATACGCTCAAGACCAGCAGTCATTTTTGAAGTCCCGAAACTTAACATTGAGATACCTAAAACAACCACAATCGTTCCGCTCAGGATCGCCATACTATTAAACTGTTTTGCGCTAATCTTACCTCTAATAAGATTAAACAAAACCCTTATGTGGTGCCTGGATAGCCAGATAATCATCAATATCCAACCCATTCGTGAAGAACAAAGTACTAATGTTAAGGCAACGGTGTAATACATTACATTCAACTGGGACCGTTTGATTATTGTAGAACCATGCTCTCTTAGATAGGCTATTAGGATAAAGCCAGTGATCATATATGTGGAGTAATATGATGGTTCGTAAGAAAAGCCGTTTATTCTTGGGATTCCCGGTATCCACCATTGAGTAACAAACGGAGCTCCTATGCCCATTATTGGCATTATGAATTGTAAGAGTCCGAAAAGACTAACAAAGAAAAAAGTATACAGATAAACTCTTATCAGTTTAAGAACTCGCTGTTCAGTTGTAAAAATTTGCGTCGCTGCAAAAATCATTAAAACACTGAAACACAACCAACCGGCATAACCGATACTTCGGCTGATGTATGTTGTGTTAGGAATGAATAAAAGGATAAAAAACACCCAAAGCATTAAATATCCGAATCCAAGCGGCCGTATAATCTGACGAGATACAAGCGGATGTATCATACTCATACCAATCGGTATGAGTAGTGCAAGTTGCGCAAATCGAAAGTTGAATCCCGCGATATTAACGTTAAGAAAAATATCAAAAGAAACAGTGAACGCAGCGATGAAAAAGAACATACAGAGAATTCTAGGCGGTATTAGAAGCGGTATTTCATTATAACTTTTCATTTTTTCACCATTTCCCGAGCATTTTCCCCTTATTTTACTCGTTTGCGCTTCATTTCTGCAATATTTTTTTTATCTGTTCATTAATAAGTCGTCCCAGCAACGTCCGTATTTGGATTTCCAGTACTAACATTTCTCTCGATACGTCCCGCATATCCTGCCCCCGCTCTCCTGTAGATTGTACTTACCCGATTGCCTTCTATCCAATTATAACTAATGATATCGCCGCCACAGTCATCGTTCACGCCAGTAACAAAGCCCCGGACGAAATTATCTCTTACGATATTTCTGTGACAAGGATATGTGCTGGAAATCCATACCAAGCGAATGCCTCCTGCCGCACCTCCTGCTGATGCATCCGTAGAAGTTTCGATATCATTCTGAACGATTAAAGAATCACTACCCCCTTCATATAAAATGCCGTGTGTCGAGGCTGTAATAATTTTATTTCCGATGATGTCGTTTTTATTGCCGCTTTGGATACGAATACCTAAATCTACTGTTTCTACTCGAATCAAATTCCCAGAAATCAGCGAATTGAACAAGCACCCAACGTCCGTGAATATACCCGGCTGGTTGTAAGTATAGATCGTATTATTGTTAACGGTTATATAATTGTGCTGCTTAGATGAGCTGAAGAATTTAATTCCAGGTCCATACGTGTTATCCTGCTTCACGGTATTGCCTGTGAATTCGATATATTTTGAACCGAAAAACGCAGCCAATCCTGCATATGTGCAGTTTTTCACGGTATTTCCTGATGCCACGCAATGCATACAACCCTCAAAATCGATACCGACGTCGGTGCATGATTCGATGGTGTTCCCGACAACCGTTATCCGTTCGCCTAGGCTCCCCCATATACCACCCATAACACCTTTTATAATGTTGCCTACTATGGTTATGTCAAAAATTCCGATAGTTTCCGATGTGGCCGAATCTCCACCCCACCACTGTATACCATGCAAACAATTCTCTATCCGATTATTTGCTAATCGTCCTTTGCTTGCAGCATTCGCTTCAATTCCCTGACCGAAACAGTCATGTATATAGCATCCTTCTACGATGTAATCTGAAATATTCGGAGCTGCGTGTATGCCTCTGCCACCTGTTTTAATCGATTTATTACCATCTATTTCTAGTCCGTAAACGCTGCATCCTGATGCCAAAGTTAAAACATCAGCCGTCCCTGATCGGCCTTTTAAAATCGCATTACCGCTTGCAATTAGTTTTGTTTTTGCGGTTAAAGATAATCCATCGGTAAGATACGTCCCGCCGGGAAAATAAAGAGTGCCACCATTTGTCAGCGAGTTAGCCGCATTAGTTAATGCCACCGTATCATCATGGGCCACCGTCACGCTCGTCACCGTCGTACTCGCATTTGCTGCAAGTGTAAGCGTAGTACCGCTTATTCCGCTTATTGTAGTAATCAAATCCGCGCTACCCTGCGTCGTCGTTGTCATTGTACCCGATGCGCCTGTTGTGCCTGCGGAGTACGTTGCATCTGTTTTGTTTCCTGTCGTCGTTGAAGTAAACGTAACGGTGTCTGTTCCTGCTGTGCCGCCCGTTGTCCATCCTGCGAAAGTAGCTGCGCGAATCTTTGTTGCGACATTAATTGCGGTATCTCCGTTTACGACAGCTACGGTTGTAGCTACGCCGTTAAGCGTCACCGTGACATTGGAGGATGCGGTTGCGGCGGCGGTGATTTGGAGAGAAGCGACCTCGTATTTTCCGTATACGTTGATGCCTTGCCCTGAAGCGAAGTCAATTGCTGATGCCACAGTAAGTTTATTATCCCCCGCCGTAATGCTTCCTGTGGTGGTCTGTGCGCTTCCTGATGCGTTGTAATCCTTGACGTTTATGATGGCAAGGCGGGAGAGTGTTCCGGCGTTCTGGTATTCATTGAGACGTTGGAAAAGTAAATCAACCGTATCGTAAGCTTCTGTGAGGGCGTCTTTATTCTTCTGCCCCGATGCTACTGTCCCTGCCACTTGATTACTCTGTGCTAATGCTAGTTTTGATCGATCTGCTGGTAAAGTTGCCATGTTATCACTCCCCGCTTGTTCTTCCGATTAGCGTTTCTCCGAATATTTCTACCGGTTCATCTCTGTTATTTCTTAGGCGAATTTGAAAGTAGAAGCCCTGCCGAGGCAGTTTCAGCTTATTGCTTAGTCGTTGCGGCGCACTAACTAAATCCGTGTAATCGAGGTTAGCCCAAGCAGTGTTGTCCCATTGTCCCGCGTCCCAAACGAGATAAACATTCTTCAATGCTTCTTGCACCTCCACCGTACCCCTCATATGAATAATTGAGATATCCAAACTGGCCTTTAATGAATATTGTTTGAGCCGCAAAATGTAATAATCCAACATCGATGGGTATCCAGTGTCTTCAAACCAGATCATACCGGATATGCGGTCGTAATCCACTGGCGTTCCGACTGTTTTTGCCATGTCCGTCCAGTCGCTGTTAAGCGTGGCATCGAACTTCTTTAAACGTCCATCATCCCCACCAAAATAAACAACCCCCTGCCATTCGATCAGGGAGTTTATGGTGAGACCGGTCCACGGTCCGTACCATTCTTCATTTCGTGTGTCATATCCAAATACATATTGCGTTGCCCCGCGCTTGATTTGAAGGAGATACATGTTCCACTGGACGATATATTCAGCCACAGCAGCGGTCATTTCCGCCTCTGTAAAACCATATGCGGCCCAATCGACCTTATCTTTCATAAGACTTCGTGTGCCGTAATATCGACTCTTGGAATCGACCGCAACATTGACGATCTCATGCACCCCGTCGTCCGAAAGATACGGTATTGTTTGCCTTCCGTCCGGATAGGTGATCTTTCCAACGATAGACCGGGGAGCAATTACGCCGTTTATGGTGTTAAGATATTCTTGGAACGTAAAATTCGTGGAATCTGTTCCAGAAATGATGTTCCATCCCCTGCGCAACGGGACGAAACAAACATTATCAAAAGAGACTCCCGGACCGTTTACATAATCTCCAAGGCGGTTCAACAGGCCATAGAATGTTTGCGGGAAATAATCGAACTCGTCTTTCTTGGAGTAGAACAATTCCGCCGTTCCGGGGCTGATGAAGATATAATTGTTGTGCGTCCAAACGTATTTGCAACCTTTGGCGTTGATGTCCGGCAACACATTATTTGGATTCGATCCTCCATCATTAGCTGCTGGTGTGATATTCGCCACCGCTGAACCGTCATACGATTTTAAACTCCCGCCATCTGCAATGATTTTGCGATTCGTGAGCGCCTTATTCGTAAAGTCCGCGTCATAGATGTCTGCGCTATTTAGAGCATTGGTCATTGTAGCGGCGTTTAATTTGCCGTTATAAAAGCTGTAGAGACTCGTGCTGCTTGTGGCGAGTAATTCACCCCGGAATGATGTTGTATTAGCTGTGGGATAAGCTGCGCCCGACACAAGCGGCGTAGAACGGTCAAAGGTTGTTGTCGTTGTCTCCCCCTGCAAAGTTTCCGTGTTGGTCGTTGTTGAAATGTATATCCTCGTCTTGTTCGCATGGAACGGAACGGCTGGAACAGTGACTCGGAGTTTGGCTACAATGCACGTATTGGACGCTGGCTTTGCTGCTCCTGACACCAAAGCCGCCGATTGCGTATAACTGGTAGTTGTGGTGCTGCCTTGTCTCGTCTGCGTTCCGGTCGATGTGGAGATATAAACATTTACACTCGTCACGCCTGAGGGAAAGGTGGGCATGGTGGCCGTGATGGTACTTGTCGAGCCGGATGTGATAATGCTGGCTTCGGGGCTGACTTGGGTTTCCCCTACGCTGTTCACCCAAGTGTAAACTACAAAATAAGTCGCAGCTGGCAGAGATCCTCCTGAGGTCGCGGTAGTTAGTGAAGGTGCTGCCGTAGGATTGTCCACAGCCGGAGGCACAACAACGTTCACCTCTGCGCTTGCCTCCGTTTCCCCGTTGTCTGTGACATAGGTATACCGCACGTAGTACGTGCCGCTTGGAAGCGTGCTTGCCGCATCACCTACAGCGGAGAGTGTGGGAGCTGCACCTACGGAAACCGACTGTTTAAACGGATATTGCGTAAGATGTTTGATCGCCGCACCCAATGCGGGATTAATGACCGGCACGCTCCCCGGTCGTTGAGTTAAAGCGCGTAATTTGCCTTGATAGATATTATGGAGGCGGCGAGAACGCGCCAACGATAGGCTGGTCGGCTCGGAGGCCGTATCAAGTCCTAGAAAGCCGCCATCGGGCGTTTGAATCTGAACTTGCGGCTGAATCCCTGCGGGCATCATTATCCCCCCATATTGGCATCGTACTCGCTTGGCGGAGCTTGATTGCTTCCCCTCGCGGCTGTGGCGGCTTTAACGGCGGCAAATCTTGAAGCGTTTGCGTCTTGTGCCACCATTTTGCTTTCCTCAAGATAGTTCTTTGTATATTTGATGCGCGAAACTACCCACGAAATCAGTTCCCCATATCCTGCTGGCGGATATTCTGGTGTTTGTGTACCAAGTGTAATCTTAGCCGGGTACCGCAGATAATAAAGCCTGAACGTCCCGGATTGGTTTCGCATGTAAATTTTCGAGTCGGGACCGCCCCGGAACCATCCGTCCCCGCTGTCGAAGGAACGCAGGGGCCTTACCTGTTCGTACTTTTCTTGTCCTGCTGTATATTTGTAAACCATCTGCGGCTCGTAAAGGTTCGTGATATCCTGTGATGATCGTTTGAATGTGTAATATCCGCTTGTGGTTACACTTAAATCGTCGCTCCATGTGTCTAAAAAGGCTTTCCGGGCGTTTTGCTGGAGGAACATGTTGAGCCATTCGAAAATGTAAAAATCTTGATCGGTGTCCTCGCCCAGGTCCGGCATATCCTTTTTACAAGCCATTTTGATTATTGTTGCGAGTTGTGAGGCTGTGTAGGCACTCATTAGATCACCTTCCTTACCACCTGGAATCTATGACAACCGGTTCATTTCCGAGCATTTGATAGGCGGTTAATTGATTTTTCATGCCGTTGTATAACCGTTCATTTGTTTCGGACTCACGACGCGCATGTGCTTCTCCTAATTGAGACACAACACTTGGTTGTCTATAATATTTCAACAGCCCGTAGAACTGATAGATCGGATAATATCGATCATCCAGTTCGATTGCATTGGTTATCAACGTGAATGTGGTTAGATGCTTGTAATAGTCCACCACAAGCGTATCCGGAGCAATCCAAAGTGTACGAGGGAAAATGATCTTACCGTTGTAAATCCGGTAATTTACGCCAAACTCTGTGTCTATTCCTTCGTTAATGATACTTTGTAATCGCAAACGGTTTATAATTTTCAAATTTGTCGGAAGCGTATATTCTAACGCAGTTGCCGTAAGCGCTATTGATGACGGAGTTGCCGGTATGTTGATGTTCATGCCAATATCCGCATTCACTTGATTACACCAATTGATTACATCTTGATTTTCAATTGGTGTCTTTACTTCTTGTTCGATAAGAAACCGAATATCTTCCAATGTCTTCGCCATATCAAGCCTCCGTAAATCCGGTGAGGTTCACTTTTCCCAAAACCGCAGCTGTGCCGCTTGCCGCAAGTTCGGCAGAAACCGCGTTGCCTGATGTGATTGCGAGAGGTTGCGAAAACACTATTTGAAATCCGTTATGGACGTAGTCCTCCCATATGACTGCGGCTCCGTCTTTGATTTGCAATAGTTTAATAGCGGCGGCCCCAAATGATGCGGATACACCCGTAATATAATGGCGTTTACCGGTTACCGCCGCTTTTGTTGCGGTTGCTAGTGCGTTGTCCGCGCTGCCGCTTGCTCTCCATGCCGGAATGATGCTCAGTTCCCGTGAGATTCCCCGTAAGTTCTTCAATCCCATTTTCCGCGCCTCCATTTATTAATAACTGAGTTAAAAGTTCGTTTGTTTTCTTTTGTTCGATCAACAGTTCTTTTAAAATCCTATATTCAAGTTCCATAACGTACCTCCAAATACAAGAAAAGAGGGCACTAGGCCCTCTACTTGTCTTCCATCAGATTATTCTCCTTCAGCGCATCGATCATAGCGTTCCACCGCTCAATGCCCTGCTTTTCTGATTCACTCATACTGTCTTTTACGCGTTGTTTCGCGGTATACGGCACTTTGTGTTTCGGTTCGGAAGAACCCCCGTTACTGACTGTCCATGTTATTTCCTCCATGGCTACGTCCTCCTTCGCACCGCGACACCCCATGTGCCGGATGCAAGGTCTACCGTGCCAGCACTTGCATTATGCAATGCAATCCTGATGTTTCCGGCTGACGATACGCTAGCTTGATAAATTACACCTTGCGTATCATAAGGCGGATATAATTCAACTGCATCACCAAGCGCCGCTCCTGTAATTGCAATGGCGCTGGATAATGCAATCCCATCTGTTAAAAGCGAAGGCGGGTCAAAGGTGATTGTTGTGGATACAACCACCCTAGGTTGTGTTAGAACGCCGATCTTCAATCCATCGGCGGTAACAACTCCGGCACCGGCCTTATTACGAAAATCAACTCCACCTGTAGGCATTTGTCACCCCTCCTTAGACCGTTGCATCCGAGCCAATAATCCAGCTCCAATCAATTACGCCTTTGCCCCACAGTCCCACGACAGCATACTTAAATACTTCACTGTCGAAGTCGGTCTCATTTTTGAAATCCGGTTTGCGGAATTCGTTCCATTTGTGGTAACGGCGCATGCGGGACTTGTTGATCGCAAACCAGTTATACGCATTCGGCAAATATGGATTCACGATTACATCGAACGTGCCGCGATAGATGTTTAGCGAGAAATTCGCTTGGTTCGGAACGAACTTGGCCTCAGATTGATCCGCTTGCTTCGCGTTCATGCCGGCCAATTGATAGGCGACAGACATGAGGCGAGGAGAAACCATCAAACAATCGAACATAACCGGCATTTTGTTGCCTTTGGAGTCCGTCCAGTTTTGGCCCATGACCTGGCATTCGTGCCATGAGTCATAATCCAACGAGAGAGAAATTTTGTTCGTGTTCGTGTTTGTGGAGTTAGTAGGGCTCCGCGGATGATCGGTGGCGCACAGTGCTTTCCCGTCCGGGATCGCGGTACCCCCGACAATCGTTGCACCTTCGTAGTCCGTGCCTGTCGTCGTATAGGCGTTTTTAAACGGCTCCACGATCTGCAGTTGACGGGTATTGTAAACCGAATCTGCAAGGTTCGTGACTTCATTTTTGATTTCCTGATGTTTGTTGAAGTCAAACCAATCGCGGTCGATCTGCGTACCTGCCGAGTACTTCACCTGTGGGATTTGGGTCGGGAACAATTTTTCCCGATCTTCGTAATGTACCGATCGCCCGGTATCTGTCCACTTTTTCATGAGGCCGCGAGCGCCAACACCTTCATAGTGTTCGCGCTCTTTTGTCGTTTTACCGACTTCGCACAAAAGCGGAATGTAATCTATTTGTTGACTTTCGGCCTGCGTGAACACCTCGCGTACAATTGGCTCATAAACCGTGTTGACTTCCTTCATGGATTTGTAAGTACCTGTCATAATGGGCATTTATGTCCGCCTCCTTAGCTGAGTTGGCGGTTTTTAGGCCGCACGATTGCTTTTGTATTTGCTGTGTCTACCGAGAGAATTGCCCAAGCGCCGTTTAACACGTCAGCCGCGTTAAGGTTCAGGCCTCCTGCTGCGATATCAGCTGTTCTTTGTCCTGCCAAAAAAGCCGCATCCGGCGTGCCCGTGTAATCGGCCACAAACTCATCACCAGGTCGCGCTTCAATCACATCGATAAAGTCCTCTGCACCGGAAGTGAATGTTGGGCCATTATAAATCCCTCCGACAACACCGTCGGCAACAGCACTTTCCCATCGTCCGGATACAACCTGCAAGGTCTGACCGTACGTAAACGTAGTGGATGCTTTTGCTTTGATGTTGCTGATCATTTTCGGTTGTCTCGAATCGCTGTTTTGTCTCCATACAAATGGCATATTGGTTTACCTCCTGCTTTTAAGTAGTTGATTTTGCCGCTGTACACCCTTGATGTTTACGCCAAATTCCTCCGCAAGCGCAATTTGTGCCGGGAGTAACGATCCTTCATCGGGCGGCGTGGCGGTCTGTTCGTTAACGTGACCTCTCATACCCAATTGTTGCTGTTTGATGATCTTTTGTTCGGCTGATTTCTTCGTTTGAGCCGAAAGAGTATCACGGTGAGCAAGTTCAAAAGCATCGATAGGGTCATAACCGCGTTCTATCCGACTTTTCATCTCGGCCGTGAAAAACTGCGGTTCCTCGCCGCGGGTGAATGCTTGCGAATCATCTACCAAATGCGGGTACTTTTGGTACAATTCACTCCATTTCGATTGTCTTGCTTGCTCATCTTCTTGCCGTTGGCGCTCTGCACGCTCGTTCTCGCGCTCTCGCTTGGTTTGTGCGGCCTCTTTCATAAGAGGGTGATTATCTAGCCATGCCTCTACTTTATCGGGGTCTAAACCAGCATCTTCGGCTTGTTCGCGAAGGTCGGTGCGTAACTGGTTGTATGCTTCTTGTTCTTTCTGTTGGTGCTGTTCGCGCAATTTAGGCAGATTAGCGATGAGTTCCGCATGGTCCTTGTATCCTTGGAGTTGCGCGACTTCATCCATGGCTTTCTGTTGCTCGGTTAACTTGGCCCTCGTTTTATCGAGCGCCATTCCCTTTTCGAGCAATTCAGGAACCTGGGATTCTTCAACCTCGACATCTTCTTTGTTGTACTTAATCTTGTACTTGCGGGTGTCGGTTGGTTTTTCCTCGGTTTCCTCGTCCATTTTCACTTCCGGATCGTCCTCTTGATCTATGGCGGGATCAGTAGGTTCGTCCATCTTTGGAAATTCAATGTCTTTCTTTTCCGCTTGCTTGGGAGCAAGACCGAAACTATCAAAGAGCGCCTCGGTGTCCGCGTCCCTTTCAACTTCAATTGGCGTTTCCAAGCTCTGGCTGGCTTGATCTTCGCTCATGTAAATCCTCCTAATCGAATCCGCTATGGCAGGCGGTAGAATTGGCACAACAAAGGCCGCCCCACGACTGGAAGCGGCCCGTTAAACTCTTTGCAGTTGTCTTTCCGCTTTCATGCGATCAATATCGATCTTCTCTAACTGGATAGCGCGGTTAAATTCTTCTTTGTCCGCATCCATCATCATCCGTTGTTGCTCTGTTTGTTGTGTAATATCGTCTTGTGCCATTTGTCCTAGTTGTTGTTGCATCATAGCGGATTGTTCTTGCAACATTTGATTTTCCTGTTGAAGTTGTTGCATCTGCAACATGATTTGTTGTTCTTGTTGCATCCGTTCTTCGATTACCGAAAACGGCTCAAGGCGACCGTTATCAACAACATATTTAAGTGCTCTTGCATCAATCGTCGGCATTCCCGTGGCCGGGTCGATAGTTTGGAATAACATTTGTGCCGTTTGCACCCAGTACTCTCGATCCTTCGGCCTTTCAACGCCAATAGATACCGTTATATCGTATTTCGGTACGTATTCTTCAACAACCGGAACGACTTCATCCACTTCGTTCCCGTATTCATCCAGTACCTTGTTGCCGGTTTCGTACTCCGTCTGCACCTGGTTAACCATCGAATCGCGGCTGAAGGAGTATGTTTTTCCTGTGATCCTCGTTATGCGCTCGGTGGTGTAATACTGCGCGTCAAGCTCGATAAGCTGCTCTATTACCTCTTTTACTGCATCCTCGATCAATTCAGCCGCCGTGCTTAAACGCCCTTGAGAAGCCGATATAAGCGCCTCAGACTGCCGTCCAGAGGTCACGTTAGGATTAGCCGCGCCATTCGCAGAGTCGAACATGCCGGGGATCTTCTGCAGCATCTCCAAAAAGTGCTGCATGTACTGGAATATACCAGGATTCGGCGGCACTCCCTGCAACTCCTTGATTTGGTTTACATCGCCCTCAACTGGTAACATAGCCCCGGCCTTGCCGCGAATTCTGCGCCAAATCTGTTTGATCGGCTCGGTAATTCCCGCAGCAGTACCGTATGCAATCGCGGAATTGCCCATCTTGGACGTAACCTCAATCGCCAACTCGCAGAACCGGTTATACATCGTTTGCGGGGATATCATGTCCCGCATGTACCCTTTGCCCCATGGATTGTCTTCCTCGGGGAACAATGTCCGGGCAACGATAGGATATTGACCGTGATCGTATACATAGGACTCATGCGAGAGAAATACGCCATTTGTCGTTACGTATAGAAAGTGGACACCCTTCATCTTTCCTTGGGATTTGGCTATGTCGATACTCGGGTCTTTGCCTTCTGCAAGCTTCTCGTTTGCGCTATCCTTGAACCGCTTAATATCCTCGTCGCTCATGTACTTGGGTATACCCTTATACATGTATCGTAAGACGTTCGCTGTTGTGCGGTTGTCCTCCGTCTTGAGCGTGGTTCCCATGATCGTGTTGCTGTCTCGGTCGAATATCTCCGACTCACTTGACCGATTGTCCGCCATCACCTTAGGACCTTGCTTCGGCCAGCGTTCCCGGATATAATCCAGCGTCATAAGGTAGTTAATGATGTGCGCCCGGCCTTTTTGGAGATAAATAAAGTCCTTTATCGCAGGGTCCGGGAAGAAGCTACCGAAATTAAGCGGCACAATATCGTTTTGTCCGTTCCATCGGTTGTTTCCTCTTCCACCCTCAATGGTTGGATCGTGCATGACCTCGTAAATCAGCGGACCGTGAATGGCCATTCTGCGCACAGCTCGGATATGTTTTTGTTTGAACTTTATACAGTTAAGCTCGTAAGGAATATAAGCGTTAAGGAGTGCCGCCCGTTCCTCGTCCCCCGGTTCTGTGGCTTCAAATGCCGGTTCCGGCGTCCATCCGGTCAGCCTGGATACGATGGACTCAATCTGGCTTCCGGCATAGTTCCCGACATATTCCATGCGCTCGGGATAAGGCCCATTGTCAGGCGGTCGTAAGTCCTTCCACTGGTCGCCTTTCCACATCTGCTGCTCTTTGCGCCATACATCTTCCATGCCGGAGCGCTTTTCTTTGTAGATTTGATAGTCATAATCGACCATCATGACTAACTTTTGTTCGTCTTCTGTGTTTATTTCCTCGTCCGTGACTTCCGGTTTCGGTTCGGTGTTGTTGAATATACCTTTGACTGCTCCGAATACTTCCGTTGCTTTGTCCAGTAGTTTTGCCAATGTATCACCTCCAACACATAATAAAAACGCCTTTATTGGCGTTCATCTTCGTCAATATTAATAAGTTGATTGCCCCAAGCTGCGTACACTTCCCTATTCGGCTTTGTAGGCTTCGCGCCTACTTCCTGATACGTTACAGGCTCCCGACTGATTAGGCGCTGTATTGTGTCGTTTTGGCGATATATGGTACGTTGCAAGCTGGTTATATACGAATAGCACACACTGCCGATAGTACCCATGAGAATCAGCGATACGACGGATAGTAATGCAATGTCGTTCATTCAATCACCCCCATACACTCGATGCGCTATTTTGTGCGAAGTCGTCAAAGTCGCTGTCTAAGGTGGACTTGTTCGGTTTATATTCCGGAGTCGCCGACCAAGGTTTCAGCTCAGCTACAAACGAATGTACAATCTCGCCAGCCATAGAAGCCGTATCGACTTGGTCGTCATGCTTGCCCCGCGGGAAGCTTAACAGTTCGTCTTCATAATCCGTCAACCATTTCGCATCCTCCCTGTGATAGACTTTGCCGACTTCGTAACGAGCCGCAATAACGAGTGACCGAGTTACTTTGTCTTTGTCAACCTTAATCGGCTTTATGTTCATACCCTCACGGGTGCATTCCTGAATTAAGTTCGTGCCGAATGTCTTATCCTCGATTGCTTGGAACTTTGGTTTGAACCTTTGTACCATCTGCTTCATTAGTGGTTTTTGATCCGGACCAGTAATACGTGTTCGGTAAACGTCATCCAGTAGCAAATCATTATCCGGTGTCGTAATCCAGGTTGATACGACGAAGGGGTCATTGATCGTCTTCTCGCTGTTTGCGGTATCTACCGTCTGAAACTTCCAACAAGCAGATTCAAGGTATTTCTTGTCACCGACTTGCAAATATGAGGATCCAAGATGCTGAATCCTTTTGAAGTATCTAAAGTGTTCTCTTTTGAATATTGTTCCACCGGCTGCGCTTGGACGTTGCTGATAGAGTGCATTAAACACATATGAACCGACATCTGATTTGATTTGCTCCAACCGGTGCGCATCAAAACCAAATTCGGGCCACAGCGGTTCTCCTTCTTTACGACCAAGGAAATCATTACTCTCTGCAATCGCCGGAAAGTTTATCACCGTCCACTGTTCGCCTTTGTGAGTGCCCTCCCGAATCTCGTCAGCTTCTTTTTTGAGCAAACGTCCTACAAGATCGTCCTCATGCCAACGTGTCATTACGACGATGATACAACCGTCAGGCGTTAAGCGAGTGTACAAAGTAGATTGATACCAGTCCCACACCTTTTCACGCATGACCTCAGAGTTGGCTTCCTCTGCATTCTTAACAGGATCGTCGATAATAGCTATCTTTGCGCCCTTACCAGTGATAGCACCGCCTACACCGGCAGCAGTCACGCCGCCTCTGTATCCCTCTGTGCCCCACGATTCAGCCGATTGGTTTGCTGGATCAACACTAACTCCAAACATATCCCGATTAGCTATAAGCGTGTCTCTGGCAATACGAGAAAAGCCCCGACTCAGATCAACTGAGTACGAGGCTAGTATAATTTCATCACCGGGATTGCGTCCCACATGCCATGCCGGGAACTTCTTGCTTACTCGCTCACTTTTTCCGTGTCGCGGCGGCATTGTAACGATAACGCGCTTGAGTGTGCCCTCAGATACTTTGATAAGCGTATCATCGAGTACGTCAAGGTGTGCGCCGTCCCTGTCCCTGAATTCGCTGTCTACATCTACGAAATAGGAAAAGTCGCGCCGCGCTAATTCATAAGTGGCTTGTTCCTCTATTGCTTTAAGTTGTGCTTGACTTAGTTTTAGCATAGGCTCTCAAATCCTCTACGCTTAATCCACTCAAGTCTATTTTATTGGTCATGTGACCAGAGTGTTCAATGTCTTGTTTATCACGCCAAGCTGCAGGCCGTCTGTTCTTCAGCCAAAATATCTGCGCCGTCGTGTCCGGGTTAACCATCTTGCGAACAATCTTTGTAACTGCAATCTTCTGTTCTCCATCGTCTCCGAGGATTGGATCACCTGTAACTGGATTGAATAGTGGTTCTTGCGTTACTTCGTCATATTCAAAGCCTAACGCTCTTTTGTACAACGCATTCTCGACCTTTATGTCTGCTTCATCCTTCGAACCTTTTAAGGACTCCACTAACTCTGGATGATCCTTCTTGTATGCGTGGAATGTTGATACTCCTACATCAAGGTTCTTTGCTATATCCTCGTCAGTCAATCCATCCCTCGCCCATGCCTCTATTAGCAGTAGTTTGGGCTTTACATGCGTATCGTACTTACCTACTGCCATCTTCAACACCCCCAAAAGTTCATTTATACATCGTTTATGCAAGAAATAAAGTATTTACCCCGTGTTTGAGATCACTTTTCTGCTACTTTCATTCACACACTTGTATAATTCATCAATATTTATACCTTCATCAGCATCATAATTGACCATTGTCCGCGCTTTCCAAGAGAGAACGTTGTGAGTGAGTATGGTATATGTGATGCGTAAGCCTGTATCATTTCCATATCCCATCATTCATCACCCCCAAAATATGCCCACATAGCAATTTGCCACAGGATTAGATTACATACAGCCAAAAATACTATGTCATCTGAAGTATTCACTACAACGTGTCCCCTCTTAAATTTGGGAGGTACCTCGATCTATACGCAATAGCTTCTCTCTCTGCTTCTTCAATGCTATCAAAATATCCAACATGTTTTAGAGATTTGTTAAACGTAAATCTAACATGCCATTTTCTTTTCTTTTTGTGCCACGATACCCCGCGTATACCTGTTCTGCTATTAGATTTTGCACCTTTTATATTTTGTTGGTTCTCCGCTTGTGTCACTACTCTTAGGTTTCCATCAGTATTATCTAATGTTATATGGTTAATATGATCTACGACCATTCCTTTAGGCGCATTCGTTATCCATCTGTGCAAACAGACTATATCGCCTACTCTAGGTTTCATACTCGATGGTAAATTACCATGCACATAAAATGATTTTTTGTTTTTGGCTAGAGCTACTCGCCAAGTATAAGGGAATTCTTTTACTCGCTCTAGCTTGTCTACACTTATAAGTGTTTCCTGTCTACCATACTTGGGACTGTTGATGATTATAGCTACAACATCCCCGCGAACCTCATACTCGTTTTTCATACTGATCCTCCTTTTTTTATGGGGAGGAAGAGGTGGGAGTTTGCCCCACCGTTCGTATCTTCCATGTTACAAACGCAAATAGCCACCTTTCGGCAGCTACATGCGAGAGCATTGCATAATCGCGTCACGCATTGGGTACGTAGACGGCAGGATTGTTCAATTTAATTTATGTGAAGCGATATGGGTCGCTTATCACCTTAGTTACGTGGTCATGGGCCATTCTCCCATGAATAGCAGCATTCTATAACGGGTAGCAGTTTACTGCTTTCTGGCCTTATTCCGCATCTACAATCAGTCAGTGGGAGCTCGGCTTTCTCTCTCCGCGCCTGTAGATTGCGCCGGGGCTCACCAACGCGTATCTGCTTTATAGTCTTAGCGTTCTCTTCCGCCACCACGATATATTTTCAATTGTAGCCGTAGCTTATCAATTGCGGAACCGTCATAATAGTGTTATTTCAGAACGCTGTGTGAACGTCTCGTGATCATCAAGAATCGCTCACCACAGCATCCTATAAAAAAATTTTACCACATAATCATAATCATAATCATATCAAGAAACAATCAATTTTGTGCTAGCGTGGTTCTCGATATGTGGCACCTTTGCTTTCGTGAACCTTAGTGCGTCACTCAGCTTGTTTAGCGCCCGTTTGTGCTGCCTATCTACTGTTGCTAAGCTTATGTTTCGCTGATCAGCAATCTGTCGCAATGTAATATCCTTTATCCATTTCATTTTGATTACAATCCGTTCGTCCTCTGTCAGCACTTCTAGAGCGCCTTCTAGGTCTTCTACGATTGTTTTATATTCTAAGTAGTCCTCATAGTCCTGATACGATGTATGCCCCATGTCTGCCGGTTTACCTACCATTGCAAAGAATCTTTCTGGTGCCCCTGATCCCCCACGCATCCCCGAATAGTTGGCTATTCCTGCACTTGGCACAGATATGTGTCTTTCGTATCGGGATACCGCATACTTGTAAGATAGGAATGATTTGAGCGCTTGCGTTATCTGCTCCTTGTTCATTGTCGGCCCCTCCTTAAAGCTTTTTGCACCATTTGATGCCTTTTCCATGCCGCGTCTCCATCACCTGTCCGATAGATGGTTGGCATTACAATTTGCCTTATCGCCTCTTTCTTCGGCGGCTCATATAATAAAATCGCTCCGATGGACAATATGAATACGAAGCCTATGAATACAGTCATAAAAACACCTATCGTTATATCCATTGTGTTCACCCCTATCTGTCTTTGGTTTGAAATACAATTGCTAATCTACCTATATACAATCCTGTTCTGCAATATATATCATCTCGTTCTTTCCACTTGGCGCTGAAAAACTTCGCTTTCTCTTCGTGTTTGCTTTTCCACCAATCGCCTTTTAATAGCGACCAACTAAATGCTGTCATATAGCACTTTGTTGTTGTCATCCAATGGAATGATCGATGCCGGACTTTTTTGTACTCTCTGCTATCAAACAGAAAGCGTTCGAACAGCGCCATTTCCTCACCCCTCTGTTTGAAAGAGCGCCCCGGTTAAAGGCGCCCCATTGATTTATTTAAGCTACTCGATTGATTTCAGCTCTTCGTACAATTCCTTCGTGCGTTCGCCGTTTTCATACCGTGATATGGCGTTCGCAATGTTGATTGCCCCAAACATGCCTGTTGGGATCTTCTTGTATTCCTCCAGCATGAATTTTGCATTATCCATTACCGCATGCCATTGTTCCTGAGTAATCTCATCCTCGACCACTTCATACGTAGCTTCGAATATGTCAGGCTTGCACGGGTATACCTCGCCTTTCACACCTTGGATAATGTAATCGCCGTAATCACCTTTCATGACGCCCTCTAGCGTACTTATTTCGCACCAGCTGTTCTGCGAATGATCGAATGGTCCGCTGCTTTCATCGCCACGCCGTGTGATAATCTCATTCGTATTTACTTTGTCATGGAACCAATCCGGCCAACCATCAACGCCATATTTAAAAGCTTCAATCACAACTGGCTTCTTCCGATACTTTGCCATTACGCTACTGCGACCTCCGACTGTTCAAGCCTCGATAGACGCTCGTCGATTCTTGCTTCAAGGGCTTTAAGTTCTGCCCAAGTTGCCGGCTCATCATCCGATCGTAGAGTTCCGTTTTCATCCACTGGTAATCCGCTTGCGTTGCTTTCCTCTTGCGGGCGAAAGTCTAAGACCGGAACTTCGGGAGCCAAAACCCCACTGACTTCAGCGTTAGCTTCAACAGTTTCTCCTTGAAACGTTGCTGCCCCGTTATCGCTACCTCCTAGGAGTGGCGGAGGTGTAATTGCTGTCCATTCCTTCTCGAATACATCACGCTTAACGAGTTCAAAGCTTTCGTCTGGCTTTACAACTTTGATGATGCTCCCCCAATCCTCGGACTTGAGGAACGTTTTGATTGCTGCATTGATCTCTTCAGCTTCATTTGGCGTAACGTCGATTACGGCTTGTGCCTGGCGCTCACCCAATACTTTCGCTTTTTGGTAGTCATCAACTTGGCTTTCCAAACGAGCAATCTCTGCTTTCGCCTCTTCCAGCTGGGCTGCGGCATTGTCACGGTTCTTACGAGCATCGTCACGTTCAGCGATTAATCGGACCGTTTCGGCTGTTTGTTCTTTCAGCTCACGCGCAGCCGTTTGACATTCTTGTTGCAGGTCATAATTTTCTTTAATAAGCTTTCCGTTTTCTTCTACCCACGCATCTCTTTCGTTTTCAATCTGTTCCAGTTCAGCCGAATGTTCGCTAAGATTCTTGCGGCGATCGGCCTTTACCACCGCATGAATGATGTTAATGAGTTCAACCGGCAATTGAGTGAAGTCCACGCCAGGAATAGCGAATGTGATTTCACTATGTATCTTTTCCTCAATTGCCTGCTCCTTTTCCGCTTTGTTGATTCCGTCCAGTTGATACTGTACATCAGCCTTACGCTGCTCAAGTTGAGTTATTTTTGTAGCGTCACCTTCCGCACCCTTTTGCCTTTCCGCCTGCAGTTCGTTATTTATGAACAGTAGGTCAGTCTGTAATTGATCCTTTTTTTCGTCCAAAATAATCCCTCCGTTCGATGATAAAATGCTATTTATCCATACTGTAATAGTAGCAAAAAAGTAGTAAAAAGTCCAGTGTTTATAAGGGTTTATGGCGGTTTTTACAACTATTTAATTAACTTAATCAATGATCAAAAATGTGCTATTAGTCCATGTAATTCAATATTCATTCAGATACCTAAAATTCACCTAAAACTTCTGCTATCCTTAGCAACGTAAATACGTTTGGCTCATAAAAATTTTTTTCATAATGGCTGATGCATCGACCCGTGCATCCAACCATCTCTCCAAGTTGATTCTGCGTAAGCCCTCTCGATTTACGTCTCAATTTCAACCGCTCCCCGAACATTTCCATGGGTTATGCCTCCTTTTCGACTTTCTCTATCAGTCGGTTAATGTACCACTGCGCCTTCTTCAGATCCTCGATGCCGTTCTTCTGCTTCCACCTCCACAGGTACTTAATCGCATTGGCCGTGCATACAGCTTCAATGCCGGTTAATTCGCATGTAGCTGCTTCCAATGCGTCGATGCACTCCACTTTACCGGCTGTATAGTGTGATGGACTGTTAACCATGTCGTTCATCTTAAATCCCCTTATACGCCTCATACAGGCGTTTTGATTTTAACCGCTACATTTACTCTATTAATCTATTTAAACTCGTATACGACTCTCTCAGGCTGGTCTGATGATCGGTTTAACGTCTAACAGATACCCGACCAAAACATTATCATCCGTGAGAGCGAGGTAAGTACCGTTTAAGCGGATGTATTTGGTGATGTTCTTCATGCAATCCACTCCTCAATCTCGATTTCGATCCTCGGCGTATCGCTATACCACTTGCTGCTGGACTCCTCAACCACTCGGTTATCATCTTTCCAGGCGATACCGTTTAGAGCGTCAAAGCAACCTTTTACGACATTGTCGATATCGGGCTTGACGATAGGGCGCTTTGTGCCGTTCCTAGCCGCCGCCTTATCCGCTTTTGACCATGATTGGGGTATTGGGTAGTAAAATCTCATCCGTACGCTTACAGGGGCATCTATGGCTGTCTTGATGTGCTCTCTCGCCGCCCAGCCGATTCGACTTTTGTATGCCATGTATCTTTGTGCGTCTGTTTTCACCCATTTACCTCGTTGTGTTGTTCGGACCGCGCCCATTGGGGTTATGTCGATTGTTATCTTCATCGGCTTTTCCTCACCATAACTTCCTCGTTACCAAGTTGACGCAATGTTCTGGCATAGCGGTATGCTGAGAATAAGTCCATTGGAGCGCTGACGAATCCAAAACGGGTTACTACAGTGTGTATTTTCTTAGTCATGGGTATCATCCTTTCTTTGGGTTATTCCGATAATTCATTTTGTTGATTTATTCGATTTATCTAACTTCATGCACTTAGCAGAACACCAAACAAATTTACTTCGCACTCCATAATGTTGGAATGGCTTATTGCAGCAATGACATTTCACAACCACCATGCGCACCCCGATTCAGATAATGTCCAGCAGATCTATTTGTTCCTCTTCCGCTTCCTGCACTAAACCCTTCTCCACCCATGACCGCGGCACCGTCAATCGTTTCACTCGATAGCCACGTTCGTCCAGCTCCGTCAGCATCTGCCCTGCCTTACGCGGCTCTATATTATGCCTTTGCCATGTTTGTTCGGTATGCGCCGTCCACTGCCAATGTATTTTTGTGGATTTAAACATGCTTACTCCCCTTTATCTCGTCTATCAGCCTAAATCCCAGCTGCCTTATGACTCGCCTAATGTGTGACTTTGTTCTCTCGTCGCTTGCTTTAGCCAGTTCTTCTTGAGCGTGATGTATTTGATCCTGTATGGTCATAGGGTGGTACCCTCCTCTATGATTGGAAAATCTGTACACGGCTGCCGCTAACGCTAAGCAATTTCGGTCGAATCGGGGGCCTTCGGCAAAAGATCCGGGTTAGCGTAGATGTTGCCGATGATCTCTAGTTCTTCTGTCATTTGCAAAGAACATTTGTAGCTTTTTGAGTTATCATCTAGGAGCTCTGCATACCATCCGGTGCATTCATAGTCCTTATCGTGTTCATTTGGATATGTTCCAAATTTGATTACATAGGTGTATTCGTTGGAGTTTGCAAAAACAATGTCGCCATCGTAAATTTCAGCTCCTGTATGATCTTTGTGTCCTGTGTATTGCATGATAATCAGCCCTTCTTGCTCAGTTATGCGGTCTCCATCAAAGTCATACAAACTGATCTGACCGATTCCAACATTGATGTACATGCTGTCTACATTCGGATCCCAAACTCTAAATTTAAACTCACGCATATTCATCTCTCCCCTACCCTTCTAGATCCTTCTTGTATTCCAGCTCGTTTCCGCAATGACACACCTTGATCCGCTCGTAGTTCTCTTTGCTTGCAACGTAGTTCAATTTCGTCTCAGACCGGCAAGAACTGCAAACCCAGAGCCTCCACACTTCTTTTTTCATTCGTCATCTCTCCCTTAGTTGATTTAGCTGGCTCTCTAGCTCACGCATTTCCGCCGCCATCGACATACGCTTATACCGACAAGGTTCTAGCTCCACCGATTGAATTAATCGCAATATTCTGACTTGTAGATTCACGATTGACCTCCAAACCGGTATTTGTCGGCTATATTGCACAACTCGTCATACAGCGCCATACCCCGTTTATAGTCTTGCGGCTTGATGATTGGATTCTCCAGATATTCAGCACCTTTTACGATTCTTGCGAGTAGCTCATTGTACTCGTCGTCATTACGTGGCAAGTTCCTCATACTTTTGAATCCACCCCTTGAATAAATATTTGAACTGGTTAACTCCAACGTCCCGGCCTTTAGCGATGATGGACTGAATGACTTTACCTTCCCGGTGCGTGTCCTCCGGATTGTGCCAAAGGAACTCAACCACATCCGCATCCTGCTCAATCTCCCCGGAGTCTCTCAAATGCTCCAGTTTGGGTTCGTCCTTTCCGTCCCGGCTCAGCTGCGCCAGCATGATGAACGGACAATCTAGCTCTAACGCAATCTGTTTGGCCGTCCTTGTGACGTATCCAACTGCCTGCGATCTTGTTTCGCCCTTCTGCTGGACGATCTTCATGATTGTGAGGTAATCAACGACTATCGCCCCCAAGCGTCCATGCTTCCGTTTGAACTGTCTGGCAGCGGCCCGGACTTCATCAATCGTCACGTTCTTGGCATCCTCAATATGTAGTGGCAGCTTTTCGAGAATGTCATAAGCATCCCGGAGCCTTTTCATTTCCGATTCGTCCATCTCTTTGCGCCGGATCCGGTTTCCCGATATTCCAGAAGCCGGTGCAATCATCCGGTTAAGAAGTTGGTTCCTTTTCATCTCTTGCGACCACAGAAGAACATGCCCGGCGTTTTGTTCTGCAATCCCTCGCATCATCTGCAGCGCCTTGGCTGTCTTCCCTACACTTGGACGTCCGGCCAGTACATACAACCAACCCCGGCCAATGCCGCCCATCCATTCATCAAATTGCCTAAATCCGGTGTTTAAGAAATCATCCTTCTGCCCCAGGTACTCAAAGTATTCTTGCCGGGCTTCCGCTAAGCTTTTCATGTCTCCGGATATGGACGGCCGTACTCCTAATGCGATCCGCTCAACCTCTTGGAATAAAACTTCGTCGTCGCTGTAATCAGCATCCATGGATAATTGCGTTATCTTTATGCCTGCTTCATTCGCCCGGCGCCGGTATGACCGACTCCGGATGATATCGGCGTAGTATTTCGCATGGGTAGAAGTCGGTACGGAATTGGCGAGTTTTGCAAGGTAGCTGACTCCCCCGGTCTCCTCCAGCCGATCGTATTGCTGCAACATGGCCGTAATGGTAACAAGGTCACTCGGAAGATTGCGCTTGTACTGGTATTGCATCGCTTTCCAAATCAGCTCATTCGCTTCAATGGTGAAATCTCTCGGCTCTAGCATCTCAACTATGTCGTCTAACACCTGATTGTCTAAGAATACCGCACCCAACACGGCTGATTCTGATTCAATGGTTTGAAGCATGTCCATATTCAAACTCATCCGGATTCCCTCCATCTTGCACCCACTTGTTGAATGCTATTTCTCTTCTTCTGTAATCAAGTTCGGAATCAATTTTTGGCGCTGGTCGGAAATATGCAGCTTTGTTATTCCCATTGGAACGCCGGGTGCTATCGAATATAGCTGTATCACGAATAGCACCTTCGTAGTATTTCAATGTTCTTACGTTTTCTCTGAACTTGTCTTTCATGACTCCTATAATCAGATCAGCTGGGAACTCCTTGAGCAGATCAGTTAAAAGGGGACTGTCTTTGTACGGCATGTCGATCATTTTATGCATCAGCTTGAAAGCGATCCTTACTTTTTCGAATGGATCCTCGGGTAGAGTAGTATTATTTTCTTTTTCTAGTTCTACTTCTAACTCTACTTCTGTTGCGTGACTTTCGTGTGACGTCCCGTGAACTGTCCCGTGACTGTCCCGTGACATTTTCAATAATTTCTGCTTTTCACGCTGTTTTGCTTTGCGTAATCGCTCTTTTTCCCTAATTTTATCCATCGATTCGACATTTTGATGTTTTTCCCAATTAGGAATATAGATGAGTCCATCCTCTGTAATCTCGATCATGTCGAACGGCTTAGTCGAAAATAGCTTTAATGCAAGCTCAACCATCTGCTGCGTTTCGTTAAACAATGTCGCAAGCATCGCTGGTGTGTAGGCGCAGCCTTCGCTTAAGTAGATCCAACCGGCCGCGTTTGTTTTCCCTGCCTGTATGAGCAGTTGAAACCACAGCAGAACGAGTGTCCTTCCCTCAGGCATGGATTTAATGAGCTTTACTTTCTCATCCTCGAAAATGTCTGTAATAACCTTGATCCACTTGATGTCGCCAGCCATTTTACACCGCCCATTTTTTCTTGTACTCTTCAACTGCTCTCATGATGAACTCTTGCATCGAAATGCCATGCTCGGCACAGAACACTTTCAATCTCTTGTGCTCATTCTCATCGAATCGGACTGGCAAAGCTTTTGGTTTCATATGATCAACCTCCGTATTTGTCTTGATATCATTGTATCATATATTTACCGTTTTGGTATATATATTTACCAATTAGGCTTATATCGTTTACTTATTAAGCTGGACGGGTATTATAGAATTAACTAATAAAGAATGGGTGAACGTTATGATCCGTCCGTTATTGTCTGAAATGATGGGTAAACATAAGATTAAAAGCTTCTCTCAGCTCGAAAAGGAAACCGGTGTGTCTCGTCGAACGCTTGCGAAAATATACAACGGTGAGGGCGGAGGCATCGATTACGACACGCTCAACGCCCTCTGTAAGTTCTTTAGCTGCACTCCTGGCGACCTGCTGGAGTATGTCCCCGATCCACCTAAAGGGGACTAACCTCCCCTTACTAAATCGAAGTAATTACGTTTCCTATTGCGAACAATGTAATCTAACCCTTCCTCAGTCTCTACCCAAGCTCGGATAGCTTTCCAGTTTCCGAGGTTCTTACATACGCCGAGCTCCTTCATATCCTCCATAGGGAAATCGACGTTGAAGTTAATCAATTTCCCGTTTTCGAACACAATAACTTTTCCCTCAAACCAGCGGTGACTTTCGAAAGAAGAAGATACATTTACGATACAGTGCGATATTTCCAGGTTAGCGGTTTCCATATTTCTTGTACCACCTTTCAGCGTCCCAATTTAGAATGCGAATTATAAGTGCCGTTAAATGTGCCCGAAAGGTATCACGCAGAGTTACTTTGTACTGCTGGATATTGCCACTTTCATCAGGATGCGGCATGCGATTCCTCCAACTTGCGGATATGTGATTCTTTAATCTGGATTTGATTCATTGCGTAGCTGATCGCATCGTCTCTTTCTTCTACTTCTTGCTGTAAATCTTCTATGGCGTTTAATAGAGTCTGTAGCTGCGGAATTGGCATCATGACGTAAACGTATTTGAGTTCTATATCCCTTTTCGCTCTCTGTATGATTTGCTGCAGATTACCACTCATTTGGCCACCGCCCGTCATAGTTCTCAATCTCACTTTTTAAGCATTCCAAGCACATGAATTCAGATTGTTTACGCCCCATCGGATGTACCACTGTAGTTAACAATTCGCCGTTAATCACCTTGCGTAACGGCATTTCGATCATATCTTTGTCCTCGGATGATTCATTGCAATATCGGCATGTTATTTCACTCATTTCACCAGCTCCTTCAACATCTCTTTTAGTTTGTCGTTCTCTTCGGAAAGCTCTGTTGCAAGAGCATTTTTGTCCTTCAATGCCAGGATCAGGCTTTCGACCATAGTCTGAGTAACGGGATCTACTCTCACGCGCTCAAGGTGATTGCTTAAGCTGCTTGCTGCCATTTGGAGGTAAGGTTGGGCTAATTCGTGCAGGATTTTTTGGTGGTCTATACGGTTCATTCCGATTCCTCCATTAACTCTTTGGCATATTCATACTGCTCTTTTGTGATTTCAATATTGATTGGCTCGTACGCTTCGCACACACCTTCAAAGTCCATTGAAATAAAAGCGTCGTTGCCGTATTTTTTGGTCAATATTTGTTTCCACTTTGCATGGTAATCTTTGTGTTCCTCAAAATCAGAAACAGTCGGAACAGCTAAATCTTTGCGGACAATCATGTAGGCGTTTTGGATGTCATTCATGGTTACGTCTAGATTCTCATCGTCCCAATCACCCACATCGATATTCGCCGCCAAATACCTATCTGCATTCGTTTTATTGCGCAACACCATTACAGGGATTTTATTCATTAGGTTGATTCCTCCAAAAGTTTAGTTTGAAACTCTACCAACCACTCCCGGCCGGCTCTTGTATAATCTGCAAAATGATGGCACGTGCTAGAATCGCTAGAAGGACCGCAGAGGCGTACGAGATCGTTTGCGGTACATTTACCCTCCATCGTCCACCGCCGCTTTATATGGGCTTGCTCAAGCGTCCAAACGTTGCTTATGTGCTTGCCGCATCTCTCGCATCGATCTTGGGAGCGAATGTTGACCTGTTGGCGAACAGAGGAGCTGATAGCCCCGCGCTGCTTCGCCGTTGGTTTGTTTCGTTTGTGAGTGGGTTTCGGGACCGGTTGGAATGGTAATCCCATAGCTTGTCCTCCTACACGTTATTCGACGTGAGTCCATGTGTTCCGAAGAACAATTTCTCTAACGGCATTTATTGTCAAACCGTATTTTTTTGCTAGTCCGTTGTATGAAAGATCGCTCTTGCGATTTGTTCCTCTTCTGTAACTGTTTCTGATTTCCCGTACAATATCAGGAGTAACTTTTGCTTTGTTATTTGATTCTCCGCGTTTTACTAAATCAGGTCTTTTTTTGCTCCAATGATCATCGCCGACTGGGAAATTTCTTTTTCCGCTTCTGCCCTTTTTGTACATATCCAGCAAGTTTTTGCTTTGTGTTCCGACAGAAAGGTGTCTTGGATTAACGCAATTTCGAACGTCACATTCATGCAGAACGTTCATTCCATCCGGTATATCTCCATAGAAATGGGTGTATGAGTACCTGTGGGCATATACGTGTTTTTTGTTGGAGTAATAATGACCATATCCATTTTTGTAGATGCAGGCTTTCCACAACCAACAATCGCCACTAAAATCTATTTTTTCGGAAAATCTTTTAGGTAGTGATTCCATATCTACCGCCCTTTCTTAAAAATCTGACTGGTACCGCAAGATACTCTGCAGCGCCGATAGCTGACTCTTAATGGCATCAACTGATTCGAGAGCTGCTTTGAATCGAACCTCGTCATAATCACGCTTGAAAAGGTAGTCACCGACATTCCCTTTGGATACGTCCGAGATCATGCCGACTGCCATTCCTTCTGTCTTTAGCTTCAGCATCTCCTGAGCAAGCTTTACGCGGTATACTTGCTCGGAGGAAGCCTTAGCTTCCCCCAGCTTGTAGAGTTCGTTAGCGGCCTTCTCTAGGCGTTTAGATGCGGTGTATACTTCTTGGGTTACTTGTGCGATTTCCATTAGGCTCACTCCTTGTTAAAATGGCAAATCATCAATAGGAGGTTCGTCGCTACGACTATCTGAATTCTGATTGCTAGTCTGATTGCTAGATTGTTGATCTCCGTTTTTCTTTGGTTCCAAGAACCGAACGCCATTTGCTAAAATTTCCGTTACATAAACGCGCTGTCCGTCTTTGTTTTCGTAATTGCGAGTCTTTATTCTGCCTTCAATGGAGCATAATGAACCTTTGCGGAGATAATTAGCGCAAGCTTCGGCTTGCTGCTTCCAGGTGACAATCGGCAGGAAATCCGCTTTCGGGTCTGTCTTGGCGAATGGATCCTCAACCGCGATGGAGAAAGTACAGGTCGCTACACCCGTACTCGTATACCGTAAATCAGGATCTCGTGTTAACCGCCCCACTAATGCTGCAACGTTCATATCACACAGCCTCCTTTTTCTTATCCATCATCTTTTTAGTTAACATTTGGTTCATTATTTGGTTTGTGATACCGGCTTTATGCTGTTTTCCGTGCCAATCATCGAATCCATCAAGGTTCCCGGCTAACGTTTGCCACTTCGCCTTTAACTCAGGCAGCAGCTTCGCATCTTCCTCAGCCGCTTTCCGTTTGCTGGCTTCATGCTGCTCATCGAGCGCGGCGCTAGAAACTTTGTCAGGATCGTCACCTGTCGGAATGGCGAATGTGCGGAGCAACAGGTACTTGTAACTGTAGGTCATCGCCTTGCCCACGCCTTTATCCTGCGTGTCAGCTCCCGTGCCGCTGGATGCCAGTAGCTCAAATTGACCTGTGTCGATATCGACTATCTTGTATTGCGTATCAACGGTACTAAGATAGCCTTTTAACACGCCGTCCCGGTCAATCAACTCGCTACGGCTATGTGCTTGTGCAACGGGCAAAATGATTAATCCATGCTCGATAAGTGATTCTCTTACCGTCTGCGTAACTTTTTCCTCTGACATGGCTTTGTAGGACCCGCTTTTCCCGGTCGAAACGTTATCATCTTTCTGTAAGTACTGAATGTCCTTCATAACCGCGCTAATCTTTTGATACAGATTCTTTGTTACGCTCATTTCATTACCTCCTGTATGCTCATTTCAACTACAACCGGCTCATATTCATCGGGATCATCCGGGCGGTAGATGGATGCCTCCGACCATACCGCCAGCTGTTCCTCGTTCATAAAACGCCGCGCCTGCCACAATTCTTTACCATGACCGTTCATTTTGTCGTAATAGAGCCCCGTTTTCTTGTGGCGCAACACTAAGGCTGTGCGCTTCTCCATGGCTCAAACGTTCCTTTCGTATATACTTGCAACAGCATCAAACAACCGATGAGGAACGGTCCGCGACTTGCACTGCACCGTGCCATCCTCTTCAAAAGTCAGCACCTTTAACCGATCGTTACCGTACGGCCTAACAGCTGAGTGTGCCATGACTTGTAGGTATTTTTCGCCTTCATGCTCAATAATTGGCATTTGAAATCCCTCATTCCTTGGGGTATGATGGACGTACCATATTTCGTTATTTCCCGACTGGCGTAGTTCGAGCTACGCCTTTTTTCTGTGCTGTCATTCGAAAATGTTGGCTCAATACCAGTATTTCAACCAACCTCCGGCTGTTCGGTCTGCTTAACATCTTCCGAGCCAACCACTGATACTGTTCCGGCGTCGCATTCACACCTAACTTCTCCGCACTCTTCGCAAGCATGGACATATTCCTCAACCTCATTTCCGCATCCGGCGCAAGCATCGTATTTGTAGCTCATGCCCCAGGTACGACCTCCTAATGGGAATTCAACGTGCGTCCTGACGATGATTTCTTTGTGACAACAAGGCGAAATGTGATTCATGCTACCTCTCCTTTATCAATCGATTGTTTCAAGCTCCACACAAGTTCGCGCTGCATCTCAGCTGCAACAACTTCCTGCTCATAGCCCACATTCAGAAGTGAGTTGATATGCCCTCTCAACTCGTCTACAAACGATTGATCTGAACCGGTGAGCATATCGACAATGTTGCAAAGCTGATGAAGGGTGAAGCGAGCTGATTCGTAGTTGAAGACTTCGCCGCGGAATGGTGCTTCTGTTACCCAGTACAGCCGGTTGGAGAGCGATTGCTCGATTTCTTCATTTTTCCAACCTCGACCGTTTAAATCCTGTATAAATTCAGCAATTTGTGATTCCAAGTGATCCCAAGCTTTCATACATTTACCTCCTCATTAACTTATACGGAATATGGCATATTTCGACTACGTGCGTTTCTTCTACTTCATAGCCGTTGACAAGAGCGGCAGCAATTAAAATCCGATCGTCATCTGACTGTACGAATTCGTTGAGTGGCTGCATCTCTGCGGATTCCCAATCACCTCTGATTGTTCGAACAAGAATATTCCCATCCGTCCATCCTAGGCGGTTACGTGCGTAGTTGAGCGCTCTCGCCACTTCACGTGGCAGCTTCACTTTTTCACTCATACTCTAACCTCTCCTTTTCTCTCAAATGGTTGGCCTTGCTGGGGATTGCGAACGATTGGTTTAGGACCGCATACTGGCTGGACTTTGTTCATATAAGTTCCACCTCCAATATTCCTTCCAGACAGGTTATGCAAAGTTTCTGCTTGCCTTTGTAGACTGCTACCGCTTCTCCTACGCCGCATTCGCAGGGATTCATCACAATGCGAGGATAACGAATCGGTATGCGGTTGTTCTGTCGCTCTCCTGCGGCGATGATTGGGTTTTCCATGGTTATGCCTCCTCTTAATAAATTGGTCTTACATACCACCCTAGGAAATTCGGGAAGAAACGAGAGATTGTCTTTTCTCCTCCTACGCGATAACCACCGTCAACCACAATAACAAGCTGATCAGAACCAAGTCGTTGAGCTCTCTCGCGAGCATACGCAAATGCTTCTTCTTTCGTTTTTTTAAAAAATCCCATTACTGTTCACCCTCCAATTTGCGTTTCATTTCCTCCACCACAACCGGCAGCTCATTCTCGAAATACTCCGTCATGATGTTCAGACGTTGGTGCCAGCTGGCGTCCGCATAGTCCTTTAAAGCTTGCTGGGTTACGTATAGAGCGTGTTTCATGCGCCTTGATTAGCTTTGGCTGCTCGTTTGAGGATTTCTTTTGCAACGAGTAACGCCATATTCTTGCGGCAGCGGTCGCTGGGTTGGTTTTTTACTACAGATGGATCGTATTGCATGGGTTATGCCTCCTTATTTGATTACTGTTAATTCGGGCTTTTTATTGCTGCAGCAGCTAAGTGACGTTGAGGATAAATCACCATCCTTCATGACTTCTCGCAGCGTTTCATCATCAACTTGTATTTCTTTACCGCAATTGAAACAAATGGTGTATATCTCGTCACCGAAGATTTCAACCTTTATTTGCTTCCCGCCGTGTTCTGTCTTGATATAGAACATCTCGCGTTCCTCCTAGGTGGCTATCGGGCGCCATGCTTCAATATAGTTCATAAGTCCATCCAGTTCGTGCTTGCGGATGTCTTTATAACTCGGTACGGCCCAGCGGTCTTTTATTTCACGGTGGAGCTGACGGAATAACTGACTGCGTTGCTTGTTGTCGACTTCAATGCTGTAAATCTTACGAGCAACAACCTTCTGGACTTTGCGTTGATCACCGCTATCCAACGTGATTTGTTCGTCAACTTTTGCTTCTAGTTCGAATATCCTTTGACTGTTGGCTTGCGTAAGGTCTTTGATTTCCTCGACTTCATCAGCAAGTTCGGCGGTTAGTTTGAGCGATTGGATCAATGCTTTGCGTTCGCTCATCACCTCAACTTTGTTACTTAGTTGAATTCGGAGGTTATCGAATTCGAGGATGTATTGTTCTTTGAAGCTCATTGCTTTCTTTCCGGTGTATCCCATGGCCAGTAGTGCAAATCCTTGTTCGGTCATCAGGAACTTTGGTGTTTCTCTTCCTTGCTGATTTAGATAAACCGACTCGGCGAAATTGCCTACCCGAAACACTTCGCTGCATCCGAGCTCGCGAATGTCTCTCATTACCCGGGAATGATCTTTACCGAATGTTTCAGCTACCGTAAGGCTGTCCGTTACTGGACGGTTGTTTTCGACGAATACTAATTTCACTTTATCCTCATCTCCTACGCCGTTTTATTTTGTGGCTTTATGCCACGTTTATGGTTAAAAAAAATGGTCCAGTCAAACTTCAAGGCGTTTGCGATCTTTTGCGCGGTTTCTACACTTGGGTTTCGATCCCCATTTTCAATTTGAGTGTAGAAGGAACGGTCGATTTTCGCTAAGTCCGCAACGTCTTGATGGGTTAGTTTTTGATGGTTCCTTAGACCAGACAACCAATCGCGCTTTTGTTTCACGTTATCACCCCCCTTATGTTTTGTGGCTTGAAGCAACTGCCCTATGACCACAGTATAGTTGCATGTTGCCACAAAGTCAATAGTATTTTTGGAGGATGTTAATAATCGCCCCATTTGTTTATTGTCGCTTGATGCAACGATATAATTGTTGATGATGTTGCGCTATTTATAGGTCATTGGAAGGAGGAAATTAGATGCTTGGGGAAACACTCGTACTATTAAGAAAGAAGAAAAAACTTACACAACAAGACATTGCGGATAGGTTACATTTAACTAGGAGTACCTACGCACAATATGAGATAAATAGAAGAGTACCAGAGTATGCAACCTTAGAAAAATTAGCTGACTTCTTTGAGGTATCAATAGATCATTTAGTTGGTCGCAACGAAGTTCAACAGTTACCACATAATGCCATCCCCTACGATCCCTCTAACATGATACGATTACCCGTGCTAGGGACAATAAAGGCTGGTGAACCAATCCTCATGAGTGAACATACAGAAGGATACGAATTAGTTGAACCTGAGGTGTTGCGCGGTAGGCGTGGTTTCGTGCTTGTCGTTAATGGTGACAGCATGGCAGGCGATTACATATTTAATGGCGATAAGGTAATTGTAGCTATGGATGAAGACGTCACAGCTTCGGATATAGCAGTTGTGGCGATCGATTGTGAAGCAGCTACCTTGAAAAGGGTAAAATGCCAGGACGGTATGTGTGTGCTGATCCCGTCGAATACAACTTACGAAACTCAGATTTATCCAGCTAAACAAATACATATTATAGGTAAAGTGATTCAAATACGTAGGGATTTATAGCCAATCCCCCAACCGATGGGGAATATTGTCGGGAGAGTGTTTGTAATATGAATCCGGGTACGCAAACTGGATATTACACTGGTTTATTTTTTAGATTTTTATGGTTATTTACAATTGCGTTTATATTCCAATCCATTATTTTTTATATGTTTGATTACAATTGGTTTACATTCTACGTACTTTCTATTATATTTTCTTTTTTTATAAATACTTCTTTGCCAATGAAAGAAAACTATCCATTTTTCAGACACCTTCTTATCTTTATTTGTCTTTATGTAGCAAACTCTGAGTGTTCCTCTGTAATCATAAATATTGCAGGGAATTTCTTTATGCCGACAATTATGTGGAATACCTTTATTATAATTAGTGTTTTATTCGGAATAGCCAATGGAATAGGCAGATATGGTTTTGGTGTTTATAGTAAAACCATAGAAGTATTTTCCAACCTGGCGTTATTGGTTTTAATGATCATTGTTTTTGCAACAAATTGGTGGGAAGGTGGAGTCGTTTACTTTGTCCTCCGTATTCCAATAATGATGTTTGAAATATCGATAGCTAAATCTGTGCTTTATTACGCATATGAACGTTCCAATGGAATTGATAACAACGCCCCTCTCTAGGGGCTTCTTTATTAGGAGGAACAACATGAAAGCAGCTATATACGTCCGTGTAAGTACTTCAGCTCAAGTGGAGGAAGGTTATTCTCTTGACGCTCAAATCGACCGATGTAAAGCCTACGCTGTCTCTCAGGATTGGGAAATAGTCGAAACCTATATTGAGGAAGGCGAATCTGCAAAGGACTTGAATCGTGCCGAAGTGAAACGGATGCTCTCAGACGCTGGGGAGGGCTTGTTCGACGTTCTACTCGTCTACAGATTGGATAGACTTACGCGCTCGGTACGTGACTTACACGCCCTGCTGGACTTGTTTGACAAACAGAATATTAAGTTCCGATCAGCTACCGAGGTTTATGATACGACCACTGCGATGGGCCGGCTGTTCATTAATATCGTTGCGTCCCTGGCTGAATGGGAACGGGCTAATCTTGGGGAGCGCGTCCGTTTCGGTAAAGAGCAGCTAGTCAGAGAGGGTAATTGGCCCGGGGGAGTTGTTCCCTACGGATACGCCTGGGATGGAGAAACCATGCACATCGTACCGGAGGAATACACTACATTGCGTGAACTCAGGCGATTATATATGGCTGGTAACGGTTTGCGGAATACGGCGATGTATCTAAACTCCCGGGGCATGAAAAGGCGTGACGATGCGATATGGTCCCCTACCATGATTGGGTACACGCTTGAAAATCCTATCTACGCCGGGAAGATAAGGTTCGGCTCTAAGGATAAGCAAGGGAAATATGGCTTCCGCAAGAAAGGGGATCGTGCCGATGTGATGATTTCGGAATCGAGCTTCCCCACTATTTATTCATGGGAAGAGTTTGAGGAGCACATGGAGCGAATGAATAAACGCGTAAAGTACGGAAACTCGCGTAAAGCTGATTATTGGTTTGTGGGCATACTCCGGTGCGCGCGCTGCGGCAGCAAACTAAAAGGAAGCACATACACGAACCGGAGAGCGGACGGGACCAAATATGAACCTATTCGCGTATACAAATGTTACAACCGAGAAAAAGGACAAGGCTGTAACATGCCTATGCTCCGTCAGGTGGTAGCGGAGGAAATGATTATGTCCCATGTCACAAGTGTATTACTGTCTCAACAAGAAGTAGCTGCTGGAATTGATGAAATCCAAGCGTCTAATCGAAATCAAGCTGCCGACCAGGAACAACTGCTTAAAGAATTGCGTATCATTACGGAACGTCGCAAAAAGTGGCAGTATATGTTTGCTGAAGATATGATTAGCGAGACGGATTTCCGCGCGCGCAAACGTGAAGATGATGAGCAAGAAATGATTATCAAGAAAGCATTAGAAGATGCGCGATCCTATGATCTTGGGGTTAATCCTACAACGATAGACAACCTTGTCGAATTAAATAAATATTGGCCAAACCTTGATAATTTGTCACGTAAAGAATGGATGCAGACGCTTTTTGACAGTGTAGTTATTGAATGTGACCAGGAGACTGGTGAAGGAGCTCACCGATTCAAGACGCTTCCGTTTCGAATTACAGAGGTCATTTTTAATTAATCATACCTACCTAATGTATAATATGTGACCACATATTGCAAAAACGTATTAATGATATAAATGACGAGCAAAATCGCGCAGGCCGTTAGGATCAGTCCCCAATTCCCGTCAGGCAGCAAA
>NZ_JAKGAP010000021.1 GCF_021532375.1 Paenibacillus alkaliterrae
CACATATTGCAAAAACGTATTAATGATATAAATGACGAGCAAAATCGCGCAGGCCGTTAGGATCAGTCCCCAATTCCCGTCAGGCAGCAAAGTATCAATGACATAGCTGACCGCCAGCGGGAAGCATAGCTCGAGAATCGCGAGCAGGACCGCACAGCAGAAATCAAGCAGGAACAGCTTTTTGTAAGGCTTGTAATAGGCAAAAAATCGACGAAGCATCTGTGACTCCTTTTCTGTAACCTAAGTCGATGCAGATCGGCGTTAGCTGCATGTTCTTATTGATAATGTTTTTCATAAAATGATATACAATCAATTTCCAGCTGTCAATCCATTGCCAAAATCAATCCGCTCCCGATGCGTATACACATTCATCTCGCCGCCGCGGATAAAACCGACGCAGGTGATGCCGAGATCATCCGCCAGCCGCAGCGCAAGATCGGTCGGCGCCGATTTGCTGAGCAGGATGCCGCAGCCGATTTTGGCCGCTTTCAGCACAACCTCCGAGGAGAGCCTGCCGCTGAAGGCGATCACTTTATCCGAGGTGCGAAGGCGGTGGAGCAGGCAATAGCCGAACAGCTTGTCGAGCGCATTGTGGCGTCCGATATCGGTCCTTACGATCAGCAGCCCGCGCGCCGTTCCGATCGCCGCATTATGCACGCCGCCCGTGCTGCGGAAGTCCGCGGAGCTGTCCTGCAGCTCCAGAATCAAGCGGATGCATTGCTCGGGCGTGATGCGCGTGCGGGTCATGACCGTTTTGGCGGTCTGCCTATCGTTGTGAAAATAAAACTGCCTGCTCTTCCCGCAGCAGGAGCCGATCACGCGCTTCGTATAATGTTCAATCCCCATCGACGACTTATGCTCCAGCCCGACATAGGCGAAGCCCGTATCCTCGTGAATGATGAGCGACTTCACCTGCCCGGCCGTGCGAATAACGCCCTCGGACGCCAGGAAACCGATGACAAGCTCCTGCAAATCGGACGGCGAGCATACGATCGTCGCGAATTCCTCCCCGTCCAGCTTCAAGGTAAGCGGAAATTCGGCCGCAATTTCATCGTCCATCTCAAACAGCTCGCTGCCGTCGTATTTGAGAATAGGCCATTTTGTCGTATTGGTATGCTCCATTTGCTGTCCCCCCTTGTCGCTCACCCTTTAATAGCCTACTCCGGCGGCTCCGTCTCCAGCTCCTCGATCCGCTTCTCCACATATTTCGTATCCTTCAAAGCATGGTACGTATCCGCCCGCTCCACGACGACCGATGCATTGTATTCGGGGATGCCGGCCTGCGGCTCATAGACCCCTTTGGCAAACAGGCTGTTGCCCTCCGGCCAGTACAGCTCGATATTTCCGCTGGCAATATCCTCGCATTTGGCTCTGCCGTGGAACGTCCCGCTGCGGTTGTAGACGACCACGGCGTCTCCCTCGGAGATGCGAAGCGCAGCCGCGTCCTCAGCGCTCATCAATACAGCATAGCGCCCGGCGTCGTTGAAGGCATCCTTCTCCCCGTAGATCATCGAGTTGAACTGCTTGCCTCTGCGTGTCGTGGCATAAAAATGCCCCTCCGGCTTGCGCAGCTCCGGCAGCTCAATCGGCAGCAGATTGCCCTTTCCGTCGACGGTTGGACAAATGCCATCCTCGCAAAGCCAAGCCCCGCCCCACTGAAAAACATCGCCCCGGTTCTGCAAATGCTGCACACCGTCATAGTCAGGCGCGGCGACCGCCATCTCGCGCCTTACCGCGGCTGCATCTTCGAAGGCGATCAACTCTCGCAGCTCAGGCTTAATCCGCGCGGCCAGATCCGCATAAATTTGCCACTCCGCCCGGGTTTCCTCCACCCGCGGACCGTCAATAGCCGGCGAGAAATAGACCATCCGCTCCGTAGACGTAGACGTACCGCCGCCCGGCTGCTCATATCGGGTCATGGCCGGCAGCACAATAACCTCCTCCTGCGCATCCAGAAGCGTGGAGCTGTTCAGCATAATGTCCTGGTGCACCCTAATGTCTACCGCTTCCAAGCATCGCCTCACGAAATCAGGATCAGGCATCGTCTCGATAAAGTTGCCGCCGGACGTATAGAAGAGCTTCAGCTTCCGTTCGTGCCGCTCCGGAAGCAGGGCATTCTCGAGCGATACGCCGACGATGTCGCCCTGCCACTCCGGCAGCTTGAAGCCCCAAGCCTCCTCGATGCGCGCGATATCCGCGCCCTTGAACTCGCCGCCCGGCAGGCTGAACGGATCGGCGCCCATTTCGCCCGAGCCCTGCACGCCGCTATGGCCGCGGATCGGCATCAAGCCGCAATGCTCGCGTCCGAGGAAGCCGCGCAGCAGCGCCAGGTTCGCCACCTGCGAAATATTGTCCGTGCCGAAGCGGTGCTGCGTCAGTCCCATGCTCCATACGAATACGCCGGATTTCGCTGCCGCAAGCAGCACGGCGAACGCCTTCATCCGCTCCTTCGTCAGCCCGGACGACTTCTCGAGCAGCTCCCAGCGCTGCTCCAACACATACGCCTTCAGCGCCTCATACCCATTCGCATGCTCGCTCACAAAAGAATGATCAATCGCCGAGCCCGGCTGCTCCTCCTCCATCTCGAACCAAATCTTCATGACGCCGTGCATGAACGCGATGTCTCCGCCAATGTTTACTTGGTAAAAGTCATCGGCCAGCTTCGTGCCGAACAGCGCCGATTCCGGAATCGACGGAATCCAATACCCCTCCATCGCAGGCTCCCGGTAGGGGTTGATGACGATGATTTTCGTCCCCTTCCGCTTGGCCGCATACATGTATTTGGTCGATACCGGCTGATTGTTCGCCGCTACGCTGCCCCAGAACACGAGCACATCCGTGCCGATCCAATCCTTGTAATTGCAGGTTGAGGCGCCGACTCCGACCGAACGCTTCATCGCCGTTTTGGACGGAGAATGGCAGATACGCGAGGCGTTATCAATATTGTTCGTGCCGATGAGCCGCGCCGCCTTCGCCGCCGCGTAATAAGACTCGTTCGTAATGCCGCGCGCCGTTAAGTAGAACGCCAGCTGCTTCGGATCAATGGTCCGCGCCTTGGCTGCGATGCGATCAAGCGCTTCATCCCAGGACAGCCTGCGGAAGCTGCGTTCACCTTTGGCGCGAATGAGCGGATAAGGCAAACGCCCCAGCTTGCGCAATTGGGCGCTGTCGAGCTTCCGCAGCTCCCCGATATCCGAATGAAGCATGGCCGGCTTAATCGCAGGCATCGTGTTCAAGCGCAGCACATTCAGCCGCGTCGTGCATAAATGCGGACCGTCGAGCGTCTGGTCATACAGGCCGGATACGCCAAGCGCGCAGCCATCGCATACCCCCTGCGTCAAAATCCGATATGCATAAGGAAGATTATCACGGTTATCCCAAGCGACCTTAAGCGTATCCCGAATATGATGCGGCTTAATACGTCCCAGTCCAAACGGCGCTTTGCTCACCCACAGCTTCGGATCCGGCCGCTTCGGCAGCTTGATCGGCCCTGTATGTACGGTTTTTGCCATTAACGTTTCACCTCATTAAGTGTCGTTGAACGAACGCAATTTACGCCCAGCCCATTGGTCATTAACCTCATTAACACTTACAAGAAAGCGCATTCAACAATAATTTGGAGAAAAAGCACACACTCACTTTGTACCTTCCTCTGCACCTCTCCCGCACCTCTCCTGCTCTCCCCCTGCATCTCCCCGTACAGCCGCCCCCTTACAGAGGCAGCAGCTGCACTGCCGCTTGCTTGCCGCTGACCTGGATACCCGTCTGCTTCTTGCCGCTCCCGGCGAGATCTTTGACCAAGCGCTCCAGCAGCTCCTTCGCCTTAGCGCCTTCCTTGCCCTGAATGCGCACGACGAGCTGCACGCCGTTGCCCGAAGCAAGCAGCTTCGCCGCCTGCCGCAGCTTCGTGTCGTAGTCATGCTCCTCGATATGCGGGGTTAAGCGCAGCTCCTTCACTTTGCCCGGCTGCTCCTGCGCCTTCGCGCCGCGCTTCTCCTGAGTCGCTTGCTGCTTCGCCTGCCCTTTGCCGACGAGCTTGCAAGGCGGCGGACTGCTCATGAGCGAGGTGCATACCAAATCCACCTTCAGCTCGCGCGCCATCGCCAGCGCTTCATCGCGCGATATGATGCCCAGCTCCTCGCCGCGCAGACCCGTTAACCGCACCTCGGAGGCGCGTATTTTTTCATTCATCATGATCATCGATGCCATTCTATCGTTCGCTCCCTTGCCGTCAATACGGAAAACAGCAGCCCGCAAACGCTAAGCCGCTGTCGTTTCCTTCTTCTATTATACTCCTTTATCAGACGTCCAGCGCGGTCTGTTTCGAAATCCGGCCACCCGCTTCGCCTTCTGCCGCCGTCATTCCATCCGCCTCGTCGAGCTCCGCCTTGCGCAGAAACTTCTTCCCCCTCCACCGGATAAGCGACAGCGTGCCGCGAACGTACTCATCCAGAATCATGCAAGCGTAAATGCCGATCAGTCCCCAGCCGAGCTCAATCCCCACCCAATAGGCGAGGCCTGTCGCAAGCAGCCACATCGAGAACACGGACGTCCACATCGTGAACCGGGTGTCCCCGACCGCATTGAGCGAGTTGCCTAGCGCCATGTTGACCATTTTGCCTGGCTGAAGCAGCAGGTTTAGTCCTAATAAAGACACGCCCATCGCGATGATCTCTTTATTATCCGTGAACAAGCCCAGCAGCTGCCTGCCAAAAATAAAGATCAGAAACGCGTTCACCGTCACGACCGCAAGTCCGATCCACATCGCGCGGAACGCCAGGCCATAGGCCTCCTTTACCGTGAGCGTCAAATCCCACACACATGGAAGTAAGACCCGATTCATGAGAATATGAATGTAGCTCACGCGCGAGGTATCTTTTTAGCCCCTATTTAGACTTGGACAGAACACCCCTTACTTAGATACAATGAAATCAAGCGGAGGGGAACACAATATGACGAAGAAACAGTACG